>NZ_FRAQ01000001.1:0-607960 GCF_900142385.1 Marinobacter antarcticus
AAACTCGCTTTCTTCAATACTTTCAAACAGTTGCCCTTCTCAGATCATCCCGCCTCAGCGGTGTGTCCCTCGAAGGAGATGCGCATTCTACAGACGCACGCAGTTCTGTCAACGGCCATTTTGGGAAAAACCCAAAATAGCCTGAAATCGATCAAGCAGTGATCAAAACCCGGGCAATTTTCTTCTTTCCGGCCTGAATCACGCAACTGTCACCTTCGACAAACGCCCGATCGCCCTCAAACTTCTGGCCATCCACAAAAACAGCTCCGCGACCAAGAACGTCCCGCGCTGCCGCACCATTCTTAACCAGCCCAGCCATGCGCAACACAGAGGCCATCAAGACCTCGGACTGACCATCCAGTGAAACCTCGACGACGGGTACGTTTTCAGGAATCTCCCCGAGCGCTACCCGGTTACCCGCGGACTTGTGCGCCGTTTTAGCAGCCTCTTCATCATGGAAGCGGGTAATAATCTCTTCTGCCAGCAGCTTTTTATAGTCCTGGGGATTAGCCCCCTCGCCTACTGCACTTCGAAACTCACTTACCTCAGTAAGAGGACGGAAGCTCAGAAGCTCAAAGTAACGCCACAGCAACTCATCCGGCACAGACAAGAGCTTGGTGTACATTTCACCCGGAGAATCATTAACGCCGATGTAGTTGCCCAGAGATTTGGACATTTTCTGGACACCATCCAACCCTTCCAGGATCGGCATGGTCAGAACTGCCTGAGGAGACTGACCATAATGTTTCTGCAGAATACGCCCCATAAGGAGATTGAACTTCTGGTCCGTACCGCCCAGCTCAACATCAGCTTTCAGTGCTACAGAGTCGTAACCCTGTATCAAAGGATAGAGAAACTCATGAATGGCTATCGACTGCTCTGCCCGATAACGCTTGGTGAAATCGTCCCGTTCGAGCATTCGCGCGACCGTGTACTGCCCCGCTAACCGGATCATGTCCACCGCAGTCATTTTGCTCATCCACTCAGAGTTGAAGACAACCCGGGTTTTATCGCGATCGAGAATCTTAAACACCTGCTCTTTATACGTAATGGCATTCTGAGCGACTTGTTCATCCGTCAACGGAGGCCGAGTAGTGCTTTTGCCAGAAGGATCACCAATTTTCCCGGTGAAATCACCGATCAGAAAAATCACCTCATGACCGAGGTCCTGAAACTGGCGCAATTTGTTGATGAGTACAGTATGCCCAAGATGGAGGTCGGGGGCCGTAGGATCGAAACCCGCCTTAATGCGCAGCGGACGACCTTCTTTTAGTTTTGCTACCAGATCGCCTTCCGGAATCAGCTCGTCTACGCCTCGCTTGATAATGGCCAACGCTTCATCAATAGATGCCATGAATTACTCGTCCCCAATCAGTTTCACAAAATTATCTGTTACAGACTTCAACAAAAGAAATCTGTGAGTTACCCGGCGCCCTGTTACAGTGTATATGGTCAGTTTTTAAACAAAACCTGCAACCGAAGCCGGCATATTATATCAATGAAGCCGCAAGAAATCCGGCGGACAGCGCAACAACCGTAATGTTCGGCGCTGTTCCACATGCTTTTTATACGGTAATCTGTTGGTCTATACTTAAATGACAGCTTTAGTTAGGTAGTACAACCTGCTGGAATACCGATTAAAACGGATGCAACACGTGCTGAAAATGTTCCCCAAAATACACATTACCATTGCTGCCGCTGCGACCGTTGCAGTGACAGCTGCCATTCTGATGAGCCCCAGCGCCGATGTTGAGGCCAAGCGGATGTCCTATGCCCTTGATCTGGAACAGGGCGGTGCATCGGAGATCATCTCGCAAAAACCGCAGCCGGCGCGCTCTGTTTTTCCGGACCAGGCAGTTACCGCTGACCAGACAGAAGTTGCCTCGAAAACACAGAACCCGGTGAGCCCTGAGCCAGGGCTGCGTCTGGACTGGCAAACATTCGACATCAAGTCTGGAGACACTCTATCGTCCCTCTTCAAAAAGGCGGGATTCAATGACGGGATCATGCTCTCTGTTATCCACGGAGAAGGCGAGGCCGATAAACTGCAGCGCCTCTACGCTGGCGAGACCATCCGCTTTGCGACCGGTAACGAAGGCGAGCTTGCTGGGGTTGAACTCAAGCGCAGCTTGCTGGAAACATTGAAAATTGAGAGGCAAGAAGAGTCTTTTAAAGGCCAAACGGAATTACGGGATCCCGAGCCAAAACCGGCATTTGCTTCCGGTACAATCGATGGCTCACTCTATCTCGCTGCCCGTGACGCCGGGCTAAATGACCGGCTAACAATGGAGCTTGCCGGAATTTTTGGCTGGGATATCGATTTTGTCTACGATGTTCGTAAAGGCGATCAGTTTGAAGTGGTCTATGAGGAACTGTATCTCGACGGAGAAAAGTTCAGCACCGGCCGCATTCTGTCAGCCCGCTTTATAAACCGGGGCGAGGAAAACATTGCTTTGCTGTACACAGACAGCCATGGCGACAGCGACTATTACACGCCTGACGGCAAAAGTATGCGCAAAGCGTTTTTGCGCACCCCAATCAATGCACGGGTTTCTTCAGCGTTTAACCTTCAACGCCGCCACCCGGTTCTGGATGTTGTTCGCCCTCATGAAGGCACTGATTACGCTGCCCCCCCGGGCACGCCAATTAAAGCAGCAGGGAATGGCCGCGTTCAGTTTGCCGGCTGGAAAGGCGGCTATGGCCGCACTGTTGTACTGAAACATGGCGACAATATATCAACCCTATACGCTCACATGAGCCGGATCGGCAAAGGCATGAAGAGCGGAATACGTGTAAAACAAGGCGAAACCCTAGGTTATGTTGGCTCATCAGGCATGGTGACCGGGCCACACCTGCACTATGAGTTCCGGGTTAATGGCTCACCGCGGAACTCCCGGACTGTGAAGCTCCCGGACGCCAAGCCGATTCCTGCCTCTGAACTCGCGCGGTTCAAAAAGCATACAGAGCAACAAGTTGCGCAGTTTGAAGCTTTCAGAACCAACTACCAGCAGCTTGCTCTGGCCTCGGAAGACTAAAAACCCAATGGATACCTGGATAGGCCTGATGTCTGGCACCAGCATGGATGGCATAGACGCCGTGCTGGTTTCTTTCCAGGGAAAAACTGTACACATCCACGACACATACTCCATCCCCTACCCCAAAGAACTGCATCATCGCCTGGTCCTTGCAAGCCAGAACCAGGCAACACCTGATGAGATAGGCGAACTTGATACGCTGACAGGGTTACTTTTTGCAGACGCGACAGAAAACCTGATCCGCAACTCCAATGTTGGTCACTCTTCAATCAGGGCGATCGGTAGCCATGGGCAGACTCTGCGCCATCAACCTTCCGGCCCAGGCCGGTTCTCTCTTCAAATAGGCAACCCAGCCATCATTGCGGAAAAGACCGGCGTCACAACGGTAGGTGATTTCCGGAGCCGGGACATGGCCGCAGGTGGACAGGGTGCGCCTTTGGTTCCCGCCTTCCATCAGCATTTCTTTGGCTCCGAAACGGAAGACAGGTGCATCCTGAATCTCGGTGGCATCGCGAATATAACCTGGATTCCATGTGAACCCGGCAGCCCGGTAACAGGATTCGACACTGGGCCCGCAAATGCCTTGATGGATGCCTGGTGCCAAGATCAGACGGGACGCTCTTACGATGAAGACGGCCGCTGGGCGCAGGAGGGCATCGTAGACCAGGCACTACTCACCGATATGCTCTCGGATGCATACTTCGACCGCCCTGCCCCGAAAAGCACCGGAAAAGAGAAATTCAATCTCGAGTGGGTTAAAACTCTGGTACAGCGGCATGGGGAAACACGGCCAGAAGACGTTCAGCGCACACTGCTACAGCTGTCAGTGATAACAGCAGTCCGGCAAATGCCTCAGTCACCAACCATGACTGTTTATGTTTGCGGTGGGGGAACGCGCAACCGGCTGCTGATGAGGGAGCTTACTCAGGCACTCAGCCCTATCCGTGTGCTCGATACCGCTGATTTGGGCCTTGATCCCCAGTGGGTAGAGCCGACGGCATTTGCATGGCTGGCCCGGCAAACAATGGAGCGCAAGCCGGGAAATCTGCCAGACGTAACAGGAGCTAAGGGCCCCAGAATACTTGGCGCCATATACCCCGCCTGAACCAGCAACCTCTTTCCCGAGCAACTGCCCACCAAACAAAACCTCAGATCGTAAACGAGCTTCCGCAGCCACAGGTGGAGCTGGCATTGGGGTTCTGCACCACAAATTGGGAACCCTGCAGGCCTTCTTGGTAATCGATGGTGGCACCCACAAGATACTGGTAGCTCATGGGATCCACCAGAAGAATGGCCCCGTCCCGTTCTATAGCGGTGTCTTCTTCATCTTGGCTTTCATCGAATGAGAATCCGTACTGGAATCCTGAACAACCGCCACCCGTGACAAACACACGCAGCCTGAGGTCAGGGTTCCCCTCCTCCTCAACCAGTTCACGTACTTTGTTGACTGCACTGTCGCTGAAAAACAGCGGTGCTGCCATTTGCTGCTGAACTACACTCAAGTTCGCCTCCGGATTACCTGATACAACGACAAGGATTATGGTATTCCTGAGTAAAACAATCAACTATTCGAATTTTCCATCACTATCTTCCGATAGCTCGTCGGCACCTGCGTTGGGCAGAGCCTCAGCCGCCGCAATGGCGGGCGCCTTATCCTGCGTCAACAATCCGGAAGGTTCACGCTGATGAACAAGATTGCCATTTACCGATGACCCCATGGCCATCTGGATAAGGTTGTAGTAGACGCTGCCGTTAATGGCGGCCTTTTCTGCCAGTTCCAGGTGCGTAAACGCATAGACATCGCCGTGAACTGTGCCGTTGATAATAACGTGCGGAGCCGCGATGTCGCCGGTAATCTCACCCACCTCCGAAACCCGCAAAACCGCATCGCTGCCATCCTCAGCCAATACCTTGCCACGAATATGGCCATCGACATGCAAGCCACCGGAGAAGTGCACATCGCCTTCTATGGTCGTGCGTGAGGATATCAGAGTGTCAAAGTTGCCAGTGGGACGGCGGGGCTTCTGTTTTTTCTTGCCAAGCATTTCTAGTTCTCCGTTAGATCATCCCAGTTGAATGTGCGTTCAGCCTGCGAAGATTTGCGTCCTTCGGCCTGAGCAACCACCTGCACCTCAAGTGGTTCGAAACCGTCAGGCAGTGTCAGCTTACCTTCCACATCCTGGAAATACCGAAAGCGGAATTTTACGCCAAGATCTTCAATTTCCTGAGACAGGTCGCGCAGTGCGATGACTTCTTTCTCATCAACACGCATACCGATTATGTTGACCGCCACGACACCTGAAATATAACTCTTGTTGTTGCCAACCTGAGTCATCACCAGTTTGAAGTTATATGCACCAACCTGGCGGTCGCGGGAAAGGGAAAAGCTATCTACTTGCAACCCTTTGCTGGTCTCGGATGGCGCCATGATATTTTTATAGAAAGTAAGGTCCGACTTCAGACCGCCAACACGGGTTTCCAGATCAACAATGATTTTCCGTGCCTGATTCAGGGCTTGCTCATCAATTATCTTGCCACGCTCCAGATTAACCAGTTGCTGTTGTGCCTCGCGATAATTGGCCTCCAGCGTCGCGGCTTTAGCTTCCAACCGTTCGTTGGAAGCTTCGACATTGGTGAAACGAAAGCCTCCTTGAGCTAACCCAGCGGCATAACCCGCAGCAGCTGCGATAAGAGTGAACGCCAGCAGAATCGAAGTCCGCCTCAGCCGGTATCCCGGCCGATGGCGAATAACAACATATTCCTCAGCCGGTTTACGTTGTTCGCTCACTGGCGTTCCTCAGGGCAGCAATGCAGGTGCTTCAAGACCCAGCGTTTCTTTCAGGCCAAACATAATGTTCATGTTCTGGACTGCCTGGCCGGCAGCACCCTTGACCAAGTTGTCGATAACCGAGGAGATGATAACAACGTCACTCTGCTCCTGGCGGTGCAGCGCCATACGGCACAAGTTGGCTCCCCGCACACTGCGGGTTTCCGGATGGCTACCGAAAGGCATCACATCAACAAACGGCTCGTCACGATAGCGCTCTTCGAACAGCCCTTGCAGGCGTTCAAAGTCAGCCGGGGTTTTCAGTTCCGCGTAAAGCGTTGCTTCGATACCACGGATCATCGGAACAAGGTGGGGCACAAATGTAACGCCGGTTTCAACGCCTGCGGCCGCAGACAAGCCCTGACGGATTTCCGGCAAATGACGATGGCCTGAGGCGCCATATGCCTTGAAGCTTTCACCTATCTCGCCGTGTAGCATGCCGATCTTGCCCTGACGACCGCCACCACTGGCTCCGGATTTGGCATCTGCAATCAACCGTGACGGGTCGACCAGGCCCTGTTCCAACAAGGGCAGGAAGCCCAACTGGACTGCCGTGGGGTAACACCCGGGATTGGCAACCAGCTGCGCTTTAGAGATCTCATCGCGTACGACTTCAGGTAATCCGTAAACCGCCTTTTCAACCCACTCCGGCGATTCATGGGGCATGCCGTACCACTTAGACCAGACCTGCAGATCCTTAAGGCGGAAGTCTGCCGAGAGATCAACAACCCGCACACCGGAAGCCATCAGCTCCGGAACCATCCGCATGGCGACACCGTGCGGTGTTGCAAAAAACACCAGATCACACGCTGCCAGAACACTGGGATCCGGCTCTGAGTAGGCCAGATCAAAATGTCCCCGGAGGTTCGGGTACATGTCGGCCACCGACGTTCCGGCCTCCGACCTTGAGGTAATGCAGCTAACCGTAACTTGCGGATGAACCGCGAGAATTCTGAGCAGCTCGACGCCGGTATACCCGGTGCCGCCCACGATACCTACTTTAATCAACTTGCTCTCCAGCGACGTCGTATCAGGATTTAGAAGTTTAATGTCTTAGTCTACCATGATAAACCAACGACTTATTGCAGCTTACAGGGCGACGGTTACAATGTTGTCAGAAACCCTCTGACGGGCCACTCTCCTGTTCCGGAACACCGGTACCCATGAATAAATTCTGGCATCAGATTGGTGAAAAACTGACCGCCGCGATTCCGCGCAGGTTATCCGGCGTCGACTCGTTGCCGCAACTGGCTGTCCTCGGCTTGTTATCAGGACTGGTTACCGGTGGGGTGATTCTGGTTTTCCGTCTGGCCATAGAGTGGCCTTTGGGATACTTTCTGCCGGGAAACGACTCTGAGGCATTTGAAAATCTGGACATTCTTACTCGGGGACTGCTGCCTCTGGCCGGTGCTCTTGGTCTTGGCCTGCTTTTACACCGCCTGGCAACCCATGACCGGAAGGTAGGGGTTGTTCACGTCATGGAACGCCTGAATTACCATCAGGGCTATATCACTGCAAAAAGTGCTTTTATTCAGTTCATAGTAGGTGTCACAACCGTTGTTACCGGGCAATCCGCAGGCCGGGAAGGTCCGGCCGTGCACTTGGGTGCTGCATTTTCAAGCTTGATGGGGCAGTGGATGCGGCTGCCTAACAACAGTATCCGCACGCTGGTCGCCTGCGGCTGTGCTGCCGCCATTTCCGCATCGTTCAACACACCGATTTCCGGGGTTATATTTGCCATGGAAGTGGTAATGATGGAATACACCATTGCCGGTTTCACACCCATCATTCTTGCCTCGGTCAGCGCCGCTATCGTAACCCAGATTGTGTATGGCACAGAGCCCGCGTTCAGCGTTCCCGCACTGACTATGAACTCAATGTTGGAGATACCCTGGATTCTGGTTGTTGCTGTGGTTATTGGTGTTGCCGCGGCACTTTTTATTCACTTGGTCGATTCCATGGGGCGCTTCAGCCACCGCCCCATTTTGCTACGAGTAATTATTGCCGGCGTTCTGATGGTGCCTGCCGCCATTCTGGTGCCTCAGATCATGGGAATTGGCTACGACACAGTCAATGAGACCATAAACGGCGAGCTCGGCCTCTGGATGCTGCTGAGCGCAGGGGTTGCCAAGCTTGTGATCACAGCTCTGTCTGTTGGCCTGGGCATGCCAAGCAGCATTATCGGCCCAACGCTGTTCATGGGCGCAACGCTTGGCGGAGCCATGGGACTCATAGGCGCGGAGATCATACCAATCCATGCCTCATCCGTAGGCTTTTACGCCATGCTCGGAATGGGCGCCATGATGGGCGCCGTGCTGCAAGCACCTCTGGCGGCCTTGATGGCACTGATGGAATTAACCCGGAACCCGCACATCATTCTACCGGGCATGCTTATCATCACCACCTCCACGCTGATCACCAGCGAGGCCTTCGGAAAAAAGTCGCTATTCCTTACCGTACTGAAAAGCCAGGGTCTGAGCTATCAGAGTTCGCCGGTTATTCAGGCCTTGCGCCGGATCTCTGTGGCCGCGATCATGGATAAGAGTATTTTGCGAATTGACAGGCATCTGACTTCTGAAGAAGCGCGAAAAGCGCTGAAAGCTGAGCCTAAATGGCTGCTAGTGGAAGGCAGCAACGGACCAACTTCTCTGTTTCCCGCCGTCGATCTGGCACGGTATCTGGAAGACTCCGAGAAGATGGCAACCGGTGAAGGGACTGACCCACCGGAATCTATCGATCTGATGGATATCCCCGCTAACCGGCGCGAAATCGCCCCGGTACAGTATCAGGCCACGCTCGAAGAGGCGCTGAACGAGTTTGAGACGACCAATGCTGAGGCTTTGTATGTGCAGCGCCATGTAGCGCCAATGATTCTACGGGTTTATGGCGTGGTGCTTAAATCTGATATCGAAAGCTATTACCAATATCGACGGAGCTGACCAATGCTGTGGGTTAAAGCCTTTCACATAATTTCTATGGTGTGCTGGTTCGCCGGCATTTTTTATCTGCCAAGGCTGTTTGTCTACCATGCCGCCTGTGAGGATGAGCCGGGGCGCGAGCGTTTCAAAATCATGGAGCGGAAACTCTACCGGGGCATCACAACACCTTCGATGATTGCCACCGTGATATTTGGCGTCTGGCTGCTCAGTTATAATGTATCAGGCTATTTCAGCCAGGGCTGGTTGCACGTAAAGCTGGTGCTTGTGGCACTGCTGATTATTTATCACTTTTATTGCGGACATCTGGTCAAGGTGTTTCGCGAAGATCGCAATACCCGCGGCCATGTATTCTACCGCTGGTTCAATGAGCTGCCAGTATTCATCCTGCTGGCAGTTGTTATTCTCGCCGTCGTTAGACCTTTCTAGGGAGCTTTAGCCATCCGACACTACACCCGCCCTCAGATACTTGTTCTTTCTGGCCTCGATCCTTCCGGCGGCGCCGGCATCCAGGCAGATATTCAGGCAATCACTTCACTGGGGTGCCACCCGTTACCGGTGCTCACCTGCCTGACCGTTCAGGACACCCGGAATGTATATGGTGCCGAAGCCGTCAACCCGGAACTGATTCGCCAGCAACTCAAGTGCATCTCTGAGGACGCGCCCATACACGCGGTTAAAACCGGCGCCCTCGGCAGCGCTGCGGTAGTCGATGTGCTCGCAGAGTTTCTTGAAAAGCATCCGGATATTCCAATCATAACCGACCCGGTAATCAAGGCTGCAGGAGGCGGTGATCTTGCCAATGACGAGCTACTTGCCGCCATGAAACAGCGGCTGTTTCCGCTGGCCGAAATGATCACTCCTAACGGCATAGAACTGGCACTGCTGGGAGAGAGCGAAAACCCGGACGAGGCGGCACGTAAACTGCTCGAGAAAGGCTGCACATCGGTGTTGGCAACAGGCGGGCATGGCACGGGCATTCGTATCACCAATACGCTTTATAGCCATTCGCCTGCGCCTATGTCATGGGATATCGAGCGCATTGGAGGCGAGTATCACGGTACCGGCTGCACACTTGCAGCGGCGATTGCGGCCGGCCGAGCTCAGGGGCTTTCACCCCGCGCCGCAATTTCCCAGGCTCAGAATTACGTGCACCGCACTATTCTGCACGCGCTTGAGGTGGGCAGGGGCCAGCCAGTTCCGGACCGGGGCATTCTGTGGGAACGATGAACACACGCGTCCCAATCGGACTTTACGCGATTACCGACAGCCAACTTACACCTCCGGCAACTTTGATTGCTTCCGTGGAAGCGGCGATTCGCGGCGGCACAGTGATGGTACAATACCGCGAGAAGTCGGCTCCGATGGCGGAACGCCTTACACACGCCAGAAATCTGCAGTCAGTCTGCGCTGCCGCCCGCGTTCCACTGCTTATTAACGATGATGCAGAGCTTGCAAAACGCATAGGCGCTGCAGGCGTGCACCTTGGCCAGTCAGACGTCTCTGCCGCAGAGGCACGCCGCCTGCTCGGAGATAATGCCATTATCGGCATTACCTGCCATGCAGACCTGGCACTGGCAAAGACGGCCATGGAGGCAGGCGCAGACTATCTGGCCTTTGGCCGCTTCTTTACATCAACAACCAAACCGGAAGCTCCGGCAGCTGCAACCAACATACTGACTAAAGCAAAACGCTTCAACCGGCCAGTTACCGCTATTGGCGGTATTTCCACAGACAACGGTGAGCTGCTCATCCGGGCAGGCGCTGACCTGTTGGCCGTTGTCGGCGGGCTTTTCGGGGGCAACCCTGAAGCGACAGAACAGAATGCAAAAACATTTCAGAGGCTGTTTGCCAGCCACCACCCACTCTTTTTAATCCCCGATAACAGGAGCTCTCACACATGACGCACTCAGAAACCCTGTTCGAGCAGGCCCAGAAGTACATTCCTGGTGGCGTTAACTCCCCGGTTCGGGCGTTCCGCGGTGTAGGCGGCACCCCGATCTTTTTTAATCACGCCCAGGGCGCATATCTGTACGACGAGGACGGCCAGCGTTATATCGATTACATTGGCTCTTGGGGCCCGATGATTCTTGGCCACTCTGACCAACGCATCAAAGATGCTCTACACGCCCAAGTGGAACTCGGCATCGGCTATGGTGCACCCACCTCGATCGAGACCGATATGGCACGCAAGGTTTGCGAACTGGTGCCCTCGATTGATCTGGTTCGCATGGTGAATTCCGGCACAGAAGCCACCATGAGCGCCATCCGTCTTGCCCGCGGCTACACCGGGCGCGACAAGATCGTAAAATTTGAAGGCTGCTATCACGGGCATGTGGATTCACTGCTTGTGAAGGCCGGTTCCGGGGCACTGACACTGGGCGTACCGAATTCACCTGGCATCCCCGCCAGCCTGGCAGAGCTCACGCTGACTCTGGATTTCAACGATATCGATGGCGTGCGTGAAACTTTCAAAGAAATGGGCGACCAGATTGCCGCCATTATCGTAGAGCCGGTAGCGGGCAACATGAACTGCATCCCCCCGGTTCCGGGCTTCCTGGAAGGGCTTCGGGAAATCTGCGATGAACACGGAACGGTGCTGATCTTTGACGAGGTAATGACCGGGTTCCGGGTATCCCTCGGTGGGGCTCAGGGCTTATATGGCGTTACCCCGGATCTGACGGCACTTGGCAAAGTCATTGGTGGTGGGCTGCCAGTTGGGGCCTTCGGTGGCAAGCGGAAAATCATGGAACACATCGCTCCCCTTGGCCCGGTTTACCAGGCTGGCACATTGAGCGGCAATCCGCTGGCCATGTGCGCCGGCCTCGCCACTTTGAACGCCATCTCCGAACCAGGTTTTCACGATCGTCTGACTCAAAAGACTCTTGCGGTGCGTGATGGCCTCAAGGCAGCAGCCGATGCGACGGGCGTCCCCCTGACTGTTCAGGGCGCTGGCGCCATGTTCGGTTTCTTTTTCACAGAAGAGTCCAGCATCACCCGCTTCGACCAGGTTATGGGCTGTGACGTGGAGCGCTTCAAGAAATTCTTCCAGGGCATGCTTAAGGAGGGCATTTATCTTGCGCCGTCCGCATTTGAGGCTGGCTTTACCAGCGCAGCCCTGACGGATGAAGATATTGCTGATACGGTCAAAGCTGCGAAAAAAGTGATGGCTACCCTCTAATGGCTACTCTCTAAAAGACCAGACAAGCAGTTTTCCGAAACTGATCCGGCAGGATCTGACGTGTTAATGTTTCCTGCCGGGCCAGTTTCGCGAACATCATCACACTTTAGCTGCCAATACATCAGGTTTACCTCTTCTGCCGTTGACTTGCCTCCCCAACTGATCAAATTATGGCCGTATCTCTACGGAGATGCTCTGACGGCATACATCTAACAAATACAACATGGAAGTCCGCACACAGAGGCTTTATTCCGCACGTTACGGCATAAGCATGCAGTATCTGGAGCAACCCGTTAGGTTGAGCCGCAGTTTGAATAACAAACACAACCTCAAACTGTAGGAAATACAATGAAACTCTGGATCAAAATAATAACTCTGGTTATGACCATCGCCTGGTCAGCTCCCTCTGCCGCCTGGTGGTGGAATTCCAAACCTGCAGACTACGCCGACACCCGTTATCCCGTCGTGTTGGTTCACGGCATGTTTGGCTTCGATTCCATCGCCGGTGTGGACTACTGGTATGGCATCGCGGAAGATCTGCGCAAGAATGGCGCGGATGTTTATACCACCCAGGTTCCAGCGCTCGACAGCACCATCGCTCGTGGCGAGGCCTTGCTGCCACAGGTGGAGGCCATTGCGGCCGTTCACGGCAAGGTGAACCTGATCGGTCACAGCCACGGCGGACCTACTGCCCGCTATATCGCAACAGTCCGCCCTGATCTGGTCGCCTCTGTAACGTCCGTTGGCTCTCCACATACAGGTTCCCCCGTTGCTGATCTTATCTACAACTCACCCGCTGAAGGCCTGGCGGTCACTCTGGGCAATGCTCTCGGTACTCTTATCGATGCGTTGTCTGGTGGGGGTTACAATCAGGACGTGCGCTCCAGCCTTCAATCACTGACCACCCAGGGAAGCGCCGAGTTCAACAACTTCGCGCCTGCTGGCATGCCGGCCTCTGCGTGCGGTGAAGGCGCCTATTCGGCAAACGGTATACGGTTCTATTCCTGGGGCGGCACCGGGGTTCTGACCAACGCACTCGATCTCTCAGACGCCTTGCTCGGCACCACCAGGTTGGCCTTCGGGTTTGGCAAGAATGATGGCCTTGTGGGTCGCTGCAGCAACCACTTCGGCCAAGTCATTCGCGACAATTACTTTATGAACCACCTGGATGAAGTGAATCAGTTACTGGGCCTTCACAGCCTGTTTGAGACAGACCCGAAAGCGGTCTTCAAGCAACACGCTAACCGGCTGAAAAACGCCGGACTGTAAGTACAGCTACTTCTCTGCCCGGAAAGTTTCCGGGCAGGAAGATTCAGCAACACGTCAGTTACAGGGCAGAGGCCCGATCTTCTGCCTGATTGGCTCCCGCCACATTACCCCGGGCCCTGCGAATATCCGCCAGCAAAAGCCAGCCCGCACGCTGCAGACGGAGATCATTCCCCGCCAGTGATAACCCCTTCAGGGTAAATTGCTCTGCAGGCCCGAGCTTGTTACCGGCCACATAAGCCTCCGACAGCTTAAAGTAAACCTCTGCCGAGCTGGGCGCGATCCGTTGCGCGCGCTCCAACCGAACAATGGCTCCCTGGGCATCACCACTCTTCAAAAGATCGTCTGCCTCACGAACCAGGCTCAGGGCTGCCGGTGACAAGTCATCCCCGGCATCCCGGTAACTCGGCTTGCTGCTGCGCTGCGTCTGCTCCGGCTCTTGGGCTTCAGTCTGTTCGCTTTTGCGCCAGACCTGAGGCTCATCTCTATCCTCAGCCGTCTGTGGTGGTTCCGGCGCGCGGGAGGCGCCCCCCGCGGGCACATAAATAGAACCTCCCGGGCCGGAAGCGCATCCGGCC
Organism: Marinobacter antarcticus; assembly: GCF_900142385.1. Taxonomy (NCBI): domain Bacteria; kingdom Pseudomonadati; phylum Pseudomonadota; class Gammaproteobacteria; order Pseudomonadales; family Marinobacteraceae; genus Marinobacter; species Marinobacter antarcticus. The sequence continues at coordinate 13,824 of NZ_FRAQ01000001.1, forward strand.
AAGGTCAAAAGCCCCGCCAACATACCTGCATGAAAAACACCTTGCCTACTCATTGGAACAATCCTTCAAACCAGCCTCGAATTTTCCGCTCAAAGGTACCGGAGCAAGACACCTTCTGTGTCGGCTCGCTACCCGATATAAACGGCAGAAGGCGCGCATTATCGCAATACTCGTCTGTTAACGCCTGTTTTTCAGAATTTACCCAGTGATAATTAACACCGTCGGGCACCACCGGGGAAAATCCGTGTTGTGGCACCTGCGCCATGAAACGCGACCAGACCGGCAAAGCCCCGGTGGCCCCGGTCAGTGCCGTTGGGCCGTTATCGTCACGCCCTACCCAGGCGACGGCCAGCAAATCGCCGCTGAAGCCGGCAAACCAGGAATCGCGACCGTCATCGGTTGTGCCTGTTTTGCCGGCGAGCGACAGCTCCTTTGGAACCGTGTTGTAAGCCCAGCGCCCGGTGCCTTCGTGCATGGTTTCCTGCATTGCGTACTGCAAAAGATGCACTGCAGCCGGGTCCGCAACCTGGTCCACCTCCAGTCTATAGCGTGAAAGCGCTTGCCCGCCGGCATCCGTCACCTCCCGGATGGTGCGCAGAGGCGTGTTGAATCCGGAGGTGGCCAACCCCTGATACATCTGAGCAACTGTAACAGGGCTCATGGCAATCGAACCAAGCAGCATGGAGGGATATTCGGAAATTGGTGTAATTACACCAAACGCTCGCAGGGTCTTGCGGACGGCCGGGATACCAACATCGAGTCCTACCCGAACCGCCGGCAGGTTATAGGAGTGCGAAAGAGCGCGATGCAGAGGAACCTCCCCCCGCTCTTTACCGTCGTAGTTTTTGGGCTCCCAGCGCCGCCCATCATCGAACTCCAGGGTGAAGGACTTATCCAGCACCGGGGTCATCAAGGTATAGCGCTCCGGCTGCTCCAGTGCTGTCAGGTAGGTAAAGGGTTTGATCAGCGAGCCAATCGGGCGATTGGCGTCCAGGGCCCGGTTGAATCCCGCATACTGCGGATCTTTTCCGCCCACGAGCGCGAGCACCTCCCCAGTATCTTTGGCGGTCACTACGAGCGTCGCTTCCAGAGCTTTGGCCATATCGCCGCTTGCCAGCCTTGGCAGGGTGTCGGTAACGGCATACTCAGCGGCATACTGAATAGCCGGGTTGAGCGTGGTGAATATCCGAAGCCCTTCGCTGCGCAGATCCTCTTCTTTGTAATCCCGTGCCAGGTGCCGCCGGACAAGATCGATATAGGCGGGATAGCGATTTTCAGAGTACGAAGGCTTGGCGCTGACGCCAAGCGCCAAGCCACGGGCACGAGCGGCCTTCGACGGTTCGATAAGGCCCGCATCTTCCATCTCGCTGATGACCAGATTACGCCGCTGCGTGGCCCGATCAGGGTGCCGGCGGGGATTGTAGTAGCTTGGCCCTTTGACCATACCCACAAGCAGGGCGATCTGATGCACATCCAGATCTTTCAGTGACTCGCCGAAATAAAACTGACTGGCCAGCCCGAACCCGTTAATGCTCCGGGTGCCTGCCTGCCCCAGATACACTTCGTTCAGATAGGTTTCCAGTATGTCGTCTTTCTCGTAATGCAACTCGAGCAGAATCGACATCAGGGCCTCATTGCCCTTGCGCAGTAAGGTCTGATCCCGGGTAAGAAAGAAGTTTTTCACCAGTTGCTGTGTCAGGGTACTTCCGCCCTGAACGATCTGCCCTGCACTTATATTGGCCAGCATGGCGCGACCAATGGAGGCCGGAGCAATTCCGAAGTGATCGTAGAACCTCCGATCTTCAACCGCCATCAGTGCGGTAGGCAGCAGAGCCGGAACTTCATCCAGGCGCACCAGAATCCGATCTTCTTTGTGAGCAGGATATATCCCGCCGATACGAGCCGGTTCAAGTCGCACAATCGCTGCGCTGCCACCAGCTGACACAGAAAAGTCCTGAATCCGGTCTCCGTAGATATTCAACGAAAGCTTACGCCGGGGCTCATCACCATCAGGAAAGCGAAATCCCCGGGTGCTGATAATAAAATGGCCACCGTTACGGCGATAACTTCCAGGTTTTACGCCATCACCCTTTCGGTAACCCGATAGCGTCAGCTCCCGCTCCAGCGCTCCGGAGCTCACACCGGCGCCGTCGTAGAGCTCCAAAGGCCGTGCATAAACCCGCGAGGGCACTTCAAACCGCCGCCCCTCGAACCGGTCGGTGACAACCGCATCGAGATAGACCATCCAGCCCGCCAGCAACACAAGGCCAATAGCGGACACTCGGATAAAAATTTTCCAGAACCAGGGGCTGCGTCTGTTCCGGCTGTTTTTACTTGGGGATTTTCTGTTGGGCTTCGAAGGAGATCTGTTTTTTTTCATGGGCGGATTATAACGAAGCCTGCACGACATAAGGCAGGCCAACTATGTGTTATTTATGTAACCTGCCCGTTATGATGGTGCAATAAAAATCAATGAGTTCAGGGAAGCGAGGAGCACAACGTGAGTGAAACACCCCCAGGCAGTCTGTTACTGGCACTGCAAAACCCCGAGCTGTACAACCATCCGGTTGACGGATTCCAGATTATCGAAACTCACATTTCTCAGGTAATCCTGACCGGCCAATACGCCTACAAGATCAAAAAGCCTATGAATTTCGGGTTTCTTGATTTTTCCACACTGGCGCGCCGGAAGCACTTTTGCGAAGAAGAGCTGCGCCTGAACCGTCGCCTGGCAGAACCTCTGTACCTGGAAGTACTCCCGATTACAGGAACCCCCGAGCAGCCCGTCATCGGCGGCGAAGGCGAGCCGTTTGAATACCTGTTGAAAATGCGCCAGTTCCGCCAGAACCAGCTATTTGACCATATGCAGGAAACCGGCGACCTCAAGCCAGAACTCTTATCCAGCCTCGCGCAGCAGGTAGCCGGCTTCCACGACAGCCTGGAACCGATACCAGACGATAAACCTCTGGGCACCCCGGAAGCTGTTTACGCGGCCATGCAGGAAAATTTTGACCAGATTCGGCCGATGATCGACGACAAAGACCTGCTAAGCCAGCTCGACAATCTCGAAGCCTGGACACAGACCACCTTCGAACGCCACCGGGATCTCATTGCCAAGCGGCGTGCAGATGGCCTGGTACGGGAATGCCACGGCGACCTGCACCTGGCTAACATCACCGTTTACGACGGCAAGGTCACGGTTTTCGATTGTATCGAATTCAATGAGCCCTTCCGCTGGATCGATGTCATCAATGACCTGGCATTTTTGCTGATGGATCTGGAATCCCGACGCGAATCTGCTCTGGCAAACCTGGTTCTGAATACCTATCTGGAATATCGCGACGATTTTGAGGCCCTGCCCCTGCTGCCCCTCTACAAGGCTTACCGGGCGCTGGTAAGGGCCAAGATTGCGCTTTTCACCCTGGCCAATCCGTCCCTGAGTGAAGGTGAAAAAGAGACTCTGATGCAGCGGTATCGCGATTATGCCCAGCTGGCAGAAGATTACGGCAGCATCCCGAATCGCTATCTGCTGGCCACAGTGGGCCTCTCTGCCAGCGGCAAAACCTGTGTCAGCGCAGCCATGTCGAGTGAGCTGGGCCTTATCCGACTGCGGTCTGACATTGAGCGCAAGCGACTGCATGGGCTGGCGCCGCTGGAGGACAGTCAGTCGCCCACCGGGGGCAAGCTGTACTCTGCCGAAGCTAACGAAAAAACCTACGAACGCCTGGCGAAGCTTGCCTGCGACCTGCTCGCTGCCGGCTTGCCGGTTATCGCCGACGCTGCCTGCCTGAAAGAGCGCGAACGAGCGCTGTTTGCCGCTGTCGCAGAAAGTCAGGGAGTCCCCTTTGCGCTGATTCACTGTGAGGCCCCGGAGGAGCTGCGCAAGGAATGGGTGCGCAAACGCAAGGGCGACGCCTCGGAAGCGACAGAGGAACTTCTGGATGCCCAAAAAGACTGGTTTGAACCCCTCACGGCGGAAGAAAAAAGCCATACCGTGCACCTGCGCAGCGATCGGGAACATGTTGCAGAGGCGGTTGCAGGCAGAATCCGGCAGCACTTTGGCCTGACTTCCAAGTAACCGGCCAATGCCATCAAGACCGTTAAAGAGCGAGGGCAAGCTATACTCGCGGAAGAACCGGAACAGAACGCCATAAGGAAGGATCATGGAAACCGATGCAGTGCGCCATATCACAGACCCGCTCTACGAAACGCTTCGCAAAGAAGATATTACTGCCTTCAATGCGGAAAAATCAGCGCGGGGAGACCTGCCCAGTCTTGCCCATGGAGACTTCAGGGGGCTGGACTTGCGCGGGATGAATGCTCATGGGCTTGACCTGAGCAACGCCTATTTTCGGGGCTCTGATATCAGGGGTATAGATTTCAGCCACTCAAACATGGAAGGAGCCAGTATTGCGGGTGCCAAGATTTCCGGATGCTTCTTTCCTCAAAGCCTTGAGGCAGAAGAGATCGTGATGTCTCTGAACCACGGCACACGAATGCGGTACAGCAAGGGCAAATGACAGACAGGCAAGCGGACCAGTGGCAAACGGTATGCAGCAGGCAGGAGTTACAGGTCGGCCGGTTTATTGAATTCTCGCTGGCCAGCGCTGATCAGAATACTGACACCCTGCCAACGACCGGGTTCGTGTTTCTGGATAGCACCACGCCCAGAGCCTACCTGAACCAGTGCCCACACATGGGCATTGAACTGAACTGGATGCCGGGCCGCTTCATGGATGCCGACAACCTGTTCCTTCAGTGCTCAACTCACGGAGCCCTGTTCAAGCCCGGCGACGGTGAGTGCATTGCCGGGCCTTGTCAGGGCGATGCACTCATCGCTCTGGATATACGGGAAACCGGGGAGATGCTGGAAGTCAGACTTCCAGAATAACCGGCACCGCTTCAGTCAGCGCCATCCTGCCGGATGGACTGCCATCATCATTGGCAAGGTTTGCCCGGTAGGCCACTATCTCTACACCCGCATCACACGCTTGCCGCAACAACTGACCGTAATGCTGGTCGATGTGATCTGCAGGCCGCACAGTTTCAATGCCAGTATGATTCACCACAAAAAACAGCACGGCACGATCACCGAGCGCAACCTGAGCCATCAGTTCTCGCAGATGCTTCTGCCCGCGGGTTGTAACCGCGTCCGGAAAGAAGCCCTGGCCGTTTACCTCAAGGGTTACGTTCTTCACTTCTACCCAGGCATCCGGCTCCGCCTCATGCCCGGAGAGTAACAGATCAATCCGGCTTTTTTCCTCGCCATACTTTACTTCTGGACGACAATGACTGTATCCGACCAGTTCGCTGATACGGCCCGCTTCAATCGCCTCACGCGCCTGCGCGTTAGGTCTTGCCGTATTTACACACGCGAGCGTGCCAGGTGCCGTTTCAACAAGTTCCCAGGTATACGGCAACTTGCGCGCCGGGTTGTTGCTGCGGCTCAGCCACACCCTGCCATCAGGCGGCTGGCAGCCCAGCATGGAACCGGTATTCGGGCAATGGGCCGTTATTTCAGTGCTATCGGGCAACCGCACATCCGCCAGAAAACGTTTATAACGTCGGATAAGACTCCCTTCAATCAAGGGCTCGGGAAACTTCATAGGCTCTCCAAATGCGAAGTAGACATCACAATGCTGGCACCCCCGTGACTAATCTGCTATTTTCCGCCAAATCCCGTTTCAGGACGACTGCTTCATCCAAATTATAGCCGCGCCGCAGCGGGGGCTGGCGCGCAGGAAAGCTAAGCGTCCTTGTGAAGTATAAAAAAGAGGCCGGGTTAAATGGCAAACACATCAAACCAATCACGCGAACGTTTCACCAACTTCACCCCTTATGAAATGAAGAAGGGTGAAGACTACATGAGTGCTGACATGCGGGAGCACTTCAAAGAGCTGCTGCGGCAATGGAAGCAGGAGCTCATGGAAGAAGTGGATCGCACCATGCACCACATGCAGGAAGATGCTGCAAACTACGCGGACCCCAGTGACCGCGCAACTCAGGAAGAAGAGTTCAGCCTCGAACTGCGCACCCGCGACCGCGAGCGCAAACTGATCAAGAAAATCGATCAGACCGTCGACCGCATCGACAAAGACGACTACGGTTTTTGCGACCAGTGTGGCGTGGAGATAGGCATACGTCGCCTGGAGGCACGCCCGACCGCAACGCTGTGCATTGATTGCAAAACCCTGGCCGAAATCCGCGAGCGCCAGACTGGCATCTAAGGCGGCAAGCCCGATCTGGCCGGCGCTGCCCTTTAAGGCCTTGCCGGCCAATCAGCCTTATCCATGAGCAGCCTTCACGACTACCGGGGCCGTTTTGCACCCTCACCCACAGGGCCGCTTCATTTCGGCTCTCTGGTCACAGCTCTGGCCAGCTATCTGGAAGCTAAGTCCTGCGAAGGACATTGGCTTATCCGCATTGAAGATCTCGACCCACTGCGGGAGCCACCAGAAGCCACCGGCGAAATCCTCAACAGCCTTGACACCCACGGCCTGTTTCCCGACGGTCCCGTACACTTTCAGTCCCAACATCACCCGGCCTACCACTCAGCCATCGAGTACCTGCTAAGCAAGGGCAGCGCCTACCGCTGCAGCTGCTCGCGCAAACAGCTCCAAGCCAATCATGGCCGGCACCCGCGCCAGTGCAGGGATGGCGGCACCACAACCTCCGATCAGCCCTTCGCCATACGCTTTGCTCTCAACGATGAGCAGTGTCACTGGCAGGATCAGCTACTGGGGCCGCAGCATCAGGTTGTCCGGGCGGAAATCGACGATCCTGTCATTCTGCGCAAGGAGGGCTTTTTTGCCTATCAACTCGCTGTGGTAGTAGATGATATCTCGCAGGGCATTACCCATGTGGTTCGCGGCTCAGACCTGCTGGACATGACCGCTCAGCAATTACAGATTTACCGTGCTCTGGAGGCAGCACCACCGCGCTGGCTTCATATTCCCGTAGTTGTTAACGATCAGGGACAAAAGCTATCCAAACAGAACCACGCTCCAGCGCTGGATAAACACACACCGGCAGAGAACCTGTTTGCCGCATTGAAGGCACTGAACCAGCGGCCACCACAATCATTACTGGCCGGGTCGGTGGAAGATCTGCTGGAATGGGCCTGCACACACTGGAAACGCGGGGCCGTTCACCTGACATCACGGTGACTGTCGTGGTATAAAGCCTTTCACAAACTTCAGCGCGGATCGCATGCCTGATGTATATCTACCGTCTCGTTTTTCTGCTGGTTCTGGCCATCTATATCTTTTCACCCAACATTCTTGACTGGTGGATCTCTCCCGGGAACGCCTGGTACAGCCCCTTCGTGGTGTGGGCAGGCCTTATAGCCATCGGGTTCTGGCTTGAATGGCGACGAGACCCCAATGAGTTTTAGTGCTTCGGGGCTTTTGCTTGCCAGCCTGCTATACCTTGTCATCCTGTTCGGCATTGCCTGGATGACGGAGCGTGGCATGGTGCCCCGCCACTGGGTACGCCATCCACTGGTTTACACTCTGAGCCTTGGCGTGTATGCAGGAATCTGGGCGGTTTACGCAGCGGTCGGCGTGGCGGCCGAATCCGGATACGGCTTCCTCGCCTATTACCTCGGTATCAGCGGCGCCTTCCTGCTGGCCCCGGTTCTGCTCAACCCCATCTTGAGGATCGGCCGGGCCTATCAACTGACCTCACTCGCCGACCTGTTTGCCTATCGGTACCGCAGCCAGTGGGCGGGGACGCTTGTTACGTTGTGCTCGGGCGTTGCCATTCTTTCTCTGCTGAGCATGCAAATCCAGGCCGTGTCGACATCTGCGAGTATCCTCGCTCCGGACACCTCACCACGCCTGATCAGCGTTATGTTCAGCCTCATCGTGGTGTTGTTCGCCGTGCTGTTTGGCGCCCGGCGCAACCAGGATGCAGAAAACCATCCAGGGCTGGTACTCGCCATTGCCTTCGATTCACTGGTCAAACTTATCGCCCTTCTGGTCATTGGCGGCGTTATTCTTTTTGGCGTATTTGATGGTATGAGCGGCCTGGAAACCTGGCTGGCCGGCAACACTACCCCAGCCACTACCATGTCTCTGAGCATTGACGACGGCAGCTGGCGTGCACTTATGCTGATGTCCTTCGCCGGTGCGCTGGTATTGCCGCATATGTACCACATGACGTTCAGCGAGACCCCCTCTCCCAAAGCTCTGGCAAAGGCCAGCTGGGGGCTACCCCTCTACTTGTTGCTGCTGGGCATTCCGATACCGCTGATTCTGTGGGGCGGCCAGGCGCTGGAGGTTACAACTGGCCCAAACTTTTACACGCTCGGTATTGCCCAGGCACTGGAAAGTCCGGCGCTTACTCTACTCATGTACATTGCCGGGCTTTCGGCCGCCAGCGGCCTGATGATTGTCAGCACCCTGGCACTCGCCGGGATGGTGCTGAACCACGTGGTGTTACCACTGAAGACTCCGAAAGATCAGGGGGATATTTATCGCTGGCTGCAATGGACCAAACGCCTGCTGATTGCCGCAATCATCCTTCTGGCACTGCTATTCCATGAAACTCTTGGCAAGAATCTGGATTTGTCCATTCTCGGGGCGATTTCGCTTTCCGGAACTCTGCAATTGCTGCCTGGCGCCCTGGGCGTCATTTACTGGCCGGAAGGCAACCGCCGCGGGCTGATTGCGGGGCTTATAGCCGGCCTGGTGATTTGGGTGGTAACGCTGGTACTGCCGTTCTCCCATACAGCCAACCTGCTGGAATGGCTGGGGGCCCCGCTGATTCCGGATTACAGCAACTGGCACATATTTACATTTGTCAGCCTGACAGCGAACGTAACGATCTTTGCACTGATTTCGGTACTCAGCACAAGCACCAACGAAGAAACAAGCGCCGCACAAGCTTGCTCCCTGGGAGCTCTATCACGCCCCCAGCGCCGCGAACTGCTTGCAAGTTCTTCAGCTGATTTTGTGCGTCAAATGGCCGAACCTCTTGGTTTGGAAGTTGCCGAGCGAGAAGTAGAACGAGCCCTCGGGCAGCTAAAACTACCCAATGTTGAGTACCGACCCTATCAACTAAGACGGCTTCGTGATCAGGTGGAAATCAACCTCTCGGGCTTGCTGGGGCCGTCAGTGGCCCGAGATATGGTCAAGCGCCACCTCGGTTTCAAACCTATGACCCAGGGCGGCACGGCTCAGGATATCCGCTATGTAGAGCGCGCCTTGGGAGATTACCAGAACCGCCTGACCGGTCTCGCCGGCGAGCTGGACAACCTTCGCCGCCACTACCGTCAGACCCTGCAAAACTTGCCAATTCCGGCTTGTTCAGTGGGCGAGGATGGTGAAATCCTCATGTGGAACCATGCCATTGAAACACTGACGGGAATCACCGCCGACGATGTTGTGGGCGCACGGCTGATGGCCCTGCCAGACCACTGGCACCACCTGCTGGATGATTTCAACAGCGGAGAAGATCTGCATCGTTACAAGCACCGGCTCGATCTCAAAGGGAGGCCCCACTGGCTGAACCTGCACAAGGCTGCTCTCAGCGGCCCGGACCACCCGGATGGTGGCAGCGTCATCCTGGTGGAAGACCAGACCGAAATCCGGCTGCTGGAGGATGAACTGATGCACAGCGAGCGCTTGGCATCGGTTGGGCGCTTGGCAGCAGGCGTAGCACACGAAATCGGCAACCCGGTGACTGGCATTTCTTCTCTGGCACAGAATCTAAAACTGGAAACCGATAACCCGGACATTCTCGATACTGCAAGCCAGATTCAACAGCAGACCCGGCGCATATCAGCCATTTTGCAATCATTGATGAACTTCGCGCGTACAGGTAACCATGCTCAGGCAAACCGATATGAGCCCGTGAGCATCCGCCGCTGCGTAGACGAATCCATCAGCCTGTTGTCCCTGAGTGACAAAGGGCTTGGAATTCATTACATCAACGACTGTCCGGAAACACTCCAGATATTGGGTGACGAGCAACGGCTTTTGCAGGTTTTTGTGAACCTTCTCGCTAACGCCCGGGACGCGTCACCTGAGGGCGGTTCAATCCGGGTCGCTGGCAAGGATGACGGCTACTCAGCTATCATCGAAGTCGTTGACCAGGGTTCGGGAATACCTTTAGACCAGCTTGACCATGTCTTTGAACCCTTCTACACCACGAAAGCAACCAACAAGGGAACGGGACTGGGCTTGTCGCTGGTATACAGCATTATTGAAGAACACTACGGCAATATTCAGGTTAAAAGCCCTGCCAACCCGGCAACCGGGCTAGGCACCTGCGTACGACTGAAACTGCCAGCTTATGAGCCGGAGACAGACAACTCCCCCCATCCGTCCGAATAAAAGGTTCTGAAACTGCCATGCCCCGTATTCTGATCGTGGAAGATGAAGACATTATTCGCTCCGCCGTCCGCAAGCTGCTGCTGCACGCTGGCTATGACGTTGAAGATGTCGGTTCTGTGGAAGAAGCGGAGCAGGAACACGATCCTGACCAGTTCGACCTGATCATTTCAGATCTGCGCCTACCCGGTGCCGCCGGCACGGAACTGATCAACCGGGCACCGAACACACCAGTACTGATCATGACCAGTTACGCCAGCCTGCGCTCCGCAGTGGACTCCATGAAAATGGGTGCGGTGGAGTACATCGCCAAGCCTTTTGATCACGATGAAATGCTGGCAGCCGTGGCGAGCATTCTCGCGCGCACAATGGCGTCGGCCCCGGAACGTCAGAGTGACACCGCTGCACCGTCAGAAAACGATGATCCTGCCAACATCATGTACGGCCAGTGCGAGCCCATGCAGCGGGTTTTCACACTTATACGCAAAGTAGCACCGACAGAGGCAACCGTGCTTGTGCAGGGCGAATCAGGCACCGGTAAAGAGCTGGTTGCCCGGGCGCTGCATCTTTTAAGCCCACGCGCCACAAAGCCGCTGATCTCGGTAAACTGCGCGGCCATTCCGGAAAGCCTTATTGAATCGGAACTGTTCGGACACGAAAAAGGCGCATTCACCGGTGCGGTGTCGGCCAGAACCGGCCTGATTGAAGCCGCTGATGGTGGCAGCCTGTTTCTGGACGAGATCGGCGAACTGCCAGCCGAAGCGCAAGCGCGCCTGCTGCGTGTGCTCCAGGAAAGCGAAATCCGCAAAGTGGGCTCAACCCAGAGCCGGAAGGTCAACGTACGAATGATCGCCGCGACCCATCGCAACCTTAAAGCAATGACCCGTACCGGCGGGTTCCGGGAAGATCTGTACTATCGTCTGAACGTGATGCAGATACGGATTCCACCTCTGCGCGAACGCCAAAGCGATATCCTCGGGCTTGCCCAGCGCTTTCTTGCCTCCCAGGGAGATAAAGTGGGCAAGCCCAACCTGAATCTTAGCCCCGAAGCAATGCGTGTGCTTGAGCGATATCGCTGGCCAGGCAACGTGCGGGAGTTGGAAAATGCTATTGAACGGGCCAGTATCCTGTGCGACGGAGACATCATCACACCCTCGCTACTGGACCTCGACAGCGAGGGTGGTGACGAGTACATCCCTGAAACGCTGGTGGAAGGCAATAACGAGCAGCCCCGCACCCGTGGCGGGGACAACACCAACGACCTTTCTCTGGAAGACTACTTCCAGCACTTTGTGCTGGAAAATCAGGATCGCATGAGCGAGACCGAACTTGCCCAGAAACTGGGCATCAGCCGGAAATCCCTATGGGAGCGCAGGCAGAGGCTCGGCATCCCCCGGAAGAAAACCTCAGGAAACTAACTTCTAAGATTCAGGCCAATTCGCCCTGGCCCTAAAAGGGTGAACCCTTACTCAGTTGTTACCGCATGTTCCCCTTGGTAACACTCCACAGGAAAAGCACTCGTCATGGGTAACACTTATATAAGATACGGGGTAACACTTACACACCAAAAAAAACTAACCCCCTGTTAATAAACAGCTTTCAAAAACTGGCACACCAACTGCACACTATTAAGCGCACAACAACAAAAACAAGAGTGACAAAGCAGCGCTTCAACAAAAACAAAAAGCTGCGGGAATACGTTCAGCAACAAAAACAAAAATAGAACGTGAGCGAATTGAGTGTTTTGGGTACTTTGTTTTTTTGGTAGTCCCTTGGCACGTGCGAGTTGTAGAGATGCAGAGAAGAATCACCCTGAGGTGACGCAGCACCTACCAATAACTTGTTCGTCGTCTTTGACTGCTCATTGTGTTCAAAGCTTTCCGTTTGCACTACTGAGAAGCCCCGGTTTTGGGGATATACAGTGGGGTACAAAAACGAAGAAAAATCCCGGTAAAAAAACAAAAACAATGTAGATCGTCAACGTTTTGAAGGCGGATTCGCGAAAGTGAATCCGCCTTTTGATTATCTGGGGTTCACAAGATTCCGAGGCAAACGTGTGCAAATCCTGCACAAACCGTTAAACTCTCGGTTTTTGCTCAACGCAACCACGGATTTCGATGCCAAAAACACTCTCCTCCATCTTCGAGCAATCTGTCGATAAGCTCCGCTCTTTCATCCCCGGAAACGGGAAAAAAAGGGCACGGGCCTACCAGCGACGGGAAATCGGCAGAGACCAGCACAACGTCTCACGCTCTGCTATCAGCGAGCCTGCCAAGAAAGTTCTCAGCCGGCTCAACAAGTCCGGCTATCAGGCTTACCTTGTAGGCGGCGGTGTACGCGACATCCTTCTGGGACAGCAACCCAAGGATTTTGACATTGCCACCAACGCCACGCCGGAAGAGGTACACGATCTGTTCCGCAACTCTCGCCTTATAGGGCGGCGGTTCAGGATTGTGCACGTGGTGTTCGGGCGCGAAGTCATTGAAGTAACAACTTTCCGCGGAAACGCCGGCGAAGCCGACGACAACGGCACCGACGATGACCGGAAAACCAGCGAGCATGGCCGGCTGCTGCGAGACAACGTTTACGGCAACCAGGAAGAAGATGCGCTGCGCCGGGATTTTACGGTCAACGCTCTGTACTACTGCATCCGCGATTTTACCGTTATTGATTTTGCCAACGGCATTGAAGACCTCCGCAACCAGCAACTCCGTCTGATCGGGGACCCGGAAACTCGCTACCGGGAAGATCCGGTTCGCATGCTTCGCGCCATTCGCTTTGCCGCCAAGCTTGGCTTTGATATAGAGCCAGAAACCGAAGCCCCCATCCGGAGGCTGGCTCCGTTGCTGGCTCACGTCCCAGCGGCTCGCCTGTTTGAAGAAGTACTGAAATTGTTTTCCGCCGGGCACGGTGAAGCCACCTATGACCTTCTCACCCGCTACGATCTTCTGGCGCCATTATTCCCGGAAACCGCCAAAGCCATTGAGGCTGGAGAGCCGGACGAACTGATTCGTCAGGCATTGCGCAACACCGATGCCCGTATCGCGCAAGGAAAGTCCGTTACGCCTTACTTCCTGTTTGCCGCCATGCTCTGGCCTGCGCTGCAAAGAGAATGGAACCACCGCCAGGATAACGGCGACCCGGTACAGCCAGCACTTCACGGCGCTATCGGAAAAGTCATTGGTCGCCAGGTACAGGCAACCTCGATACCCAAGCGATTCTCAGGCCCCATGAAAGAAATCTGGGAGCTTCAGATGCGCCTGCCCCGTCGTCAGGGCAAACGGGCCTTTGTAACCATGAGCCACCCAAGGTTTCGTGCAGCCTACGATTTCCTGCTGGTCCGGGAAGCCTGCGATGAAATCGAACCTGGGCTGGGCGACTGGTGGACTGAGTTTCAGCGCCTGGATGAGCGCGGGCAGGAACGCATGCTTTCAGAGCTCAGCAGCGACGCACCGAAAAAGCGCCGTCGCCGCAAACCGGTAAAACGGCCAGCACCCTAATGAAAACCGACGCCTTCATTGGTCTGGGCAGCAACCTGCAAGAACCCGCAGCCCAGCTGGCAAGGGCTGTAGCTGAGTTGGCCGCGTTACCCGACACAAAACTTATTGCGCAGTCGCCTTTTTACGCCAGCAGCCCGGTTGGCCCACAGGATCAGCCAGACTTTGTGAACGGTGCGGTGTGGCTCAGCACCGGGCTTGACCCGCACACTCTGCTCGATCAGCTTCAGACCATCGAACAGGCTCATGGGCGCGAACGGCTCAGGCACTGGGGCCCTCGCACTCTGGATCTTGATCTGCTGGTGTTCGGCAATCTGGAGCTGAACGACGATCGGCTTACTGTTCCCCACCGGGAGCTCCCGAACCGGGATTTTGTCCTTCAGCCGCTGCTGGACCTGAAATCTGACCTGACACTGCCAGAAGGTATCGCAATCGCTACCCTGAGGGCACAATGCCCAGACAACCGGTTGCGCAAACTTCCACCTCCGGATTACTCTTAGCAAGTGAACGCCGGCCATCCCGGCACGGTCTTGGCCCACCTACCCAAAAGGCAAGGATTTTATGGCTGTTACCATCAATACCCTGCGGGAATACAAACAAAAGGGCGAAGCCTTCTCTGCCCTCACCTCCTACGACGCCACCTTTGCGCAGGTAGTCAGCGAAGCTGGCGTAGACGTTATTCTGATTGGCGACTCGTTGGGCATGGTTCTTCAGGGCCACGATAGTACCCTGCCGGTAACCATGGATCAGATCGTGTACCACGTCGGCTGTGTTGCCAAGGGCAATCGCGGCTCGCTGATCATGGCAGACATGCCTTTCATGAGTTACGGCACGGTGGATGCGGCTCTGGAGAACGCCGCAGAACTCATGCGGGCAGGCGCTCATATGGTGAAGCTGGAAGGCACAGACTGGATGAAAGACACCATCACCGCGCTTGCCGAGCGGGCTGTGCCAGTATGCGCCCACCTGGGCCTGACGCCACAGTTCGTCAACAAGTTTGGCGGTTACAAAGTTCAGGGCCGCGATGAAAAATCGGCGGACACAATGATACAACACGCCTGCGAACTGGAAGCCGCTGGTGCTGATGTTATTCTGCTGGAATGCGTTCCCGCGCCGCTGGCCGCCCGAATTGCCCAGGCAGTCAAAGCGCCTGTTATCGGAATTGGGGCAGGCGCCGATACGGATGGACAGATTCTGGTATTACACGACATGCTGGGCATTACCACAGGCCGTAAACCACGTTTCGTGAAAAACTTCCTGGCAGAGACCGACTCCATTCAGGAAGCCATTGCCGCCTACGCAAAAGCAGTGCGTGAGCGCACATTCCCGGCCGAGGAGCATACGTTCAAGGCATGAGAACCGTCCATTCACTGAAAGAGCTGCGTGCCATTCTCCGCGGTTACCGCCAGCAGCAAAAAACCGTTGGTCTGGTACCGACCATGGGGAATCTGCATGAGGGGCATATTTCACTGGTTCGCAAAGCTGCGGAAGCAGCAGACATTGTGGTTACCAGTATTTTCGTCAATCCGATGCAGTTCGGTGCCAACGAGGATCTCGATACCTACCCCCGCACCCTGATTGAAGATCAGGACAAACTCAGCGCTGCGGGAAACACGCTGGTATTTGCACCTTCGGCCGAGGAAGTCTATCCGGACGGCCTTGCCCGGCACACCCGGATTGTAGTGCCGGAGGTCAGTGACGGCCACTGTGGCGCAAGCCGCCCGGGACATTTTGAAGGGGTTGCGACGGTGGTTTCCGTGCTGTTCAACATGATCCAGCCCGACTTCGCAGTGTTCGGTGAAAAGGACTTCCAGCAACTGGCAGTCATCCGCAAGATGACGCGGGATCTGATGATGCCGGTTGAGGTGATTGGCGCTCCAACCGTACGGGAAAAAGACGGTTTGGCCAAAAGCTCCCGCAACACCTACCTTTCTGAGGAGGAGCGAAAGATCGCCCCCATCATCTTCAGGATTCTGGAAGCCGTTGCAGCCAAGATTGCCGATGGTCACAATGATTTTCAGGTGCTTGCACAGGAAGCCGGTGACAGCCTGCGCGAAGCCGGGCTGCGTCTGGATTACTTCAACATTGCAAACAGCCACACCCTGAAACCTGCCGCACCGGAAGACAGAGACGTTACGCTGCTGGTTGCCGCTTTCCTGGGCACCACGCGGCTGATTGATAATGTCTCAGTAACGCGCTGAGACCTTACGCTAATTCACCAGGAAAGGACTCTCTGATGACCACGCCACACACCGCACTGACTTCAACACCCGAATGGCAAAGACTGACGGCCTGCCGGGAACGCCTGCAAAGCCGCCCCATGAAGGATCTCTTTGAGGGCGACCCGGAACGAGCAAAGCGTTATTTCATTGACGGTGCCGGCTTGTCGCTGGACTTCTCCAGAAACCGGCTTACGGATGATGTGCTTGAGGCGTTGATGGCCCTGGCTCGGAGTCGCAAGCTGGAAGACCACAGAGCGGCTCTGTTTCGCGGCGAAAAGGTAAACGTTACCGAAGGCCGCCCAGCACTGCACACGGCGCTGCGTAACCCTGGGACTGAGACCATTGTGATCAATGGTCAGGATGTGATCGCGGAAGTAAGCGCAACGCTGGCCCGCATGGACACTTTTGTGCAGGAGGTGCTGAGCCAGTCACGTACAGGTTATACCGGCAAGGCGTTTACCGACGTGGTCAGCATTGGCATCGGCGGTTCATTTCTGGGCCCCAAACTGGTGACCGAAGCACTGCAGCCGTATCGGGCTTCGGACCTTCGATGTCACTATGTGGCCAACATTGATGGCACAGAAATCTGCGAAACTCTGGCAAGAGTAAATCCTGAAACCACACTGTTCCTGGTTCAGTCAAAATCCTTTGCCACGCGGGAAACCCTGGAAAACAGCAAAGTCGCCCGAGAATGGTTCATTGAGCGCAGCGGCAATGAGCAAGCTGTTGCCAGTCACTTTATGGCCGTCACTGCCAATAAGGCTGCCGCGCAAAAATTTGGCATTGATCCCGGCAATGTATTCCCGATGTGGGACTGGGTAGGCGGGCGATATTCTCTCTGGTCAGCTATCGGGCTGCCTGTCGCACTGATGATCGGCATGAACAACTTCCGGGCACTGCTCGCCGGAGCCCACGCCATGGACACCCACTTCCGCGATGCACCTCTGGAAAAGAACCTGCCTGTTGTCATGGCCATGCTTGGCATCTGGTACAACAATTTCTGGGGCGCTGAAACCTACGCCATACTGCCTTACGACCACTACCTCCGCAGCTTGCCGGACCATCTGCAGCAACTGGATATGGAAAGCAGCGGTAAACGGGTCACTCAGCACGGGGAAGCCCTGAAATACCATTCAGGGCCCGTGATCTGGGGCGGGGTCGGTGCCAATGGCCAACATGCATACCATCAGCTGATTCACCAGGGCACCCGGTTGATTCCAGCGGACTTCATCATCCCCCTGCAAACCCATAACCCGGTCGCGACACACCACGCCGATCTTTTTGCCAACTGCCTGGGCCAGTCCCGCGCGATGATGGCAGGAAAGACACTGGAAGACGCCAGAGCAGAGCTGGCATCCAGCGGCATGACCGAAAAGGAAATTGAACGACTGGCGCCGCACAAGGTGATCCTCGGGAATCAGCCCAGCAACACGCTAATGATGAAAAAGCTGACACCGGAAACCCTCGGTGCGCTCATCGCTCTTTACGAACACCGTACCTTTGTACAAGGCGTTATCTGGGACATCGATTCGTTTGACCAATGGGGCGTTGAACTAGGTAAAAAGTTGGGCGAAACCATTCTGCCCCGGCTGCTGGAGTCGGACAAAACGGACGAAGCAAGTGACAGCGCTACGGATAATCTGATTGAGCTGTTCCGCTCAGCAAACCGCCTTTGAAATTACTCGCCCCTGCCAGCTAAAATCCACCGGCCACAGTTTCTGGCCGGTGTTGTACGCCTGCCAGAGCTCCAGGTAACTCTTCCGGCACACCGGATGCTTCACTGCCGGCGCAATATCTGCCAGCGGGCGAAGCACAAAAGCGTTCTTGAGAATCTCGCCTCTGGGCAATTCCACACCGTCCATCCGGCCTACCGCCTCTCCGTAAGTCAGAATATCGAGATCCAGCGTTCTTGCGCTGAATTTCGGGGCCTCCCGGCGCCGGCCGTTTTCTGCTTCCAGTTGCTTGAAGTGCCGGGAAAGCTCGCCCACAGAAAGATTGGTCTTAACCCCCACAACCAGATTCAGAAATGGAGAGCCATCAAATCCTACGGCTTCACTTTCATAAACCGGGGAAATATCCAGCTCACCAAACCAGCCTGCCAACGCATCGAGAGACGCACGCACATAACGCTCCCTGTCGATATTACTGCCAATGCTGATATAAACCGGAATCTGATCAGCCATTACCGAACTCCCCTTTCAATGCAGACACCCACAGACCGGGCCGTGGGAACGGCTCCGGGCTTGCGCAACGTAAGCCGGAGCCAGCCAACAGCAAACTCCCGTTGCAGAACTTCCGCAAGGACCTCCGCGCCGTGCTCAAGCAGCTTTGGCCTGAGCTCTTTCAGGCACTGCCCTATGCGCTCACTGACCAATGCGTAATCAAGAGCATCCGCCACATCATCAGATGCGCCGGGAGCGCGGTTATCCCAGGCCATATCCAGATCCACAACCAGTTCCTGGGTTACTTCACGCTCCCAGTCGTATACACCCACCACGGTCTCTACAACCAGGCCTTCGATCAATACGCTGTCTGCCAAGGGGGCTCCCGGGACGATCCCACACACTGCTGATTGAATAACGTACAGACTGCGGATACTGTAACCACACCGGCCTGCAAATTGAGGGCCGGTATTTTCGCACACATTACCTTGAACGTCTTTGTCTCCGAGCTCGCAAAATGGCCCTGAGTGACCCGGTAGTAACTGTTCTGTTGTGTATGGCCGCCTATCTGGCCGGCTCGGTGCTGTTTGCATTACCGGTTTGCCGGCTTTGGGGGCTGCCCGACCCTCGGGCACAGGGCTCAGGAAATCCAGGTGCAACTAACGTTTACCGAACCGGCGGCTGGCTCCCTGCGCTGATCACCCTGGCTCTGGATGCGGCAAAGGGCTGGCTGCCCGTCTGGCTCGCACACAACGCAGGTCTATCGGCCCTGACTCAGGCAATGGTTGCATTGTGCGCCGTTACCGGGCATATGATTCCGGCATTTTATCGATTCAAAGGAGGCAAAGGCGTTGCAACCGCTCTGGGTGCAGGCCTTGCGCTGGCACCGGTTACCACGCTCGCTATGGCCGCTCTGTGGCTGCTGGTGCTATGGCGCTGGCGGATCTCCGCACTGGCATCGGTGATAGCTATCACCAGTGGGCCGGCCATCAGCGCGCTTATTGAACCGGAAAACCTTCCCATGTTTGGCTTGCTGGCGATCCTGATTGTCGTCCGCCACCGCAACAATCTGATACGGCTCGCCCAAGGGCGGGAAATCGGCTTCTAGCCGCGCCGCAGATCAGTCAACAAGGCCCGTAACCCGCACCTCCGTGAGAGGTGGTAGCGTATTCATAGGCCACCTGGGCACTGCCACAATCCGCTCGCCATCACGCTGGCCCGCTTTCATGCGCTGGGCACCGGCGTATGCGATCATCGCTCCATTATCCGTACAAAACTCCGGGCGGGCATAAAACACCTGAGCCCGAAGCTTTGCAGCCATCTTTTCAAGGCCTGCACGCAACCTCTTGTTGGCACTCACCCCTCCGGCAATCACCAAGCGATCACAGCCTGTTTGCTCGAGTGCCCGCCGGCATTTGATCACCAGAGTTTCCACCGCAGCCGTTTCAAAGGCCAGGGCGATATCAGCGCGCACCTGATGGCTCAGCCCCTCGGCTGATTTTTTTTCTGCATTGACCGTATTGAGAGTATAGGTTTTCAGACCACTGAAGCTGAAATCCAGGCCAGGCCGGTCGGTCATCGGCCGAGGAAACCGGTATCGACCCGGCACGCCCTTTTCTGCCAGCGCGGCGACCCGGGGGCCGCCGGGATAGTCCAGCCCAAGCATTTTGGCGGTTTTGTCGAACGCCTCACCGGCGGCATCATCTACGGACTCACCGAGCATTTGGTACTCGCCGATGCCATCCACACGCACCAGTTGTGTATGGCCACCTGAAACCAACAGGGCCACAAACGGAAATGCCGGTGGATTATCTTCCAGCATGGGCGCCAGCAGGTGGCCTTCCATGTGGTGCACGCCAAGCACCGGTATGCCAAGGGCAAAGCCCAATGCGTGTGCAACCGAACCACCCACCATAAGAGCCCCGATCAGACCCGGGCCCGCAGTGTAAGCAATACCCTCAATGTCCTTGCGAGCCCGGCCAGCGTCTGAGAGCACCTGATCGCACAGGGGCAGCAGCTTGCGAACATGATCACGGGATGCCAGTTCCGGCACCACACCGCCATAATCGGCGTGCATGTCAACCTGGCTGAACAGTGCGTGGCTCAACAGCCCCCTGTCAGTGTCAAACAAGGCGACGCCGGTTTCATCACAGGAAGTCTCAATACCCAGGATCAGCATATAATCTGGCCACATTGGTTGGCGTAAATGGATAAACGATGCGCATTTTAGCAGAAACCCGAAACTCACTGGCAGTTTCATCCAACAAACATTGACCTTGCCACGACCCAGGCGCTATCATTGCCGCCCTAAATTACGAACTGGTCGAGTTTTAGCCAATCAGACCAGGGATCGAGCCAGTCTGGCACTGCCAGACGCGCATCTAAATGAAACCGAATCTATCAGGTAGGTGATTGCCGAATGCCAGCTGTTAAAGTGAAAGAGAATGAACCGTTTGACGTAGCACTTCGTCGCTTCAAGCGTTCTTGCGAAAAAGCGGGTGTACTCTCAGAAGTACGTCGTCGTGAGCACTATGAAAAGCCGACTTCCGTCCGTAAGCGCAAAGCAGCCGCTGCAGTTAAGCGCCATCTCAAGAAGCTTCAGCGGGAACAGCGCAAGTTCGAGCGCCTGTACTGAGTTACTGCAGACGCCGCTTGACTGCAAAGCACTGATTGCCTGTACAGCCACAGGCTGCACAGAGCGACCATAAAATGCCGCCGGGGCCTGGCTTCGGCGGCATTTTTGGCTATTGGCCCTAGTATGTAGCCGGCCTGATGTGGAGCCACTATGAGCGGACTGATCCCCCAACGCTTTGTTGAAGACCTGCTCGACCGGGTAGATCTGGCAGAGCTGATCGGCTCGCGAATTACACTCAAAAAGGCCGGCGCCAATTACAAGGCATGCTGCCCGTTTCACGATGAAAAAACGCCGTCATTTAACGTAAGGCCGGATAAAGGTTTTTATCATTGTTTTGGATGCGGTGCTCACGGTGACGCTATTAGCTTCGTGCGTGAGTTTGAGGGTCTGGGCTTTACCGAGGCTGTTGAAGAACTGGCACGCCGAGCCGGGCTGGAAGTGCCATACGACCAGGCCGCCAAGCAGGAAATCCAGCAGGCGCGAACGCTGACCGACGCGCTGGACTTCGCCGGCCGCTTTTACCAGTCAGCGCTTCTTGGCCAGCAAGGCACCTACGCCCGCGACTACCTGAAACAACGGGGGCTCGACGACAGTGTTATCCAGCGGTACCAGGTGGGGTATGCGCCAGCGGCTGACACCTCATTGTTCGATGCTGCAAACAAAGATTTGCAGGGGCCGCTGATCGAGACCGGCACAATCTCTGACAAATATGGCCGGCCGCGGGATCTTTTTCGCAACCGGGTGATGTTCCCTATCCGTAACAGCCGGGGAAAAACCATAGCCTTTGGCGGGCGCACACTTGGTGATGACAAAGCCAAGTACATCAACTCCCCCGAGTCGGATGTATTCCATAAAAGCCGGGAAATATACGGTCTGTTTGAAGCAAAACAGGCACTGAAACAGCTCGACAAGCTGCTCGTAGTAGAAGGCTACATGGACGTAATTGCCCTGGCGCAACACGGCATTGATTACGCCGTCGCGACCCTTGGCACAGCAACAAATCAGGACAGCCTGACCGCACTGCTAAGACAGGTACGGCATGTAGTGTTCTGCTTTGACGGCGACCAAGCCGGGTTAAAAGCGGCTGACCGGGCTATGGATAATGCTCTTGAGCTGATGGCAGACGGGCTGCACCTGCAGTTTCTGATGCTTCCGGAGGGCGAAGATCCGGATACGCTGATACGCAAGGAAGGCTCCGAAGCGTTTCAGAAACGCATTGATGGCGCCACCCCGTTCTCCCGGCGCCTGTTTGACCGCCAGAGCGAGGGCCTGGATCTGCAGCTGCCAGAACATCGTGGCGAGCTCAGAGCCAGAACCGAGCCGCTATTGAACAAGATGCCCAGAAGCACCCTGCGGGATGCCATGTGGCACGAAATGCTGCGCCTTTGCGGGGGGCGCAATCAGTGGCAGAAGCGGCAACCCCAACAATGGGGCAAATGGAAAGGTGAGCGGCGGGATCGCGTCACCGAAGAACGTATCGACGTAAAGCTGAGCAAAGACAGCATTCTGTGCCTGGCACTGCTAGAGGCGCCGGATATGGCAAGCGAGGTCACCGAACTGGCCCGACATTCCCGCCAGTACAACCAGGCCCGAAGTTTTGCAGGTTTTATTCTGGAACATGAAATCCGGAATCGGAAAGTACTGATAACAACACTGGCTCTGGACAGCCAGGCACGAGAGCGGTTCTACCATCTGTTTGACGGCATTGAGCACATCCCGGCACGGGAAAGCACTCTGGCCGCCGCAAGAGAGATGCTGAGCCCGAATGAAGAAGCATCAAGGCAGCAAAAGCTGGCTACACTATTACGCAATTTCGCAAACCTTTCCGCCGAGGAACGGCAAGAGCTGCGAGAGCTGAGCGGGGGAACCCCGGATTAACAGCACTTGAAACTTGGCGCACTGATCACCATCTAACCATTCGGTGGCAGAGCATTAGAGCGACAGCTATAATGGCTGTTTCATTTTCTCTTTATTTAAGCGAGTTCACAGGGTGTCTATGTCAGGCAATTCGCAGAAATCACGTTTGAAAGACCTCATCGCACGAGGCAAGGAACAAGGCTACCTGACTTACGCCGAGGTGAACGACCACCTCCCGGAAGACATTGCCGACCCGGATCAGGTCGAAGACATCATTCGCATGATCAACGATATGGGTATTCAGGTGTCTGAAGTGGCACCGGATGCCGATACTCTCCTGATGACCGACGGTGACTCCACCGCCGACGAAGCCGCTGCCGCTGAAGCTGCTGCCGCTCTCGCCGCCGTGGAATCCGACGCCGGCCGCACCACCGACCCGGTGCGCATGTACATGCGTGAAATGGGTACCGTGGAGCTGCTGACCCGCGAAGGCGAAATTGTTATCGCCAAGCGCATTGAAGAAGGCATCCGGGATGTCATGGCTGCGGTTGCGCACTTTCCTGGCACCGCAGGAACTGTCATCCAGGCCTACGATCGCATCATCGAGAACGAAGGCCGCATCACCGACATCGTAACCGGTTTCCTCGACCCCGACGGCGCTGAACCGTTCATGCCGGAAGAGCCCGCCAAGCCCGAGGTAGCAGACGACAGCAAATCTGAAGACGATTCAGACGAAGAGGAAGAAGAGCCCGAGAGCGGACCAGATCCCGAAGAGACCCGCCTGCGCTTCGAGCTTCTCAGGGAAAAACTGTCAGTCGCAGAAGAGTTATTGGCTAAGCATGGCCGCGCTGACAAGAAAACCCAAGCCGCGCTTAACGAACTGGGCAAGGTTTTTGCGCCGTTCAAGTTAAACAACAAAGCTTTCGATGAACTGGTCAACGTGGTGCGCTCCACCAACGACCTCGTGCGTCAGAATGAGCGTGCGATACTTCAGATCTGTGTCCGTGACTGCAAGATGCCACGCAAGGATTTCATCAAATCCTTCCCTGGCAATGAAGCAAATCAGGACTGGGCTGACAAGATTATCAAGAGCAAAAAGCCCTATGCCGCGGCGATGGGCGAGCGTATTGACGAAATCATCCGGCTTCAGAAGCGCATACAAAATGTGCAGACCGAAGTGGACCTGGCTGTTGTCGACATCAAGGAAATCAACCGCCGCGTATCCATTGGTGAGGCAAGAGCCCGTCGCGCCAAGAAAGAAATGGTTGAGGCCAACCTGCGACTGGTTATCTCCATTGCCAAGAAGTACACCAACCGCGGCCTGCAGTTCCTCGACCTGATTCAGGAAGGCAACATCGGCCTGATGAAGGCAGTCGACAAGTTTGAGTACCGTCGTGGCTACAAGTTCTCTACTTATGCCACTTGGTGGATTCGTCAGGCTATCACCCGATCTATCGCGGATCAGGCGCGCACCATTCGTATTCCGGTGCACATGATTGAAACCATCAACAAGCTCAACCGGATTTCCCGACAGATGCTTCAGGAAATGGGCCGCGAACCCACTCCGGAAGAACTGGGCGAACGCATGGAAATGCCGGAAGACAAGATTCGTAAGGTACTGAAGATTGCCAAAGAGCCGATCTCCATGGAGACGCCGATCGGTGATGACGAAGACAGCCATCTGGGCGACTTCATCGAAGATATCCAGGCGCTCTCGCCAGTGGATTCTGCAACAGCAGAAGGCCTGCGCGAAGCGACTCGCTCTGTACTTTCCGGTCTCACTGCTCGTGAATCCAAAGTACTGCGCATGCGTTTTGGTATCGAGATGAACACTGATCACACGCTGGAAGAAGTCGGCAAGCAGTTCGACGTAACCCGCGAGCGCATCCGTCAGATCGAAGCCAAGGCCTTGCGCAAACTGCGCCACCCTTCCCGCTCCGATCACCTGCGTGGCTTTATTGACGATCAGGGCAACGGATAAGCTTCACAACAGTAGCGGGCGCCGCACCTCCCCGGTATAATGGCGCCCGCTTTGTTTCCCTCACAGGAAACACATTCCTGACAGCGTTCGCTGAACGGGCCTATAGCTCAGTTGGTTAGAGCAGAGGACTCATAATCCTTTGGTCCCTGGTTCGAGTCCAGGTGGGCCCACCATTACTCGAAAACCCCTCACCGGCTACTTCTGGCGCCTCAACATAGCCCCACCTTTTATTATCACTCCGCGCTCCTATGACAGCTTGTTCACTGCGCTATTAACGAATCTATTCGAATTATTTCAGAAGCTTACACGCCGTTCAGACAACCGGACCACTGTATTACACAGACATCTCATCCGGGTTTATTGCGAATCAGTCATGGTAGATTGCCAGTTGCCTGCTATGCTTGTTTTATAGGTGCGCGTGGCACTCCGCAGTTTTACGGTACGTCTCATCGCCGTTCATAAGAGACCGTCAACTCCGACGTTCGGACTGTTTCGTGCAAACAACATTTTCTTGCAAAGCTTATACCGCTGAAAGGAGATCGTGCATGAATAAGCATAAGTCGATGTTATACACCGCTGGTATTACTGGCATCGCTCTTACCATCGGTGGCTGCGCCAGTCCCGGCGAACCGCCAGATTCGGAGCTTCAGTCTGCTGAGTCCTCCCTGCAACAGGCCGTCGCGGCGGATGCCCGTGAGTTTGAGCCGGTGCTGCTGAATAATGCGCAGAACAAGTTAGCAGACGCGAAAAACCTGATTGAGCAGGAGAAGTTTATTGCAGCCGAGCGCCTTCTTCAGCAGGCCTCCGTCGATGCCCAGCTGGCGGGCGCGCGCGCTGATACAGCAAAAGCGCGCCTGGCAGTTGAGGAGATCAATCGGAACATTGAGTCGATGCGCAAGCAAATCAATCAAGACCAGTAATTGCCAAATCTGGAAAGGAGACTGTTATGAAAAAAAGCAACATAACACTGGGCATGGCTATGGGCTTGTCAGTAATGCTTGCCGGCTGCGCTTCAACACCACCAGACAACACGATGCTGAATGAAGCCCGCGCCTCTTACGCGAAAATCAAGGACGACCCGGATGTCGCCCGCAGCGGCGACCGCCAGCTTCGCAGTGCAAGAGATGAGCTCAGTCGCGCTGAGTCCCTGCTGGAAGACGGGAAGGACACAGTTCGCATTGAGCATGCAGCTTACCTGGCCAATCGCCACGCGCAGATCGCCAGCGAGCAGGGCGAGCGCGCAAAGCTGCAGAATCAGATTGATTCTGCAGAAGAGCGCCGTCGCGAGTTGATGCTTGATCAGCGTTCCAGTGAAGCCGAGCGGGCACGCAAAGAAGCCGAGATGCTGCGCAAGAGAATGGAGGAGCTGCAAGCTGAGCGAACCGACCGTGGCATGGTTCTGACTCTGGGTGATGTCCTCTTCGACCTCAATAAAGCCGATCTGAAACTATCAGGGGAGCAGACCATCGGCCGCCTTGCAAAGTTCATGCGAGAGTATGAGGATCGTAGAGTCCGGGTGGAAGGCTATACTGACAGCACCGGTGCCGAATCCTATAATCAGATGCTGTCCGAGCGTCGTGCCCAAGCGGTCCGCGATGAACTGGTTTCCCAGGGCATTGAACGCCGCAGGGTAGAAACCAGGGGCTACGGTGAGCAATATCCTGTTTCCAGTAATGACACCTCCGCTGGCCGGCAACAGAACCGCCGCGTGGAGATTGTCATCTCGGATAAAGAAGGCAAGATCGAGACTCGGGAAAACTAAGCTTCCCCGAGCACCTGAAAACCAAGGGGGAGAGCTCTCTCCCCCTTCAAAAATGCCATTTCAAAAATGCCATTCAAGCCAGCCCACTTGAATTCCGGGCACATTGACGAAGATCAAGCATGTCGATGCGAAACAGCCTAAAATGAAACTGACCGATACGCTCACTTATCCCAGGAGTACTAACGAATGTCACTCGAAAAACACGATCTTCTACATGAACTGCCAGAGTCTAAAGACGCCATCCATAAACTGAAAACGACCGATCAGCATTTTGCGAAGCTTTTCGAAACCTATCATGACATTGATCACGAGGTGCACCGCATTGAACAGGGTGTCGAGACCACTTCAGATGAATACCTGGAAGAGCAGAAGAAAAAGCGGCTGAGCCTGAAAGATCAGCTTTACAGCATAATCCGCGATTATGAAGCTTCAATGGCCAGCTGAGCCCAATGAGTGTAGGCAAACCCTGCAGTTGCCTGCGGGGTTCGCCAGATATGGAAATCCCAGTTGGAGGAACCTACCTCAACTTCGTAAAAAATCTCCCCGCAGAGCGGTAGGCCCACTGCAGCACTCTTCAGGCCAGTCTCCGGACTGGCCTTTTTTATACCCAGAACACTCCCCATAAGTTCCCACCACGACCGTTTTCCTGCTAATCTGGTTGCACAATGAAACCCAACCTGTCGCAACAAAAGACATCAGGAGAGATTTTCATGGACAACGGCATCCATTACCGCACCTGTCATTTATGCGAAGCCATGTGCGGCGTTGCCGTCGAAGTGAAAGGGGGCCGGATTGCAGCCATTCGCGGAGATGAGAAAGATCCGTTGAGTCATGGACACATTTGCCCCAAGGCCGTCGCTCTGCAGGATCTTCATGAAGATCCTGAGCGTTTGCGCAAGCCGGTTCGCAAAACGTCTACCGGATGGCAGGAGATCGAGTGGGACGAGGCTTTTGATACGGTCGCCGAAAAGCTCCACGATACCCGCACCGCCCACGGCCGCAACAGTGTTGGGGTGTATCTGGGCAACCCGAATGTGCACAACCACGGCTCGTTAATCGCCACCATGCCGTTTCTGCATGCCGTTGGCACCCAGAACCGTTTCTCCGCAACGTCCAATGACCAGCTTCCGCATATGCTTGCGAGCCTGGAGATGTTCGGCCATCAGGTTCTGTTCCCTGTTCCGGATATCGACAATACCGATCTGTTTATCTGTATAGGCGGCAATCCAATGGCATCCAACGGCAGCCTGATGACCGTGCCGGACTTCCGTGGCCGGCTGAAAGCCCTCAAGCAGCGCAATGGAAAAATGATTGTGGTGGATCCACGGCGCACGGAAACCGCGAAGCAGGCTGAGGAATTTCATTTTATTCGGCCCGGTACCGATGCGTTTCTGCTGATGGCAATGGTGAATACCCTGTTTATGGATAAGCTGATCAGCCCGGGGCCGGCGGAACATCTGATCAAAGATCTGGATCTTTTACGCCTGTCCTCCCTTCCCTTCACTCCCGAAGCCGTTATTGAGCGCACTGGCATTTCAGCTGAGACTATACGCGACCTTACGCACCAGCTAGCAAACACCCCCAAGGCAGCACTCTACACGCGCATGGGTACCAGCACCCAGACGTTCGGCAGTATCACGACCTGGCTGGCATACTGCCTGAACATCCTGACTGGGAAGCTGGACACTGTTGGGGGCGTCATGTTCACGCAGCCTGCAATCGATCTGATCGCCCTGGGGGCTATGGCCGGGCAACGAGGGCATTTCGGCAAGCGCCACAGCCGCGTAAAAGGGCTGCCGGAATTTGCCGGTGAGTACCCTGCCAGCACCATGGCGGACGAAATACTGACTCCAGGTGAGGGACAAATCCGTGCCTTTGTGACCGTAGCGGGAAACCCGGTGCTTTCGAGTCCCAATGGACGCCGGCTGGACGAGGCATTGAGCGGGCTGGATTTTATGGTGTCGGTGGATTACTACATCAACGAAACCACCCGCCACGCAGACATCATCCTGCCCCCGACAGCAGCTCTTGAGCGCAGCCATTACGATATCGTTTTCAACATGTTGGCAGTGCGTAACGTATCCAAATACAGCGAGGCACTGTTTGATGCCGGCCCCGACAGTCGGCATGACTGGCAGATTCTTCTGGAGCTGGCGCACAAGCTGGAGAAGCTGCGCAAAGGAGGAAAGTTGCCAATCCGTTCCGAACTGGGCTGGCGGGCGTTCAAGCAGGCAGGCCCTGACCCGATCATTGACCTGCTTCTGCGAACTGGGCCCTATGGCACCGATACCGGTCGAGCCCGCGAGATACTGGAGCCAGCGACAAGCCTGGTTATGGGCTTGCTCCCGAAACACCACCCACTGCGCGGCCTCGCCAAACTGAGCTCACTCAATCCGCAATGGCAGGGACTACCAAAAGGGCTGTCCCTCAAACGACTGAAGGAGAACCCCAGCGGGATCGACCTGGGGGCTCTGCGACCAGCTCTGCCCAATCGTCTGTTCACGCGGGACGGAAAAATAAACCTGGCCCCACGGCGCTATCTGAAAGACGTGGAGCGCCTGCATCAGCAGCTGTCTGCGCCAGACTCGCCCGGCGAACTGTTGCTGATTGGCAGGCGCCATATGCGCAGCAACAACTCCTGGATGCACAACAGCCGGAGGCTGGTGAAAGGCAAAGACCGCTGCACGCTGCTGGTGCACCCGCATGATGCGAATCGTCTGAACCTTGAGGGCGGCGGTCAGGCAGAAATCAGTGCCGGTGGCCGCAAGGTCGTCTTGCCCGTGGAAATCACCGAAGACATGATGCCAGGCGTGGTTTCCATACCCCATGGCTGGGGTCATGACCGCGACGGTACACTGCAATCTACGGCCTCAGACCATGCCGGCGCGAGCATTAACGATATATTGAGTGACCAGGATACCGATCCAGTAGCGGGTACATCCGTATTGAATGGTCAGGCTGTAACTGTCAAAGTCTGGCAGCCGAAACAGCAACGTATATCGGCCTGAACGAAACAGGGAGAACAGGATGCCTCAATGGCTACAGTTGAGTCTCATTACTGGCGGCGCTATCGCCATCATTGCGCTGCTGGTTTTTATCCGGCGGCAAATGGTTATGTTATCGGAAAACCGCAAGCGCCAGCACAAGGCAGAGGCTTTCCAGGCGAAACGGCGTCAGGATATGATCGACAGTATCCACGTTATTGCTATGGCGATTGAGGAAGATCAGGTCGAATACTCGGAAGCCTGCCTGCGCATCAAGGGCCTGCTCGACCATGTCGAGCCCCAGCTAATGGAGAAGCCACCCTTCCGGGTGTTTATGGAGGTATATGAACAGCTTCGCCATATGCCCACTCATCAGGCACGTCAGGATACGGAAGCGCGTTTTGTGGATAAAATGGACAAGGAGCGGTTTGCGGTAGAAAAACGCCACGCTGATGAAATACGCCGTGCCGCGACAGCCATCCGAAATCATCCGTTCTGATCAACACTGATATTTGTTTCTTTTTGTAACATGGAAAGTTGCTGAAAATAATTTTATTCATTCAATATCATCAGCTTGCTCAAGGTATAAAAAGTGACGCAGCAATCAGGTTCAGCTGTATCTCTCAACTACCTTTTCTTTTTGCAGACCTTGTCTAAATTGAATTCAGGACGGTGGGCTTTTTTGCATCGATTGCCGTCCTGCGTTGTTTCTCCTGATACGTTCGGACGACTCTGCTATCAACGGAAGCCTTGCCGGCCTCTTTCCGGGCCGGCTTTTTTGTTACTGGTTCATCATGCCGGCCATAGCCATAATGTTGTCTTTGCTGGCTACCAGCTCATCAAACTGATCTTCTACCTGCTTGCGATCCAGCCCCAGCTCGTCAAAAACATTCTGCCCGACAATGTCACTGGCGCCCAAGGCTACACCTCTGGCCGTCAACAGTTGCCTGCCCAACCATAGAAGCCTGGCATAAACGCTGTTAGCGCCTTTATAACCAGGGCTTTTCTGATACCTGAGAGCCAGTGTGACCTCATCCGGCATCCCCCAGTTCTCCATGAGCTGGGCTGCAATCTGCTCACGGGTAATGCCCAGGAGATAGTGCTCTGTTACTGAGGAATCGATAGCTGAGTTCACCTCCAGAGAGCGGCATACCAACTTGAAATGGGGAGGGAAAATCTGAGCCAGCAGAAGATAGCCAAAATTGTGCAGCAGGCCGGCAAGGTAGGCCAGCCCGAACACAGGGCGCTCACCACGGGGCATCATGCTCGCCAGAATTCCCGCCGACTGCGCTTGCCAGATGGACTGCTGCCAGTAGCCCATATACCCATCCGGATGATCCTGGGGTTGCTTGAGTGCACGCCCAAGGGACAGCCCCATGGCCAGATTCATGACCATATCAAACCCGAGCACTCTTGATACGGCATCGTGCACAGAGCGAACTTGCCCGGCGGCCCCATAAAAGGAAGACGATGCCCAGCTGACAACCTGAGCAGCCAGACTGGGGTCACTCTCAACAATGTCCACCAGGTCTCCCATCACAGCATTCGGGTTCACCCGCAAGTGAATGATGCGCTGTGCAGTTTCCGGCAGCGGCGGGAGCTCCAACGTGTCTTCCAGACGCTGCTGAATGCGCAGGCTGGTAAATTTTTTGATGGCGAAATTCAGTTGACTCCGGTCATTGGCCGGGTCATCCAGGTTGACCACTATATTTTCCGATGCCACCGTGAATGAACGACGATCTGCGTTTGCCGTCAGCGCCCGAAAGTCTTCGGCTGGCATCACCATGGCCAGATTTTGCTCACCCAACTCCAAAGCTACCGAGGGCAAATCATCCACCCGGCGATCCACTATGGTGGGCCAACCTGTAAGCGAAGGCAGTGCTGGAAGCTCCCTCAGCCCGGCGCGCTCTTTCACGCGAACCTGCTCGCGGGACTTCATCAGACGAAAATCTCGCCCCAGCTGTTTGTTCAAACGCTCGAGATCAATCAGATCTTCTTTACAACAAATGGCTTGAAGGTTCTCTTGCCCGTCTTCGAGCAACACCATCCGCAACAGCTCGTGCCTGTTAGCCTGGCGTGCGTCTCTCAGCGACACTCCCTTGGCTGCGTCGCCCAGAGCTTGCTGAACCGTGACAGGTAATTCCATCATATTCTCCCCAGTGTTGCTGCTTGCCATCCGGCCTTCAAATCTGCCGTGGGGCCCTTCATTATAATTATAGGGCATGGTTTGAGTATAAACGTTTATATAGAGCCAGTTTACACATCGCCATAACGTATTTTTTCGCCCAGCCAGCGCCTGATCAGAGCCTGCACCAGCTGAGGGTGCCGCATAAGCCCTGGTGCCATCTCGCGCACCGGCTCAATCCAGCCTTTGTCTCGCTCAAAGTCTGCCAGCCGAAACTGCATCATGCCAGTCTGCCGGGTGCCCAGCACTTCACCAGGCCCTCGTATTTCGAGGTCTCTCTCGGCAATAACAAATCCATCCTGGCTGTCACGCAGTGCCTGCAATCGCGCTTTGCCGTTGGCAGACAAAGGCGGATGATACATGAGTACGCAGAAGCTCGCCTGCTCGCCCCGGCCCACCCGGCCCCGCAACTGATGAAGTTGGGCAAGCCCCAGGCGTTCGGGGTTTTCAATAATAATCAGCGAGGCGTTGGGAACATCCACACCTACTTCTATCACGGTTGTGGCAACCAGAAGGTCCAGCTCTCCTTGCTTGAATCGCTCCATCACCGCAATTTTTTCTGCCGATTTGAGACGTCCGTGTACCAGCCCCGTTTTCAGGCCCGGTAACCGCTCCTCCAGCTCCTGAGCAGTCACCTCTGCTGCCTGGCACTGCAATACTTCGGATTCTTCGATAAGGGTACAGACCCAGTAAGCCTGGCGCCCTTCTGTACAAGCGCTGCGCACACGCTCAATCACATCTTCCCGGCGACTGTCCGGGATTACGATGGTCTCAATCGGTTTTCGGCCCGGCGGCAACTCGTCAATTACCGAAGTATCAAGATCGGCATAGGCGCTCATGGCCAGAGTGCGCGGTATAGGCGTGGCGGTCATGATCAGCTGGTGCGGCGCCAGAGTGCCACCTACCCCTTTTTCACGCAATGCCAGGCGCTGGTGCACGCCAAACCGGTGCTGCTCATCGACAATAACCAGGGCAAGGCGATGAAACACTACATCATTCTGGAACAGCGCATGAGTGCCTATCACCACGCTGGCGGCTCCAGTCTGAACTGCTTCCAGCGCCTCTTTCCGCGCCTTTCCTTTTACCTTGCCAGACAACCAGGCCAACCTTATGCCCAGGGGCTCAAGCCAGCCACAGAAATTCCGATAATGCTGCTCGGCGAGTATTTCTGTCGGTGCCATAAGAGCCACCTGAGCTCCCGCCCCTATGGCCTGGATCGCCGCCAGCGCAGCGACCACGGTTTTGCCGGAACCCACATCGCCCTGAACCAGCCGGAGCATGGGCAATGGCTGACTAAGATCCTGCCGAATATCGCTCACAACGTGACGCTGAGCGCCCGTCAGTGAAAACGGCAACTCCTCGAGAAAACGTTCGGACAGATTTCCTGCAGGCAGCAGAGGCAGGGCCTGGCGCGCCTGAATCTGTGCGCGAACCTGCAGCATACTTAACTGATGGGCGAGCAACTCTTCCATAACCAGCCGCTGCTGTGCCGGATGACGCCCCTCCATCAGCAGATCAACCGGGGCATTGGCTGGCGGAGAATGTACCATCTGGACAGCTTCGCTGATCCCAGGCAGCCGATAACCAGCCAACAGTTCAGCGGGCAGCCAGTCACGAATCGGATGGCGTTGAAGGTATCCCAGAGCCTGCTGGCACAGCCCTCTGACACGGGGCTGCTGAACACCTTCGGTCAGCGGG
The DNA here is from genome assembly GCF_900142385.1 of Marinobacter antarcticus. Lineage (NCBI taxonomy): Bacteria > Pseudomonadati > Pseudomonadota > Gammaproteobacteria > Pseudomonadales > Marinobacteraceae > Marinobacter > Marinobacter antarcticus. The sequence continues at coordinate 47,141 of NZ_FRAQ01000001.1, forward strand.
TAGACTGGCGTCAGAACTGCCTGCTCGCCTGTTGGCATAGGAGGCGGATTCACCTGATATTCCGGATGGTAAAACTCGTATCCGGCACGGCCCGGGCGCACTTCACCGAAGCATCGAACCCGGGCGCCTTCTGCCAGCTGGTTTTTCTGGGCGGCATTGAAGTGAAAAAACCGCATTACCAGAAACCCGCTGTTATCTTTCAGCGTAACCTGCAGGCTGCGGCGCCGCCCCATCATCAGATCCGCCTTCATAACCTCGCCTTCAACCACGGCGACATCGCCTATCCTCAGGCTGCCCATAGGGACAATGCGCGTGCGATCCTCATAACGATGGGGGAGATGAAACAGCAAATCCTGCAGCGAGGCGATACCCAACCGCGCAAGCTTCTCAGCCAGGGCGCTTCCTACGCCCTTAAGCTCAGTAACCGGGATATCATCCAATGATGCCATGGCTGATGTCAGTCCGTTTCGGCAGCAACCGGAGTGTCCGCTTTCGCTTTCTCAATCACACGACACTGGCTGGCTGCAAGCGAGAGGATATCAATAGCTTTCGGCCGGGGAAAGGTTACCCGCCAGGCCAGCGCAACAGTGCGAAAAGGCACAGGCGGAGCAAAAGGCCGGGTTACAAGTACATCTTTGTGATAATGCATGACGGTGGCCGCAGAGAGCGGCAGTACCGTAATTCCCAAACCGGACGCAACCATATGACGAATGGTCTCCAAGGAACTTCCCTCGGTGACCAGCGAAGGCGACCCGACATCGGCCCTGCGGGTAACTGCGTCCACCAGGGGCGGACAGGATTCCAGCACCTGATCCCGGAAGCAGTGCCCGGGACCAAGCAGGAGAAGTTGCTCGTGGGCGAGCTCTTTACCGGTGATCTGTTCCTTTTTTGCCAGAGGGTGGTCCGCAGGCAGAAGCACAACAAAAGGCTCGTCATATAGTGGCAATGTGAGTACTTCCGCTTCTTCAAACGGCAGCGCAATGATAATGGCGTCGAGTTCAGACTGGCGCAGCTTCTGGCGCAGACTGGCCGTGTAGTTTTCTTCGATGTACAGCGGCATTTCCGGTGCCGCACGGCGCAGCTCTGGCAACAGGTGCGGGAACAGATAGGGCCCAATGGTGTAAATTGCCCCGACCTTGAGCGGCGAGCTCAGCTGGCTTTTGCCATCCTGAGCCATATCGCGGATCACGCCCACCTGATCCAGAACACGCTGGGCCTGCTCGACAATGCGCTGACCGGTTTCCGTTACGCGAATGCTGCTCTTGCTACGCTCAAACAGAGGAATGCCCAATTCGTCTTCCAGTTTTTTGACCGCGACGCTGAGTGTTGGCTGGCTGACATGGCAGCGCTCGGCAGCCCTGCCAAAATGCCTTTCACGGGCAAGCGTAACGACGTATCGTAACTCGGTAAGAGTCATGGTGGTCTCCGGTCAAATAGATACGGGTCGAAATGTCACTTATTTATGGGTTAAAGGATAAGGATTGATATTGTCTATGGCAATCACTGAACGCAATAGTATGCCGGGAATTCTTGTTGCCGGTTGCGGCAAACTTGGTGGCGCCATCGCCGGTATATTGAAAGAGTCCGCTCAGGTTTACGGACTTCGTCGCAATCCGGATAAAGTACCTGAAGGCGTGGAGGGTATTGGTGCAGATCTGACTCGCCCGGAAACCCTCGCCGGCAAACTGCCGGAGAACCTGGATAGCATTATATACTGCCTGACTCCTTCCAGTTACGACGAGCAGGGGTATCAAGATGCTTATGTTAACGGCCTGAGCAACCTGCTTGAGGCATTAGGTGACCAGTCACTGAAACGTCTCTTTTTTATCAGCAGCACGAGCGTTTACGCCCAGAATGATGACAGCCTGGTAGATGAAAGCAGCCCGGCTTCCCCCTCCCGCGTCACGGGCCAGCAAATACTTGCCGGTGAGCAAACGGCACTAAACAGCGACCACCCCGCAACCATTGTTCGCTTCAGTGGGATTTACGGACCTTCGCGGCGGCGTTTTCTGGAAGAGGTTATTGAGGGCCGCATGAATCCAATGAAGTCGGCGCCGTTCAGCAACCGCATTCACGAGGAGGACGCAGCAGCGACCGTGGCCTATCTCAACGGGCTGGCGCTTTCAGGAAAGCCACTGGACAACTGCTATGTAGCCAGCGACTGCGAGCCGGTTCGCCTTGATGAAGTGGTTGACTGGGTTCGCCAGCAGGTTCCCTGCGCTGAGCCGGTAGCTGAGGCCAGAAAAGGCGGCAGGGCCGGCAGCAAGCGCTGTAACAATCAGCGGCTGCTGCAAACCGGATTTACCTTTCGCTATCCGGATTTCCGGGCCGGCTACCGCGAAATGATTGACAAAGGCCAGACCCATTAACGAACAAAGGCGGCCTAGGCCGCCTTTGTTCTGAGTCTTACCGTTTTGTGCAATATCAGCTCAGCACCATCACGGCTTCCATTTCTACCGGAACACCCTTGGGCAGAGCTGAAACCTCAACGGCCGCCCGGGCCGGGTAAGGCTCTGGAAAGTAAGTCGCCATAATTTCGTTGACCGTGGCAAAGTTCGCCAGGTCAGTCACATAGATATTCACTTTGACGATATCCTTCAGCTCACCGCCAGCCGCTTCACATACAGCTTTAAGGTTTTCGAACACCTGTCGGGTTTTGGCTGCAAAATCCCCAGCCACCACTTCCATTGTCTCGGGAACCAGCGGAATCTGACCAGAGATATAGACCGTGTCACCCGCCTTTACAGCTTGAGAATAGGTACCAATTGCCTGAGGTGCGTTTTCAGTCTGGATTACAGATTTGTTGGTCATACCGTTCAATTTCCTCTCGTCTAAAACGCCAATCGTCGCCCTTCGGCACAGGAGCTGTCAACCACACACCTGCGCCAGGTTCAGTATTTCACACGATTGATCGACGTGATGGCCTTGATGTTACGAACCCTGCGCATTACGCGGGCCAGGTGCTTGCGGCCATGTACCTTAACCACCAGGCTGACCACGCCGAAGCGAGCGTTCTGCTCGTCCACGTTAATGCGCTCAATATTGCCATCCGCCATAGCTACTGCGTTGGCGACTTCCGCAATCACGCCGCGCTGGCGCTCAAGTTCAACGCGTAACTCTACGGAGAACTCATCGGTAATATCCTTGGCCCAGGTAAGATTGGTCAGGCGGGACCGACCTTCATTATCTTCTGGCAGGCGAGAGCAGGTGTCTGAATGGATCACCATGCCCGTTCCGGAGTCCATCACCCCGACAACCGGATCCCCGGGGATCGGTTTGCAGCATGTGGCAAAGTGAACCAACATGCCTTCGGTTCCCTGTATGGTTACAGGGGCATTGTCAGCGCCCTTGATATCCGTTGCCGACGCTCCGGACTCTGCGCTTTCCGCACCACTGACAAGCTGGCGTGCCACCAGGTAGGCCATGCGGTTGCCCAGGCCGATATCGCTGACCAGATCATCAAAGCTGTTAACCTGATTATGATTAACAACGGCTTGTTTCTGGGCATCGTCAAGACTGGACAAACGAACGCCAAACCCATTGAGGGACTTTTTCAGCAGAGCGCGCCCAAGATCGAGCGATTCCGCCTGCTTTTGACTATTAAGAGTGTGGCGAATGCTGCTGCGCGCCTTGCCGGTTACCACAAAACTGAGCCACGCAGGATTGGGGCGGGCGCCGGGTGCTGTAATCACCTCGACGGTCTGACCGCTCTGCAGGGGTTTGCTAAGAGAACCCAGATTCCGGTTTATCCGACAGGCCACCGTGGCATTGCCTATATCCGTATGGATCGCGTAAGCGAAATCCACCGGGGTTGCGCCTCTGGGCAACTCCATGATCTTACCCTTTGGGGTAAATACATAGATTTCGTCCGGAAAGAGATCCACCTTTACGTGCTCGATAAACTCGAGGGAGTCATCTGTCCGCTCACGCATTTCCATCAAGCCTTTAACCCAGCGGTCTACCCTTGTCTGGTTCGCGCTGGTCGCGCTGGTCGGCTCGTTCTTGTACATCCAGTGCGCCGCAATACCATCGTTGGCAATATGTTCCATTTCCTCGGTGCGGATCTGGATTTCGATGTTTACATGCATGCCAAACAGGGTTGTGTGCAGTGACTGGTAACCATTGGCCTTGGGCATCGCGATATAGTCTTTGAACCGGCCAGGCATTGGCTTATAAAGGCTGTGAACTGCGCCCAGAATCCGATAGCAGTCGTCTTCGTTATCCGTAATGATGCGGAAGGCGTATACGTCCATGATTTCGTGGAACGATTTCTGTTTGAGCTTCATCTTATTGTAGATGCTGTTCAGGTGCTTCTCACGCCCGAGTATCCGGCCCGGAAAACCACGCTCTTCCAGCTTTTCCTGAAGCCTGCTGCGGATATCCTCAATAATCTCACGGTGACTGCCGCGCAGTTTTTCTACGGCCTTGGAGATATAGCGGGAGCGCATCGGATGCAGGGATGAAAAACCCAGGTCTTCCAGCTCGGTGGAGATCGCATGCATACCCAGACGGTTGGCGATCGGGGCATATATATCGAGGGTTTCTGTGGCAATGCGCTGGCGCTTTTCATAGGGCATGGGGCCCAGAGTACGCATGTTATGCAGGCGGTCAGCCAGTTTGACCAGAATAACCCGGATATCCCGGGCCATAGCCAGGGTCATCTTCTGGAAGTTCTCCGCCTGGGCTTCCGCACGGGTACGAAACTCTATCTGGGTCAGCTTGCTGACGCCATCGACCAGCTCTGCTACATCGTCGCCGAACTGCTCGGCAAGCGCATCCTTGGGGATACCGGTATCTTCTATGACATCGTGAAGCATAGCGGCCATCAGGCTCTGATGGTCGAGTTTCAGGCCGGCAAGAATATGAGCAACGGCAAGGGGGTGGGTTATATAACGATCGCCACTTTTGCGCATCTGGCCTTCGTGGGCCTGCTCGGCGTAATAGTAGGCCCTTCGCACCTGATTAACGCGATTGGTATCCAGATAGGTACTGAGCTCACCCGCCAGCCCTTCTACCGTAGCATCAAGCGACACCGCGCCTCCGTAATATTCCGATTCCCCACTGTTACCAGGAGCAGAAACAAAAAAACCCGAATGCATGCATCCGGGCCTCTCTTCTGTCCTTCCAGCAACCGTCCAGAGAGTTACTCTATAAAACTGCGGAGACAGATTTCAATGCTTTCCTGTGCAGCACGGGCTAGATATGCCCGCATCAACCTTAATCTTCTTCGATTTCGTTCAGCAGATCGCGGCTAACCAAGCCTGCGGCAATTTCGCGCAAGGCGATTACCGTGGGCTTGTCGTTTTCGTCTGCAACCATCGGCTCGGCACCTTTGGTGGCAAGCTGACGGGAACGCTTGGTAGCCAACATCACCAGCTGGAAGCGGTTATCAACGTGTTCCAGACAGTCTTCAACGGTAACTCGTGCCATAACTTCCCCGACAATATAAAAATGACTGATTCAGCAGACCGCATAGTCTACTGCCAGCGGCACAATTTGTATATAGAAAAAGCCCGAGTCATGCCGGGTTATTGTTTACATCCGAGAGCCCCGAGAGCAGGCGCTGGTGCCGTGTCTGCTGGATAACAATCTGCAGGCGCTGGCTGCGGACAATTGCCAGCAGATCGGCCAGAGCCTCCCGGAAGTGATCGTTAACGACCAGATAATCGAACTCCGCAACGTGGCGACACTCTTCTCTGGCCTCAGACAGACGACGCTTAACCACCTCCGGCGCATCAGTACCTCTGCCCACCAGGCGATCCCGCAGGATTTCAGGTGACGGCGGCACGATGAAAATACTGACGCACTCGGGGATAAGGTGTCTTACCTGCCCGGCACCCTGCCAGTCGATCTCAAGAATGACATCTTGCCCCCTGGCCAGCATCTCCCGGACCCAAACCTGGGACGTGCCGTAGTAATTGCCGAAAACATCGGCATGTTCCAGAAAGTCCCCACGACCAATCATGGTTTCAAATTCACCACGGCTGACGAAATGGTAGTTGAAGCCGTCTTTCTCACCCTCGCGCATAGGGCGGGTAGTGTGTGAGACAGACACTCCCAGTTTTTGATCTGCGCGTAACATTTCTGCTACAAGACTGGTTTTGCCAGCACCCGATGGCGCAGAAATGACAAACAGAGTACCCGTTTCACCGGCCTGGCTCATGACTCGACAACTCCTGAACTGGATCTGGCCGCCATTACTGAAGGCCCGGAAAACCGGCAATTATACGGCCTTTGACCAAACACCGCATCCCGGATGCCTCGACAACTGGTAACATTAGGCTCGCTGCAGGTAATACCGCAGCATCAATCCCAAGCACAGCAAAACGACGGAAAGCCAGCATGGATAAACTTCTGATTGTCATGGATCCGGCCCACAAGCACCAGAAGGCTCTGGCCCGAGGAATCGAACTGGCGCGCGCCACTGGCGCTCACCTGGAAATCGTGGCCTTCACCCATGAACACCTTGGCGCTCCGCCTTCAGATCCTGCATTACAGCAGCGCGCCCGGGATGCACTGATCGAGCTTCGCCAGCGTTGGCTGGATCAGATGCTGGCGCTTTCGGATTGCAGCGACGTTCAAGCAACCACGCACACGGTGTGGGAAAAGAATATACATCAGTGGATTATCGAACACTGCCACCCCAACCGTTTCAAGGCCGTGATCAAAACCGGAAGCCGCTCCGAAACCCTTCTGTACACACCGACCGACTGGCACCTGATCCGGGAATGTCCGGTTCCAGTTATGCTCGTTGCGGAACAGAAGTGGAATCACGCCCATCCGATCCTGGCAGCGGTAGACCTGAGCTCTACCAAGCCGGTCAAAAAGGCGCTCAACGCAAAAATCATCGAACAGGCCAGCGCTCTGGCCAAAACGTTCGGAACGGAAGTCCACCTGGTCCATGCGCTGCATATTTCCGAGGTGCTGGCAGATCTTGAGATCATCAATGTGGCCGAGCACGAACAGAGGCACAGAGAAGCACTGGAGCCTGCCATCACTCACCTGTGCAATACCTGGCACCTGAGCCGGGATCAGATTCATATGGCCGTTGGCCCCGCACACAAGGTTATCCCCAGCATTGCCAGCAAGCTGAAAGCTGATTTGGTGGTGATTGGCACCAGCGGCAAAACCGGCCTGAGAGCCAGGGTAATTGGCAATACCGCAGAGAAAGTGCTCACTCACCTGAGAACCGATCTGCTTGCCATCAAACCCGGAGATGCTGGCCAGTAATGCGCAGAAAATTCGACGTTACGACAGAACAACCCGAAACCGCTATTGAAGCCCTGAGCCAGGCATCAGGGCTTTCGCGCCAGCGCATCAAGGATGCCATGAACAAGGGCGCGTGCTGGTGGACACTAAAGGGCAAGCAGGTACGACTCCGGCGCGCAACCCGGGAGGTCAAGGCTGGTACGCGATTGCAGCTTTACTACGACGAGAACGTGCTGGATCGAAAGCCAGAAGCGGCAACTCTGATAGTGGACAAAAGCCGCTACAGCGTCTGGTACAAACCCCATGGCATGCTGGCACAAGGCTCACAATGGGGAGACCACTGCAGCCTGTTGCGCTGGGCTGAGCTTGAACTCAAACGCCCTTGCCATCTGATCCACCGGCTGGACGCCGATGCAGCCGGGCTGATGCTTATCGCTCACGACCCGAAAGCCGCTGGCGCCCTCTCCCAATGCTTTGCCGGGCGCACCATAACCAAGCAATACCTGGCCAGGGTAACAGGCATTATCCATACTCAGGATCAGCTCATCGACACGCCGGTTGACGGTAAAGCTGCCATTAGCCGAGTTACCACGCTGAGCACGGATGAAACCGGCCAGACCAGCCTCCTGCAGATAGCCATCGAAACGGGGCGAAAACACCAGATTCGCAAGCATCTGCAGAGCATAGGACACCCCATTGTCGGCGACCGCCTTTACGGCAAGCCCGCCAAGACTCCATTACAACTGCTGGCTGCCAGCCTTGAGTTTGACTGCCCCCTGAGCCGACAGCGGGTGAAACTGGAATTGCCGGAGCCGCTGAACAGTCTGGGTCCGGCCTGACCAGGGCAGAGCTGAATCACTCGACGTTCTGCACCTGTTCCCGCACCTGCTCAATCAGCACTTTCAAGTCGACTGCAGCACGGGTTACACCGGCATCAATACTCTTGCTGCTCAGGGTATTGGCCTCCCGGTTCAACTCCTGCATCAGAAAATCCAGCCGGCGCCCAATCGCCTCATCACGCTTAAGGGTGTCAGTAACCTCGCTGATATGGGCATCCAGCCGATCCAGCTCTTCCGCCACATCGCTCTTCTGTGCCAGCATCACCATTTCCTGAGCAACACGCTCAGGATCCAGCTCTACTTTGGCCTTTTGGAAACGCTCACGCAGATGTTCCTCCTGCGCCTTCAGCAATCCGGGCATCCCATCGCGAACTGTGACAACCAGAGCTCTCATCTGCGCCAGGCGCTCCTCAAACAAAGGCCACAGACGCTCACCCTCCCGCTCACGAACAACCACCAGCTCTGCAACAGTTTGCCGGAACAGGTTCAGGCCTGCCTCCCGGACCGAGCTGAAGTCCTGTTCCGGCACCGACAACACGCCGGGCCAGCGCAGAATATCCAGGGCACTGATATGCGCCGGGTTATCCAGCATTCGATTAACGTGGTTTGCAGCCTCATTAACCGCATGCGCTATATCCTCATTAATCTCAAACCCCGGACTGCTCGACTCAGCCGACTGAAGACGAATCGACACATCCACCTTGCCCCGCTTCAACTGCTTTCGCAGCTCCTCCCGAAACGGATTTTCAAGCTCCCGAAGAGCTTCCGGCAACCGGAAAGACGGCTCCAGATACCGATGATTGACGGTACGAATCTCACAGGTCAGCGTTACCTGACTATCCTGAACATCCTTCCGGGCAAATGCAGTCATACTTCTGATCATGGCAGCTCCGGCTTTGTCATTAATTGTGATCGTATAACACGAGTCTAACAGGCAGCGATCACCTGCGGCGAACTCCACTTCAAGCGATTATTCAAGCAGTCCCTTAAACAACTAAGAGAGCCCCCGCCCGGCACTCCGGTACCCTGACCCAACGTGTTATACTTCACGGCTTTTAAACCCGAGTCCGACCGGGACAGTTTCCCGGACACTTACCTCAGATATCAGGAAATACTATGCGTCCAAGCGGCAGAACGCCCGAACAGCCCAGAGAGATTCGCCTTACCCGGAACTACACCCGCCACGCTGAGGGTTCCGTGCTGGTTGAATTCGGGGACACCAAAGTCATCTGCACCGCGTCCGTAGAAAACAAAGTGCCGCCCTTCCTGCGCGGCCAAGGCAAAGGCTGGATCACCGCCGAATACGGCATGCTGCCCCGCTCAACCGGCAGCCGCATGGGCCGCGAAGCCGCCCGTGGCAAACAGGGCGGACGCACTGTCGAAATCCAGCGCCTGATCGGCCGCTCCCTGCGCGCAGCCGTCGACATGGAAGGTCTGGGCGAGCACACCATCACCATAGACTGCGACGTGATCCAGGCTGACGGCGGCACCCGCACAGCAGCCATTACCGGCGGCTGCGTGGCTTTAGTCGACGCCCTGAACCATTTGGTTACGACAAAGCGCCTGAAGAAGTCACCCCTGAAGCAAATGGTAGCGGCACTTTCCGTTGGCGTTTATAAAGGCACACCGGTGGTTGATCTGGACTACCCGGAAGACTCCGAAGCCGAAACAGATATGAACGTCATCATGACCGACCAGGGCGGCTTTATCGAAATCCAGGGAACTGCAGAAGGTGCGCCGTTTGTTCAGGAAGAACTGGACAGCATGCTGGTGCTTGCCAAACAAGGCATTGAGAAGTTATTCGTACTGCAGAAAGAAGCGCTGGAAGGATAAAGAAGCCAACGCAGAAGCCTGGGTGTCGGCAGTGATGCTGTGTTCCCAGACTGTTGGAGGCCAAGGATGGCCGGAAACAAGCGTACAGGGATGTACTTGCAGCGTGTCTGGGAGCACAGCATCACTGCCGACACTCCCCCAAGGCTCAAGCCAGCTTAAAGGCCAATCTCGATATCGTAATCCATGATCACAGGAGCGTGATCCGAAAAGCGCGTCGTGCTGTCGATCCAGCCATCCTGAATGGTCTTGCGAATACCCGGCGTGATCAACTGGTAATCCACCCGAATACCCGCATTCTTCGGTGAACCTTCAGCCTGCTCCGGCCACCAGGTAAACTGATTACCCTGCTTGTTGATGTCGCGGAACGCATCAACGCAGCCCATCTCATCAAACAGCCGGTCAAGCCCGGCACGCTCGTGGGGCAGAAACCCGGAAAAATCCAGCTTGTGGTACAAAGGACTGGCATCCGTCACATGATGAGCCGTCTGCAGGTTCGCACCGAAAATGAACTGACGGCGCTTACGCAGCGTTTTCTGCATGTGGAGCCCGAATGCCTCCATAAAGTCATCTTTGTGGTCAAGCACCGTCAGATCATCTTCACTGATCAGCTCATCCTCACGACCAAGAGCGCAGGGAGCCAGCACACAGGCAACAGAAACCTTGTCAAAATCCGCCTGAATAAAGCGCCCTTCACGATCCGCCTGCTCGTTGGCAAAACCGTACATAATGGCCTTGGGGAAATGCCGCGTGTAAATACCCACGCCGCCATCCTCATTGTTTTCGCCATCAATGAAATGGGCCTCATACCCTTCAGGGATGAGATTGAAATCCTCAATTTCATACGCGCGCATACGGTGATCCTGAACACAGACAACGTCTGCGTCCTGCTCGGCTAGCCAGTCAAAGAAACCTTTCTCAACAGCCCGGGCAAGACCGTTGACGCTGATTGATACTACCCGCATACGTGTTCCCTGATTCGGTTTGTGTGTATGATACCGTTTTTACGCGTTATTTAAAGATCCACACCCGCCAGAAGCCTTGCTATGCACGACTATCAGCAAAATTTCATTGAATTCGCCATCCGCCGCAACGTACTTCGTTTTGGTGATTTCACACTCAAGTCCGGTCGCACCAGCCCATACTTTTTTAACGCAGGGCTGTTTAACACCGGGGACGACCTGCTTCAGCTCAGCACGGCCTACGCTGCAGCCATCGGCCGCAGCGGTCTGGATTATGACATCATTTTCGGGCCTGCCTATAAGGGCATTCCGCTGGCAACCGTGACTGCCATGGCGCTGGCCCGCGAGGGTAACAGCAAGCCGTTTGCCTTCAACCGTAAAGAAAAGAAAGATCACGGTGAAGGCGGTAATATTGTTGGCGCACCGTTGCAAGGTAAAGTACTAATCGTCGATGATGTAATTACTGCTGGCACAGCCATACGCGAATCTATAGATATTATCCGTGCCGCCGGGGCAGAACCAGCCGGTGTACTGATCGCCTTGGACCGACAGGAGCGGGGAAACAGCGAACTCTCCGCCATACAGGAAGTTGAGAGCGAATTTGGCATCCCGGTTGTCAGCATCATACGTCTGGAACAGGTTCTGGACTATCTTGAGACCAATCCGGAATTTTCTGGCCACGCCGCGAAGGTAGCCAGCTACCGGGAACGTTACGGAGTCTGACTGATGCAAAAGCGCCTGACTGCATTTTCAGCCACGGCCTCTGCACTCTTGCTGACGCTGAGTATAGCAACCCATGCAGAAGCGGGCATGTACCGTTACACGGACGAAAGCGGCCAGATCGTGATCAGCAACACCATTCCCCAGCAAGCCACAAAACGCGGCTACGACATCCTCAATTCAAATGGTCGCGTAGAGAAAGTCATCCCTCCGGCGCCGACGGAAGATGAAATTGCCGTTCGCGAAGCAGAAAAGCAGCGCCAGAAGGAACTCGCCGTTCAGCGCGAGAATGACGCTCAACTACTAAAGCGCTTCAGCCATCCGGATCAGGCAATCAGAGCCATGCATCGCAAATTGAATGAGCTGCGAGGCCTGATTCAGCTCAAGCGGGGCAACATCTCTGTTATCTCAAGCCAACTCGACAACGAGCAGAGTCGGGCCGCAAACATGGAGCGTTCCGGGCAAAAAGTACCGGACGCAACTCTTGACAAGATCCGCCGTCTTGAATCACAGATCCGCGATATCGAGAGGGAAATCTCCTGGCAAACTCAGGAAACGGATTCCCTGATACAGTCGTTTGAGGCAGATATAAAACGGCTTGAAAAAGTCACTGGCGAAACCCGCACGCTATCGCTGGATCCGGTCAATACCGTGGATTAACCAGCTTTCGGGGCACGAACACCAGAGCACCATTAACCAAACAAAAAAGGGGCGCCAAAACTCAGTTCGGCGCCCCTTTTTTGTGCACCAGCACAAACTTCGTGCTGGCATTACTGGTTCACCCTAAATCAGGCTGAAGCAGCTTCCGTCTTCTCTGCTACTTTTTTCTTGGCAGCAGGCTTGCTGGCTGCAGGCTTCTTGGCCGCTACAGACTTCTTGGCCTCCTGAGCTGCATCGGATACATCGTCTGCCGCTTCAGATACTGCGTCTGCGCCTTCAACTGCTTCTTTCTCAAGCTTTGCTACCAGATCGGCTGCAAAGTTGCCAAAGCGGCTGTTCAGGTTACGCAGTTGGCCGAAAAGACTGTCACTGTAGCCGTTATAACGAGTGCGCAAAGTTTTAACACTGTACTCACGCGCCCCAGACTCTAGCTTTTCCGCGTAGTCAAACGGCATGGACGCGAGCTTCTTCTGCTGCTCTTCAGCAGCGTTGATGCCCTTGTCTACGATTTCCTGTAGCTGTTCCTGATAAGTTTTAAGTTTACCCATGTCATTTCTCCTTGATTTGCTTAAGTTCTTTTGAAACCTCTCCCTATCGCTTCTGACCAATGCTTGATCTGCCTGATCCGCTCTAAGGTGAAAGCTTTTCTTTGATCTTGGAACCAAGGTTACGGGGAAAAATTAGAATGTTCATACTAAAAGCGGAGGATGCACGCACGAAGCATATAGGTTTTTTTACGGATTATTCACTTGCCAGACGCCCCTCAATCCGCATAATGCGTAGCTCTTTTTTGTAGCACGCCTCCCCGTTTTATACCGGTTCTGCGAACCCGTAAAAACAGAGGCTGCAACGCCAGCCCTGACGTGCGAATTCTATAGTTATAGAGAGTGCCATGAAGAGCGCCATGCCTTACCGATTATCCTCCCGGCGGAGCGGGTTTAACCTGTTTGCTTGCGTGCCTTTTATTGCTTTCATCTCTGCGCTGACTCTGCTTACCGGCTGCCAGGAAGACGATCGAGGCACCCACACAACCGTTCTCCGCGCATCAGAGCTGGCAAACGGTCGGCTCGACATGGCTACAGGTGGATTGCTTGAAACACTTGGGCAGGGAAAACAGGCAAACAGCTCTGCAAAAGAAGCAAAACCGCCCAAGGCACTGAGCTGGAGCGCGCCGCAAACACGGGAAGACGGCTCCGCGTTAAAGCCTGGGCAAATTGCCGGGTTCCGGATCTACTACCGGTTACGGTATGAAAAACGCTTCAGCGTAATACCAGTCAACAACCCGCAGCGCACAAGCCAGCCACTCACTGACCTGCCACCTGGCGCTTACGAATTTGCGATTACAACGGTTGATGCAGAGGGTCTGGAAAGCAGGCGCTCTCCAGCCGTAATGGTCGATCTGATCTGAGCGGAGCGCTTACCAGCGGAACAGAACCCAGCTCGGAATCAGCATGCCGGAATCAGCCTCCCGGATCCATCCGCCGCCGTCAGCGGGCACCAGGTAATATTCACGGCCAACTTCCGGCACTACTTTTATCTCCATGAGCTGTCCGTTCACCCTGTACTCGTAAAACACCTTGTCATCACCGGGCCGGATAACAATCTGCGGGCCGTCACTGGATGACTGATAATCAGACACCACGACCGGCTCTCTGGGCGTTTCTACAACGGTCTCATCCAGAGCACCGCTTTCCTGTGCCAGCACAGGCCCAAGGCCGCTGACAAGCAACAATGCGGAACAGGCGATTCTTTTCATTTTCGTGATACCCTTTTGTTCATCGAATTGAGTACAGAGTTGCACAAGCCAACCCACGCTTCAATCAGAATCCGGATCCGTTTTGACATGACTGAACAAAAGAACCCACCTGTGGTACTTGTGGACGGTTCGTCCTATTTATTCCGTGCTTATCATGCACTTCCGCCACTAACCACCAGCAAAAATCACCCCACCGGCGCCATCAAGGGCGTCATCGCAATGATCCGGCGGCTGGAGCAGGACTTCCCCGGTTCAAAGCTGGTTGTGGTGTTCGATGCCAAGGGCAAAACCTTCCGCCACGATCTCTACGAAGAGTATAAAGCCAATCGCCCGCCAATGCCGGACGATCTGGCCATGCAGATTGAGCCCATCCACCAGATGGTAAAAGCCATGGGGCTGCCACTACTGATTGTGGAGGGAGTGGAAGCCGACGATGTGATTGGCACTCTGGCCAACGAAGCCACCAGCAAAGGCATTGATGTGGTGGTCTCAACCGGCGATAAGGATATGGCCCAACTGGTCAGCGATCACGTAACGCTGATCAACACCATGACCGAAACGCGGATGGACCGGGACGGTGTGAAAGAGAAGTTTGGCGTTCGCCCCGACCAGATAATCGACTACCTGGCTCTGGTCGGCGACAAGGTAGACAACATTCCCGGCGTCAACAAATGCGGCCCGAAAACAGCGGTAAAATGGCTAGAGGCTTACGACAATCTGGACAGCGTGATTGAGCATGCCGGCGAGATCAAAGGCAAGATTGGCGAGTATCTGCGTGAGGCCATCGATACCCTGCCCCTGAGTCGGGAACTGGCCACCATCAAAATGGATGTAGCCCTCGCGTTTGGTCTGGAAGATCTGCAGGAGCGACAGCAAAGCGACGAAGATCTTCTGGAACTGTTCAGAGAATACGAATTAAGGAGCTGGGTTGCAGAACTGGAGGCCAAAGCCTCTAAAACCGCTGAAGCCGGCGACAATCGGACTGCAGAATCCGATGACAATAATGCGCTGGCTGCACAGGAAAAACATTACAGCGTAATCACCAGCCAGGAAGAACTCGATGAGTGGGTAACAAGACTCAAAAAATCCGAGCTATTCGCTTTTGACACTGAAACCACAAGCCTGCGGTACATGAGCGCCGAGGTGGTGGGTGTGTCGTTCGCCATCAAGGCGGGCGAGGCGGCTTACGTGCCCTTTGGCCACGATTATATGGGGGCTCCTGAGCAGCTCGATCGCGAGGAAGTACTGACCCAGCTCAAACCTCTGCTGGAAGACCCAAAGCAGAAGAAAGTTGGCCAGAACCTTAAGTACGACAAGAACGTACTGGCCAACCACGACATCTGTCTGGAAGGCATCGCTGAAGACACCATGGTGGAATCTTACGTGCTGAACTCGGTTTCATCCCGCCATGACATGGACACTCTGGCCCGAAATTATCTGGGCGAGGAAACCATTACCTTTGAGTCCATTGCCGGGAAAGGTGCCAAGCAGCTCACTTTTAACCAGCTGGATCTGGAAATGGCGGGGCCCTATGCAGCAGAAGACGCTGACATAACCTTGCGCCTGCATCAGGTTCTACGACCGCAACTGGCCAAGATCGGCAAACTACAGTCGGTTTATGAGGACATAGACTTGCCCCTGGTGCCAGTGCTGTCTCGCATGGAGCAGCGCGGCACGCTGATCAGCGCCAGCACCCTGCGCCAGCATAGCCAGGAACTGGCGGAGCGGATGGCCGAACTGGAAAAAGAAGCCCACGCAGTGGCTGGCGAAAACTTTAACCTGGGCTCACCCAAGCAATTGCAGGTCATTTTCTACGAGAAGATGGGCCTCCCGGTGATCAAGAAAACACCCAAAGGCGCGCCTTCTACAGCAGAGCCAGTATTGCAGGAGCTGGCCCACGAGCACGAACTGCCCAGACTGATTCTGGAACACCGCAGCCTGAGCAAGCTCAAGTCCACCTACACAGATACCCTGCCGGAGCTGATCCACCACCGCACAGGGCGGGTGCATACCTCTTACCACCAGGCGGTCACAGCCACCGGACGTCTGTCCTCATCGGAGCCAAATCTGCAGAACATTCCTATCCGCACCGAGCAGGGTCGGCGCATTCGCCAGGCCTTTATCGCCGAGAAAGGCTATAAACTTCTGGCGGCGGACTACTCGCAGATTGAATTGCGGATCATGGCCCACCTGTCTGGTGACAAAGGTCTGCTGACGGCCTTCGAAAATGGCGAAGACATTCATAAAGCAACAGCAGCAGAAGTCTTCGGTGTGGCGCGGGGCGATGTAAACAGCGACCAGCGCCGCAGCGCCAAAGCCATCAACTTCGGCCTGATTTACGGCATGTCGGCGTTCGGACTGGCCCGCCAACTGGATGTGGGTCGCAAGATTGCCCAGCAATATATCGACCGCTATTTCGAGCGCTATCCGGGTGTTTTGCAATATATGGATAACATCCGAAAGCAGGCCCACAACGATGGCTATGTTGAAACACTGTATGGCCGACGCCTGTATCTGCCTGAAATCAATGCGCGCAACAAACAGCTGCAGCAGGCCGCCGAGCGGACGGCTATCAATGCCCCCATGCAGGGAACAGCCGCCGATATTATCAAGCTGGCCATGATTGAAGTAGAGCGCTGGCTGCTTGCGGAGCACCCTGAAACTGCCCGCATGACCATGCAGGTGCACGACGAACTGATTCTGGAGGTGAAGGCAGAAGCCGCTGACGAGATCCGCGAAGGGCTTATCAAACGCATGTCCGGCGCGGTGAAGTTAGCGGTGCCACTGCTGGTAGAAGCTGGCGTGGGCGACAACTGGGACGAAGCCCACTAGGGAGTTAATAAAAACAGCTTTCAATGGTTCCCCCGGGCGCGGGGGCAGCCACGACAGAAAACCCAGCACGCACTGAAACCGTGCGTCTTTACATCGCAAAACGGTGCAGGCGCCTGCCCTTCCCCACTCAATTCCCACCCTGACCTCACATTCCGGAACGGCACGAAATTCGCATCCCCTTTTATGTCGATCGTCACCTGCTCACCACCGTACCGGTGACGCCCATGTTGTGACACCCATAACGGTACCGGAAAATGACATCTCTAACCTCTGAGCGCAGCTGGCTAATGGACCGCAACCTTCTGAAGCTTGTTTACCAGTGCCGCCGGCTGATTAGCGCCGAATTTGGAGTACGATTGCACCTGACGGAAGAGCATCTGGAGCAGCAGCTGGCAGACTATGCCGGTAAAAGCCGCTCCCGGCAGTTAGTCGATACCTGGGAATGCCTGCTTGCCCAGGTTCCGGAACTGGGAATGAAAACGGAGAAGCACTCCAGGAAAATGTATCGGGGGCAGGAGATTATCGATGACACACCCACAGCCAGGATAGCGGAAGCAAGTCAGGAAGAGGGCCTGCCGCGGAAGAAAAAAATCATCTACCGCGGACAGGTAGTAGGTTAAACCAGTCTGCCGTTATTTCTTTGAAATCAGACGTTAAAAGGCTTTGCTGATTTGGATGGCCGCACTCCAGGCCTCAAGATCGTACTCGCCCTCATAGAACGAGTTCGTGTCCGCAGGGCTAGGGATAGTGCCACCCGGAGTCAGGACGTAAGATTTGTCTGACACTGTTGGGTCGTCGGTGAACAGCAGGGTGCCTACCGCAGCATCTACTGTCCAGCCGCTCTGAGCCGGCTTCCACTGGGCGCCCAACGTCAGCCAGTGACGATCACTGGAGGGAATTCGAGCGGTGACGTATTGATCAACTGGCGATTCATCCCAGGCATACCCGGCCTTGAAAGCCCACTCAGGCGTTGCCTGCCAAATACCACCCACGTTGAGTTGCCAAGTGTTTTCCCACTCTTCGGGAATATGTGTCAGCTGGTTAGGCATACCGCCCGGGCTCTGAGCCGTCAGAGGCTTGCTGGAATCGCGCCCGTAAATATCCAGAGACTCGAACCGGCTCCATCTGGAGTAGGTAGCACCGGCCAGAACCGTAATCTCATCGGTCAGACTGTGTCTGATACCGGCCGTGATGCTCTCGGGGATAGCCAGTGGGACTCTGGCCGGCTCAGTCGAGTCAATCGCGACAGCAACTCCTGGCCCCGGAGGAGTGGGGGTACCTGCGGGAGTAGCCACGGCTAAATTGGTAAACTTGGCATCACCCTTGAGCTCAAGCTCTGTACCCGTCTGAGCCTTCAGTCCAATCTGAGTTCTGTCATTCAGCTCATACAGAAAGCCCACCTGAAAGGTCACGGCAACATCATCACCTTCAATGTCGGCGTAGCCCTGCGCTGGAGTACCGGGAACAACCCCACCTGGCGCCTGGGCAATAGTGCCTGAGTTATCGATAAACTTCGTAAGTTTGCCTTCGACGTACATTACGTTAAGGCCCAAGCCCATAGACAAGCCTTGGCCGTTATTAACGGAAATAGCTGGTGTGAAGGAAAGCGCTGTCAACTCGGTCTTGTCCGCGAAGAAACGACCAACGAAATCATCCTCGTAGTCTGCGGCAAGGCCGTAGGGTGCGTGGATGCCAAAACCCACATCAATTGAATCATTGATTTCATGAGTCAGATAGACGTTTGGCAAAACGGCCGGATCCGCAATATCGCCGCCAAGAGAACCCTGAACCTCACTCTGGGGTGCAATGGAGGGAAGCTGATTGTTTGCTCTGGCTCCTTCTTTTGCCTCGGCATCAATATCCAGAATCGCAGCACCAAAAGATATATTCGTACCTTTTAACTGGCTCATGCCCGCCGGGTTAAAAAATACCGTGGTAGCATTCTCCGGGTTTGCAGCGGCACCGGCGTTAGCAACACCCATTGCGCTAGCACTCTGTTCGTTCAGGGAAAAACCACCAGCAAGAACGCTGGTGGGAGCAGCTACTGCGGCCAGCGTCGCCAGCCGAACAGCACGGGTTAGCAGTGTGGATCTCATAACAGCGGTATCTCCTTTGTAGTTTGGGGCGGAGTATACGCAGCCGTGTCCAATGGTCTCAAATGCTAAAACTACTGATTTGAAAAACTAACTGCTTCCGACTTTCGTCGGCATCAGGGTTATCAGTTATCCTGAATAGTCAGCTTATCAACAGAGGATGACAACTGGTCTGCCCCCTGGGCATCCGTACCCAGTTTTATCATCAGGCGCAGGTCGTTAGCCGAGTCGGCGTGAGCCAGCGCATCTTCGTAAGTAATAGAGCCTTCAGCATAAAGCTGATACAAAGCCTGATCGAAGGTCCGCATGCCGGATTCGTTGGACTTGGCCATCAACCCCTTGAGTTTATGCACCTCACCCTTGCGAATCAGGTCTGCTACCAGCGGTGTATTGATCAGAACTTCAATAACGGCCTTGCGGCCTTTTCCGTCCGGTGTCGGGATCAGTTGCTGAGCCACAATTGCCCTGAGGTTAAGAGACAAGTCCATCCAGATCTGGTTGTGCTGCTCCGGCGGGAAAAACTGGATAATTCGGTCAAGCGCCTGGTTGGCGTTGTTAGCGTGCAGTGTTGCCAGGCAAAGGTGACCTGTCTCGGCAAACTGAACAGAGTATTCCATGGTCTGGCGGGTGCGCACCTCACCAATGAGAATAACGTCCGGTGCCTGTCTGAGCGTGTTTTTCAGCGCAACTTCGAAGCTCTCGGTATCGATCCCGACTTCCCGTTGCGTCACGATACAGCCCTGGTGCTGATGTACGAATTCGATAGGGTCTTCGATGGAAATAATATGTCCCCGGCTATTCCGGTTACGGTGCCCTAGCATGGCGGCCAGCGACGTCGATTTACCGGTACCCGTCGCCCCGACAAACATGATCAGGCCACGTTTGGTCATGGCCAGCTCTTTAATTATTTCCGGCAGCGACAGATCGTCGATCTGAGGAATTTTCACTTCAATCCGGCGCAGTACCATGCCGCACAAGTTGCGCTGGAAGAACGCACTCACCCGGAAGCGTCCAATGCCACGGGCGCTGATGGCAAAGTTACACTCATGAGTTTCCTCAAACTCGGCTCTCTGCTTGTCGCTCATCGAGCCGTACACAAACTCCCTGGTCTGCTCCGGCGTTAACGCATTTTTGGTGACCGGCAGCACTTTACCGTTCACTTTCATGCTGGGTGGAACACCGGCCGTGATAAAGAGGTCTGAGCCTCCTTTTTCTACCATCAGGCGAAGCAGCTTTTCGAATTCCATTTTGATTACCTATATTCTTTTTATATGACTATCAGCCAAAACGCCGGGGATCAGAAATTATCAGGCATTTTCGCCTTGGCCCGCGCCGCCTCGCGGGAAATCAGCCCCTTCTGCAGCAAACGCTCAAGACACTGATCCAGCGTCTGCATGCCCAACGAAGCGCCGGTCTGAATCGATGAGTACATCTGGGCAATTTTGTCTTCGCGAATCAGGTTACGGATAGCGGCCGTACCTATCATGATTTCGTGAGCGGCTATCCGTCCACCGCCCATTTTCTTCATCAGCGTTTGGGAAACAACAGCCTGCAGCGACTCGGAAAGCATGGAACGCACCATGGATTTTTCTTCCGCCGGGAACACGTCTACTACCCGGTCAATGGTTTTCGCAGCCGACGTGGTGTGCAGAGTGCCAAACACCAGGTGGCCGGTTTCCGCCGCGGTGAGCGCCAGACGGATAGTTTCCAAGTCTCGCAGCTCACCTACCAGAATAATATCGGGGTCTTCCCGCAATGCGGAGCGCAGGGCTTCGTTAAAACCCAGAGTATCTCGATGCACTTCCCGCTGGTTGATCAGGCACTTCTTGGAGTCGTGCACAAATTCGATCGGGTCTTCTATGGTGAGAACGTGCTCGTAGCGGGTATCGTTGATGTAATCAATCATCGCCGCCAACGTGGTGGACTTACCGGAACCAGTCGGCCCGGTTACCAGTACCAACCCACGGGGCACAGAAGAAACATCCTTGAACACCTGGCCCATGCCGAGGTCTTCCATTGTCAGTACTTTCGAGGGGATGGTACGGAAAACGGCACCAGCCCCGCGATTCTGGTTAAAGGCGTTAACACGGAAGCGCGCGACACCCGGCACTTCAAAGGAAAAGTCGGTTTCCAGAAATTCCTCGTAGTCCTTGCGCTGCTTGTCGTTCATGATGTCGTAGATCAGCCCGTGAACTTCTTTGTGCTCCAGGGGCGGAAGATTGATGCGGCGAACATCACCGTCAACACGAATCATAGGGGGCAGGCCGGCAGAAAGGTGCAGGTCAGACGCACCCTGTTTTGCCGAGAAGGCAAGCAGTTCAGTAATATCCATAGAAGTCCTCGGAAGGCTTTTCTTTTACACAGGTAACGTCTATCTGGCACAACCCGGCTCTGATCACTTGGCATTTCAGTGACCTGCGAGTAACGTATCGCCAAGGAACAGGCTGACTAAACGCGACTATTTGATAATATGAGCAGCATAGCAGACAACCTCGGGAGCGTAACCCGACGCATACAAAAAGCAACATTGCAGGCGGGCCGGGAGCCCGATTCTGTGAAGCTGTTGGCGGTGAGCAAAACGCGCTCGCCGGAAGAGCTGCGAGAAGCTGTGACTGCCGGCCAACGGGCATTCGGGGAAAACTACCTTCAGGAAGCCCTGGACAAGATTGCAGCACTGGACGATCTGACCGACATCGACTGGCATTTTATCGGCCCGATACAGTCCAATAAAACACGGCAGATCGCTTCGGCTTTTTCCTGGGTGCACAGTGTGGACCGCCTGAAAGTTGCCCGCCGCCTCAGCGAGCAACGAGAATCCGGCTTGCCACCCTTGAACATTTGCCTGCAGGTCAATATCAACAATGAACAGAGCAAGTCCGGGTGCCAGCCTGAAGATCTGCCCGAACTGGTCTCGGAAATAAGCCAGCTGCCGGGACTCACTCTGCGGGGGCTTATGGCGATCCCAGATCCGGAGCAGGCAGAGTCCGCGCTGAGAGCAAGTTTTCGCAAGCTGACCAACACCTTGAAAGAGCTGAGGCAGAAATACCCCGAGGCCGGGCCACTGGACACCTTATCCATGGGCATGTCTGGTGATCTCGAAATGGCGATTGCAGAAGGTGCCACCTGGGTCCGTATCGGCACGGCTGTTTTTGGCGAACGGCCATCTAAGAGCTGAATTGACCGGTTCCTGCTATTATCGGAGCCGGATGTCTAACCGAATAACCGTTGGAGCAAACCTTGAGCAAATCACCAACCATTTCGTTTATCGGTGCCGGCAACATGGCCAGCGCCATTATTGGCGGCATGCTGGATAGCGGATTCAAAGCTAGCAACATATGGGCAAGCGCGCCGGACGACGGCCACCTGCAATCCATTCGCAAACGTTTTGGGATAAGCGTGACAACAGACAACCGTTACTGTGCACAGCAGGCAGATATGGTTGTGCTCGCGGTGAAGCCCCAGGCAATGGCGGACGTTTGTCATGACATAGCCCCCATCGCCCAGAATACCCGCCCGCTAATGGTGTCTATTGCAGCAGGCCTGGGCGCGGATACACTTGATGAGTGGCTTGGTGGCGGCCTGCCGGTTGTGCGGGTCATGCCCAACACACCGTCTCTGGTAGGCAAAGGTGCAGCCGGGCTTTTTGCCAACGAAAGCGTCAGCAGTGCCCAGAAAGAGATGGTGCAATCGGTTTTTGAAGGCATTGGTATCGCAGTGTGGGTTGAGGACGAAGCCCTGCTTCATGGCGTGACGGCCCTTTCGGGCAGCGGCCCCGCCTATTTCTTCCTGATGCTGGAGGCGCTTGAGGCGGCTGCAACCGAAGCAGGCGTAAACCCGGAAACTGCCCGGCAACTTGCCATACAGACCATGGCAGGCGCCGCTGAAATGGCAGCCAAAAGCGAGCATGACCCGGCCCAGCTGAAGAAAAACGTGATGTCTCCGGGTGGCACAACTGAACAGGCGGTTAATACCTTCGAAGAAGGCGGCCTGCGCGACCTGGTAAAGAAAGCGTATAGCGCTGCTTACAAGCGTTCGGAAGAAATGGCCAAAGAACTGGCAGGCAAAGAGTAAAACAGTCACTGACAACGGAGAAACGGCTACATGCTGGCAGACATCCTGATTACGATCCTGCTGATCGCGTCCACTTTTTACATGACGATTATACTGCTGCGCTTTTTGCTGCAATTGGCACGGGCCGACTTCTATAACCCGATTTGCCAGTTTGCTGTAAAGGCCACCAACCCCTTGCTTAGACCTCTGCGCCGGGTTATTCCTGGCTGGGGCGGAATTGATGGTGCCGCCCTGGTTCTTGCCATTATCATTCAGGCGATCACCTTCTTTCTGATCCTTGTTGCCCTGAATGGCGGCATTCCTTCATTCAATCCGCTCACCCTGCTGGTCTGGGCCGTTCTGAATGTCCTGGACCTGATCGTCAAAATTTACTTCTGGTCAGTTATCGCTGTCGTCGTCGTCAGCTGGATCGCCCCCGGCAGCGGACACCCTGCTATTCAGCTGGTTGCGCAGATCACGGAACCTGTTATGCGCCCTGTACGCAAACTGATGCCGTCCATGGGCGGGCTGGATCTGTCACCCATTATCGTTTTCCTTATCCTGAACGTCCTTTCTGTTGTTATTGAACACATGAAAGTCGCAGCCGGTCTTGGATCCATTGGTCTCGGACTGTAAACCAGGTCTCAAATAAACAATCTGTAACAGTTTTCCACAAAAAGCCTGACCTGTAAGCCGCAAGTTCACTCCGTTGATTTTGCGGCTTTTTTTATGCCGGTCATGTCAATAATTGCCACACACCCGCAAACACCAAGCCGCAAAAACTCCGGGAACAAGCTAGTATTAACCGTAATTAATTAACCCGTACGTCAAGTAGATCCCAGCGAATCTGCCCGGGGAATGCCGGAAGTCGTGTACAAGGAAAATCCAATGAATCACCAGGGAAATCTGACTCAACAGGTAGAGGCATACCACAACTGGAAAAAAGAGCTGATCCGCCAGATCGGCCGCTACCGGTTATGGCTTCAGGACAACAACCTGTTCTCAGACGACATCAGCACGCGTATCCGTCATGGGCTTGAGCTTCTCATTGAGGACGAGCTCACTATCGCGTTTGTCGGCGAGTATTCCCGTGGCAAAACGGAGCTGATAAACGCTCTGTTCTTCTCGGATTTTGGCCAACGCATGCTGCCATCCCAGGCCGGGCGCACAACCATGTGCCCGACCGAGCTGTTTTTTGACCGCAGCGCCAACGAAAACTATTTGTTACTGCTCCCAATAGAGACCCGTACCGGTGACCTGTCATTACAACAGCTGCGCAAACAGCCGGAACGCTGGGTAAAGCACGGACTGGATGAACGCGATCCTGAAATCATGCGAGAGATCCTGGGAGAAGTTGCCCGGGTCAAAAGTGTTGATCCTGAGCAGGCGCGAACGCTCGGCTTCGACGAAGGCATGCTAGAGCATGACCGCAACAACCCCGGTAATGTCCTGATTCCAGCCTGGCGAAATGCCCAGATCAGTATTCGCCACCCGCTGTTCGAGCGCGGCCTGCGCATTCTTGACACACCAGGCCTTAACGCGCTCGGCTCTGAACCCGAACTCACCATAAGCATGCTGCCAAGAGCTCATGCCATCATTTTTGTGCTCAGTGCAGATACCGGCGTTACCGCCAGCGACATGACCATCTGGAAAGAGCACATCGACACCGAGCACGCTGATCACCGCGCCGGTCGCTTTGCCGTACTGAACAAAATAGATGTGCTTTGGGACGACCTGCAGGGCGAGAAACACACCCGCGAAGCCATTGAGCGGGTGCGTGAGTATACAGCGGATCATCTCGGCATCCGGCAGCAGGACGTAATACCCCTGTCCGCCAAGCAGGGCCTGGTCGCAAGGGTCAGGAAAGACAACGATCTGTTCACCCGCTCCAACATTGGCAACCTGGAACAGCTGATCATCCAGCGCATTCTGATGCACAAAGAGCAGCTGATCACCCAAAGCCTGATTAATGACCTGCTGGGCATGCTGCAAAACAGCCAGGCGGCGATGCAGACCCGCCTCGATTCACTCGAAGAAGAGTCTCAGGCCTGCTCAGGCACCACCATGGACAAGGCCGCCCTCGCACGGCTGGCAGATCGAGCTCAGCGAGATTACGACTTTTACTACAAGAAGCTGATCACGCTGCGCTCAAGCCGCCGACTGATGGGTTCTCAGGGTGAGATGCTGAAAAACCTGGTAGCCGAAGATCGCTTTGAGTCTCATGCCGAGAAGATCCACAAAAGTATGTCCAAAAGCTGGACTACGGCCGGTATGAACAGCGCCATGGACCAGTTTTTTGAGCTGCTGGAAAGCGATTTCACCAACCTGCTCAGCGAGGGCCGCCTCGCGGAGAAAATGGTCGGAGCCATCTATCGTCGGTATAACGAGGATACCCGTGCCCAGCACCTGGAACCCATCCCGCTGCGTGCCGGCCGGCATGTTATTGCTGTCAGGGAGCTGCGTAAAAAAGCCCGACGCTTCCGTGTCAGCCCCAAGAACCTGCTCACCGAGCAGTCCGTTCTGGTACAACGTTTTTTCAATGTGATGGTGAGCGAAGCCAGAACCCTGCATGCTCGTGTACGCCAGGATGTGGAGCGCTGGCCTTCAGAAGCACTGCTGCCGATCATGCAGTACTCCATGGAACAGAAACAATTGCTGGAGCACCAGATACGACGCCTCCGGGATATGGTAAGAAGCGATCGTGACGGCCGCTTCGAGCGTGACCGGCTAGGCAATACTATCAGCGACTTACGCAGGCAGCTGGAACTAGCTGATGCTATGCAGAGACAAATCCGTAAACCTGCCCCCACCATGATCCAACAGAAAGTGGTTAATATCTCCGGCGCAATCTAAGCGCCGCACAGCCTGTCGGTTGCAGCCATGACGGCCCGCCTTTAAACTGTTTTGCTGGTAGAGGTTTTTTGCCCCAGCCAGCAAAACAGTTACCAACGGACCGAACCAGGAACCTTTCGCGCCGATGCCCGATCCCATGCCCGTGGATTCTGTAGGGGTAGTCACCCCACAGACGTACCGTTTTGAAACGCCTATAGAGCTGGCGTGCGGAAAAGCACTGGAACGCTACGATCTGGTGGTGGAGACCTATGGCGAACTCAACGCTGATCGCAGCAACGCCGTGCTCATATGCCACGCCCTGAGCGGAAACCATCATGCCGCCGGCTACCACTCCGTGGACGACCGCAAACCGGGCTGGTGGGATACCTGCATCGGGCCTGGCAAACCCGTCGATACCGATCGTTTCTTTGTGGTCAGCCTTAACAACCTGGGCGGCTGTCACGGCAGCACCGGCCCCAGCTCAACCAACCCGTCTACAGGCAAGCCTTATGGCCCGGACTTTCCGGTCATCACTGTTAGCGACTGGGTAAAGAGCCAGGCACTGCTGGCAGATCGTCTGGATATTGAGTGCTGGGCAGCTGTAGTGGGGGGCTCTCTTGGTGGCATGCAGGCGCTGCAATGGAGTCTGGACTACCCGGATCGCCTGAAGCATGCAGTAGCCATCGCCTCCAGCCCCCGCCTGACCGCTCAGAACATCGCGTTTAACGAGGTTGCGCGGCAGGCAATCACCTCAGACCGCGAATTCCATGACGGCCGATACCAGGATTTCGATACCCTGCCCCGCCGCGGCCTTATGCTGGCAAGGATGGTAGGGCACATCACCTATCTCTCAGATGCTTCTATGGGCGAGAAGTTTGGCCGCGAACTGAGAGATCAGGCCTACAAGTTTGGTTACGACGCCGAGTTCCAGGTGGAAAGCTATCTTCGCTACCAGGGCGAACGCTTCTCAGAGGTTTTCGACGCCAACACCTATTTGCTGATGACCCGGGCGCTGGACTATTTTGACCCGGCTTATGTGTTTGGCGGCGACCTGTCAAAAGCGCTCACCAAGGCCAGCTGTGAGTTTCTGGTGCTGTCATTCAGCACCGACTGGCGCTTTACGCCGGCACGCTCTGAAGAAATGGTGAACGCCATGATCGCAGCCCGCCGGAAAGTCAGCTATGCGGAAATCGATGCGCCCTGGGGCCACGACGCGTTTCTGATTCCGACCCCGCGCTACACAGATATCTTCACCGCGTATATGGATCGTGTTGCCAGGGAGGTAGGCGCATGAGAGCGGACCTTGAAATCATTCAGCAATGGGTAAAACCCGGCGATCACGTGCTGGATCTTGGCTGCGGCGACGGCACCCTGCTCGATTTCCTCAAACAGGAGCGCAATGCCAGCGGCTTTGGCCTGGAGATTAACCCGGATCACATCACTACCTGTATGAATCGTGGTGTCTCGGTCATTGAGCAGAATCTGGATACTCAGGGTCTGGATAACTTTGAAGACAACAGCTTCGACATTGTGCTGATGACGCAAGCACTGCAGGCAGTGCGCCGGCCAGACAAGGTACTGGATGAAATGCTGCGCCTTGGTGACGAAGGCATAGTCACCTTCCCGAACTTCGCGCACTGGCGCCTGCGCTGGGGGCTCGCTCTTAGCGGCCGAATGCCCGAATCCGAAGCTCTACCGTATAAATGGTATAACACGCCCAACATACGGCTCTGCACCTTCAAGGATTTTGAAGCTTTGTGTCGTCAGAAAGGCATTCGCATCAAAAGCAGACGTGTAGTGGACGGTCAGCACCAGAACAATTGGCTGGCGCGCTTTTGGCCGAACCTGTTGGGAGAAATTGCCATCTACCGCATTACCCGGGAGAAAACACAATGATGAATAGAGCTCTGCACAGCATTCTTACCATGGCGTCAGTTGCCTTGTTCGCTGCCCTTTTCAGCCTTCCTGCCCACGCCGGCTCCGAGGACTTCGGAGACTATCAGGTGCGCTGGAGTGTATTACCCAGCACCTTCCTGACTCCCGAAACAGCAAAGGCAAACAACCTGCAGCGCAGCAAGGGCATCGGCATAGTCAACATCTCCATCATGCAGAAAAACGAAAACGGCATCCTTCAACCCGTTACAGGTCAGGTCGAAGGAAAGTCTTCAAACGACATCCAGCAAGTGAAGTTTCTGGCATTCCGCCGGATAACGGAGGGCGATTCGGTCTACTTTGTTGCCCAATATCAGTATTCATCCGCCGAGCTGATAACGTTCAACATTACCGCCCGCCCTGCCGGGCATAGCCGGGATCTGCAGGTGCGATTCGCCCACACTCTCTTCAACGACTGAGCGAACCATGTCTGAGCAACTTGTTATTGCGAGCAACAACAAAGGCAAAATCAGCGAATTCACTCATCTCCTTGCGCCACTGGACCTTGTTCCGGTACCCCAGGGCGAACTGGACGTCGACGAAGCCGAAGAGCCGGCGGTCACCTTTGTAGAAAACGCCATCCTGAAAGCGCGTCATGCCGCGCGGGAAACCGGTTTACCGGCACTGGCTGACGACAGTGGCCTGGCCGTGGACGCGCTGGAGGGCGCACCCGGTGTTCGCTCGGCACGTTACGCCGGAGCCGGCGCTTCCGATCTCGATAATCTGAATGCACTTCTGGAAGCCATGGCCGATGTACCCGAGGGCCAACGGGGTGCACAGTTCCATTGTGTACTGGTGTACCTTCGGCACGCAGATGATCCAACACCCATCATTTGCCATGGCCGCTGGCCTGGCTCGATTCTCAGGGCGCCACAGGGCGATGGCGGATTTGGTTATGATCCGATTTTTCTTTGCCCGGAAAAGAACTGCAGCGCCTCAGAACTGAGCCGGGAAGAGAAAAACCGGATAAGCCACCGAGGCCGGGCTCTGGCATTGCTGATGGAACAGCTCCGGGCGGAGATCTGAACACTGTGACAACACTTACCCCAGAGCCAGTCACACCACCTCTGAGCCTGTATATTCATGTGCCTTGGTGCGTGCGCAAATGCCCGTACTGTGATTTTAATTCCCACGCCATCCAGAACGACCTTCCCGAATCCGCCTACCTGAACGCCCTGCTTGAAGACCTGGACCAGGATCTTGCACTGGCATCAGGCCGCACTATCGAGACGGTGTTTATCGGTGGAGGAACGCCGTCGCTGATGAGCGGTGATTTTTACCGGCGGCTTTTCATGGGTCTCCGGGAGCGCCTGACGTTTGCAGAGGATGCAGAAATCACCCTCGAGGCCAACCCCGGCACTCTGGAAGAAGGTCGGTTTGAAGCCTTTCGGGAAGCGGGTATCAATCGCCTCTCCATTGGCGTGCAGAGCTTCAATCCAGCCCACCTGAAAGCGCTCGGCCGCATCCATGACAGCGCGGCAGCACACAGGGCAATCGACGCCGCAAGAAAGGCCGGATTCGATAACTTCAACCTGGACCTGATGCATGGCCTGCCCGGCCAGACCCCCAGCGAGGCCCTGGAAGACCTCCAATCTGCCATGAGCCATGAACCGCCGCACCTGTCCTGGTACCAGCTGACACTGGAGCCAAATACCGAGTTCTACAGCCGGCCACCGGACCTGCCAGACGACGACCAACTCTGGGAGATCGCTCAGCACGGCGGGGAGTATCTGCGCCAGCAGGGCTTTAATGACTACGAGGTGTCGGCCTGGAGCCGGGAAGGCAAAGCCTCACAGCACAACCTGAATTACTGGACGTTCGGGGACTACCTGGCGCTGGGAGCCGGTGGCCACGGTAAGATCAGCCTTCCAGACGGCACTATCAAGCGCTACTGGAAAACGCGGCAGCCGGATGCCTATCTGAACCGGATTGGTAGCCGTACCGCCGGAAGCGAAAAAATTGAACCAGAAGAACTCCCTCTGGAGTTCCTGATGAACGCACTGCGCCTGCGAAAAGGTGTGGATGAAAACCTTTTTCCCGAACGAACGGGTTTACCCCTGACATCCGTTGCGGTACAACTTGAAAAGCTGCGTGAAGATAAATTACTGGTTCGTGACCGGCTTCAGGCAACAGGCCTGGGGCAAAGGTATCTGAACAGTCTTTTGGAGCGTTTTCTGTAATGGACTCGGAAAAGAGATTACCGGCTTTACCTAAAAGCCTGAAAGCCTGTCTGACTGCAACGCTGGTTCTGCTGGCAGCCTTGGTGATGATCAATCAGCCCCTGAAAACCGGGTCTGCGCATCAAGGGATTGTAAGCTACCAATTGGCGGGAAGCGCCGAGCAGGCGCTGGCTATCGTGCAAAGCTGGGGCAACGAAGGACTGCAATGGGCAAAGATTTCCCTGTGGGTGGATTTCCTGTTCATCCCGCTTTACTGCCTGACCCTGATACTGCTGACCCGGCAATGCACTCTGGACAGGCCCGGCGTTCGCGAGCGCACGACCGCGCGCTGGATCCGCACAATGTTTATAGCTGCCGGCGTGGCCGATGTGACAGAGAACATGCTACTGCTGAACAACCTGGAAGCGCCCACGGATGCCATCAGCATTGCCGCCACCATCAGCGCGCTGGCAAAGTTTACCGCCCTGACACTTGGTATCGCGGGGCTAGTGATCATCCGGGCAGCCCGGCGCCACCCATTAGCACCGGGCTGAATCAGCCCAAAAGACCAGAGCTTTAGAGTGCTTCAGCCAAATTTTAATTAGTGCGGTGAAACAGCAGATCCCACACGCCATGGCCCAGATTCTCACCGCGCTTCTCAAACTTGGTTACTGGGCGGTATTCGGGTCGCGGTGAATATGCTCCCTGCTCCTGAGTATTGGCAAAGCCTTCAGATTCACCCATCACTTCCATCATGTGCTCAGCGTAGTTTTCCCAGTCTGTCGCCAAATGCAGGATACCGCCCACTCTCAGCTTATGACGAATACGCTGGACAAATTCAGGCTGCACAAGCCGGCGCTTATGATGTCTCTTTTTGTGCCAGGGATCCGGGAAGAACACCATTACCTGATCCAGGCAGGCGTCCGGCAGGCACAGATCAATCACATCGTTGGCATCGATGTTGTAAACGCGGACATTCTCCAGCCCACGATCCTCAATGTCCTTGAGCAAGGCACCGA
This sequence comes from Marinobacter antarcticus, assembly GCF_900142385.1. NCBI lineage: Bacteria > Pseudomonadati > Pseudomonadota > Gammaproteobacteria > Pseudomonadales > Marinobacteraceae > Marinobacter > Marinobacter antarcticus. The sequence goes on from NZ_FRAQ01000001.1 coordinate 78,034, forward strand.
CACCAGGCAGGTGAACTTCCACGCCGATGAAATCCTGCTCCGGTGCGGCTTCAGCCATTTCCGCCAGAGAACGGCCCATGCCAAAACCGATTTCAAGGTTGAGCATGGCATCCCGGCCAAACACCTGGCGCGGATCAATCACGCCGTTTTCACGGCTCAGGCCAAACTTCGGCCAGCTGCGTTCATAGGCCTTTTTCTGGCCTTCTGTCATACGGCCCTGGCGCAGCACAAAACTGCGAACTCCCCGGCGCGTAGTCATGGGTGAATCGATGGCCGGCTGTTTCAGGGCGCTTTCGTCGTTAAGATCATGCGGCTCTTTCTGGTCACTCATCTGCAATCCTCAACCGCAGGCTGCGGGTCTGATTAACGGAATTTGCATACAGTTTACCAGAGTAGGAAGGGTCAGGCGGATACCACAGAGCTCTTACCGGTCTGGCGATCAAACTGACGGTAACCCAACGCTTCCACCAGATGCGACTGCGCAACGGCATCACACCCTTCAAGGTCCGCCAGGGTGCGCGCCACACGGAGTATCCGGTGCAGCGCCCGGGCCGACAACCCAAGCTTCTCCATGGCGCCGGAAAGCAGCTTTTCACCGGAACGTTCAAGGCTGCAGGCTTCCTGCAACTCGCGCCCGGACAAAGTGGCATTAACACAACCACGCTTAGCCTGACGCTCCCTGGCACGCGCCACTCGTTCGCGCACCACCGCACTGGGTTCGCCATCACCGCCGCACTGCATCAGTACGTCACCACTTTGCACGGGCACTTCCACGTGCAGGTCAAACCGGTCCAGCAAGGGACCGGAAATTTTAGACCGGTAACGCATCACCTGCTGGGGCGTGCACTGGCATTCAATGGCCGGGTGCCCACTGTAGCCGCACGGGCAGGGGTTCATGGCACCAATGACCTGAAATCGTGCAGGGAAATTGACCTGACGCGCAGCTCGGCTGATCGAAATTTCACCGGTTTCCATGGGCTCACGCAGTACTTCGAGAACGCGGCGTTCAAACTCTGGTAGCTCATCAAGAAACAGCACGCCACGGTGCGCAAGGGAAACTTCTCCGGGCCTCGGGCTGCTGCCACCGCCTACCAACGCCACTGCCGAGGCGGTGTGATGCGGAGATCTGAACGGAGGCTGGCGCCAGCCTCCCGCTCTTAACGGCATCCCGGCAACCGAGTGCACACTGGCAACTTCCATGGCATGCTCGTCGCTCAGATCCGGCAGAATTCCGGGCAAACGACTGGCCAGCATGCTTTTCCCGGTCCCTGGAGGGCCAAAAAACAGCAGATTATGAGCACCCGCCGCAGCCACCTCCAGCGCCCGTCGCGGAACACTCTGCCCTCGCACATCCGCAAGATCCGGCATGCCGGCAGCCGCAGCGGATTCGGGCACCGTCCGGGACACCGGAACCAGCCGCGCCCGGCCACACAGGTGTTCGCAGACTGCCAGTATATGGCCCGCCGCCAGCACATCATCCTGGCTCGCAAGGGCGGCTTCTTCGGCGTTACCATTTGGCACCAGCAAGCTCCGGCCTTCTTTGCGCGCAGCCAGTACAGCGGGAAGTACACCCTTCAGGGGCCGAAGCGCGCCATCGAGCGAGAGTTCTCCGAGGAATTCACAGGAAGACAGACTTTCCGGCGGGATCTGTCCGGAAGCGGCAAGAATGCCGAGGGCAATTGGCAGATCAAAGCGGCCGCCCTCTTTGGGCAGATCTGCAGGAGCGAGGTTGATCGTTATTCGACGGGCAGGAAATTCAAAACCCGCATTCAGCAGGGCACTTCGTACACGCTCCCGACTTTCACGCACGCCGGTTTCCGGCAGACCGACAATAGTGAGCGCGGGCAGACCACCTGAGAGGTGAACCTCAACGGTCACCTTTGGTGCAGACACGCCAACGCTGGCGCGAGAATGGACGACGGCAAACATAACAACCTTCCATGGTTTCTGAATATCAGTATGGGGGCCGGGTTAAGTCGGCCGACCCGGCATCCTGCCGGGAATCGTTCAGGATTATTGCGCTTTCGGAGTTTTCTCCAGCTCCGCAACCCTTTCTTCCAGAGCCTCTACCATTTCGCGGGTTTTCATAAGCACCGCTTGCTGGGCATCAAATTCTTCACGGGTCACCAGTTCCAGACGCGACAGAACCGACATAACTGTAGCCCGGGCCTGGGTTTCAAAATCTTCACGCGCGGCGCGCGCCATATCCGGGACAAACTGGCCGAACTGCCCCTGTAGCTGGGCGAATATATCCTGTGGACCTTTCACTCATCACCTCACTGATTCAAATAATGTCCGGTTTCGACCAAAAGACTGGAGCCGCGGCCGATTTACAGGAGTGTATCACACCGCCAGCCCTGCCATACTGTGCGCGGTGAGCACCATTATAGCCTTGCCCGCCCCGGCCTGCTCCAATCTGGCTCACTGGGCGGCATGGCGCACCATTATGGCGCACAAGTTGTGCTCTCAGATTTATGCTAGATGATCACCATGATAGATAACATTCTGATTTATAAGTATTTTTTTGCGTTGGCATACCCGGTGCTAAAGCTCTTGTACGCAATCCGCACAATTGACGTGCGAAGCGGCAGCACCCCGAACTCAACAACTGGCCGATGGGCTCTCACTGTTGGGACGGTTTTACCAAGGAGAAAGCGATGAAACTTGTGACAGCGATCATTAAGCCTTTCAAACTGGATGATGTCCGTGAGGCACTATCCGAGATTGGCGTACAAGGCGTAACCGTCACTGAGGTCAAAGGCTTCGGGCGGCAGAAAGGCCACACAGAACTCTATCGTGGCGCGGAATATGTGGTGGATTTTCTACCCAAAGTAAAAGTGGAAGTTGCCATTGGCGACAACCTGCTGGATCAAGTTATCGAGTCCATCACCAAGGCCGCCAATACCGGCAAGATCGGTGATGGCAAGATTTTCGTGACCGAACTGCAACAGGCAATCCGGATCCGGACAGGCGAAACCGGCGAAGAAGCGGTCTGATCCTGCTCTGATCAATTAGCAGCTAACGCAAAAAAATCAATCTGAAGTGCCTCGTGCGGAGGGCCTCTCATGGAAAGCAACATTTTTCACCTGCAGTACGCAATAGATACCTTTTATTTTCTGGTTTGCGGTGCATTAGTAATGTGGATGGCCGCGGGCTTTGCCATGCTCGAGTCCGGGCTGGTACGAGCCAAAAACACGACGGAAATTCTCACTAAAAACGTCGCGCTCTACGCCGTCGCCTGCATCATGTACCTCGTGTGTGGCTACGCCATCATGTATGACGGCACCCTGTTACTGAACGGCATCGAGCAAACGGATGCCGCAACAGTATTAGGGGATTTTGCCACTCGGGAGGATGGCTTCGAAGGCGGAGCGATATACTCCAGCGCGGCGGATTTCTTTTTCCAGGTGGTGTTCGTAGCCACCGCCATGTCGATCGTATCCGGCGCTGTGGCTGAGCGCATGAAACTCTGGTCATTCCTGATCTTTGCGGTTGCCATGACCGGCGTCATCTACCCGATGGAAGGCTCCTGGACCTGGGGCGGCAACGACGTCTTCGGTCTGTATAACCTGGGCGATCTTGGCTTCAGCGACTTTGCCGGTTCCGGCATTGTTCACATGGCCGGTGCGGCCGCAGCGCTTGCCGGGGTGCTGTTACTTGGAGCCCGGAAAGGCAAGTACGGCCCCAACGGCGAAATCCGTGCCATCCCCGGTGCCAATCTACCTCTGGCGGCGCTGGGTACTTTTATCCTGTGGATGGGATGGTTCGGCTTTAACGGTGGCTCGGTTCTGAAGCTGGGCGATATCGCCAGCGCCAACTCGGTTGCCATGGTGTTTCTCAATACTAACGCCGCAGCCGCTGGTGGCGCTATCGCAGCGCTGATAACCGGTAGACTGCTGTTTGGCAAGGCCGATCTGACCATGCTCCTCAACGGCGCCATTGCGGGCCTTGTGGTTATCACCGCCGAGCCATCTACACCTAGCGCTTTGGTCTCAACCCTCTGGGGTGGCCTGGGTGGTGTAGCCGTTGTATTCAGCATCATCTTTCTGGACAAACTGCGCATCGATGACCCGGTGGGCGCCATTTCAGCCCACGGGGTGTGTGGTTTTCTCGGCTTGATGCTTGTGCCTATCACTAATGGTGGCGTTACCTTCAGCGGGCAGTTGATTGGCGCTGCAACCATCTTCGGCTGGGTGTTCCTCGCAAGCCTGCTGGTCTGGGGCATCATCAAAGCAGTAATGGGTGTGCGTGTCAGCGAAGAAGAAGAGTACGAAGGCGTAGACCTGTCAGAGTGCGGCATGGAAGCCTATCCGGAGTTTGTCAGCAGCAAGTAACAGACTCTGAAAGTGAACTGGAAGGGGTGCCTGAAACGGCACCCCTTTTCATTTACAAGAGTTCTGTTTCTCAGCGATGGCTCTGACAAGTCCAACAGATGACAGTGTTTCCAGGTTCGACTACTGTCACTCTGCACTTTGGCCATCTAAGGATAGATGAAGGACCAGCCCTCGGCGCACCGAGTGAGCAAGACTTGGTAGAAGGCACCGGGTTATTGATAACGCAGGGATTTACCAGCGTGCCTTGTCCCACATTTCCGGGTTAGCCCAGTATTGGGGGTTATTCCAGTCCCGTCGCCGGTTGTAACTATCGATGTTGTAGGTATACAGCGTGCGCGCTGGAGCACCTTGCAAGTGCGCCTGACGTTTGAAACCCAGGCCGAGAAAGTCACCCAGTTGCCAGCCCGACTCGTTGGTCATAATCACAGCTATCCGATGCGTGCCAAAGTTGCGTAGCTGGCCGAGCATCAGGGTGCCTTCTTCATGACTCAACTGCTCCAGAGCGCCCTCAATCAGTGCCAGATCGTGGGTATCTGCCGACGGCAGACCGTTGTTGAGAGCTGACAGCAACAGTTCGGTGTAATGTCTGTCCGGATACTGCTCATGCCAGGCCCGGCCCAGACGAACCGGCAGCGTACCGCATACCAGCAGTGTGTCGGGCTGACAATCGTCCAGGGTTTGCGCAAGCGCCTGCTGAGGCGTCAGGCAGGGTTCGTTTTGCTTGATCATTTTACCACTCCGTGTCCATCTAAACGCTGAATCACTTTAGTCCCTCGAACGAGGGTGGTATCCGTGCGTACCAGACCGCCCCAGACCGGCTGACACTCCCGCAGACCTGGGTGGTGGAGCAAGTTCTTAAGTTAACCCTCTTGCGGGTGCACTTCGTCTTCCAGGGCATCAATCATGAACTGGGGCATGGCGAGCGCGCCGTGGTGAATGCCGGCGTTGTAGTAGCGAGTTACAAACGGGCGGTTGTTTGCGTCGTCCTCACGGAAATACTTCACCGGGTTATCTTTGCTGGCCATGGTGCAGCTCCACCAGCCAGTGGGGTAAACGGGCTGGGGGAACGGCAGCGTTTGCACGTGGTCAAAGCCGGCTTTGCGCATGTCGCTGTGAATGTCTTTTATGATGGTATGGGTGTGCAGGAGTGGAGATTCGCTTTGCTGAACAATAATGCCGCCCTCACCCAGCGCCAGCATGGCATCGCGGTAGAAATCCAGGGCAAACAGGCCTTCGGCAGGGCCGACCGGGTCGGTGCTGTCTATAATGAGGATGTCGATGCTGCCGGGGTCCACTTCCCGCATCCACTTTATGCCGTCGCCAAAGAAGAAATTGGCCCGTGGATCATTGTTGGATTCGCACAGTTCAGGAAAGTACTCCTCCGACAGGCGGGTAACACGCTCGTCGATTTCAACTTGCCAGGCTTCTTCCACGTCAGGGTGTTTCAGAACTTCTTTCAGGGTGCCGCAGTCGCCACCACCCACAATTACCACCTTCTTTGGCTTTTTGTGAGTGAAAATAGCCGGGTGAGTCATCATCTCATGGTAGAGAAAGTTATCCCGGGTGGTCAGCATCACACAGCCATCCAGCACCATCAGGTTGCCGAAGGTTTCAGTTTCATAGATTTCCAGTTTTTGAAACGAGGTCTGCTCTTCATGCAGCTTCTGTTTCACCTGCAGGGAAAATGCGGTTCCCTGGTCCTGGAATATCTCGGTAAACCAGTTGTTGTTCAGCGTCGTCATGGTGCTCTCCTGCGAAACCTGGGTGCGATGTCGAAAACGAGTATTGTAGGGGCGCGAAGCAGTCAGCCAAAGTGTTTGTTTCGGTTTAGCAACACTGCAAACGCGGAGAACAGCAGCGGAGACTTTCAGGTGCAAAGGTCAGGCCCTACAATACCAGCCATTCAGACGGCCTGACCGGCCCCGGTTTTCGCAGAAGGATAGCAGCCATGAGCAATACCAGCGCCTCCCCGGCTCACAAGGTTTATAACATTGCCCATTGGAGCGATGGCTACATAGGCGTCAACCCAGAGGGTGAGGTTGTTATCCGACCAAACCGTGGCAAAAGTGACGCGGAGATCAATCTTCCGGAACTGACCCGTTCGCTGGTGAACTCAGGGCTGCAACTACCTGTGCTTATCCGCTTTACAGACATTCTTCACGACCGGGTGAATAAACTGTGCAACGCGTTCAACAAAGTTGCCACAGAGCATAGCTATGAAGGGCGGTACACCGCCGTCTACCCCATCAAGGTAAACCAGCAACGCCGGGTGGTTGAAGAATTGATCGCCGCAGAGCCGGCTGCCAGCAACAGGCAGATCGGCCTGGAGGCAGGCAGCAAACCGGAACTGATGGCGGTGCTTGCGCTGGCACGACAGCCGGGGTCGGTTATCGTGTGCAACGGCTACAAGGATCGGGAGTACATTCGCCTGGCGTTGATCGGTCAGAAGCTCGGCCACCGGGTGTTTATTGTGGTGGAAAAACAGTCGGAGCTGCCGCTTATTCTCGAGGAAGCCAAAAAACTCGAAGTATCTCCGCTTATTGGCGTGCGCGTTCGCCTGGCAACCATCGGCAAAGGTAACTGGCAGAATACAGGTGGTGAAAAGTCCAAGTTCGGATTATCCGCCAGCCAGGTTCTGGATGTGGTGAAAACACTGCGCGAAGCTGGCGCTCTGGACACTCTTCAGCTTCTGCACTTCCATCTGGGCTCCCAGATTGCCAACATTCGCGATATCCAGACGGGGCTGCGGGAGTGCGCGCGTTTCTACAGTGAGCTCAGGCAGATGGGCGCCCCGGTGAATACCGTTGATATCGGCGGCGGCCTGGGCGTCGATTACGAGGGCACTCGCTCCCGCAGTGCCTGCTCGATGAATTACAGCATGCACGAATATGCCTATAACGTGGTGCACGTGCTGCAAGCCGAATGTGACCGCCACGGCCTTCCTCATCCAGACCTGATCAGCGAATCCGGCCGGGCGCTGACCGCACACCACTCTGTGCTTGTTACCAACGTTATTGATCACGAAGAGCCGGAAGACCGACCCGCTGCAAAGCCGCAACAGGATGCGTCGGCACCGCTGCAGGATCTCTGGCGCGATCTGGAAAGCCTGGAAGACCTGGAATCCCCGCGCTCGCTGGCAGAAATCTACCACGATGTGCTGCACGCCATGGCGGACGTTCACGGCCAGTTTGCCCACGGTACGCTCTCCTTACAGGAGCGTGCAGATTCAGAAATACTCTATATCCGCTGCTGCAGGCTGCTGCAGGGCCAGTTGGATAAAAACAGCCGGGCCCACCGTGAAATCATTGATGAGCTGAACGAAAAGCTGGCCGCAAAGCTGTTCGTTAATTTCTCGCTGTTTCAGTCGCTACCGGATGTCTGGGGCATCGATCAGATATTTCCGGTCATGCCAGTGAACGGCCTGAACCGGCCACTCAGCCGGCGTGCGGTGATTCAGGATATCACCTGCGATTCCGATGGTCGCATCGACCGTTACGTGGATGGCCAGGGCACGGAAACCACACTGGCCCTGCCTGAAGACAAGCCCGGCGAACCCTTGTTGATGGGTTTTTTCATGACCGGCGCCTATCAGGAAATCCTGGGGGATATGCACAACCTGTTTGGCGACACTCACTCTGTGGATGTGCGCCTGAACGACGCTGGCGGATTCGACACCGGCTCTCCCATTATTGGCGATACAGTCGCCAACGTTCTCAGATATGTGAACTTTGAGCCCCAAACCCTTCTGGCGGCGTACCGCAGCAAGTTTGCCGCGAGCGAGCTTCCTGAGGATGCTCAAGCAGCCTTGCTGGGAGAACTGGCCGCCGGGCTTGAAGGTTATACCTATCTGGAATACTAGGAACTCTATGGAATCTGGACGCAAAGAAACGCACGATTACAAAATTACTTTAACGGAAGGCTGATCCACACTGAGAGCGGGCGCGTAAACATCACCACTGACAAACCCGTGGCGAGTGCATAGAATGATAAGCAGAACGAATTTAAATCATGCGACTGTCGAGGAGCGTCCGGTGACCACACTGGATCAAAAACCAGCACGCGGTGAGGGCCGAAAGGATCCTTGGAGTCAACTGTTGGTGAAAGTGGGGAAAAACCAGGATCGCCAGGCTTATCATTCATTGTTTGAGCATTTTGCCCCGCAGCTCAAATACTATGCCATGGCAAATGGCATGGCCAGCCACGCAGAAGAGTTGGTGCAGGAAGTTTTTGTCTCCATCTGGAGGCGCGCATGCCTTTACGACTGGCAAAAAGCTGCAGCCTCAACCTGGATTTTCACCATCGCACGTAATCAGCGCATTGATATGCTGCGCAAGATGCGCCGTACCAGCGCAGAAATGCAAGTTGAGACAGAAGACCTGTGGCAGATCCCCGGCGAAGATGACAACGAACCAGTAACCTCACTGCATCGCCTGATGTCCGAGCGGCGTGTGAGAGAGTCCTTGAGCCATTTGCCAGAAGAACAGATTACCGTGATCGCCAAGGTGTATATGGAGCAGAAATCCCATCAAATGGTGGCGAACGAACTGAACATCCCCCTTGGGACGGTGAAGAGCCGGGTACGGCTTGCTTTGAACAAGCTGAAAGTGATTTTGCAGGATCAGAACGTATGACACGGCATCACCCCGAAAGCCTGCACCTGATGGAGTTCAGCGCGGGCAACCTGAGCGAGCCTCACGCCCTGTGCATCCGGCTGCACCTCAACGATTGCTCCCTTTGCCGCAGTCGAGTAGACACGCTGGACAGCCTTGGCGCTGTGATGATGGAACGACAGCCTAAGGTCAGTGTTTCCGAGTCAATGTTTGACAGCATCCTGGCAAAGATAGATAACGCACCGTCACCCCAGCCTGAGACAAAGACTGCACCCAGGATCAGCATCCTTCAAAAGCTGCTTGGAGACGACATAAACAACCTTCCCTGGAAACGTCAGCTGGGTGATGTCAGCGTTCTGGATATCACTGAGAAGTTTCCGGGCCAGGAGGAACAGGTTGTTCTCCAGAAGCTGGTCTCAGGAGGCAAAGCACCGGCTCATACTCATCGCGGTATTGAGACAACTATTGTGTTGCAAGGTGCTTTTGCCGATCAGAAAGGCGTTTTCAACCAGTGGGACTTTGTCGTTCTCACCGATCAGGATGAGCACAAGCCGGTCGCAGTCGGGTGCGAAGACTGCATCACTCTCTCTGTGCTGAGCGCTCCGGTGAAACTGACAGGAACCTTCACCCGCATGCTGAATCCGTTTATCAAGTGATTTTTTTGTTATCCCTATGGCCGCTTTTACCAAGGAAGTTCTGAGCCGTCCCAACTCAGAAAGCGGCCGTTATCCTCAGAAGTCATCCCCTCAATGATCGTTAACAGATTTCCGGCGGTTTCGGCTGCGCTATGCACCTGAAGCTGCGCCAGAGACTGCCTGAAGGGATCGCTCAGGGCTGAGTCGGTTGTTCCGGGGTGTAATGAGACACAGGCAACAAGCTTGCAGCGGCGACCTAATTCCACCGAAAGTGTCCGCACCAGCATGTTCAGGGCCGCTTTCGAGCTTCTATACGCGTACCACCCACCCAGGCGGTTATCTTCAATCGAGCCCACCTTGGCCGAAACGGCGGCAATCCGTTTGAAATCACGATGCCGGAGCCACGGCAGCAGCGCCTGAACCAGCAGGGCGAAGCCTGTCGCATTCACCGCAAAGGCCCGAGCCATACTATTCGCCTCGAGCTCTTCCAGCCGTTTTTCCGGAAACATGGGGCCGTCGTGAAGCAAACCTGCGGCGTAGATAAACGTATCGATACCCTTCGCGGCGGAAATCGTCTTTTCCAGAGCCCGCACCACCACACCAGGCGACTGACTATCCTCCGCATCCCAAGCCAACAGTGTCAGCCGGCTGTGGCTGCGCAGTGACTCAGGCACCTTCGCTGTGTCACGGCATAAGCCCACCACCACCGATTCTTCATCACGCTCCAACAGTGCCTCTGCCAGAGCACCACCAATCGCACCGGATACGCCGGCTACTAAAATTCGCTTCATGTCATCCCTCCATGTGGTTCTCAACCATATACGAACAACTGGCACAGCAGACCGCATAAACGGGTGAACCACGAAATTAAAACAGTCGTATGAAATAGCACTGATATCTCTTGAAGGTTGCTACCACGGTTTCGCAACCCGCTAAAAAGTCCATAGAGATCCGTTAAGGCCCGAGAAACCTATTAAGGCTGAATAACCCCATTGAGGAGAGTGCTCATGCAATACAAGGCCCCGGCAAATGATCTTCGTTTTCTGTTGTTTGATGTACTGGGTGTAGACCGGCTTCATGAGCTGGAAAAATACGCCGATGCCACGCCGGACCTGATTTCCGCAGTTATTGACGAAGCCGGTAAACTGGCGGCGGAAGTCATTCAGCCGACTAACCAGACCGGTGACCGCGAAGGGTGCCATTACGACCCGGAAACCCACGATGTAAAAACGCCAGAAGGGTTCAAAGAGGCCTACAAAAAGTTTGTCGAAGGTGGCTGGACCGCACTGGACGCACCCTTGGAGTTTGGTGGGCAGGGCCTGCCCCACACCCTGAAGTTTGTCGTGGATGAGATGGTCTGCTCCACCAACCTGTCTCTGGGCATGTACCCGGGGCTGACCCACGGCGCCATCAGCGCTATATACACGCACGGTTCCGATGAGCTCAAACAGACCTACCTGGAAAAACTGGTTTCCGGCGAGTGGGCAGGCACAATGTGCCTTACCGAGCCCCAGTGTGGTACCGACCTGGGTCTGATTCGCACCCGCGCCACGCCCAACGCAGATGGCAGCTACGCCATTGAAGGTACCAAAATCTGGATCACCGGCGGTGAACACGACCTCACGGACAATATTGTGCACTTGGTACTGGCAAAGCTGCCCGGCGCTCCGGATACCACAAAAGGCATTTCCCTGTTTGTGGTTCCCAAGGTTCTGCCGGAATCCAGCGAGCGCAACCCGGCGTTTTGCGGTGGTCTGGAACACAAAATGGGTATCAAAGGCTCCGCGACCTGCGTGATGAACTTCGAAGGCGCCAAAGGCTGGCTGGTGGGTGAACCTAACGACGGCATGCGCGCTATGTTCACCATGATGAACGAAGCACGCCTGATGGTTGGTATGCAGGGCCTGGGTCTTGCCGAGATGGCCTATCAGGAAAGCCTCGGGTTCGCCCGCGATCGCCTGCAGAGCCGGTCCCTGAGCGGCGCCAAGAACCCGAATGGCCCGGCTGACCCGATTATCGTGCACCCGGACGTTCGCCGCATGCTGATGCGCCAGAAGGTTTTGAATGAAGGCATGCGCGCCCTCGCCCTCTTTACCGGCCACCAGCTTGATCTCTCGGTCGCTCATCCGGATGAATCTACACGGGAATCCGCCGATGACCTGGTGCAGCTGCTTACCCCGGTGGTCAAAGCATTCCTGACCGACGAAGGTTCCAATAATGCGAACTCCGGCCTGCAAGTGCTCGGCGGCTCCGGCTTCACCACCGACTGGCCGATGGAGCAATTGGTTCGCGATGGCCGTATTGCACGCATCTATGAGGGTACGAACGGCATCCAGGCGATGGATCTGGTGGGCCGTAAACTGAGCCTGAAAGGCGGACAACTTGTACGCACTCTGTTTGGCGTGCTCTCGGGCTACCTGAAGGACAACCCGGAAGCACCCCATCGCGACGAGCTCAAAAGCGCAATAGGTGCGCTGGAAAAGGCCACCATGTGGCTGGCAACCAATGCTCCGAAAGATCCGGAGCAGGCCGGCGCCGCCGCCACGCCATACCTGCGGCTGATGGCTCTGACGGTTATTGGCTACATGTGGTCACGCATGGCCAACGTTGCCAGCCATCAGATTGCAGCGGGAGAAGGCAACAAGCCTCTGCTGGAAAGCAAACTTGTATCAGCTCGCTTCTACTTTGAAAAACTGTTGCCTGAAATTCACTGGTTGCTGAGCGACATTGAGAGCGGCAAAGACAGCCTGATGGATATGGGAGATGATCACTGGGCGGCCTGAGCCATCAGTCAGGCGTTCTGAATTGAGCCACGCACTGCGTGGCTTTTTTACAGCTTTTTTCTGTCTGCCCCGGCACTGGGGTACAATTGCGCCCTTTGATGCACCCTTTGATAGTCTCCGGCTTGCGTCCGGATCTGAACGGAGACCGCATGAACGCAGACGATTATGCTTTCCGCTTTGGCGGTATTGAACGGCTTTACGGGCGCCGCGCCCTGCACGCATTTCGTGACGCCCACATTGCTGTTGTCGGTCTGGGCGGGGTTGGTTCATGGGCCGCCGAAGCTCTGGCCCGCAGTGGAATTGGGACCTTCACCCTGATCGATATGGATGATATCTGCGTGTCCAACACCAACCGCCAGTTACATGCTCTGGACGGGCAGTATGGACGTACCAAAACCGATGCCATGGCTGAGCGCCTGAAAGCCATCAATCCCCACGCTGATATCCGGATCCACTTTGGCTTTCTCACTCTGAAAAACCTCACGGAGCTGATCACGCCTGACATAACGGGCGTGGTCGATGCCATAGACAGCGTAAAGCCGAAAACCGCTTTGATTGCCCACTGTCAGCGCGGAAAAATCCCGATCATCTGTGCCGGTGGCGCTGGCGGCCAGACAGACCCCACGAAAATTCTGGTAGCGGATCTCAGTAAAACGACCCAGGATCCTTTACTGGCCAAGGTTCGCAACCTTCTGCGCCGGGAGTACGGCTTCTCTCGCAATCCCAAGCGACGCTTCGGCATTGAGGCCGTATACTCGACAGAACAGCTCACGTATCCTGCCGACGATGGTGAAGTCTGTCTGCAGAAGCCTGCAACCGACGGCCCCTCGCGGCTTGACTGTGCTTCCGGTTTTGGCGCCGCCTGCCCGGTTACCGCCAGCTTTGGCCTGTTCGCAGCCTCCCGGCTGTTAAATCGCATTGCACGACGCGCCGACCAATAAACATACGGACCCCAAACCTTTATGCCAGCCAGCACAGTCCTGATTCTTGCCAGCATTGGTGTCCTCTCATTGTCTTTTCAGTGGCTCGCCTGGCGTATGCGGGTGCCTGCCATTCTATTCCTGCTTGCCGGCGGGATACTTGTGGGCCCGGTACTGGGCTATCTCAACCCGGATGAGGTATTCGGTGACCTGCTGTTTCCGCTGGTTTCGCTGGCCGTCGCCATCATCCTGTTTGAAGGCAGCCTGACTCTGCGCTTTGAGGAAGTCCGAGGGCACGGCAAGATGACTCGCAACCTCATCCCTGTGGGTTCGATCGTAACCGGTATTATCGGCACTCTCGCCGCGCGCTGGGTTCTGGAAATTTCATGGGCGGTTGCGCTGCTCTTCGGCGCCATTTCGATTGTTACCGGCCCAACGGTTATCGCGCCGCTGCTGCGTTCGGTTCGCCCGAGCGCCAAGATCGCCAATATCCTGCGCTGGGAAGGCATCATCATTGACCCGGTGGGCGCCTTGCTGGCGGTTCTGGTGTTCGAGGGCATCGTCTCCTGGGGCCAGGGCAATGTGTTCGGCCACTCCCTGTATATTTTCGGTAAGACACTGCTGATTGGCTTCGCTCTCGGCGCCCTCGCCGGCTATCTGAATGGCTTGGCACTGCGCAAGCATCTGATCCCACAGTACCTTCACAATGCCGGCACCCTCACCTTCATGCTCGGTGCCTATGCGCTCTCCAATGAAATGGCCCACGAATCCGGCCTGCTCACGGTAACGGTTATGGGCATCTGGATGGCCAACATGAAGCAGGTCTCTGTCGACAGCATTCTTGAGTTCAAGGAATCCCTGAGTGTACTACTGATATCGGCGCTGTTTATCATCCTGGCCGCCAGGGTCGAGTTTGCCGCGATTGCCGACCTCGGTTGGGGCCTGGCCGTGGTTCTGGCTCTGCTGATGCTGCTGGCCCGCCCGCTCAGTGTGTTTTTGTCAGCGATCGGCACCGACCTTAGCTGGCGGGAAAAACTGTTTCTGAGCTGGATCGCCCCAAGGGGCATTGTGGCCGCGGCGGTTTCCGCCCTGTTCGCTTTCCAGTTGCAGAAACTTGGTTATGACAACGCTGGCGCCCTGGTTCCCATGGTGTTTGTGCTGATCATTGCCACCGTTACCCTGCAAAGCCTGACCGCCCGGCCGATCGCCCGGTTGCTGAAAGTCACTGAGCCAGCAGAGTATGGGTTCCTGATTCTCGGAGCCAACCCGGTTGCCCGCATGATCGGGCTGGCACTTAAAAAACATGAGGTCCCGGTTACCCTGGCGGATACCAACTGGGAGAACATGCGCCAGGCGCGCATGGACAATCTGAAGGTGTATTTCGGCAACCCGATTTCTGAGCATGCCTCAAGCCACCTCGACCTCACCGGGATCGGCAACCTGCTGGTCATCTCGCCTTACAAACACATGAACTCGTTGGCGACGTATCACTTTCTCGACTGGTTCGGTGACACCAAAGTATTCAGCCTTGCGGAAGGCGATCAGGATCAGAAGGCACGGCACCAGACTGCGGAGAAGATCCAGATGACCCGTGGTCTCTTCGACGGCGTGAGCTATGCAAAACTGGCCAGCCTTGCCAGCCAGGGTTACTCCGTGAAAACCACGGAACTCAGTGAAGAGTTCGATTACAACGATTTCCTCAAAAAGTACGAGGGGCAGGCACTGGTATTATTCATCTTCGACAGCAAGAGCCACGTTAAGCCAGTTCGCAGCATGGACGACCTGAAGCCGGGTGACGACTGGATACTGATCAGCCTGGTGCCACCCCAGGACCGCAAAGAGCGGAAAGAAAAGGAAAACAGGGAGGGGATAGAGCCTTCAGCCTTGGGTAAGGAGCCTTCAGCTCCCGGCAAAGAGCCCTCAACAGAAGGCTCTACCCCAGGAAGCTGAACACCTAGCGGCAGTCCAGTACCAACTTGCCGCGCACATGCCCACCTTCAAGAAGTTCGTGGGCCTGTGCCACCTGACCCAGTGTAAAAGCCTTCTCAATGTGTACCTTCACATCGCCATCTTCGATCAGCTCAGCGATTTCATCCAGGTGGAACACATCCGGGCGTACGGTCATGCCATGCGCCCTTAACCCCTGCTCTTCGGCAGCACTGACGATCTCATCTGCCGTAACCGTAGGAATGGTAACCAGCATGCCATTCTCACCCAAGGTGCGCAGGGACCGCTTGCCCGTGTCACCGCCTACCAGATCCAGTACCACATCCAGTCCATAGCACTCATCGGCAAAATCTGCGGTGTGATAATCAATAACTTCGTGCACACCAAGCCCTGCAAGAAAGTCCCGATTGCCCGCTGAAGCGGTCGCAATAACATGAGCGCCCCGTGCCAGCGCGAACTGCACAGCAAGATGCCCCACACCGCCGGCGCCTGCGTGTACCAGAATTTTCTGCCCGGATTCAAGCTTGGCCACTTCAAACAGTGCCTGCCAGGCGGTGAGCGCAGCAAGTGGCAGTGCCCCGGCCGTTACCAGGTCGAGCTCTTCCGGCACGATAGCCAACTCATCTGCAGTCGCGAGGGCATACTCAGCATAAGCCCCGCCATTCAATGGAAAACCAATCATTCCCATGACCCGATCTCCGGGCGCCAGAGTGGCCACTCCATCTCCGATGGCAACTACTTCCCCCGCAACATCGTAGCCCGGAGTCCAAGGCAGCGAGCTTTCAATCTGCTGCGCCACAAATCCAAGTCCTTTCCGGGTTTTCCAGTCGATAGGATTAAGCCCTGCGCCATGAACGCGAATCAGCACTTGCCTATCTTCCGGCGAAGGCATATCCGAGCTGACAACCTGCAGAACATCACGCTCACCAAACTGGCGGTATACCACCTGACGCATGGAAGAATCAGAATGCTGGCCAACGGTCGTTTCCATGAATATCTCCGGACAAGGGGGTTAACAAAAGTGAGCTCTGCTGCTACGCCTTCAGACTAACAGAAGTTGGCAATAATAGTGACTCAGGTGCCCTAAAGGCCCATTCCGCCGGCCACAGTGGCCGCCTTCATAATATCTGCAAACTCTTTCGGTGCGCGTGACGGACGCTGGGTTTTCAGATCCACGCAGGCGTGGGTCGACACGGCCCGCACAAGGGTTTTGCCATCAGCCGGGCGTACCAACTGGAACTCCCGCGCAGACCGGAAGCGGCCGTCGAAATCAGTCAGCCAGGTGCCCATAACCAGCCTGTCACCAGCATTGGCAGACGCCAGATAGTCGATTTCAGTGCGCGTGATGGCCATGGCCTTACCGGTTGCCTCATGCAGCTCCCAGGTCATGCCCAGGCTCTCGACATGGGCCCAGCTGATATCTTCCAGCCAGCACACGTAAACTACGTTATTGGCGTGCCCCAGTCGGTCGGTGTCCTCCTCAACAACCTGGATCTCGAGGATGAAAGGATCTGGCAGATCCCACTGTATTGGCTGTTCTGTCATTGCTGATCTCCAAGGCCTGGAATCGCCTTCAACGATAACCGCCCTATACGGTCGTTGTGAAGTGAACCAAAATAGAGCTGACCATCATAGGGATTAACCGACGTAATTTCCTGCAGGTGCTTGCCACGAGTGTCGTGAAGGCTGGCGATCACCTTGCCACCTCGATCGAACGCCACAACCAGGCCGTATTCCTGAGGAGCCGGCTGCAGGCCTTTCGGTAGTTTGGCTACAAGCTCCTTGAGCCAGGGTTTCAGATGCAAGGCATCAATGCTGGCATTACGGAGTGTGGGGAACGCTACCCAGAACCGGCCTTTTTCATCGACCGCGAGGTTGTCCGGAAACCCTGGCAGGTTATCCGCAAAGACCTCCACCTGACCGGCTTTTGGCCCTCTTATCCAGTAACGGAGAATGCGGTATTTCCAGGTTTCGTTAACCAGCACATAATCGCCGTCTGGCGCCACGGCAACGCCGTTGGCAAAGTGCATGTCGCCCAGTAAAACCTCGGTCATGCCGGTTTTCGGGGAGTAACGCAACAGCCGGCCGTGGGGTCTCATTTCCAGCAGATCTAGCCGGTAATCCGGTTGCTGGAAGCGGGAACTGGCATCGGTGAAGTAGATTCGGCCATCAGCGGCAATATCAACATCGTCGGTAAACCGGAACGGAATGCCCTGAGCCTCACGGGTTAGCACGGTAATGTCGCCACCCGGCGTAATGGAGAGCAGACCTTTCCAGGCATCGGCGACAATCAGGCTCCCTGTCTGATCAAAAACCATTCCAAGGGGACGGCCCCCTGTAGACACCCAGTTTTCAACACTGCCGTCCGGAAACACACGAACAATGTGTCCGTCCTGAGTTCCCGCAAAGACTACGCCTTCAGAATTAACGGTTGTATCTTCAGGGCCATAGACCTGACCCAGAGCTAACAGTTCCGCCTGACGCAGGTACTCATTCGGCGCCAGCAAGCCGCTCATGGGCTCTGGAGCCTGCGACTGCCATGTCTGGGCATCGATAGGGGACGGAACCAGCAGAAATCCACCCAACAGCAGAAACAGAACCAGCAACCCAGCCATCAACCACTTCATACGCTTAACCTGCCTGTTATCTGCTTGTTGTTATAGGGCGTCAGTCCGTATCGCGACCTTCCAGAAACCGCCGGCACAGCGCCACAAAGGTGTCTGTCTTCTCAGCATGCAACCAGTGGCCTGTGCCCTCAATAATGCTCAGCTGAGCATGCGGAAACAGCCGGCGGATTTCATCCCGGTGCTTTTCCTGAATATAGGCCGAATCGGCACCTTTCAGAAACAGAACCGGCCCTGTGTAAGGGGCTCCAGCTTCCGGCGCGCTAGCCAGGTTGGCATAACAGGCCTCAATCGCCTTCAGGTTCAGGCGCCAGCGGTAAACCGGGCCACCTTCCACCTGTTCCTGCTTCGGTATTCGTTCAAGATTCATAAGCAGAAACTGCCTTGTAGCTGCCATCTCAACGAATTCCGCCATCAGCTTGTCTGCGTCACCACGCGAGCGCACATCCGTAAGATCCATCTGCTTCAGCCCTTCAAGGATCGCATCATGGCCCGACTTGTAGGCCACAGGCGAAATGTCAGCCACAATCAGCTTTTCAACGCGCTCCGGGGCCTGCAGGGCAACCTGCATGGCCACTTTCCCGCCCATCGAGTGTCCCAGCAGGCAGGCCTTGTCGATCCCTTGCTCATCCATATAGGCAACTACATCTGCAGCCATGGATGGGTAGTCCATGGTATCGGTATGAGGCGAACTGCCGTGGTTACGCTGATCCAGAGCGTGTATTTGCCACTCCCCCTGCAATTTTCTGGCGATACCGCCGAGGTTCTCAAGGGATCCGAACACTCCGTGCAACAGGATCAGGGGGAAACCTTCTCCGGTAATTTTGTGGTTCAGCTTAACGCTCATAGGCAGGCTGCCTCCGTCAGGAATCGCATTGTTTAAATGCCGATACATTAACATTGCCAGAAACACGAGCAAGAGGCGCGAGGGCGGGTGAGGTTTTCTTGCGGCAAAAAAAGACCGGGCAAAGCCCGGCCTGAAGGTCATAGATGGTGCGTCTGAATCCCTAGCAGCAGTACATATCACGCAGGTATTCAGCAAGTGCTACGACGTTTTCACGCTCATGCTCAGTGCGGGGTACAAAAATTTCGTGTTGCATAAAACGCCTCCTGACTGATCTTCCAGTTACTTTAATCTGTTCATTAGATGCTATCGTTGAAGAAGGCAAAACCCGTTGACAGACTGTCCCACACGCTTGACATTTTGTATCAGCATCCATGACAACTCGTTAATGAGGCGGTTAATGTGGCCCCTGCGCCTACGGACAATATAACGACACTCTTCGTTGCTGCCTCCAGCACACTGGCACTGGTTCACTACCTGAACCTCCAGGGTGTTCTGGACAGCCGGCGCGTAGAACAGCTTACCGGCCTGGATATGGCAGCGCTTGAGGATCCTGACAGGCGCGTACCTGCAGAGGCGCACTACAAATTGTGGGATCACGCCGAAAGGGTCACCGGGGACCCGGCTATCGGGCTGAATGCTGGGCAGATTATTGACCCGGAGCGCATGGGGCTCGTCGGGCACGTGTTCTTTAATTGCGACACTCTGGGCGAGGCGGTTACCCAGTATGTGCGCCTGCACAGACTGATCAATGAATCGGTGACTTTAAGCTTCGAGCAGACCGGAGAACTGGCCATTCTTACCTGGCAGGCGGATTCACCAGAGCACTACTGCCGGCAGGATATGGATCGTACGCTGGCTGCTGCATTGTGCCGTACCCGACATTTCATTTATTCCGGAATACAGGCTGAGTGGGCAGAAATTGCGCACCCCCGCCCGGACTACGCCCACAAATATGAACAGCTGCTCGGAGGGCGGGTGACCTTCGGAGCGGCCGCAACCCGGCTGGCATTCAACAGTCGTCATCTCAGCCATCCGATTCCTCACCGCAACCCTTATGTATATTCAGCCGTTCTGCGACAGGTCAACGGATTACTGGCACGCCTTCAGACCCGGCGCTCATTCGGTCGGAGAATCCGCAGGCTGATATCGCGTCAGATGTCTACCGAAAAAATTGATGCAGACACTCTGGCCCGCCAGTGCCACATGAGCCGCCAGACTCTCTATCGGAGGCTCAAAAAGGAAGGGTTGGGTTTTCATGAACTTGTGGAGCAGGTACGGAAAGACAAGGCCCTGCGCTACGTCGCTTCCGACCGCTACGCTCTCGGGGAAATCGCTTTTCTTCTCGGGTTTTCCGAGCTGAGTGCTTTCAGTCGGGCCTTCAAGCGCTGGACAGGCGTGGCACCGGCACAATACCGGGCACATCACCTGACCCGGGAAACCGCTCAATGATGCCTGACACCTCATTAGTGGCCATCACCGTTGGCCTGCTTTACCTGGGCTCGGCTGCCTGTATTTATCGCATTTTACTGACCTACCGCACCGCCCAGGGCGCCATCGCGTGGATTATCAGCCTGCTCGGCCTGCCCTATGTCGCCGTGCCACTGTTTCTTGTATTTGGCCGCTCGCGCTTCGGTGGTTACATCAAAGCCCGGCGCATGGGAGACAAGTCTCTCACCGACCTGCTTAACCGCTTTGAACGGCAGACAACCTCTCTCTCCACACCAGACCAGGCACAGCTTGATAAGCAGCTACAGGTTCTTTGCAAACTTGGGCGGCAACCCTTTACCGAAGGCAATCGGTGCACCCTGTTGCGTGATGGCGAGGCAACGTTCGAAGCTCTGATCAGAGCCATGGAAAACGCAACTTCCTATATTCTTCTTGAGTTCTATATTGTGCGCTCAGACAAGATTGGCCAACGCATCAAGACCATTCTGGAGAACAAACTGGCGGAAGGCGTGCAGGTCTGGTTCCTGTACGATGAAATAGGCAGCGTCGGGCTGCCCCGCATCTATCTGAAAGAGCTCACAGCGGCCGGTGCCCGGGTTGCCTCTTTTGGTGATGGCAATATCCGGCGTCGGCGGTTTCAGATCAATTTCCGCAACCACCGGAAGCTGCTGGTCTGTGACGGAAAAATCGGTTTTGTCGGTGGCATCAACCTGGGCGATGAATACCTCGGCACCGTGATAGATCAGGAGCCCTGGCGGGATACCCACTGCCGAATCGAAGGCCCAGCCGTTACCGGGCTTCAGCTTGCCTGGCTGGAAGACTGGAACTGGGCCAGTAATGAATTCCCCGATCTCGACTGGGCTCCGGAGGACAACATACCGGGAGATGAGCGGGTTCTGGTGTTCCCCACTGGCCCCGCAGATACCTGGGAAACCTGCTCGCTGTTTTTCCTCAACTGCATCAATAATGCACAGTCCCGCATCTGGATTGCCTCACCCTATTTTGTTCCAGACTTCCAGATCGTCAACGCACTTCAGCTTGCTGCCCTTCGGGGCGTAGATGTGCGAATCATGATACCGGAAAAATCGGACAGCCAGCTTGCCCGCCTCGCTGCATACTCCTATCTGGTTCAGGCTAATCAGGCGGGCATTGGCATCTATCAGTATCAACCCGGCTTCATGCACCAGAAGGTGGTCTTGGTAGACAACCACTATGCAGCTGTGGGCACAGCGAACCTCGACAACCGCTCCATGCGTCTCAACTTTGAAATCACTGCGATCACCACCTCGGAATCCTTTGTTTCCAAAGTGGATGCCATGCTCACAGAAGATCTCATCAATTGCCGCAAGATGACCGAGCACGACTACGAGGGCCGTTCTATTCTGTTCCGGTTGACCTGCCGGGCAATTCGCTTGCTCGCGCCCCTGCTATAGTCAGGCCAAGGGTGCTGGCTCCGAAACGGGGGAATATGCGACTATTCTTCCCTCATTCAGCCAATCAAACCCAGTGAACATCTTCCATGAAGGCCTTCAAACCCAAAGTTACTTTGACCGAACAGGTCGCCCGCCACATCGAGAACCTGATTGTTTTCGGTCAGCTTGATTCCGGAGAACGTATTTACGAAGCCGCCATGGCAAAGCAGATAGAGGTCAGCAACGGCTCAATCCGGGAGGGCCTGCTACTCCTTGAGAAGCGCCACCTCGTGAAAAATGTGCCCCGCAAAGGCGCTTTTGTCACAACTCTGGACGACTATTTTGTGCGCAGTCTTTATGAGACGCTGGAGCTGTACCTGACCCATACCGGCCGCAAACTCGCCAGACAATGGCAGCCGGATGATCTGGAACGGCTGGAACAGCTCTACCACCAAATGGAAGACTGCTTCAAAAAGAATGATCTGATGGCGTTTCTGGATCTGGGCGTTGAATATACCAAGGCTTCGCTGGCTTACGCCGACAATTATTTTATTCTTGCGGCAATCGACGATCTTTGGCCATCGGCCAGACGCTGCGCCTTCGTCGCTTTCAAGCGTGGTGGAAAACGGGTGCGGGAAGATAACCTGTCGCACATGGAGGAATCCATCAGCGCAATCAGAGACAGGGATGAAGTCAGGCTTGCGTCTGTCCTCCACCGTTATGCCATTCAGCAGTGCCAGCAAGTTCGTGAGGCTGCTTTAGCCACACGCCCCCTTGCCGAGTCTTCTTAATAAAAGAGCTGGGTAAATGAAAAGCCAATATTCAGGTAAGCAGCCCAGTTGTCTTTATTGTTGTAAGCCGTTGCTATCTGCACCGGGCCAAGAAAAGTGTCCAGACCGGCAAAGATACTCCAGGATTTTACAGAGCTGTTCCATCCGGCATCACTGAGAGACTCCCAGGCGTTCCCGGCCTCCAGCCCCATCCCCGCAAACCAGGGAACAATAGGACCTCCGAACGCCTGGCTGGCATAGACAGAAGCCATAGCCGCACTGTTACCCGTAATCTGGCCCGGAGCGTATGCGGATAAACGCCGAAAACCACCGAGGCGCACCGCATTTTCAATGCCCGCTTCTCCGCGGGTCACCGTGTGAGCATAGAGCAGCCCCGTCAGAGTAAAGCCTTTCCAGCTATCCGTACCAAGCGCCATACCCGTCACCGAGTCGAAATGCCGGTCGGACCCCAGGCCTTCTCGCTCCAATCGACCCCGGATTCCGGCAAAAGCTCCTTCACGAGGGAAAAACGCATCGTCGAGGGAGTCGTGCACCAGTTGCAAGCTAAGATTGCCTTGGTGGACCGCGCCATCAGGCGCTACAGCCGTGCCAATCTGTTCATCTACGGTGGCGTAACCACGCGCGTATGTAAACCGCACCTCGGCATTGCCACCGAGTTCCATACCCAGGCTCAAGTCAGCTCGGCGGAACGTCACATCAAGCTCAGCAACACGTTCGTCTCCAGAGCCATATATACTGAATGTATCGCGGGAATACTCAGCACCCACCACCAGAAAACGCTCATACCCATAATCAAGCGGCTGATACCACTGGGTACGGATACGCGGCTCCGTGCCAAACTGCAAGCCTGTCTGCCACTCGGCTCCCAGTTCATTCAACTCGGTCACGCGTAGGGAAGAAGCGAGATTGAAGCGAGTATCACCGTCAAAGTTGTCCTCATAGTTCAGACCAAACGACAAATAATTTGGCCCCCAGCTTTTCTCCTGAACCTTGATTTTAAGCAGTGTCCCATCCGGTGATGGCGACTGGGAGTAAGAAACAGTCTCGTAATAGCCCAGGCCATAGATGCGCTTGAGATCTGCTTCCAGCGCTTCCACATCCAGCGGCTCGCCAGCTTTCTGGCGTATCCGCTCCCGGAGGAACTTCCGGCCCAGACGGCGATCATGCTCGACCTCAACACGGGCAATAAGTCCTGAGTTATTATGATTGGCAGAGGCCAGTCGCGACCGGTATGCCTGCCAGGCCTCGTTTGATACGGCCAGAGAATTCAGCTCGACCGCATGTGCCCGGGCACCGCTCGCTCCCAGCTCAAACAATACCGGCGCGTTATAGAAGTTTGCAGAGCTGTGGCCCTCCAGGTCCGGCTGGATAAGCACATCCTGCTCCCCCAGCAAATCGAGTTGCTGGTCGGTATTGCGCCGGGTCATGATGGTAGTCAGCTGGCCGAATATGGAGAACGCCTCCCGCAGATTGTCAGGCCCCACCAGCGCGTCGGTGATATCAACCGCAATAATGACGTCAGCTCCCATATCACGGGCGACATTGACCGGCAGGTTGTTCGCAACGCCACCGTCTACCAGCAAACGGCCATCAAGGTTGGCTGGAGCGTAAACTCCGGGAATGCTCATACTGGCGCGCACTGCCGTAGCAAGGTTGCCACTGCGGAGCACCACCATATCGCCGGTTTCCAGGTCGGTCGCAACAGCACGAAAGGGAATGGGTAAGCGGTCGAAATCCTCCACCAAGGCAACGTTACGGGTCAGTTCGTTGAGGATAAAGCCAAGGTTCTGACCGGCGATAATACCTGCGCCCAGATGCAGGCCGTCCGCGCTGACGCCAAGGCCCGGCGTAACGGGAAATCGCCACTCTCCCTGCTTCCTGCGGACTGGTTTGAACGCCCGGCCGGGGTCGTCTCTGAAGCTCGACAACCAGTCCATATTGATAAAGCGCTGCTCAATTTCTGCTACCGACATGCCAGAGGCATAAAGTGCACCCACCGCTGAGCCTGCACTGGTTCCCACCACCATATCCACCGGGATATTCATCTCTTCCAGCACTCGAAGCACGCCCACATGGGCCATGCCTTTAGCCCCACCGCCGCTGAGCACAAGGCCGACCCGGGGCCGTTCGGTCATGGTATTACTGGCTGCAGCAGGAAGCGACATGAGGAGCGCTACAGCCAGGCAGATGAGGGTCAATCCCGATGATCGTTTCAAAATCTGGCAAACCCTATATACCCGATACTCACTTATTGTCCCGCTCTTCATCTACCAGCGACAGGTGCGAAACATCTGGCACTATGGGCGGCGGCAAATCCCGCTCTACACCTATATCGCTACCCGCCGGCGCCAGCGTCCAGTCATCAAGATGCTGGAACATGGGAGGCTCTACCTCTTCCGTCTCCACCAGTTTTACACCCACGGGGTCGAGCCCAAGCGCTGACCCCGCAAGAATGTCATCGACCTTGTCGCCTGCTACAGACAAACGACCACCCGACTCAACATCCGGAGCGCCAGTGCGGGGCTGTGGACTGGCGGTGCGGGAAACCGTCTTCGCAGGCACGGGTTCAGGCGTGGTACTGGCCGGATGAGCAACTGGCGCTGGCTTTGCCTGGGTACCCGGCATGGGCTCAACATAAGCAACCATGCCGTGCTTGTTAAGTACCGCGCGATACTTTTCTGCTTGCTCCTCATCCAGCTTGTTCCGGATCACCACCGTGCCGCCGCTGAACATGCGCTCCAGTTGCTCAACACTGGCTTTGAAAAGCGCGCGGGCATTGCTCCTTGCCGTCGCCATATCAGTGCCGGGGGCACACTCACCCTTGAATACGAGCTGAAACATGGGCCACTCTCCTGCCGTCGGTTTTGGATTCATGATAGTTGATAGAACATCACCAGGGGAGCCCCGCGCACACAGAACCCTGCTGTCAATTCATGCAAACTGCAAACAATTGAAAAAGGTCGGCCAGATACCGCGCAATAGACGACAGTCTTTGCGATAATTAATCGTAACCAAACATTACATCCTGTTACACTCGTTCCGGAACGCCTTCCGGGGAGCCGGCACCATGAATATCCAGAATCTGATCCGTGCTGCAGCCGCGATAGCACTGTTTTCTGCACCAACCGTCCACGCGGAGAATCTGGACATCGTAATGAGCCAGGTATTCCCTCAGGATCACGCAACCTACATCGGCTATGAGAGCGTTGAGCGTGAAGATATCCCGGTTTCCGCTGCTATTGAACGGAAGTACCTCATCGTGGATTTTCGCCTTGCGACAGCGCAACCTGCATCAGAGCAACTCCAGGCCAGTGTTCATAAAGTCTGCATGGCTTTGCTGAAAGACCGGGAACTGATTCGTAGCCTGTCTGACTCCGGCTACGATATGGTTTCGGTTGCCTTTGATCGTCGCTCCCAGTTCGACTGCCTGTAAGCCTGCCTAAGACCGAATCAACACATTTGCTAGTCCTCTCGCCACAGCAGAGTTGGAAACGCCTCAAGTGCACTGTTGACGGCGTCCAGATTGAACGCCTCTACGTCTGCCATCAACTTCTCCCCATAACCTGTGACCAACCGGGATCGATAGCGCTGCCCCCATTCCAGCACGCGGACGGCAAAATCCCTCATCTCTTCAGGATCACCGCTTTCACGCACGGCCTGCCATTCATCGCCAAAGTCTGCAGTCAGCTGCTCTCTCAGCCAGCCCCGCTCCTGCATACTCAACGTCTGTGCCAGTAGCCGTTCCGATTCTTTGGTTTCGCCTTCGTCCTCGGCCTGTTCGCCGGTCGCCTCAACCTGGGGCAAGGTGAGCGTAAAAACAGATCCACTCCCTGGTTCGCTTTCCACTTCCAGTTCCCCGCCCATCATCTGGGCCAACTTGCGGCTGATAGCGAGCCCCAGACCAGTACCTCCGTAGCGGCGGGTATTCTGCCCCTCCTGCTGCTCAAACGCGTCAAAGATCCGTTCGCGCTGATCAGAGGGGATTCCGACACCGGAATCCTTTACCTTGACTGTGAGCCGGTAGACCTGATGCTCCGGGGTTTTCCCCGTTTCGCCTTTAACCGCCTGAACAGTTGCCCGCACAGCCACACCGCCCTCATGGGTGAACTTTATAGCGTTACCTACAAGATTGAACAGCACCTGTCGGAAACGGGTTTCATCCAGCATCATGGTAACCGGCATGTCTGAACCAACACTCACCTCCAGCGTGATGCCCTGTTCCCGCGCACGCAAATCAAAGATGTGGCGAACGTCATCAAGCAGCCGGCGTACGGATACCGGTGAGTAGTCCAGCCGCATTTTTCCGGCCTCAATACGTGAGAGATCAAGAATATCGTTGATCAGCATCAGCAGGCTGCGGCTGCCCGCCCGGATGGCATTCAGGTAGTTGCGTTGCTGCGGGTCGGTAACGCTGTTGCTCAGCAGATCACTGTAGCCGATCACCGCGTTCATGGGTGTCCGGATCTCATGGGACATATTGGCCAGAAACTCACTCTTGGTTCGGCTTGCCGCTTCCGCCTCCCGGGCCAGACGCTCTGCTTCGAGTTTAGCTGCCCGCAACTCATCCTCACTACGGCGCAGCGCATTTTCAGAGCGGATTCGCTCGTCCACCTCCCGCGACAGCTTACGATTCCAGTAAAGGAAAATAAGTACAACCACAATAGCAATCAGGACAACCCGGCGAACCACGGTGTAATCGGTTTCCTGCTCAATATCGAGATGGATCCACCGGTTGTATATGGCCTCGGTTTCGGCAGCTTTCAGGCTACCCAGCGCCTTGTTCAGAATGCGATGAAGCTCCGGGCTGTCTTTACGCACAGCAAGCCTGAGATCGTACTGGTATGGCGTGATACTGGTGATACGCAAGTTGGACAGCCCCAGTCTGGCAACCGTATAACTGACCGCTGGGATATGAGTCACCATGACATCCAGATCGCCATTGGAAAGGGCTAGCAACCCCTCTTCTACCGTTGCTACGGGGTAAAGATCCAGATTCGGATGATTAATAAGCAGGTAGTCGTGAGCCGCATGGCGGTTGACCACCCCCACACGCTCACTGCGCAGCTCCCGCAAATCCCCGATAAAGCGCCCGTCATCACGAATCGCCAGAGCAATCGGCACGTTCACATAGGCCCGGGTGAACAGAAATGACTCCTCTGTTCGCGGTGTGCGCGACAACCCGGGCAAAATATCCACTTCCCCGGAAACAAGTGCCTGCTCTGCAACGACGCGACTTTCCAGAATCTTTTTCTCAAACCGTGTGCCCAGCTGATTTTCCAGGCGGGCGACGAGATCTGGCACAAGGCCGGTGGCACGACCGTCCTGAGCGTACTCAAACGGTGGCCAGTCAGACCGGTATGCGACCTTTAACGCAGGATGACGCTTGAGCCAATCAATATCAGAAGCAGAGAGTTCTACCCAGCTCTGTTCCAGCTCGGTGAGGTCGACCTGCAGCCATGACTGCCGAATAACGCGATGCTCGTTATGGCTGATCGCCTTTAATGTCTGATCCAGAACGCGGAACAAAGATCCGTTGCTCTCATCCACCTCAAATACAACGTCTACCGATTTCTGATCAAGCAACACGGACAGACCAATACCATTAATCATTGCTGACTGAAGATAGTCCGACACCACGGGTACCGGGCCAAGAAAGGCGTCGGCCTGGCCGGACAGCACTCGGCTGACAGCCTCACCCAGGCTCTGAACAGGCACCGGGGTAAAACTTTCTACCGAATCAAGCATGGTGTACTGATTGGGATCGCCTTCAACCACGGCTATGCGACCATCCTCCAGGTCGGCCAGTGAACGGATTGCAGCATCGCCGGCACTAACGAACAGACCATAAGTGAGTGACATCAACGGGCTGGTAAAGCGCTTGCCATCTGGCACAGGTGTGCCCGATACTCTGGTGGTCAGAAGCGCATCGATTTTCGGCTGGTCAGGCACCGCCCCCGCGTTGGGGCCAGTGCTGATGACGACAGGCTCAATGGGCAAGCCCAACTTGTCGGAAAGAAGTGCAAGATAGTCAATATAAGTGCCGGCAAGATCTCCGTTACCGGTATCGAACACCAAGGGTACCTGATCCGCACGCACACCAATCCGGAGGCTTTCCTGCTCACTGACCCAACTCAGGTCCTTGCTACCCAGAACCGGAGCAGGTGATGCCTGGGGTGGGTCTGCCAGAGCCGTGGATTGAAAAACCAGCAACAGCCAGCTACATAGAAACAGAAGGGTGGCCTTCACTGGATATCCTCAGGGGTTGCGCTACATTTCAGGAAACAATACCTGCAAATGCGCGAAATTTCATTCAGGCAATCACTAACCGGGAGAACCTTTCCATGGACACAAGCAAACATAATCTGAGCACGCTTTTTGATCAGCTCGGGCTGGCATCTGACGAGAAAAGCATAGAAGCGTTCACCACCCGATATTCTCCCCTGCCCCGTGAAATTGCCCTGCAAGATGCGCCTTTCTGGTCTGAAAGCCAGTCCCAGCTTCTCGAAGAAGGCCTGGAAGATGACAGTGACTGGGCGGAGGTGATCGACGAACTGGATGCCATGATGCGACATTGAGAGGCCGCCGTATTCAGGAGGCCTGCACTAACTCGCCGGCTAGCTGACTCTGACGCAATTCCGACCTGCGTCCTTGGCGGAATACAGTGCGCGATCCGCACGATCAAAGACAGTTTCTTCGGTATCGTCAGGGACAAAAGCCGTCAGGCCTGCAGAGAAGGTAATCGTTACAGGGTTGCCGCCGAAATGAAACGGCAGAGCACTGATATGGGCCCGGAGTTTATCCATCACTGCCAGTGCGTCATCTACCCGGGTCTCCGGAAAGAGGAGCACAAATTCCTCACCACCGAAGCGGGCTGCAAAGTCCGTGTTACGCACGCGGTTTTTGATCTCTCTGGCCACCAGCTGAAGCACTCTGTCACCGGCTTTGTGGCCATATGAATCGTTAACCCGCTTGAAATGGTCTATATCCATAACGCCTACGGTCAGTGGGTACTGGTAACGCTTCCAGCGATTGAACTCAAAAGACAAACGTTCCTGCCAGGCTTCCCGATTGGGCAGCTGGGTAAGCAGGTCTGTCATAGCTCGCTCACGCTCCCTGCGAACCTGCCCCTGCATCTGTTCTGAATGCGCCTCCATAACTGCCACCCTTTCCTGCATGGCCAGCAACTGTTCGGAAAGCATTTTTTCCCGCTCCGTTTCCTCAATCTGGAAACGGCCAACCGCATGACCGATAAACTCCAGGTGGCGACTGACTGACTGCCTCAGATCCTGGAGGTCATCACTCGATTCGATGTGTCGGCCAACCTGTTCAATTTCTTCACGGATGTTGCGATCAAGGGTTTCTACCGCCGCCTGACGACCAGACTGCGCAGATGATTGCACGGAAAAATGCTCTTGCAGCGCTTCAAGACGCTCATCAAGGCGCTTGAGAAAGGCCTCAAACTCCCTCTGACTGCGGGTAACAGCGGCGACAATCAGGTCTGCCACCTGATTCAGCCCATCCCGCAGCTCGTCCCAGTTATCGCTGGATAGCAGTGCCCTTTGCAGATTCCTCGCCGTCATCTCAGCATCTGGATCCAGCGAGACCTGGCTAAGCAGCTGACCCAGCAGATGACCAACACGCCGGGCAATCCGAAGCCGCTGGCTATCGTTTCCAGCATCGGGCAGATCAAACTCACCCTTAGCCTCGGCTAAAGGCTTTGGCTCAGAAACAGTCTCTGAAGAAAGTTTGGGCCGAGCTCCGACGTTACTGACAGGCACATCATCCAGCAGAGCAACCTGGCGGTCGATCTGTTCCTGCAGCTCCCTCCAGCTATCCACATCAACCTTGTTCTTGCGCAGGTCAGATCGAACACGGGCAAGCAGGCTATCAAGCTCCAGTGCCTGGCCTTCAGAGGCGAGACATGTGCGCACCAGCATTCGCTCAAGTGTATTGCGCTCGGCCTTCCAATGCCCTTCTCTGTGCTCTGCAGCCTCAAGCTCCTGGAAATACTTTTCTTTCCAGGATTGATCCGATGACATTAAGCGTTTCCTTCCTGTCCGGTGTTCTGGTCGTCGTGGTCACGCGAATTGCGTCGGCGCGCCCTGGGGTGGCTCTGGTCATAAACCCGGGCCAAATGCTGGAAATCAAGATGAGTATAGACCTGTGTGGTGGCTATGTCCGCATGGCCGAGCAATTCCTGCACCGCACGCAAATCTCCACTGGATTCAAGCATGTGGCTGGCAAATGAATGCCGCAGCATATGCGGGTGGAGCTTCTGATCAGCGCCTTTGACGACGCCCCACCGGCTCAGGCGAGCCTGAATGCTGCGATGGCTCAGGCGGTCGCCCCGGCGACTTACAAACAGGGCTGCCTGGGCCTCCGGAGCCAGCCCTGCTCGGACGGGCAACCACTGGGCTATGGCCTCCAGCGCCTTCCGGCCAACCGGGAGCAGTCGTGTCTTACTACCTTTACCCACAACCCGTGCTTCGCCACCCTTACAGTCAACAGCATCGATATCCAGGCTGGCCAGCTCCGCCAAACGCAAGCCAGAAGAATACATAAGTTCGAACATGCAGCGGTCACGAACTTCCAACGGATCATCCGGCCGGGCATCAAGAAGGGCATTGAGCTGATCCACATCCGCCACCCGGGGCAGGCGCTTGCTACTCTTCGGAGCCCGGATATCCAGTGCCGGATTATCCGTGGCCCGTCGCTCCCGCAACAGATGCTGATAAAAACGCCTTATAGCTGACAAATGGCGAGCAATGCTGCGACCACTAAGCCCCTGGCGACTGAGATTGGCTACGTAACGACGCAGATCATAACCACTGACAGCTCGCCATTCAGTGCTGCCCTGCTCCACGAGCCAGGCGGCAAGCCGATGCAGGTCGCGCTGGTAGCTGTCACAGGTTCGGGGGGAATGACGTTTTTCAGATGCCATGTGCTGGACGAAATCCGCCATGTACCCGCTCAGCTCATCGGGTAATTGAGCCGACACGGGTACAACGGTCACTCTAGCGGGACTCCGTCGCAAGATCGGATACCGGAGCGGCAGTGGTATAGCGCTGAACCATTGGTGGCAAAAGCCGGCTGAGCGTATCACTGATGTAGCTGAGGAACAGCGATCCCATGCTCTGGTCAAAATAGCCAGGCTGGCAACTGCCAACCGCGAAAACGCCTAGCAGATCGTCGGTGCGCAAAGGCACCAGGGCAACCGACGCAATGGGCTCATCCCGATTCGGAAACAAAAATTTCCGCTCACTTTCCCGGAACTGGCCACATACCGCTCTGCTGCCTTCCAGCAGGTTACCGAGACGATTCCGGGCCTCTGCCGGGCTCACAACATAAAGCGCGCCCTGGGAACTGCCGGGCACTTCCGCATCAGTAAACAGGATCACCGAAGCCGCATCCAGCCCGAAATCACCGCGAATGCTGTCATCGATGGTGGATGCCATATCAATGAGGTTGCGAGCTTCAATCACCTGCATCAGCAACCGTTTGCTTTTTTCAAACAGGCGATCATTGTGACGGGCGATGGAGACCAGCTCCACCAGCTCATGTCGTAGCGTGTCCCGCTGCTCACGGAACAGGTGTACCTGACGCTCAACCAGGGAAATGGCCCTGCCACTGTCGTGAGGCAGGGTCAGGCTGCGCAGAAGCTCATCCTGCTCAATAAAAAAATCAGGATTGTTTCTCAGGTACTCAGCCACCTCTTCCGGGGTGAGTTCACCGGCCTTCTGGCGGGCCGTTTGGTCTGTCATTGTGATCTCCTGGCTGTCAGATCGGTTGTTTATGTGGGCGGTTAGGCTTTCGGCGCCGGCTACCACCTGAGTCACCAGGCAGTCTCAACTGCCCTTCGAATACGCTTGTTGCGGGCCCCTCCATCATAACAGGCGTCCCTTCACCCTGCCATTCAACGACCAGCCGCCCCCCGCGCAGATCCACCTCTACGCGGTTATCGAGCAAGCCACGCAGACACCCGGCAACCACAGCCGCGCAGGCACCGCTGCCACAAGCCAGAGTTTCGCCTGAGCCGCGCTCATATACCCGCAAGCGCACGTGGCCTCGGCTTACTATCTGCAGAAAGCCGATATTGGCCCGCGACGGGAATCGCGGGTGGCTTTCCAGGCGTGGACCAAGGTCTGCGACCGGCGCTGTGTCCACGTCATCGACCACGATAACGGCGTGGGGGTTACCCATGGAAACCGCACTGAGCTCAACCGTTTCCGCACCCGTTTCCACCGTATACACATTTTTGCGCTGCTCAGCAGCAAAAGGAATGGCCGGCGGATTCAGCTCAGGTACGCCCATATTAACCATCACCATACCGTCTTTGACCACCCGCAGTTCAATCACCCCTGCGGAGGTCTGGACCCGAATGATCTTTTTGTTGGTCAACCGCTGATCACGCACAAATTTTGCGAAACACCGCGCACCATTGCCACACTGTTCAACCTCGGAACCGTCGGCATTGAATATCCGGTAACGGAAATCCACATCCGGCAATCCCGGAGGCTCCACGACCAGCAACTGATCAAAGCCGATACCAAAGTTCCGATCCGCCAGCTCCCGGATCATTTCCGGGCGCAGCCGGAATGGCTGACTAATGGCATCAACCACCATGAAATCGTTACCCAGCCCGTGCATTTTACTGAACCGGAGCAGCGGCCCATGATTTCGGCGATGCTGAGTCACTTCCTGGCCTGCACTCATTCTGGGAGACTGCTTTCTGGCGCAAGCTGATCCTCGAGGGTCTCGCGACGGCGAACAATATGCACCTGCTCTCCATCAACCATCAACTCGGGCGGGCGGTTTCGGGTGTTGTAGTTAGAACTCATAACAAAACCATAGGCGCCCGCAGAGCGCACGGCCAGGAGATCACCAGCCCTGAGCCGGAGCGGCCGGTCTTTACCGAGAAAATCCCCGGTTTCACAGACAGGGCCAACCAGATCCCAAATCTTTTCTTCAACATTCTGATGAGGCTGTACCGGCACAATGGCTTGCCAGGCACTGTAAAGCGCCGGGCGGATCAGATCGTTCATGGCGGCATCGATGATCGCGAAGTTGCGATGTTCGGTGCACTTCAGAAATTCGACCCGGGTAAGCAGTATGCCGGCGTTGGCTGCAATTGAACGGCCTGGCTCGAGTATCAGCTCCAGCTTGCGGTCGCCGATACGCTCATCCAGAGCCCTGACGTATTCTGACGGCTGCGGCGCCTGTTCATCGTTGTAAGTAACGCCCAAGCCCCCTCCCATATCCAGGTGACGGATGTGAATGCCACTCTCCGACAGCGCGTCGACCAACTCCAGGACACGATCGAGCGCATCCAGGAATGGCGAAACCGATGTGAGCTGTGAACCAATATGGCAATCCACGCCTTTGATATCCAGGTTCGGCAGTGTTGCAGCCCGGGCGTAGACCGCCGGTGCTTCTGCGATATCAATACCGAACTTGTTCTCTTTCAGACCCGTGGAAATGTACGGGTGAGTCCCGGCATCGACATCCGGGTTCACACGCAGGGAAACCGGGGCTTTGACGCCCAGCTCACCGGCCACCGCATTGAGCCGGTCCAGCTCGGTGTCGGATTCCACGTTGAAGCAGCGAACACCCACTTCCAGAGCCCGACGCATTTCCCATTCCTGCTTGCCAACACCGGAAAATACCACCTTGCCTGGATCACCACCGGCCCTCAGCACACGCTCCAGTTCACCGGCCGACACAATGTCAAAGCCAGCACCCAGGCGTGCCAGAACATTCAACACCGCCAGATTACTATTGGCTTTGACTGCGTAGCACACAAGATGCTCGCGCGCCTTCAGAGCGTCATCATATGCCTTGTAATGGCGCTCCAGGGTGGCCCGGGAATATACATAAGCCGGCGTACCAAAGCGTTTGGCTATAGCAGAGACAGCGACATCTTCGGCGTAAAGCTCGCCGTCACGGTAGTTAAAATGATCCATTAGGTTCCTGAACGTGTTTCGGAGTCTGGTGTGGCACGGCTGACATCTCCGGATTCTCCCGGTATAAAGGCCCTTTCTGGCCGCAGCCACCAAGTGTCGCCGCCACGACCAGAATAACGATTGGCAGTGTCCACGCGCGCATACTTGCCACCCCTGAGTTTGTAATGACCGAAGTATACCTGACCCGTGGCCAGCACGGCGAGGGGGACGGGCTATCGAAACGCCGCCAGTTCACGGTTCAGGGCATCCTCCAGAGCGGCACGATAATAGAGGTACTGACTGGTCTGTATATCCTGCTGATAAACCCGCGGATCCAGGTCGTGGGGCAGATGCACATCCGTAAGATAAACCGGATAGCGCTCTCCGCTCTGGCGCAGTGAATGAATATAGTGAGCAAAGGCCGGGATCAGCTGATCACCGTATTGCAGCACCGTGAACTCCTGCTCACCACAGTAAAGATCAAAGCGAACCCGGTTTTCACCTTCCTGAACACCCACGGCTTGCACCTCAAGCCCCGGCAAAGCAACTCCGGAATCCAGTTGCGGACGGTATTCCGGGCGCCAGAGCCCATTACTGGCAACCACTTCGTAACACCGCACACCGGCCAGCGCCACAGGCACCTCGCTGAAGCGCAAGGTGCGCCGCTCTACCAGATTTTCCAGAAAGCGCAGCAGAGGTGCCAGAAGATAACGGCGGTGGGGAACCGTCTGCTCCCAACCGAACAATGAGCCGCGCTCGTCAATCACCCAGATCTGCGCCCGCTCGCCACGAAGAGTATAAAACACCTGAATACTGTCCGGCTCACTGGCCTGGCAGGCCGCCCGCAACGCGGGCTCGTCCAGAAGTGCGTGGCGGTCAAATATGATGGGCAGATATACATCCCGAGGCTGGGCCAGACACTCCATGAGAGCATCCCGACTTTCCAGAGCAATGAATCCCGGCTCGGTACCGCTGAACTCCAGCAGAAAATACCGGCGGTCCATTTCGATAACATAACGCAACGGATGCGGGCCAGCCCCCCCGGCAAAGAACTGACGCAATACATCGGCAAACAGCTCCTGCACCCGCCGCGCGATAGCACTGCCATGACCACGCTTGTGGCTGTGTACCTCAATGCCGGGAACTGCGCGGGGATCGAGAGCAACCGATGCAAGTACGTTTTTGAGGCACTGAATCAGAGTATCACCGGAGGCGTAGTGCTGAAGGCTGACCTCGTGCCAACTATTAAGCGTGACCTGATCAATGGTAACAACCAGATTCTCTCGCCCACCGCTGAAGCCCAGTGAATCATGCCAGGCACTAAGTTTGTGCAGCCCGCGTTCTGTAAGATGGGCCTGCGGATCAACGCCCACATTGACCAGAAGCAAGTTACGCAGGGGGCGAACGCCGCGAGCCAGAGCTTCCCGCTCAGCAGGCCCCAAAGGAAATGGCACAAAACCCAAAAGCGCATTCAGCATTTCCCGCAATTCACTGACGGAGGCGACGCCCTGCCCGGAGCGGACGTTGAGACGAGTGGAACGGGTCAGCAAACCGTTGCAATAACACCAGGCCACCAATTCAGCGAGATTTCCGGAGCGCCGGAGAACGGGCTGCCAGAAAGCATCTGAAGGGTTTTCCAGATCACGGTACAGTAGCCAGCCGCTTCCTTTCCCGCCCTCTTCGGACTGGTGATGAAAAGCCAGGTTTTCCTCTGCCAGCGAGGGTGCCAGCCCCGGGTTAATCTGTTCAATCTTACCGGCCTTACGCTGGAATGCTGCGTAGAGCTTGCGGCCGAGCAGGTTAATGTCATTGGCGCTGATCGCTGACTGCTCGCCCTGATCCCGGGCCATTTTCGAGAGCAGCCGGTAGCTGTGAGTCAGTTCAGACACCACCACGCGGCGCAGGGAAGAAACCTCCTCTGCCCGCCAGAGCTGACGATCATCCAGCGCTTCAATCTGCTTCTCCTGCCAACCCCAGCCAGCCACAAGCTCCCTCAGCAGCCGGGCCCTCCAGGGCTCTGCGCCCTGCTCGCCCGCGGCTCCGGTGCGGGTCAGCGGCAGCCCCGCTTTGATGTACAAACTGCGACGTACCAGATCAAGCCTTGCCCCGGCTTCAGCCCCCGTCAGCCACTGCTCCAGCCGCTGGTACAGCATTACATACGGGTCCAGAAAATCCACATCTGTGATGCCACTGAATACCGCCTGCTTGAAAACCCGAGACAAAACCGGCTGCTCCTGCGTCTGCGCGTAACATTCGATAAGCAACAGCTTCAGGATAGATTTCCAGGGCGCATCAATACCCTTGTAGAGCTGCCACACACCCGCGCCGAGAAATTCGTTGGCCGGTATGCCCGGTACCGCGCCAAAATCGATGTATTCGTCGCCGCGGATAAAACGGTAATCCACCAGCTTGTTTACACATTCCCGATAACGGCCTTCCTGCTCTGAGGGAATAAGCCACCACAGCGGATAGCACCCACCAAGGTGGATCCCGGTGCGATAAAACTCATCCAGCAGCAGGTAGTGCTGGGCGCTGCCGCAGTTTTCACCGCTCACCTCTGCACGCTGCCGGCCCTCACGCCAGTCGGCGGCAGAGAACACGAATACATGCAGTTCGATGCCAAAAGAAGATGCCCACTCCGTCAGCTTCTCTGCCTTGCGCTCCAGGCATCGGATACCCGGTTCCTGAAGGTCGTCCCGGTGACACAGCCAGACATCCAGGTCACTGGCGACAGAGTGCCCCAATGTGCCGGGGCTACCCATCAGAAACAGCCCTTCCAGATCGGCCCGGCGCCTGCCTTCGTCCCGAATGCTGAAGGTACGGGTCAGACGCCGTGCAGCACTCACAGTTGCTGAATCCGGCCGATAATGGTTTAGGCCATAGGGACAATCGACATCCAGATAGCCGGGTAAAGCCGGATGGTTGGCGTGAAACACCAGCGGCAGAATTTCCAGTACTACCTGTTGCCGGTAGGTAAGCGAGGAGCGCGCTCGCTGCCAGCGCTGGCGATTAACCACGAGAAACCTGTCCCGCAGACGGCGCAGGGTTTTGCGGTCAATGCCCTCATCAAAATCCAGGGCGATCGGTGGGGCATGAGCGGTCAAGGCAGCTCCGGGAGAGAGGTTATTTCCGGTTTATTTATCAGCATGATGAGTTCATCGTGGCAAAACCATCAGAAAAATAATAGCGAATTACGCTCCAGAAAACCCAAGGTCGTACCCAGTGAAAGAGTTTGTCATACAACGTTATCGTGCCGATGCACCCGCCGGTAACGGTCGCCAGACCCTGTTGCGTATTGACGATGAAGGCAAGGTGCTGTTCGCCGACAATAACGCCGAAGCCATACTCGGATACGATGCCAGCGAGCTGGAAGGCATTATGGTACAACGAGTTCTGGCATCAAGGGAGGATGACCCTTTCGCACCAGTAAACCGGCATCGTATCGAGAGCGGCCAGGATGCACTGGTCACTTTCCGCCACAAAGAAGGTTTTTTCTACACCGCAAGCATTTCAATGCGCGTCAGCATGCGCGATTCAGATGAAGCCGCTAGCGCCCGGATCACCCAACAGGATAATTCCACCATAGATCCACGCCTGCTTCGCTTTGCAGAGAGAGCCGCAGGCTTCGGAATATGGGAACTGGATATA
This sequence comes from Marinobacter antarcticus, assembly GCF_900142385.1. Taxonomy (NCBI): domain Bacteria; kingdom Pseudomonadati; phylum Pseudomonadota; class Gammaproteobacteria; order Pseudomonadales; family Marinobacteraceae; genus Marinobacter; species Marinobacter antarcticus. The sequence continues at coordinate 115,970 of NZ_FRAQ01000001.1, forward strand.
GCCAGCAACCAGATTACCTGGACAGAGGGGCTGTAGCGGTTACTTGAACTACAACCATGCACTGACATTACGCCCGAGCAGGCCCTGTTTTACTGTCAGAATGGCCAGGGGCGCATTCGGGCCCTGTTCCGCAGATGCGCTCGCACCGGAGCACCTTTCACGATTGAACTGGATATTCTTACGGCGCAACAGCAACAGATCCGCGTCACCCTGAACGGCCGCTCCCTTAAAACAGGCGGCCGAGTGCTCATCGAGAACGGCACACAACCTGCGGCCCGGAGAATCGCAGACGATACCCTGAGCCTTATCCGCAACTTTGTTTTGGAGTGGCAGGGACGTCAACTGCAAACCACAGACAGTGGTGGCCTGCTGATTATGGGCAAAGATACGTCTGCGGATCCCGAGCAGCTTCTGGGCCAGGCTGCAGATCTTTGTCACGACGCAAAAACATCCGGGCGCAACCGGGTTCATACCGCCCACGCTTCTCGCCCTGAAGCAGATGACCACGACAGTAATGAATACGTTGGCCAGATCCGCAAAGCTCTGGATAACCAGGCCCTGATACTCGAATTCCAGGCGCTAAAGCCGGTTGCCAGTGTCACTTGGGGTGATTACATCGAGATTCTCTGCCGGGTTCCCGGTGACGGAAACCATGAGCTATGGTTACAGCCGGATCAGTTTCTGCCGGTCGCAGAGCGGTTTGATCTGACCAAACGGCTGGACCGGCAGGTGATACTGCAAACTCTCACCTGGGTGGCCGTAGACCTCTCCACCGGACGGATTGGCGGTTAGGCCCCAGGGGTTGGGATAAAGAGCTCAGGGGTAAAGAGCTTGAGGTAAAGGGATCAACCCAGCAGCTTACGCGCACGGGCCACTGCCGCCCGTACCTGAGCAGGTGCGGTGCCACCAAGGTGGTCACGGGCCTGAACCGAGCCCTCCAGTGTAAGCACGTCAAACACATCATCGCCGATGGTATCGGAGAAGCGCGCCAGCTCTTCCAGCGTCATATCAGAAAGGTCTCGCTCTTCCGCCACACCGAAAGCTACCGCTTTACCCACAACTTCATGGGCATCCCGGAAAGGCATGCCTTTCTTGACCAGATAATCCGCCAGGTCGGTCGCTGTAGAGAAACCGCGCTTGGCGGCCACGCGCATGTTATCGGCTTTGGCACGAATAGCCGGAACCATATCGGCGTAGGCTTTCAGGCACCCTTTGATGGTATCAACCGTATCGAACAGCGGCTCTTTGTCTTCCTGATTATCCTTGTTATACGCCAGTGGCTGGCTTTTCATCAGTGTGAGCAAGCACATCAGGTGGCCAGTCACCCGGCCGGTTTTGCCCCGGACAAGCTCAGGCACATCGGGGTTCTTTTTCTGGGGCATGATTGAAGAACCGGTGCAGAAACGGTCCGGCAGATCAATAAAATCAAACTGCGCTGAAGTCCACAGCACCAGCTCTTCGCTGAAGCGGGACATGTGCGTCATCAGCAAAGCCGCAAAGCTGCAAAATTCAATGGCAAAGTCCCGGTCGCTGACGGAATCCAGGGAGTTTTCTGAGGGGCGGTCAAAACCCAGCAGTCTGGCAGTCATGGCCCGATCGATCGGATAGGTGGTGCCGGCCAGAGCAGCAGCTCCCAGAGGCATTACGTTCACCCGTTTGCGGCAATCCTGCAGGCGCTCGCCATCACGAACCAGCATTTCATACCAGGCCAGAAGGTGGTGCCCGAAAGTGACCGGCTGCGCCGTCTGGAGATGGGTAAAACCAGGCATAATGGTATCAGCTTCACGCTCGGCCAGATCCAACAGGCCGGCTTGCAGGCGCCGGAGCTCCTCAGCAATCACATCAATTTCATCCCGCAGGTACAGGCGGATATCCGTGGCCACCTGGTCGTTACGGCTACGGCCGGTATGCAGCTTCTTGCCAGTGATGCCAATGCGATTGGTCAACTGAGCTTCTATGTTCATGTGTACGTCTTCAAGACTCACAGACCACTCAAAGCGCCCCGCCTCAATATCTTCCTTCACCCCGTTCAGGCCATCGATAATGCTGTCACGCTCTTCCGTTGTCAGCACACCAACCTCGGCGAGCATGGTCGCGTGGGCGATGGAGCCGGTGATATCGTGGTGATACAGGCGCTGATCAAACCCTACGGATGCAGTGAAGCGTTCCACAAAAGCATCTGTGGGTTCGCTAAAGCGTCCGCCCCAGGGTTTTTCGGAGGTTGTGGCCTGGTCAGGTTTTTTCTGATCCGTCATGGTCTATCTTTCCTGCTGGCAGCCCGGCATTATCTGGCGGGAACTGGATACATTGAAGGTAGCGGGAGTATAGCATTCTGACCCGTACAAAAGAGACTCCCCTGCACGGGGACAAAGCGGTCATCACACAGGAGTTCTTCGTACCGGATCTTTGCCGGGTGCGGTCCGTATTCATGCTGCTGATCACCAGCGAACTGCTGGTGCTGGTGCTGGCTATTGTCCAGGCCAGCGACGGCTGGATTGACTGGAATTATTTCGCGCTACTGTCGTTGTTCGTACAATGGACCACTCTCACCAGTGCTGCGCTGATCTGCCTGCTTCGCCAAAGACTGGCGAGAATATCGGTGCCCCGTGCCACCCTTGCGATCGCAGCTATCGTGCTGCTGGACGTGCTCGCGTTCAGCCTGTTTGCCGACAATGTTCTACACCCGCAATCGGGCATCATTGACTGGCAGGCCATTGCCAAAAAGCTGCTACTGGCGCTGCTGATTGTGCTGATGGTATTGCGCTATTTTTATCTGCAGCACCAGTGGCAGCAACAACGGGAAGCAGAAATGCAGGCTCACCTGGCAGCGCTGCAGGCACGCATACAGCCGCACTTCCTGTTTAACAGCATGAATACCATCGCCAGCCTCATTGCCTCTGATCCCGAGCAGGCCGAAGAAGCCGTTCTCGATCTTTCCGAGCTCTTTCGCGCCAGCCTGCGAACCGGCGACCAGCTCATCCCGCTGTCAAAGGAGCTGGATTTGTGCCAGCGCTATCTCGCCATTGAATCCCTGCGCCTTGGTCCGCGCCTGAAACTGGAATGGCATATTGCCGATGGACTGGACCGCCAGGCCATACCACCGCTAACCCTGCAGCCGCTGGTAGAAAACGCGGTTTATCATGGCATACAGCCCCGCCCGGAGGGTGGTACCGTGCGCATCGAGGCGGAAGCACGCGGTAATTTTGTGTACCTGCTTGTGCAAAACCCCAAACCGGAAGGCAACGGGAGTCTGCACAGCGGCAACCGCATGGCCCTGAGCAACATACAAGCACGACTGCAGGCACTGTTCGGAGAGCCTGCAGTTCTGAAACACAGCCATCAGGGCGACGTTTACACGGTGACCTTGAGACTGCCAAAAACCACACAACAACCATGACAAAACAGAAAATTCTGATAGCCGACGACGAGCCTCTGGCCCGGGAACGCCTCCGGCGGCTAGCTGAGGGCTTGCCGGAATACGAGGTTTGCGGCGAAGCCGGTGATGGCGACTCAGCCCTTGCCCAGGTTGCCGAACTGCAACCGGACATTCTGCTGCTGGACATACGTATGCCAGGCCTTGACGGCATGGAGGTCGCCGCACGTCTGAGCAAACTCAGCAGCCCTCCGGCCATCATTTTTTGCACCGCATACGACAGTTATGCGATTCAGGCTTTTGATGTGCAGGCCATCGCTTACCTGCTCAAGCCTGTCCGAAAACAGGCGTTGGCAGAAGCTCTGGCACGAGCCGGGCGGATTAACCGGGTACAACTGCAGGCGTTTTCCAGCAACAACGCCAGCAACAGCACAGGGGGGGATGCAACAGAAAACGAGCAACTGGCGGTTCGCACCCATCGAGGTACCGAGCTGATAGATATAGCCGGGATCCGCTATTGTCAGGCGGATCAGAAATACGTGACCATTCACCATTCCCGTGGTGAGGCGGTTTCCGATTACACACTGAAAGAACTGGAAAATAGCTATCCGCGCCAGTTACTCCGGATTCACCGCAACACGTTGGTAGGTGTGCGCTTTATTCAGGCTTTGAAACGCACCCCAGAGGGCCACAACCTAGTATTGCTCAGGGACGATCTCGGCGAGCTCCAGGTAAGCCGCCGGCACGCCAGCAACGTGCGCCAGTGGCTGCAGGGATAGCAAGCCCGGATGAACGTGATTACTGCAAAAAACTGTGCTGTGAAGGGCTGTGTGAAGCGGCTACCCACGGGACTTTTACGTCGCCACAAGGTAACCTTGGCGAACATTTTTCAGAACCGACAGTGAGCACCATGTCCAAACGAACCCTTCGTGTCGCAACCCGAAGCAGCGCCCTCGCGCTATGGCAGGCAGAATTCATCAAGGCCGAACTGGAGCGGCTCCACGACAACGTGATTGTAGAGCTGGTCAAGATCAAAACCCAAGGGGACAAGATCCTCGATGTTCCTCTGGCCAAAATCGGCGGCAAAGGCCTGTTTGTAAAAGAGCTGGAAGAAGCCATGCTCGATGGCCGTGCGGATCTTGCAGTGCATTCCATGAAAGACGTGCCCATGGCCTTTCCCGAAGGACTGGGGCTGGTTGCTATCTGTGAGCGGGAAGACCCGACAGATGCATTTGTCAGCAACCATTACGACAACGTGGATGCTCTGCCCGAAGGTTCGGTGGTGGGCACTGCCAGCCTGCGCCGGGAATCACAGCTTCGCGCCTACCGGCCAGATCTGAAAATCCGGGTTCTGCGGGGCAACGTGAACACCCGCCTGGCTAAGCTCGATGCCGGTGATTACGATGCCATCGTACTGGCAAGCTCTGGCCTCAAGCGCCTGGGCTTTCACGACCGCATCCGTTACTCCATGCCAGACACTGTGTCCCTGCCAGCCGTTGGCCAGGGCGCTCTTGGCATTGAGTGCCGGCTCAGTGATAACGAACTGCGCGCCATGCTGGAACCGCTGAACCACACGGACACTGCTGACCGCGTCAAAGCAGAGCGTGCCCTGAACCGTCGCCTTGAAGGTGGCTGCCAGGTGCCTATCGCGGCCTACGCACTGCTGGAAGACGACGACACCCTGTGGTTACGCGGGCTGGTTGGCGCCGTTGATGGAACCCTGATCCTTCGCGTCGAAGGCCGGGCACCCCGGGCTGAAGGCGAGCGCCTGGGCCGTGAACTGGCAGAGGACCTTCTGGCGCTGGGCGCAGACAAAGTGTTGGCTGAAATTTATGGCCACACTCCGCACTGACCCAACCTGTCTGGCCGGCCGGCGCGTTCTGATTTGCCGGCCGGAACCGGAAGCGTCAAGGCTGGCCCGGCAGTTTCAGGCTGCCGGCGCAGAGACGCACGTGTTTCCGCTGGTAGAAAGAGAGCCTCTGCCGGAGACCCCGGAGCGGCGCACCACTATTCTCAGCCTCGATGAATTCTCCCATGTTATTGCCGTCAGCCCCTATGCAGCCCGTCTGTTACTGGAAGAGCTGGACACCTGGTGGCCCCAGCTTCCCGCCGGTCTGAACTGGTATGGCGTCGGCGCCGGCACAGCCAAAGCACTGGCAGAGTACGGCCTGAGGCCGCGCAAGCCCGAAGAGGGCTGGACCAGTGAAGCGTTACTGAAACTGCCGTCTCTGGCACATTTCAATGGAGAGCGAGTGCTGGTGGCCCGTGGCGAGGAAGGGCGGGAGCTGACACTGAGAACGCTGGAGGCACGCGGCGCAAGAGTTACAGCAATGCCCCTGTACCGCAGATTCTGCCCGGACTACACCGCAGCACAGGTCAGCCGAGCTCTGGATCAGTTTGCGCCGGATGCCGTTATTGCGCTCTCCGGAGAAACCCTGAACAATCTCATCGCACTAAGTGCGAATTGCAGCCATAATCTATACGATAGACCCGTCATTGTGCCCGCCCGGCGTATTGCAGACCAGGCTCGCGCTGCGGGATTCAATGCTCCGTGTATACCAGGAAGCCTTGCCGATAATGACATCGTGGCCGCCGTCGCAGAACAACTGGCAGGCCGGGACGGTGGCTCCGGAAAAGCCAAGTAAGGACGCCCGTGACTGAGACAACAAAACAATTACCCGCCCCGATTGCTAAAGAGCAACCCACCCGACAGAAAGTCTGGCCGGTCTGGGTTATCGCCATCATTGCACTGATCAGTGTTGCCGCGCTGGCGGTCTGGAACTGGCAGCAATGGAACGGCCATCAGGCTACGATGCAGACACTGAATAGCCTGCAGCAGGATACCGCTCAGCTTGAGAGTCTTTATGGCGACCGCGGTAGCCAGCAAGGCCAGCGTTTGCAATCCCTCGAAGACAAGCTGACGTCCCAGCGGGAGCTGATTGCTACCCAGCAGAGGCAGATTGATCACAACGCCCGCGAACTGCTGGAAGCCGGAAATCGTACCCGCACCGACTGGCTTCTGGCGGAGGCCGAGTATCTGCTCCGCATTGCCAACCAGCGGCTGCTGATCGAAAAAGATATTCGCGGCGCTCTTTCTGCTCTCGAAAGCGCCGACGAAGTACTGACGGAGTCTGACGATATTGGTGTGTACCCGGTACGCCAGCAGCTGGCACGGGAAGTCCTGGCGCTCAAAGGCATCACCAGTGTCGACAGAACGGGGCTCTACCTCACCCTTGAAGCCGCCATCGACAGCGTTCACCAGCTCACCGATCAGGCGCTTATCAACGAACAGGCACCAGGATTTGTCACCGGCTCACAGGCTGAAGACGGCCCTGAAGCCGGCGGTGAGCCGGGCATTCTGATCAGAGCCTGGCAGAAATTCAAATTCACACTGATGCAGGTTGTTGTGGTGCGCCGCCTGGATGAATCGGTTAAACCGCTGCTGTCACCGGATCAAAGCGCCTATGCGCGGCTGAACCTGCAACTGATGCTGGAAGAAGCTGAAATGGCCGTACTCAGGGGCAACCAGCCACTCTATGAGCGCGCGCTTACCAAAGCGCAAGCGGCCGTTGATGACTGGTACGACGCGAGTAATCCACAAGTAAGCGCGCTGGGCAGTACTCTTGCAGAGCTGTCGACACGTAACGTCGCCCCGGAGCTGCCAGACATCAGCAAATCCCTGGACCTGCTCAAAGAACGACTCGCAGGCCGGCTCAACAAAGGCAACGGAGGCGGTGATTCATGATTCGCCTGCTTCTGATCGTTCTGTTTGCCCTGTTAATCGGTACCGGGCTCTCGCTCGGGCTGCAGTACGACCTGGGTTACATCCGCATCAGCCTGGGCAACTACCTGATCGAAACCAACTTCTGGGTGGGCCTTGCCCTGCTCATTGCCGTGGTTGCGTTGATTGTGGTGTCCATCAGTCTGTTACGCCGCATGCGACAAAGTACCGGGCTGGTCGCCAGCTGGGTTTCCCGCGGCAAGGAACGCCGGGCGCGGCGCCGCACCACTCAGGGCCTACTGGCGCTTGCGGAAGGCAACTGGCCAAGGGCACGCAAGATGCTGACCTCGGCTGCCAGCAACGCAGACACACCACTTATTAACTATCTTGCAGCAGCCCAGGCCGCCTTTGAATGCGGCGACCACGAAGCCGTGGACGAATTGTTGCGCAAGGCATTTGAAAGTACGCCAGGCTCGGATATGGCCGTAGGCATTACCCAAGCGCAACTGCAGCTTGCCGGCAACCGGCTGGAACAGGCTCTGGCGACGCTGGTACGTCTGCGCAAGCAGTCTCCGCATCACCCTTTTGTGCTCAAGTTGCTGAAAAACACTTATCTTCGTCTTGAAGACTGGCGTGAACTGTCAAAGTTGCTGCCAGAGCTGCGCAAGCGCAGTGTCCTTCCGGAATCCGAGTTGGGTGAACTGGAACGCCAGGCATGGCACAACCTGCTGGAACGCGCTGCGGAAGACTGCCGGCGCCAGCAACAGCAGGATCCGAATGTATCACTGGAACCTCTCACCCGACTTTGGGATGAGCTGCCAGGCTTTCTGCGCCGGGACGAGAAAACCATCGGTGACTATGCTCGTCTGCTGGCGGATCTTGGCGATGAAGCACAGACGGAAACCCTGCTACGCAAGGTTCTGCATAACCACTGGAGCGACGGTCTGGTCAATCTTTATGGCCGGATAGAAGGGCGCAAACCGGACGAGCAGCTGCTCGCAGCCGAACAGTGGTTAAAAGACCGGCCCAACAATGCCGAGCTGCTGCTGGCACTTGGCCGGCTGAGCCTGCGCAATGAGCTATGGGGCAAAGCCCGGGAGTACTTCGAGACCAGTTTGAAGTTACGCCGTAGCCGGGAAGCTCTGGCAGAACTGAGCCGCTTGAGCGCTCATATGGGTGATGAAGAAGTGAGCATCAAGCTTATGATGCAAGGGCTGGCAAAAGATAACGGGCTTCCGCAACTGCCCATGCCCAAAGCCTGATTGCCGGCTGTCTGCCCTGGCTCTTGCCTCCGGGCCCTCTGCAGAAAGAACCAGGCCTACCGATAAAGGCGTCAGAACGAGCATTCTGACGCCTTTATCGTTTTAATTCCGGGGCGCATACTCCAGCACGTCGGAAAAGAACGCTTCAGACGGCAGCCCGGCTTCCACCAAGGCATCCATCAGCGTATAAACCATCGCCGGAGAGCCGCTAGCGTGTACTTCCAAATTATTCCAGTCCATGCCGGAGGCGAGCACCGCACGCACTAGCTGATCATGATGTCCGCTCCAGTCGTTGTCCTCATCATCACCGACCACCGGCTGAAATGTGAACACTGACCAGTCCTCCTCCCACTGGCGGGCCATGGACCTGAGATACATGTCCTCATGGCGCCGCACGCCCCAGAACAGTTTGACCGGCTGGGCAAAAGACGTACCGCGCAAATAATCCACCAGGCTTTTCATCTGCGCAAAGCCGGTACCAGCTGCAACCAGCAACAATGGTTTTTCCGGTGTGCTGGCAAGGCAAGCTTTGCCATGGGGCAGCTCCAGGTTGACTGTTTCACCGGAGGTCAGCGCATCAATAACTTTTTGCGCTGACACCCATTCCGGAGAGGCCTGGACATGCAGTTCAATGTGCTGCTCTGACGGGCTGCTGGCAATGGAAAAGTAGCAGGGTTCGGCATCCGGCAGATTGACCGACAGATACTGGCCCGCATGAAAAGACAGCTCCCGCCGCCGTGGCAACTGAAGCTCCACCCGATACACATCGTGGTTGATAGAGCGCACATCCACGACATTGGCCTGAAACTTTCGGGGCTGGTTCTTTCCTGCTGCCATAACGGCACTTATCTCCAGTTCAAGATGGTCGAGCGCTGCGGTTCTGCACATCATCAGCCGCGCGCCGACCGGAATCGTCTGTTGGTTTCGGGTGTTCAGAGCGGAGCCGCTAATCAGTCGCGCCTCGCAGAGCTCGCACACGCCATTTTTGCAAGCGAACGGAACGGCAACACCTGCACTTGCCGCAGCACTCAGTAAATCTGCGGCGGCGTCTGCCGTGTAGCGAATTCGAGAAGGCTCAAGACCTACTCTCCATTGCCCGCTGCCCATATCAGTCAGGGCGGGCAGGCGGAGTTTCAATCCCCAGGCTATCCCAGAGTTCGTCTACCCGCTGTTTTACCGCGCTGGTCATGGCAATGGGCTCGCCCCATTCCCGGTCTGTCTCACCCGGCCACTTATTGGTGGCGTCCATTCCCATCTTGGAACCCAGGCCAGACACAGGCGAGGCAAAATCCAGATAATCAATGGGCGTGTTCTCTACCAACATGGTGTCGCGGGCGGGATCCATCCGGGTCGTAATGGCCCATATCACATCTTCCCAGTTGCGGGCATTCACGTCGTCATCAGTCACGATCACGAACTTCGTGTACATGAACTGGCGCAAAAAAGACCATACGCCCATCATCACCCGCTTGGCATGGCCCGGGTACTGCTTTTTCATAGTCACCACGGCAAGGCGATATGAACAGCCTTCCGGCGGCAGGTAAAAATCCACAATTTCGGGGAACTGCTTCTGCAATATGGGAATGAAGACTTCGTTCAGCGCCACACCCAGAATGGCCGGCTCATCGGGCGGCCTGCCGGTGTAAGTGCTGTGATAAATCGGATTTTTGCGGTGGGTGATCCGCTCAACGGTAAACACCGGAAACTCGCCCACTTCATTGTAGTAACCGGTGTGATCCCCGAACGGGCCTTCGGGCGCGTTATCGTCGGGGTAAATAAAGCCTTCCAGAACAATCTCGGCGCTGGCAGGCACCTGCAAATCACTGAGGCCACACTGCACCAGTTCGGTACGACTACCCCGGAGCAAGCCTGCAAACGCGTATTCGGACAGCGAATCGGGCACCGGCGTTACGGCGCCAAGAATCGTGGCGGGGTCTGCGCCAAGAGCTACTGCTACCGGATAGGGCTTGCCCGGATTAGCTTTCTGAAACTCCTGAAAATCCAGCGCACCGCCGCGATGACTTAACCAGCGCATGATCAGCCGGTTGCGACCAATCACCTGCTGCCGATAAATGCCAAGGTTCTGCCGTTCTTTATGGGGCCCACGAGTAATCACCAACGGCCAAGTAACAAGCGGCCCTGCATCTCCTGGCCAGCAGTGCTGTACCGGAATCTGGTACAAATCAACCATATCTTTTTCGATGACCACTTCCTGGCAGGGAGCAGACCTGAGTACTTTCGGGCTCATACGCATTACTTGCCGGAGCAGCGGCAGTTTTTCGATAGCGTCTTTGAAGCCCTTTGGGGGATCCGGTTCTTTGAGATATGCCAGCAGTTTGCCAACGTCCCTAAGCGCGGTCACATCTTCCTGCCCCATGCCCAGGGCCACTCTTCTGGTTGTACCAAAGAGGTTGGCGAGCACCGGCATGTCGTAGCCTTTGGGGTTTTCGAACAACAACGCAGGCCCACCTGCCCGCAGCGTGCGGTCGCAGATTTCGGTCATTTCCAGATGGGGGTCTACTTCAACTGAGATACGTTTCAGCTCGCCCAGTTTCTCCAACTGGTCAATAAAGTCCCGCAGGTCGTTGTATTTCATCACTTGCTCCGTTCTCGGTTGGCCATTAATTACGGAGTTCATCGGCTTCTGGACTTCTGGCCCGGTACGCAGAACGCAATGAGGGCCTGCTTCCCCAGACACGCCGTAAACCCATCCCTGGGGGCTTGGTCTTGCCTTCCATGGCAAGACTCAGTCTGGAAAATCAGGCCCTCACCGCGTTCATCTGATCACCAGTCAACTACAAGTCAGAACAGATCTGAGCTCAATCTAACCGGGGAAACGCGCGCGTACTTAGTATGACCAGCCTTAACGGCGCTTCATTGACTGGAAGAACTCGTCGTTGGTCTTGGTGTCTTTCAGCTTGTCCAGCAAGAACTCGATGGCGGCGGTATCGTCGTCCATGGAGTGCAGCAGCTTGCGCAGAATCCATACACGCTGGATATCCGCTTCGCTCATCAGCAGATCTTCACGGCGCGTGCCGGAACTGCGAATATTGATAGCGGGGTAAACACGTTTCTCTGCAATCTTGCGATCCAGGTGAATTTCCATGTTACCCGTGCCCTTGAACTCCTCGTAGATCACTTCGTCCATTTTGGAACCCGTGTTCACCAGAGCCGTCGCAAGAATCGTCAGGCTACCGCCTTCCTCTACATTACGGGCTGCACCGAAGAACCGCTTGGGCTTTTCCAGAGCGTGGGCGTCCACACCACCGGTCAACACCTTGCCAGAGGAAGGAATCACCGTGTTGTAGGCGCGGGCCAGACGCGTGATGGAATCCAGCAGGATGATCACGTCTTTTTTGTGCTCAACCAGGCGCTTGGCTTTCTCGATCACCATTTCCGCTACCTGAACGTGACGTGCAGGTGGCTCATCAAAGGTTGAAGCAATCACTTCGCCGCGCACCGTGCGCTGCATTTCAGTAACTTCTTCCGGGCGCTCGTCAATCAGAAGAACCATGACATGGCATTCAGGATGGTTGCGCGTGATCGACTGGGCAATGCTCTGCATCAGCAGGGTTTTACCGGCCTTGGGTGGCGACACAATCAGGCCACGCTGACCTTTACCAATCGGGGCCACAAGATCCAGTACCCGGGATGAAAGATCCTCGGTGCTGCCGTTACCCGCTTCCAGCTGCATGCGCTCATCGGGAAACAGCGGCGTCAGGTTTTCAAACAGGATTTTGTTGCGGGCGTTATCCGGTTTGTCGAAGTTAATTTCGCTAACTTTCAACAGGGCAAAATAACGCTCACCGTCTTTCGGCGGGCGGATCTTGCCAGCAACGGTATCGCCGGTGCGCAGGTTGAAGCGACGGATCTGGCTCGGAGAGACGTAAATGTCGTCTGGTCCCGCCAGGTAGGAAGCGTCGGCAGACCGGAGGAAGCCGAAGCCGTCCTGCAGAATCTCCAGTACGCCATCGCCGTAAATGTCTTCGCCGCTTTTTGCATGCTTCTTCAGTATGGTGAAGATAACATCCTGTTTACGCGAGCGTGCCAAGTTGTCGAGACCCATCTCTTGCGCAATGTTGAGCAATTCGGGCATGGAGTTCTGCTTGAGTTCAGTAAGATTCATAGGTTATTAGATTTTCAGGAATGGAATTAAACGGAAGTTGGAATGACAGGGGTGCCCCTGAACAGATTATTTAATTAATTGTCAGAACAGATGCTGGCAGATGGAGCAACCGGTGTAGATGAAATCCGGAGCAAAGTACTAAAGCCAGTAGAGTGGGTACAACCGTTCGTAGGGCAAGAGCGATAATCTGCTACCTTGACCGCCAATGTCAAGTGCAGGGGGCAAATAAACGTCAATCTTGCCGCCCGAAAGCCCATCAGCAAGACCCGGCGCCTCCCCCTGATGGGTTACTCCCTTCCATTAACCGCCACTGAAAGGGATACTGGTAGACAAAATTTCCCCTGTGATTTTCGGAGCACCTTTCCATGAGCACTGAACCCACGAACGACCTCAAGCCTCTCAATATCGCGATTCTTACGGTCTCTGATACCCGCGGCCTTGATGAAGATTCCTCCGGCCAGTTTCTTGAAGATAGTGTGGTGGAGGCCGGTCATCAGCTTATCTCGCGGCGCATCCTGCCGGACGACGTTTATCTGGTTCGCGCAGCGATGTCGTCATGGATCGCGGATCAGGATGTTCATGTGATCATCATTACCGGTGGTACCGGTTTCAGCGAGCGCGACAGCACACCGGAAGCAGTTGCACCCCTTCTGGACAAGAACATTGAAGGTTTTGGCGAAGAGTTCAGGCGCCTCTCCGCTTTGGAAATTGGCAGTTCTACCATACAGTCCAGAGCCTTTGGCGGCCTTGCCAACCATACGGCAATTTTCTGTCTACCTGGCTCCACAGGAGCATGCCGCACAGGCTGGAATGGCATTCTGAACGCACAACTGGACAGTCGCCACGGCCCCTGTAATTTCTCAGCTCTGGTTGGCCGCAAGCCGGAGCGCGCGGTCGAGCGCCTGCAACAGGTTATTGGAAAACGCGCCACACGTTAATTCTGAACACGGAGACAACCACCATGACAGCCAATCTGACGCCGGTCGGAGAAGCCATTGCTCATATACTGGGCAAGGCTCCGGTGATTACGGCAACCGAACTCCTGCCGCTAACCGAAAGCTTCGGCCGAATATTGGCACAGGATTATCAGACGCCCGCGGATGTACCTCCGGCTGACAACAGTGCGGTGGATGGCTATGCCCTGCGCGCCCTGGATTACGCGCCTGGCCAGGCGCTGCCGGTATCTGACCGGATCCCCGCAGGCTCGGCCCCTAGCCCGCTGAAACCCGGGACCGCTGCCCGTATTTTTACCGGTTCAGAAGTTCCGGCAGGGGCAGATACTGTCATTATGCAGGAGCGGGTTGAGGTTACCGACGACGGCATTCTGATCAATGCCGATGTAAAAGCGGACCAGAATATCCGCCGGCGCGGCCAGGATCTTTCGGAAGGCAGTTTAGCCATGGGAAAAGGTACAAAAATCCGTGCCCAGGAAATGGGACTTCTGGCTTCAATAGGTGTGGCTGAAGTTGCTGTGGTGAAAAAACTGCGAGTTGCGATTTTGTCGACCGGCGACGAGCTGGTCGACCCGGGCACTCCGCTGGGGCCGGGCCAGATTTATAACACCAACCGTTTCACCCTGCTTGGCCTGGCGTCCGATGTGGGTTGTGAGGTCGTGCTTTGTGAGACTTTGCGGGACACTCGGGATGTGACCCGGGAAACACTCGAGCGCGCCGCGTCACAGGCCGACCTTATCATCACCAGCGGGGGTGTTTCCGTGGGTGAGGAAGATCATGTGCGGGCGGTGTTGGAAGAATCCGGCGAGCTATCGCTCTGGCGCTTGGCGATCAAACCCGGCAAGCCCTTGGCGTTCGGTTCAATCAAAGGCACGCCGGTACTGGGCCTGCCCGGCAACCCGGCTACAGTGCTGGTCACGTTTCTGATCGTAGGCATGCCTTACATACGCTCCTGCCAGGGCCGCTTGAGGATTCACCCTGTGGGCCAGCAGATACCAGCCGCCTTTAACGTCACCTCGCCCTCTGTACGCAGGGAGTTTGTCCGTGCACGCATTGAATCTGTTGACGGAAAGACGCAAGTCAATGCATACCCGAACCAGAGCTCCGGTGTGCTGAGTTCTGCCTGCTGGGCCGATGGCCTGGCGGTGGTTCCGGAAAACACATTGGTTGCTGAAGGTGATTTGCTAACTTACTACCCCTTTACCGAGTTATTAAGTTGATATGACCGACCAGACCATTACCGTTCGTTTTTTTGCCCGTCTCCGGGAGGAGTTGGATACTGAGCAACTCACGCTGCCGGCAGACAGGAATCAGACAGCCGGCGACATTCTTGCAGCGCTGGCGAGCCGCGGCGGCCCCTGGGCTCAACTGCAAGGCAGTCAGCCGGTGATGATTGCGATCAATCAGGCTATGGCAAAGCCTGGCACGCCGGTGAAGGCTGGCGACGAAGTGGCTTTTTTCCCGCCAGTAACAGGGGGCTAACATGATCAGTATCCAGACTGAGGATTTTGATTCAGGTGCTGAGTATACAGCGCTGCGGAACAGCGGTGCCGGCACGGGTGCCATTGCTACGTTTACGGGCCTGGTGCGCGATAGCGGCGATACGCAGGATGTATCGGGATTGTTTCTTGAGCATTATCCCGGGATGACGGAGCAGGTGATTGCGGGGCTTATCAAGGATGCTTCACAACGTTGGGATGTGCGTAAGGCGCGGGTGATTCATCGGGTTGGCAAGCTGCTGCTGCAGGAGCAAATTGTTTTTGTGGGTATCTGCAGTGCCCATCGGGGTGATGCATTTGCGGCTTGCGAGTTCATTATGGACGCTTTAAAGACGTCTGCGCCGTTCTGGAAAAAGGAGCTTTCTGAAAGTGGGGAGCACTGGGTGGAGCAGAAGGCATCTGATGTTGCTCGGGGGCAGGCTTGGGATAAGTAGCCCCGAACGCCAATTATGCCAGACAGATACAATAACGGAGAACGCCCGCATCCTCTTCCCGGACCCATTCAATTCTGTGACCGGTTATCTCGCAAAGCGCCTGTAAATCCCGACGACCGGTGGGATCATCGGCCAGGAATTCGACCTGTGTCCCGCTGGGCAAACCCTGAGTGCGCTTTTTGAAACGCAAAATGGGGAGGGGACACACCAAACCGATAGCATCGATTTGGTGTACTTCTGATTGGTCAGTCAAGACGCACGCTCATTTCGCTGCTTCCTTGCTCGGCTGATGACCATCCGAACTGACCCAGAACTACCGGGGCTGCGAAGGCAATCACCAGAGAAGCGACAAATGCAGAAATCATAACCTTCACGTCAACTCTCCTTTACCTTGCTTGGCCTCGACCTCGGCCACCCACAGATCGTGGTGCTGGCGCGCCCATTCCACATCGACCTGACCGTTACCCATCGCATCGAACGCACCTTCCATGCCAACGGTGCCAATATAGATGTGGGCGATAATAGCCAACATCATTACGAAAGCTATGATCGAGTGCCAGATGTTGGCGTACTGCATTTCTTCATGCGGTGTCAGAGCCGTCGCGAAATCTGTTCCCAGGACACTGTTCATGACGCTAAAGGTCTCGGCAAACATGGGCATTTCAAAGGGAAACAGCAGCGACAGGCCAGACAGAGAGAGTGAGAAGCCCAGCACCATAACGGTCCAGAAAACGATCTTCTGGCCGGCGTTGAATTTTTTTGCTGAAGGATGGGATTTGGTAAAAATACCGCCGCCTGCCTTGAGCCATTGCCAATCCAGCTTGTCAGGAATGTTGTGCGCCACCCACATAAAAAACGTCATCACCAGACCGAGCATAAAGGACCAGGAAATGTTGTTGTGAACCCACTTGGAGCCGGCTGCCAGAGTCGCAAAGGCGTCGGGCCCCATCACGGGGATCAGGAAACTCCGCCCCATCAGGGTAATGAGCCCGGTTATACCCAAAGCGATAAACGAGCCAGCCAACAGCCAGTGACCAAACCGTTCGATGGCCTTGAATCGCTGAATCGTGGTGCCTGCAGGGCCGCCATCGATCATGATTTTGCCGCGAATCAGGTAAAACACCACCAGCAGGGCGATGAAACCCAGAAGCGCGCCACCACCATAGGTGATGATCGGTCCTTCGCGCAGCTTGTACCAGCTTATACCTCCATCCTGGATCAGAACGTCAGCAGCAGACCCCCGGATCTGTGTATTGGCATCAAATTCGTTATAGCGGATTGAGCGGTAGGTGTCTGCGTCAGAAACCCCGCCTCGTGTGCCCAACTGATCGGTGTTCGGCGCCGCATTGGCTGGATTACCGAGATTTTCCGACCGGAAAGTCTCGTCAACTTTCAACTTCTGCTGACGAGCCATGATGTCTTCCAGGGTTTGAGCGCCCCCGGTCGCTGTCCGATCAACCGCTGGGGCCTCTTCCGCCCAGACAGAGTTGAATGACAGTGTCGCCAGTACAAAGACGGCGGCACCCAGTAGTTTTAAATTCATGAGAGCACTCCAACGGAATCAACAAGAAGAATTCGTCGCCTCAATATATTCCGGGGCCTGAAGGCCCCGGAATACTCAGGCAAACTTATGCACCCTTCTTCTCGTAAGCTGTGCCCCACCCCCAAGCGCCCGAACCGAAACCACGGCTCACTACGCGTTGGCGATAGATGTCAGCCACCTCGTTGCCATCACCGGCCAACAGGGCTTTGGTCGAACACATTTCTGCACAGATCGGCAACTTGCCCTCGGCAATACGGTTGCGCCCATATTTAGAGAACTCAGCCGTGGAGTTGTCTTCTTCAGGACCACCTGCACAGAATGTACATTTGTCCATCTTGCCACGGCTACCAAAGTTGCCCGCCTGGGGAAACTGAGGGGCGCCGAAGGGGCAAGCGTAGAAACAATACCCACAACCAATGCATAGATCCTTGGAATGCAATACGATTCCGTCTTCTGTCTGGTAGAAGCAATCCACGGGACAAACGGCCATACAAGGCGCATCTGAACAGTGCATGCAAGCTACCGAGATCGAGCGCTCGCCAGGCTTACCATCTTCGATGGTCACCACGCGTCGACGGTTGATACCCCAGGGAACTTCATGCTCATTCTTACAGGCCGTTACGCAAGCATTACATTCGATGCAGCGTTCGGCGTCGCAAAGGAATTTTGCTCTTGCTTGTCCTTCAAGTGCCATGGTCTACACCTCTTGTTATGCTGGCATGATCGAACACAGGGTGGCTTTGGTCTCTTGCATCTGCGTGACCGAGTCATACCCGTATGTTTGAACAACGTTTGTGGATTCACCCAGGACATAGGGGTCGGAGCCCTTGGGATACTTGTCTCTCAGAGACTTGCCCTCCAGATGCCCGCCGAAGTGGAACGGCATAAAGGCTACTCCCTCGCCAACACGTTCAGTCACCATGGCCTTAACTTTGATGCGTCCGCCTTCAGGGCCAGAAACCCAAACATCTTTTCCGTCACGAATGTTCAGGTTATTCGCATCACGCGTGTTCACCTCGATGAACATGTCCTGCTGCAGCTCCGCCAACCAGGGGTTTGAGCGCGTCTCGTCACCACCACCCTCATACTCAACCAAGCGGCCTGAGGTCAGAATGATGGGGAAATCCTTGCTGAAGTCGTTCTTTTGAATGGACTCGTACAGAGTCGGGACGCGCCAGAACGTCTTGTCGGCATAGGTCGGGTAATCTTTGACCAGGTCGCGACGCGTTGTGTACAGCGGCTCGCGATGAAGCGGCACTGGATCCGGGAAGTTCCAGACCACAGTTCGCGCTTTGGCGTTACCAAAGGGTGCACATTCGTGTTTGATCGCAACACGCTGTATACCGCCGGACAGATCGGTCTTCCAGTTGGTCTCGGGGCCGGCAATAGCGTCAATTGTGGCACGCTCCTCGGCGGTAAGATCCCCGTCCCAGCCCAGATCCATCAGCATCTGCATGGTGAACTCAGGGTACCCGTCCTTGATCTCCGAGTTTTTCGAGTAAACGCCTTCTGCCAACAGGTTTTCACCGTTGCGCTCGACACCAAACCGGGCACGGAAGGTGAGACCGCCCTGGGACACCGGCAACGACATATCGTACAGATTCGGTGTTCCCGGGTGGTTCATTTCTGCAGTACCCCAGCTTGGCCAGGGCAGGCCGTAGATATCCCCATCGCAAGGCCCACCATTTGCCCGAAGGGTGGTCTTGTCGAAGTGGTGCTGGTATTGCATGTGTTTCTTGATGCGTTCAGGGGATTGACCGGTATAGCCGATGGTCCACATACCACGGTTAAATTCGCGGGTTATGTCCTCAATCAATGGCTCGTCGCCTTCAATGGCTATGTTGCGGAACATGCGATCGGTGAAACCGAACTTGTCCGCAAACAGCTTTATGATTTCATGGTCAACCTTGGAGTCGAACAGCGGCTCGACAACCTTTTCACGCCACTGGAGCGAACGGTTTGAAGCCGTTACCGAACCGTAGGTTTCGAACTGTGTGGTCGTTGGCAGCAGATAAGCGCCGTCTTTGCGATCATGCAGCACGGCTGAAACGGTGGGGAAGGGATCCACTACGACCAGCAAGTCGAGCTTTTCCATGGCTTCCTTCATTTCCAGCATTCGGGTCTGTGAGTTGGGCGCGTGGCCCCATAGCACCATGGCCCGGGTGTTGTCGGGCTGCTCGAGGTTCTCCTTGGCTTCCAGGACACCATCAATCCAGCGAGACACGGGAATGCCTTTCTCGTTCATCATCGCTCTGGACTTGCCGTTCTTATCCCACACGGCAAATTGACCTTTCAGCCAATCCAGGTCTTCCTCCCAGACACGTGCCCAGTGAGCCCAGGATCCAGCAGCCAGGCCATAGTAGCCAGGCAGAGTATCGGCCAGCACACCCAGGTCAGTGGCACCCTGAACGTTGTCGTGTCCGCGGAAGATGTTGGTGCCGCCACCGGAAACGCCCATGTTGCCCAGCGCCAACTGGAGTATGCAGTAGGCGCGCGTGTTGTTGTTACCGTTGGTGTGCTGAGTACCGCCCATGCACCAGATGACAGTGCCCGGGCGGTTATTAGCCAGGGTGCGGGCGACGCGCTCAAGCTGAGCGCCTGGCGCACCGGTCACGCGCTCAACCTCTGCCGGGTCCCAGCGCTTAACCTCTTCACGGATGTCGTCCATTCCCCACACCCGGGTGCGGATAAACTCCTTGTCTTCCCATTTGTTTTCGAAGATATGCCAGAGAATACCCCAGACCAGTGCAACGTCTGAGCCCGGCCGGAAACGCACGAACTCATCAGCATGCGCTGCGGTGCGCGTGAAACGCGGATCACAAACGATGAGCGGCGCGTTGTTTTCTTCCTTGGCTTTCAGGATGTGTAGCAGCGACACTGGGTGCGCTTCGGCGGGGTTGCCCCCGATCAGGAAGATCGCTTTGGAGTTGTGGATGTCATTGTACGAGTTGGTCATCGCACCGTAGCCCCATGTGTTGGCTACGCCCGCCACGGTTGTCGAGTGACAAATCCGGGCCTGGTGATCGACGTTGTTGGTGCCCCAGTAGGCGGCGAACTTACGGAACAGGTAGGCCTGCTCGTTATTGAACTTCGCGCTGCCCAGCCAGTAGACCGAATCCGGGCCGCTTTCCTCGCGGATCTGCAACATCTTGTCGCCGATTTCGTTTATCGCCTGATCCCAGGGGATCTTCTGCCACTGGCCGTTGACCATTTTCATGGGGGACTTGAGACGACGCTCGCCGTGGGCATGCTCGCGCACCGAAGCGCCTTTGGCGCAGTGGGCACCCATATTGAAGGGACTATCCCATCCGGGTTCCTGGCCGGTCCACACGCCGTTTTGCACTTCAGCTTCGACGGTGCAGCCTACCGAACAGTGCGTACACACGGATTTTTTACGCACAACTTCGCCACCTGTCGTCGATGGGGTCGCGGCTTCAACTCGCCCAGACGTCAGCGACAAAGCCGCCATCCCACCCACTGCAACACCGGAGGCCGTTAAAAACTGGCGACGATCCAAAGTCTTGGCAGCGAGAGATGAAAGTAAAGATCCAGCACGGGAGCCTTTCGCTACCCCGTTGGTTTTCTTCCTTAACATGTCAGATACCTCTGCTTTTTTATTCTCATTTTTCTGGAGGTGTGGTCATCCAAGGGCATCACGCAACCTTGAATAATTCACACTTCCTCAAAAGCGAGCCGATTCGAAATATTTACGTGTGTGTTCAGTATCACGTAGCCCGCGGCTTTTAGGGGCGTCGTTCTTGACGACCTCGGCTGCAGCGTTCGGTGCAACCGCCATTGCAACGGCAGCCGGAGCTGCAGCTGCTGCCATTTGCAAAAAATGGCGACGGCTGTTTTCACGCTTTGGTTTGTCCATAGGACATCTCCACCTGAGTTAAGGGATCTTGTCGATCCCGGTTACTGAATTGCAAAGGCATCAGCTTCTATGGTCATGAAAGCCCGCCCCAGCGAGCCCACAGGAGCGTAGAAGATGGCGCTTTGCGCTTCTTCCAAATCGGTAAAAAACAGTGCCGCCCACTTTGCCAGGTGCGCGTCAAAAAAGGCTTTTTGCGAAGGCAGATCACAGTCGCATGGGAACTCGCCGGCTACGATGCCCGCCATGATTTCACACAGTGTGCCTATGTGATCTTCGGGCTCTTTTACGTCGCTACGGGCTTTGATGCCCCGCGCCATCAGATCGGTACGCAGATCTGCAAGGGGCTTTTCGTTCAAAAATCCGGTGAGGTAATAGCTGGCGTAGGGCAGTAGCTCACCACGCCCGAGTCCAACGAAAAGGTTGTTGTACTCCCATTCGGCATCATAAGGTGAAGTGCGTTCGGCGAGAGCGGCCAGATTTTTCGAGGCCGAGCCCAGAGGGGTGCCATCGCTCTGCAAGGATGCCAGACCTTTTAGCAGCTCTCTCGAAGGAGGGTTGCCCAGCAAGACACCCAACAATTGGTAGATTTGGGCTCGCGCGCGATCTTCATCGCTGATCGAGCGGGGGCACTGAACTTCAGCAGTATTGACCAAGTCTCAGTCCTTAGTTTTATTGTTTGAATTTTGCACTACTAATCTTTATAGCGCCGATTGAACTCTGGCGCAACTTTGACCCGAGCATGGCTATTCAAATCGCATTCGGGGGCGATAGCGCGGTTCAGATTCCGCCTCAGTTTCGCCAACCACAGGTAAGACGCTGCGTCCACCGGGCAGTGGCTCAACAGCAATCTCGGGCTCCAGTTTCTCTGTGACCCCTTCAGGCTCAGTCGGTTCCAGGCCTTCGGCTTGTGTTTCGATCCGGTTTTCGAGTTGCTCATCAATCTTTTTGGTTTTATCAATCAGACCCTGGCCCACCTTGTATAGGGTCTTTGCGCCTTTTACCGTGGTGCCGGCGTCAGTGAAATCTTCGTCGTAGTCATTAAGGCCATCCAGGACCGCCAGCACGGGGTTGGATTTCCACAACGCTCGGAGGGCCTTACGGCGTAAGAGGTCAGGAATCTCTTTTCGCATAAACCCGGTTATGTCGGTGCCCAGCTCGATGCTGTCCGGGTCGGGCAAACCATACTTCTCCAGAACCTCGTGTTCCGGCAAGGTTTCATTGACGGCGAGTTCCTGCACTTCTGGGGACGGCTCGGCCTCAACGGCCGGAGGAGTGGGGAGTTCGTCCTTCCTGGCAGCTTTGGATTTTTTGCGCGACCAACGCTGTAGACGTGATTCGGCCATTACTGAAGTCTCGGCTTTTTGATGTTGGCGGGAGCGCGATAGACGTCGCTCTCCTGACGGATACGCGGATCGCCTTTAGCATCTTCGATACCATCAACACGGATCTCGTCACGACGGCGTTTCTTGAAAGGCTCTTCGATATAGTGCATGTCGATAAACTCTTTGATCCATGCCGCCAGGGACTCGGGAATCGGAACCGCTTCAACAAGGCTCTCGCCACTATCCAGAGCATCCAACGCCTCATGGGCACTGGCGGTAACGGTGCTGACAACCCACCCTGATGGAGACTGACTCGTTACATCTTTGTCCATTATGATCCAGACGGAGGGAACGGCCATATTAAGGGATACCAGGTAACCCTCAACGTCGGCGCGAAATAATTCCATTGTCGCGGTGCCAGCGTGGTAATCGACCACCTCGCCCTCGTGAACCAGCTCTTTCCAGAACGCGTCCGGTGCCCCCGGTATAACAGCTACTGGCTTCCAGATATCCCGAGCCCAACGGGTTACGCCTGGCGACCGGCGAACGACTGCACCGACCTGTAGTTCACGCTTCCAGTCATCTGTGCGACTACTCATGGCATTTCTCTTTTTGTTATAGCTTAAATTTAGCAGGGCCCAGACAATTATCCAATTGTCCAAAAGTAGATGGCTGTGGCATGCTCGAAAAGTAAAACTGATACGTATAAAAACAACGAAAGAGTCAAACTTCTGATGACGGCACCCAAGACCCTACTGGTATGTTCTTGCGATAAAACACAGAGCTTCGATCCAGAGGCACTGCAGAAGGCTGCGGCAGCTGAGCAGGTGATCTCGGTGGATCAACTATGCGGCAAAGATATGCGCATCGCCGCCGAGCACTTGGGCGCCAGTAACGAATTGCTCATCGCCTGTGGCCAGCAGGCCTCTTTATTCGAGCGCCTGGGTGAGGATGTATACGCTGAGATTCAGCACTCGGCGCCGTTTAGCACCATCGACATTCGGGATCGCGCCGGCTGGAGTGCCTCCAGCGCGAAGCCAGAGCGTTTACATGCCAAACAAGCGGCCTTGATTGCCGCTGCCCAGCTGCCGGCTCCCATGGCGCCCGCTAAAATCATTCAGTCCAGCGGTGTATGTTGCATTGTCGGCCCGACCGAGCAGGCCATCAGAATGGCGGAGCTGGTGCAGGAGGAGCTGGGTGTCACGTGTATCGTCAGTGATGCAGGCCCGATACAGCTGCCTTCCGCTGCTTACGATGTGGCCAGAGGTCAATTGACGGCTGCTCGCGGCGCGCTGGGCAACTTCAAGCTGGAATTTGCCCAGCTTCAGACTCTGAATTCCGCCGGTCGCGGTGCACTCGGTTACGGCGAGTTGAAGGCCACCGCCCGAAGCGAATGTGACGTGTTTATCGACCTGCGCGGCGGCGCTCCGGCGTTTCCCAGTTATCAGAAACGCAATGGTTACTTCTGGGCCGACCCGACCAAAACCGGAGAGTTGGAGCGCATTGCCCTGACCGCCCGGGAACGGGTCGGGGAGTTCGAAAAAACGGTGTATTTCAGGTTGGAGGAATCCCTGTGTGCGCACTCCCGGGCCAACAAGACTGGATGTACCCGTTGTTTGGATGTCTGCCCTACCGAGGCCATTTTTTCCGCCGGGGATCACATTCAGATTGACTCCGATATTTGCGCCGGCTGCGGGTCCTGCGCGGCGGTTTGCCCGACGTCAGCCGTGACCATGAATGAAACCCCGTTCGAGGCGCTGACCAAGGCCGTGGAGGTGATGGCCAGGGTATACCGAGAGCATACCAACGAGTCACCGCGTCTGGTTTTTCATACATTGAAAGAGGGGGGGGATGCCATCGCCTACCTGGCTCGATATGACGACGGACTTGCAGACGATCTGATTCCGATGGGTCTGGAGCATGTAGATCGGGTCGGGCATGCCGAGATCATGGCAGCGTTCGGGGCGGGCTACGCCGAAGTGCTGATCCTGGCGGATAACGAAATAGACCGCCGGGCGGTGACGGCGGAAGTTGAGTTGGCCCAGGCCATGCTCAAAGGCACCCATAACTCGCCGAGCCGGATCCGGGTTATTTCCGCCATTGAACTCTGCAGCGCCGGTGACAATGTCGGGCGAGTGAGTGAGCCGGTTTTGCTGATCGGCGGCCGTCGGGACATTACGCGGGTTACCATTGCCGCAATGTCAGACAAGATCGAAGCTCCCATTCCTTTGCCCGTGGGCGCGCCGTACGGTGCGATAGAAATTGATTCGGATAAATGCACACTCTGTCTGGCCTGCGTATCCCTGTGTCCGACCGGTGCGCTTGGCGACCATCCGGACCGGCCGGAAGTTCAGTTCACGGAAAACGCCTGTGTTCAATGCGGCGTTTGTGACAGCACCTGTCCAGAGACGGCCATCACTCTGAAGCCTCAGCTGGATGTGTCCAAGACTGCACTGAGTGCCCGGGCATTACACGGTGAAGAGCCTTTCGAGTGCATCAAGTGCGGCACTCCGTTTGGCGTTGCGAGCACCATTAACCGAATTGTTGAAAAACTGGAAAACCAGCACTGGATGTACAAGAACTCCGACAACGTTCAGCTCATCAAGATGTGTAACGACTGTCGAGTTAAAGCCCAGTTCCACGGGGATAAGGCACCCATGGCAGGGGGAGAGCGTCCCCGGGTTCGCACCAGTGATGATTATCTGGACAGCTAAAAACAACAGGAAACAACATGGTTGAGTACACCGAAGTAGGAAAACCGAATCTGATCGGTACCGACGCTCCCCGGCCACAAGACAAAAACCCGAAGGGGATTGATCGCATCATTGCCATCGCCTCGGGCAAAGGCGGCGTGGGCAAGTCGACAGTGGCGTCCAATCTGGCTGTCGCACTGGCCTCGAAAGGTCTTAAAGTGGGTCTGTTGGATGCAGACGTCTACGGACCCAGCCAGCCCCGGATGCTGGGCGTTTCAGGTCGCCCGTCCAGCCCCGACGGGCATACCATCCTGCCGTTGCGCAATCATGGCGTGACCCTGATGTCCCTGGGTCTGATGGCCCCGGAGGACGAAGCCATCGTCTGGCGTGGGCCTATGCTGATGGGCGCCCTGGAACAGATGATGAACCAGGTGGACTGGGGCAGGCTGGACGTGCTGTTGGTGGATCTGCCCCCGGGTACCGGCGACGTGCAAATGACCCTGAGTCAGAAATTCTTCGTTGCCGGCGCGGTTGTGGTCTCGACACCCCAGGACATAGCTCTGATGGATGCGCGCAAAGGCATCGACATGTTCAACCGGATGGAGGTGCCACTGTTTGGCCTGATCGAAAACATGGCATCTTTTGTCTGTGACGGCTGCGGTAAAGAACACCATCCCTTTGGATCCGGCGGCGCCCGGGCAGAGGCAGAAAAGATTGGAGCGCCCTTCCTGGGTGAAATTCCCCTGGATCTCGATATTCGCATCGGTTCGGACGGCGGTGTTCCGATTGTGGTGTCGAGACCGGATAGCCCTCAGTCCCAATCCTTTCAGCGTATCGCCGATGAAATTATTGCTTCTGACATATATGCCCAGGCCATCCGATGAACCAATCACCCCAATTCCCGCCGCTCTTTTCGGGCGAAGCGGTGCGCAACCACATGGATCCTTTTGACAAGGCCGTCAGCCGGGCCATCGCAGGGGTCGATTCGGGCACGATTTTTTACTCCGAGGCGGTTAACACCCTGCGCGCAGCCCTGGTGCTGGCGCCGGAGACGTCCTTGGAAGAGGCGATTCAGGCGGTCTATGTTGCCCAGATTGGCCTGGCCGAGAGTCTGGGCGCATTGGCTCCACCCGAAGTCCCCGTGCATTTCCAGTGGCCCGATCGTATCAAGGTCAATGGCGCTGTCTGCGGTAGCGTTCGCTTTGCTGCGGATGTGTCAGATCCTAGGGCCCACCCTAACTGGTTGGTCATCGGCATCGATGTGCCCTTTATGCTTTTAAGCGACGAGCCGGGCGAAAACCCGAATCAAACCTGTCTGCACGAGGAGGGTTGTGTCGATATCACCCCCATGGCGCTGCTGGAGAGCTGGTCCAAGCATACCCTTTTGTGGCTGACCTACTTCATGGACAGTGGATTTGAGCGCGTACACAATGAGTGGCGGCCACGCTGCGATACCCTGGGCAAAATGATCGACCGGCCAAAGCCCGGTGTCTTTGTTGGGCTGGATGAAAAAGGCCGGATGATGTTGCGTCAGGGTGTCATGACCGAGACAGTGAGTTTGATTGAATTTGCGGAGCACCTATGAAACTGGCCAGAACCCTGAGACTGGATGTGTCCGATGAGAATGTGTTTGAAACGCCGGCCCCCAGCGGCGAATGGGCCATCTCGGGCGGATTTGAATTTTCCAACTGGACTGAAGCAGACCTGACAGGCAAAGCTCGCCAGGCCTTCACCAACGGTTGGTACAGCATAGAATCCGGTGGCCGCGCCAGCTTTGTTGGCGTGAGCAACATCACCGACAACGAATTGGAACAGGCGCGAAAAACCCTGGCGCAAACCTTTGTGGAGCGTTATGGCGCGCCGGACATCGACGCGGCCTACCCTGTCGCCTGCGAAGAAATCGACCAGATGTGTGGCATGTGTGAGGACTTCGAGGAGAACACCCTGCTGATGGTCAGTCGCACGCTGACGGAACTAGGTGTTGAGGAAACCTACCGCTCCAGGGCCCCACAAGATGCCTCTTTAGAGGCCTTTGCCATGCATGGCAGCGTCGAGTAATTACAGCCCGAAGCTGCCATAGGGAATAAACCGCACAGGGGTCCCCGGTTCTATCTGCTGGGCGCTTTCATTCAGCTCCACCAAACCCTCGGACCAAGCCAGTCCGGTCACCCGGCCCGAGCCTTCAGAGCCGAACACCTCAACCTGGCCATCGCGTATCCGGGCGCGCAACATCTCGCTGCGGCCCGGCTTCTTGTTCTTATGAAAGTTGGCAGGCATGGAATACGCCTGGGGCTCGAACCATCCACTGCCTGCAAGAAGCGCCATTGCCGGAGCTCCAAAGCGCAGCGCGCAGACCCAGGCCGCCACCGGATTGCCCGGCAAACCCACCACAGGTGTACCCTGGAACATGGCCAGCGCCAGAGGGCGGCCCGGTTTTATCGCGATGCGCCAGTTACTGATGTCGCCATGGGCTTTCAGTGTTTTTGATACATGATCCTCGTCTCCTGCGGAAATACCGCCACTGGTCAGAATCAGGTCGCACCGCTCAGCGCCGCTCTCTAACGCCGCTTTGACGTCTTCGGCCCGGTCAAGCACATGGCCGAGGTTCACCAACTCATAACCGAGCTGCACCACCAGTGCACTCAGCATCGGGAGATTGGCGTCGTAGATTTGCCAATCGGTGACCGCTGAACCGACAGGTTTCACTTCATCGCCCGTGGACAGGACTCCGACACGGAGCCGTTGGTAGACATCAACCGATTCAACGCCCACGCTGGCAAGGACCGAAATCTGCGTAGGCGTCAGACGGGTACTCGCCGTGAGAATCTTATCCTGTGCCTTAATATCCTCTCCGGTCTTACGTAAGTTAGCGCCTGCTTTTAACGTACCGTGCAAATGCAGCTGACCGTCAATGACCTCGCAGTCCTCTTCCAGGACCACCGTATCAGTGCCGGCGGGTATCACCGCACCGGTCAGAATCCGGATAACATGGCCTTCAGGCACATGCTCCATGTAAGGTTCCCCAGCGGCACTCCGGCCATCAACAAGGGGCATGGCGCAGGGCACCTCGGTTAAAGGCCCTGCAAACGCATAGCCATCGACCGCAGAATTGCTGCTGGGAGGATGAGCGCGAGGCGCATAAACGTCGTTCGCCAATATCCGGCCACTCACCTGTGAAAGCGGAACGGAGCGCTCCATGCCCACCACGGGATGCAAGCGCGAGCGTAACCGTTCCAGCGCTTCTTCTACCGGCGTCCAGTTAACCCCGGGAGGTAAGGCAAAGCAGTCATTACGAAGCGGATTCATGGCTCTCCCGATTACTGTTTTTCAGAGTTCAAAACAAAGTCAGCGATTCCGGGTACATCGTTCACATCGAAAACGGGGCCCGGGAACTCCGCAGCATAGTCCGCTGCCAAAGCCACAATACTGGAATCTTCCGGATACAGGGGTGTTCGCGAACTTTCCCGCCGGTGCACTTCGATCTTTCTGTGCGAATGGGTTTTGAACCCTTCCACCACGACCCAGTCACAGGGGCCCAAACGGGCCAGCAATTCGTCCAGCGTCGGCTCTTTGGCCCCTCGTAGTTCGTGCATGATGGCGAAACGCTGACCACCTGCCAGGATGACTTCCTGGGCGCCAGCATCGCGGTGTTTGTAGCTGTCCGTGCCGGGCTGATCCACATCCACCATGTGATGGGCATGCTTGATCGAGCTGACCGTCAGCCCTCTACCAGAGAGCTCACGAATTAATGCACTGGCCAGAGTTGTTTTCCCGGAATTTTTCCAGCCCACGATACCGATAACGTTCACTTGAGGTGCTTCTCCGCCCAGGCAAGATCTGCTGGTGTATTAATATTGAAAAAATCACCCTCATTAAAAACCACCAGCGTTTCACCCTGGGTTTGTGTCCACTGACGGATCTTGCGTACTCCGTCGTTAAGGGCGGCTCGCAGATCATGCCGCAACGCGACCTGCCAGCGGCCAAAGGTCGGCTGGGGCAGTCGACCGCGTTCCGGATCCGGGGTGGCTGCCAACACCACAGGGGTATCGTACCTGGCCAGCCGCTCCGCCAGATTCCGGGGGAAAGATGGAGTATCCGCAGCAACGCTGATCAGCCATTCATGGCCCTGCTCGGCTGCCCAGTCCATTCCAGCGAGAACACCGGCCAGAGGCCCCGGAAAATCGCCTATAGAATCCGCCACCACGGGCAAACTCAGGTCATCAAACCGACTCAGGTCACCATTGGCATTCAGCACAACTTCATCAACCTGCGGGGTGATACGCTCAATAACGCGGTCAATTAATGACTGATCGCCCAGCATCAATCGCCCTTTGTCACCACCACCCATTCGGTTGGCCTGGCCACCGGCAAGAATAACCGCACACTCAGTCATGCCCTGCCCCTTTTCGACGCTGCTTCTTGTCTTCATCGGGAACCTGGGACAGGTCCTGATCGAACACCAGGCGATGCTGGCCACTGAGACAGGTGAACTTCTTGCCTCGCATCCGTCCGATCAGCGTCAACCCGACTTGCCGGGCAATATCGACTCCCCAGGCCGTAAAGCCCGACCGGCTGATCAGGGTCGGGATACCCATCAGGGCCGTCTTGATCACCATTTCAGAGGTCAAACGGCCCGTTGTGTAGAGAACTTTGTCTGCCGCAGGGATGCCGTTCAGATGCATCCAGCCTGCGATCTTGTCGACCGCATTGTGACGCCCGACATCCTCCATGTAGGCAAGGATTTCGCGGCCCTGACACAGAGCAGTGCCATGAATAGCACCGGTTTCCATGTAAAGGCTGGGCGTGTGGTTAATCTGGTAGGAGAGATCGTAAAAGGTGCTGGTGTGTACCGGTGTATCCGGCAATGACAGCCCATCCAGCCCCGCCATCATGTCACCAAATACCGTGCCCACGGCGCAGCCGGAGGTTCGGGTTTTCTTTTTCAGCTTGTCCTCTACATCTGTCACTTCTGCGGTGCGAACCACAGCAACTTCCAGCTCTTCGTCGAAATCAATCTTCGTGACCTGATCGGTCTCTTTCAGCATACCCTGATTCAGAAGAAAACCGAGTGCCAGGTACTCTGGATGATCGCCGATGGTCATCGCTGTGACGATCTCCCGGCTATTCAGATAGATAGTCAGAGGACGCTCTTCGATCACGCTGATCGACTTCGGTTGCCCGTTTTCATCAACGCCCTCAACCATGCGGGATAGCCGAGGGTCTGCAGGATCCGGCAAAAGAGTTGTAATCGTCATGTTTTTTTCAACACTTTCAGGAACTCCCCTACCTTGAATCTCAATGAGCGTCGGCAGAGATTAGCCTATTTGGCATTCGGAAAAAACAGCTGTTGTCCGTCGACCTTAAAGTCGGCAATCGCTTGTTGACCATCTTCGGAAATCAGCCAATTGTGCCATTGTTTGGCCAGATCGTGTTTGAGGTGCGGGTGTTTCTCCTCGGAAAGCAGCAGGCTACCGTACTGGTTGAACAGCACTTTGTCGCCTTCAAAAAGCAGCGTCAGGTTCTGTCGGTTTCCGAATGCCACCCAGGTAGCGCGATCTGACATCACATAGGCATCCATGGCCGCGGCGGTGTTGAGCGTCGGCCCCATGCCGCTGCCAAGTTCCCGGTACCAGTCTCCATCGGGCTCGACACCGGCGTTTTCCCAGAGACGCAATTCGGCGCGATTGGTGCCACTGTCATCGCCGCGTGAAGCGAAGGCGGCCTCGGCCTTTGCGATAGCCGCGAATGCTTCGGCAACACTCTGCGCCTCACTGATATTAGCCGGATCCGCTGCGGGACCAATCAACACGAAGTCGTTATACATGACATCGGCTCGCTCGCTGGCGTAGCCGTTTTCCACAAAGCGCTGCTCGCCTGCAGTGTCGTGCACCAGAAGGCTGTCGGCGTCGCCGCGACGCGCGATTTCAAACGCCTGCCCGGTGCCCACGGCCACTACCCGAACTTCGATACCGGTGGCGTCTTCAAACTGCGGCAAAATGGAGCTGAACAGCCCAGAATTCTCGGTCGAGGTCGTAGAGGCCAGGGTGATGTAGTCCTCGGCATAAGCGCTGAAAGCCAAGCCCATGCTGGTTACACCTGCGAGTACCAGATTAAGCGTCTTTTTCATCTTGTTTTCTCCTTTTAAATGTAAAAACCGGACTATTCGACCAGTTCTCCTGCGATAAACGCCTGCGCCTCTCGTGAGACGGGCTTGTCAAAAAAAGCTTCAGAGGGCGTGTGTTCACGTATTTTCCCGCCGGACAGGAAAAGTACATCTCCGGCAAGGCGCCGGGCCTGATGGATATCGTGGGTAGTCATCACAATGCGCGTTCCCCGATGGTGAAACTCGAGCACTGCGGCCTCTACGGCTCTAATCGCTGCCGGATCAAGCGCAGAGGTGGGCTCATCAAGGAACAGCACCTGGGGCGAAAGCACCCAGGCGCGCGCCAGTGTCAGGCGCTGTTGTTGCCCTCCGGAGAGCACCCGCGCGGGTGTCTTTGCGCAGGCGGCCAGGCCAAACCGCTCGAGAGCGTCAAGGGCAAGCTTCATACGTTCCCTGCGCGGGACGTTATTCACCGCCAGTGCGTGCACGAGATTGGCCACCGCTGAACGGCGCAAAAGCACTGGTTGCTGGAATACCATGGCCTGGCGGGGACGCTCCTGACCTGACCAGGAGATTTGCCCCAGGGTGGGTGACAACAAACCATGGGCCAGTCGCAGCAGCAGGCTCTTGCCCGCACCGTTAGGCCCCATCACCAAGGTAGGACCGATGCCGTCCAGGGTGAACGAACAGGGGCCCAGCAGGAGCTTGTCCTCGTTGCTGAAGGCGACCTCCTCAAAGCGCAATGCTGGCGGTGTTAAAAGAACCGATGAAGACAAGTGCGAGGCGTTCAATGAAGTCATCCTATGCGCCTTCTGGTTACTTCACCTACCATGTAGGCGCCGGCGTTAATCAGCAAAACCAGAGAGAGCAGCACAATGCCCAACCCGAGTGCCAGGGGCAGGTTGCCCTTGCCGGTTTCCAGCACGATGGCGGTGGTCATTACCCGGGTAACCCCGTCAATGTTGCCGCCGACCATCATCACCGCGCCCACTTCGGCACTGGCGCGGCCAAAGCCGGCGAGCAGAACGGTCAATAGTGCAAAGCGGGCGTCCCACAGCAGGGTAGGCATCATTCGTGCACGTGACATACCCAGGGAAACAAACTGCTCGCGGTATTCACCCAACATCTCTTCCACCTTCTGGCGCGACAGCGCGGCGAGGATCGGCAACACCAGTACCACCTGGGCAACCACCATGGCGCCCGGTGTAAACAGCAATCCCAGTTCTCCCAGTGGGCCGGCGCGCGAGAGGAGCAAGTACACCATAAGCCCTGCCACCACCGGGGGCAGTCCCATCAGGGCATTGAGCATAACAATCACCCCGCCGCGCCCGGGGAAGCGCCATAACGCTAAAGCTGCACCCAGGGGAAAGCCGAGCACGGCGGCTATAAGCACCGCCATAAGAGACACCTTCAGCGAAAGCGCCACGATCTGGAATAGCGAGGCGTCGAGATTTACAAGTAGCGAGAGCGCTACATAGAACGCATTATTTTCCAAAGCTGCGTCTCCTTATTATTTGAGCATCGTGGCGTTTCTAACTACGCTTTGCACAGCCTGCTGAAAAATATGCAGCCACAAACAGTCTTGCGCCTTGCCGGACAGTAGGAGAACGCGATGCCCCTTCCCACTTACCTTACGACAGCCGAGGCAGCCGAGTATCTGCGCCTGAAAGAGCGCAAAGTCTACGATCTGGTCAGTCAAGGCGTTATTCCCTGCGTGCGGGTGACAGGAAAACTTCTGTTTCCGCGTCAGCGCATTGATCTTTGGTTGATGAACCACCTGGAGGGCGACGACGCTGTGAGTTCTCCGACACCGCCGGTCCTGGCGGGTAGCCAGGATCCGCTGCTGGAGTGGGCAGTGAAGGAAAGCGGCGCGGAGCTGGCGTTGCTGTGCCAGGGAAGCGGCGATGGCGTGCAACGGTTAATCGAAGGGCGCGCGATGCTCGCCGGGATGCATATCTGGCATGCTGAAACCCGGCGGTACAATGACCCCGCCACCTTAGGGCTGAGCGGGATGCGCGATCTGGTGCTGATTCGGTGGGCAAAACGTCAGCAGGGGCTTCTTTTAGCCTCCGACAACCCGCATCAACTTGCGCGAATTGAGGATGCCACCCGCCCCGGCATACGGATCGCGCATCGGCAGCCCGATGCCGGCGTCAGCCATTTGCTGCAGAGCTTGCTCACCCGCCACCGCATCGACACCAGCCAGCTTACATGGGCCGCTCATCCGTCGCTCAGCGAGGACGATCTCGCTTTGGCCATTCGCCAGGGCGAAGCGGATATTGGCGTGGGGATTGAAGCTGCGGCGCGGCGCCAGGGGCTGGCTTTTATTCCTTTGCAGGAGGAGTATTTCGACTTGGCCATGCGCAGGCGTCACTACTTTGAGCCGACGCTGCAGCGTTTGCTGTCGTTTGCCAGAAGCGAGCGCTTCGTTCAGCGTGCCGAGGCGCTGGGTGGCTACGACATCAGTGAGCTGGGGAAAGTCGTATATAACGCTTGACCAACTCCAATAACAACAAACAGGCGAATTAATCAGGAGCCTGCATGCCTTCAATACAAAAAGTTCTGATGAAGGATGCCAGTGGAGCGCTGGGGGATCTTGGCACCCTGATTCCCCTGGGCCTGGGGGCTATCGGGCTTGCGGGCCTGGCACCGATACCGGTATTGGTAGGGTTTGCCGTTTTCTACATCGCAACAGGACTGTATTACCGCTTGCCGATACCAGTACAGCCCATGAAAGCGGTTGCTGCACTATTGCTTACGACTCAGGTGAGCGCCCAGAGCCTGGTCGCCAGTGGCGTGCTGATCGGGACAGTTTTGCTGCTTCTCGGCTCCACCGGGTGGATTAACGGGGCAGCGCGTCTCATACCAAGATCGGTGTTAAGTGGCCTCCAGTTGGGGCTGGGGTTGATGCTGGCCAACATGAGTCTCGGTTTGATGGCCACGTCCTTGCCATTGGGCGTGGTCACGCTGGCACTGCTGGGCATTACCCTGAAGCTGTTGCCGAATTGTCCAGCAGCGCTTATGGGACTTGGTGGGTCTATAGCGATTGGAACAATTCTGGGGGCACCGGGGCTCACGCTTCCTGTAGTGGATTCGACCACACTTTCTCTGCCTGAGCTACCGGGCATGGATGATTGGCAACAAGCGATTTCCATGCTGGTATTACCCCAACTGGCCCTCACGATAACCAATGCCATTGTACTGACAGCTTTGGTGGTTGAGGATTACTTCGGGGAGCAATCGCACCGCGTTTCGCCAGCCCGGCTTTCGGTGACTACCGGCCTGGCGAACCTCTTTATGGTGCCGCTCGGTGCCTTACCCATGTGTCACGGAGCGGGTGGTGTGGCGGCGCATTATCGCTTCGGCGCCCGGACCGGCGTGGCGCCCGTTTTGCTGGGAACAGGTTTACTCCTGATTGCGGTGATACCGGGCGGCCTCTCAATGATTGCAGCCATTCCGATGGCCGGACTCGGAGCTCTGCTGTTCGTGGCAGCAGCCGAGCTTGCATTGTCCAAACGCCTATGGATAGTCAAGCCGTCCTGCTGGCCTGTTATCGCCATAACAGCATTGGTAACCGTTTGGGTCGACCCGTTTTTCGGGCTTCTGGCCGGAGTGGCTTCGGAGACTGTTCGGGGTGCCTGGTTGCGCAGGCAAGAGACTGCTTAGAGCCGCCAGGATTTAAGACTATAGTGGTGGATACACCCGAATATTGAGCAAGGTAAGGCGTAACCTCCCTTACAGATGTCCGGCTTTTCCGGTTTCGCCGGACAAACAAAAACCGCCCGGGAGCATGGCTCCGGGGCGGTTTTCAGGCAGTCAGGATGCAATCAGAGGTTGCTGTCCAGGAATGCCGCGAGCTGGGATTTAGACAGTGCGCCCACTTTGGTGGCGTCGACGTTGCCGTTTTTGAACAGCATCAGGGTCGGGATACCACGGATGTTGAACTTGGGCGGTGTCTGCTCGTTTTCGTCGATGTTGAGTTTGCAGACTTTCAGCTTGCCATCGTATTCGTCGGCAATTTCTTCAAGCACGGGTGCAATCATTTTGCAGGGGCCGCACCACTCCGCCCAGTAATCTACCAGTACGGGTACGTCGGACTTAAGCACGTCCTGCTCGAAGGAGGCATCCGTTACATTTACGATATTTCCGCTCATTTCATTTTCCTGATTCATGCGCAACAGCAGGATTTCGGCAGTTATACCGACTCCCGCATGCACGTGCAGTTGACTGTTGCTGAAGGTTGCCGTTGTTCGGGCGGCAGCCCTTCACCCCCATCACGTTAAAGACTACTTTACGCGATTGATCCCGCGTATGTGAAGCAGTAGATCCACCAGCTTGAATCGGCGATCCTATGACCCCACTCAATTCGACTGGCGCGATGCCACGCTCAAACCCGGGCATTTACTGACAGATCCGCTGATTATCGCTTATAGTACGCGCAAGTTCATACCACAGGATTCTAATCACCGTGACGGCCACATCTTCTGCCGAAAATACGCCTGCTTCACCGGATACGCTGGCAGCCATTGATATGGGCTCAAACAGTTTCCATATGGTTGTGGCCAGGCTCGTGCACGGCGAAATCCGCACCATGGAAAAGATGGGCGAAAAGGTACAACTCGGCGACGGCCTTGATTCAAAGAACTGCCTGACCGAAGAGGCCCAGGAGCGCGGCCTTGAGTGCCTGCGCCGGTTTGCCCAGCGCCTTAACGGCACACCGCCGGAAAGTGTCCAGATTGTGGGCACCAATGCGCTCAGGGTCGCGCGCAATGCCAACCAGTTCATGGCTCGGGCCGAGGAGGTTCTGGGGTATCCGGTGGAGGTTATTGCCGGGAGGGAAGAGGCCCGACTGATCTATCTTGGCGTTTCGCACACGCTGTCTGACGATGTCGGGCGACGCCTTGTGATCGATATAGGTGGCGGTAGTACGGAACTGATTATCGGGCAACGCTTTGAGCCCCAGGAGCTGGAAAGCCTGCACATGGGTTGTGTCTCTTTCCGGAACCGGTATTTTCCCGATGGTCGGATTACCCGCAAACAGATGGACAATGCCATTACCCATGCCGAGCAGGAGCTTCTGAGTATCCGCAAGCGTTTTCGGTCGGTGGGCTGGCAGAGTGCAGTGGGTGCGTCCGGCTCAATCAAAGCCATCAGCATCGTACTGGCGACTCTCAAAATAACGGATGGCACGATTACCTTTAGTGCCATGGAGGAGCTGCGCCGCAGGCTAGTGGATATGGGCAGCGTGGAGAAGCTGGGCGATCTGGGTTTACGTCCGGATCGCCAGAATATTTTTCCTGCCGGTTTCGCCATCCTTATGGGGGCCTTTCGGTCCCTGAGCATACAGGATATGACCTTCGCTGATGGCGCACTCCGGGAAGGGCTGCTGTATGGCATTGCCGGGCGGATTCAACACGAAGATGTGCGGGAACGGAGTATCTCGGCCCTTCAGGAGCGGTACCACGTAGATCAAAGCCAGGGAGCTGCTGTCGAGGCAACTGCGGTTGCGGCTTGGGAACAGATGGCACGCACTTGGAGCCTGGACACGGTTCACGATGAGGAAGTTCTGCGTTGGGCCTGCCAGCTGCACGAAATTGGCCTGACCATATCGCACAGCCAGTATCACAAGCACGGAGCCTACCTGCTGCGTTACTCCGACATGGCCGGCTTCACACAGCAGGCCCAGCTAGAGCTGGCAGTTCTGGTGAGGGGCCATCGGCGCAAATTCGCCACGTCCATTTTTGATGGAATTGACTCCAGTGATCGGGAGCGCCTGCGACACCTCTGCATATTGGTACGCCTTGCGGTTCTGATTCAGCATTCCCGTAACCTGGAACCGCCACCGGCCTTCACGCTGCAGCCAAGGGAGAAAGGCCTTTTACTGACCTTTCCGGATGGCTGGTTCAATGACCGCCCGCTAACGCTTGCAGATCTGAGGAACGAGCAGGATTATCTGGCCAAACAGAACTTTGTGCTTGAACTCGCGGGCGGCTGACACTGGCAGGCTCGCTAGCCCGCCAGCTCCTCCTCCATCGCTTCTACCGTTTCGCTGACATCGAGCCATTCCGCTTCGATTCCCTCAAGACGGGCTTTAGCTTCTGATTGCTTACCCAGCAGCTCCTTTAACCGGCTTTTTGACTCATCATCATACAAATCCGGGTCGACCAGCTCTGACTCCATGTCGCTAAGGGTTTCATGCAGAGATTCCATCTGCTTTTCCAGTGTCGCCTGCTTCTTACGATATGGACTCAACTTCTGCCTTAGAGCCGCTTCCGCCCGCTTACGCACCTTCCGGTCTTCAGCACTTTCTCCAATACCGACTTCTGATTCCGAAGCTGCGATACTGTCATCTGAACTCCCGGCGCCAGCTGATTGCCGCTTCGGCGCCTCGGTATCGTCCTTGCGACGATCCGCCAGCCAGCGCTCATAATCTTCAAGATCACCTTGGTACTCCATAACGCGACCGTCATTAACCAGCCAGAATTCATCGACGGTGTTACGCAGCAGGTGTCTGTCGTGAGACACCACAACAATAGCACCATCAAAATTTTGCAGTGCCATTGTCAGAGCCTGGCGCATTTCCAGATCAAGGTGGTTAGTTGGCTCATCCAGGAGAAGCAGGTTGGGCTTTTGCCAGGCAATAACCGCCAGCGCAACACGGGCCTTTTCACCACCCGAAAAGGAGCGGATGGGGCTTAACGCCTCATTGCCATGAAAATTGAAGCCACCCAGAAAGTTGCGGATGCTCTGTTCAGAGGCCCTGGGCGACAGCCGTTGCAGGTGCAGGAAGGGGCTTGCGTCGAGATCCAGAGATTCCAGCTGGTGCTGGGCAAAATAGCCTATGGCCAGGTTCTCTCCGCATGTCCGCTCACCAGACAGCAATGTGCTTGTTATCCCTTCTTCACCCTGTCCCAGCAACGCATCCATCAAGGTGGATTTACCGGCACCGTTTGGCCCCAGCAAACCAACACGACTGCCCGGCAGAAGGGTCAGGTTGATATTGTCGAGAATCACACTCTCGCCATGCCCAGCCTGCCCATGCCGTATAGAAAGCAGTGGGTTGGAGACCTTGTCTGCCACCGGGAATTGGAAGTTGAACGGTGAATCGATATGAGCGGGGGCAATCTTCTCCATCCGCTCCAGTGATTTTACCCGGCTCTGCGCCTGCCGGGCCTTGGTGGCTTGCGCTTTGAAGCGATCAATAAAACGCTGAATTTCAGCGATTCTCGTTTGCTGCCGCTCGAAACCCGCCTGCTGTTGCGCAAGCCGCTCGCTGCGCTGACCTTCAAACGCTGAGTAATTACCCGTATACAACTCCAGCTTTTGCCGATCAAAATGAACCACATGAGTAGCAACCCGATCCATGAAATCCCGGTCGTGAGAGATAAACAGCAGGGTTCCGTCGAAACGGCGCAGCCAGTTCTCCAGCCACAAGCAGGCATCAAGATCCAGGTGGTTAGTCGGCTCATCCAGCAATAGAAGATCCGATGGCCGCATCAGCGCCTGGGCAAGGTTCAACCGGATCCGCCAGCCGCCGGAAAAAGCTGAAACAGGCCGATCTGCATCCCCATTCTGAAACCCAAGCCCCCGCAGCAGCGACTCGGCACGCCTGGCGGCAGACCAGGCTTCGTGTATATCCAGCTCGCCGTGTATATGAGCAACCGCGTTGTTATCGCCCCGCGCTTCAGCCTGCTGAAGTTCCCGCTCAAGCCGGCGCAAGTCAAGATCACCGTCGAGAACGAAATCTCTGGCACTTCGCCCTGTCGCCTCAACTTCCTGAGCCATATGGGCGATGCGACAGCCGCCGGGAAGTGACACACTGCCTTGCTCTGGTGCCAACTGGCCCAGCAATAACTGAAAGAGGCTGGACTTACCGGCACCATTGGCACCTACAATTGCCACGCGCTGGCCGGATTGCACCGTCAGAGCGACGGAATCTAGCAACCAGACGCCACCCCGTTGTAAACTGAGATCGGTTATCGTTAACATGTTGTCATATAATCAAAGTGAAATTGTCAGGGATGGTTCAGTGCTCATGCAGGTCAGCTTGGAGACCAACCCGAAATTACCGTCAAAACCCATGGCGCTGCCGGACAATCTGGAGCCGGACAATCCGCTTTGGCAGTTTGCACTGACATTCTGGCAGCACTCGCCGGCGCAGGAAACCTGTCTGGCCCTTCAGAATGAAGGCTGGAGCGTAACACGAATTTTATGCGCCGGATGGCTTGCACTGAAAGGCAGGGCGTACACCGGAATTGATGACGCTACGGTAACAGAGTGGCGCGATCGTGTAACCGGCAGCTTGCGTGCCATTCGCACGTCAGTGCCAAAGGCGCAGGCTTCATACAATGCTCTGCGCACAAACCTGGCCGGTCTTGAGCTGGAGTCAGAGCGCATCGAGCTGGCTTTGGCCTGGCGGACTTTAACAGCGCCCAATCCGGAACAGAGCAACATGTATGAACGAAACAATCTGATCCGCCCCAACCTCGCTGCTGCAGCACCGGCATCCGGCACGACCGTGAAAACCACGC
Source organism: Marinobacter antarcticus (assembly GCF_900142385.1). Taxonomy (NCBI): domain Bacteria; kingdom Pseudomonadati; phylum Pseudomonadota; class Gammaproteobacteria; order Pseudomonadales; family Marinobacteraceae; genus Marinobacter; species Marinobacter antarcticus. The sequence continues at coordinate 155,404 of NZ_FRAQ01000001.1, forward strand.
AGCTTCTGGGCACACTCTGCGATATTCTCATCGCCTTTCCACAGGGAGACACACAGCCATGATGATCAAATGGCTCGTCCGGCTCTCGTTTCCGGCTCTCGGCCTGCTGTTACTGCTGATGTTTTTCGGCCTGAATGACCCAGACCAGGCTTCAAAACCGGTTGCGGAAGACGCACAGCCCGAAATACCTGCATTTGAGGGCCTGGTGCCTTCTCCGATTCCAACAGAAGGGCCGGATATCGTCTTCAAGTGGCAGGATACAGATGGCAACTGGCATTACGCCGACCAGCCACCACAGCACGGCCCGTGGAACACGCTGGCCATAGAAAGAGCAGATACGGACAGACTTCCTGCCAGAGCATCCAACCCCGAGACTGACTGGCAGTCACCCTATAGCGCGCCCTTCTATCTTGGCCCGAGTGCGGGACGCAATGGGAGCTGACGGCATCTTTGCGGGTACAAGACGGAATCCGCAGCTCCTTAACAGATGTTCAGTGGAATCTGCGCTCTGAACCCGTTACCTTTTCCCCTCTGATAAACACAATGCGTGGGCTATGGCCCACTCCTTACTAACCCAAAAGGATGACGTAATGAAAAAAACGCTGCTTGCACTGGCGATGACCGGCATTGTTGCCGGCTGCTCAACTCCTCCCGAGACTCCGGCGGATCCGAAACTGGACTCTACTGACCAGAAGGTCAGCTATGGCATGGGCCTGGTACTGGGTGAGCGTATGAACAACGACCTCCCGAATCTGCAGATGGATCAGTTTCTTCAGGGGATTCAGCATGGTCACGCCGGCGATGAAGAAGCCAAACGAATGGGCCGTGAGGAAATCCAGAAAGCTCTGATGGAATACCAGCAGTCGCTGCAGGAAGAACAAAGCAAGCAGGTGGAAGAGCTGGCACAGAAAAACCTGGCAGCCGGCGAAGCTTTCCTTGCAGAAAATGCCGAGAGGGACGGTGTCGAAACAACCGAATCCGGCCTTCAGTATGAAGTGCTGGAAGAAGGCAAGGGTGACCAACCGGGCACAACTGATACTGTGCAGGTGCACTACACCGGTGAACTGCTTTCCGGCGAGGTTTTTGACAGCTCCCGTGAACGCGGCGAGCCGGTGACCTTTGCCCTGAACCAGGTTATTCCGGGCTGGACCGAAGGCCTGCAGCTGATGAGCGAAGGTAGCCGCTACAAGCTGTATATCCCTTCTGATCTGGCCTACGGCCCGGGTGGCAACCGCGCTATCGGTCCGAACGAAACCCTGGTTTTTGATGTGGAGCTACTGGCCATTAACCCGGAAGCAAGCAACTAAGCCGTTATGCCCAAGGAGCCTGCATGGCTCCCACCTGTGGCTTCAGCCTGCCTGAAGCCACAAAAAAGCCTCAGACAGCGTTTCCGCTGCTGAGGCTTTTTTGTAACCCCCGGTGTCAGATCACGCAGGTATTACCTTGTCCGCATGCACGTTGTGGAGATGCTCAATCAGAAAATCTTCCATCTCGAAACGGCTTTCCAGAGTTTCGCCCAAAACGGAAAGCTCATCAAACAGCGCCTTCACGTCCTGCTCAGACAGCGCATGCTCACCCAGCTGATCATTGAAATTGAGAGCCACTTCTGTGGTTTTTTCAATGCGCGGATAAACCTTCGCGGCCAGCTCAAGCCCACCGTCATTGAACTCCCGGGCCTCCCTGACCAGTTGTTCGTATATTTCGAAGTGACCGGTAGAGACGTAATCCACCAGCACTTCACAAAGCCGAACGAACTTTTGCCTCAGCGCTTCGGTTTGCGAGAAGTCGCTTTCTCCGGATAAATCGCAGTAGTGAACCAGTAGCTCCTGACGATCCTTGAGCCAACGATCAATGAGTTCGCTGACGCCACCCCAACGCTCCCTGGCATTTCGGCAATTTTCCAACATGACGCCTGCTCTCCGCTTGATAATCCGGCTGTTCAGCCCTGATGCTGACATGTGTTAACTCTGGATTAAGTTAACCCATGCCCGCCGCCGGCCGCAACCGTTTCAGCCAGCGATCCAGCCTTTTGGTTTCCCCCGGTGAAAAAGCATGCCCAGGCCTACAATCACCAGCAAAGCAAAAAAGACAGCTGTCCAACCGGGAATACTCAACCCAAGAAAACGCCAGACCACAGCAGCACAGTCTCCGGTGCCTTTGAGAGCTGTAGAAAGCACTTCCGCCCACGGCAACACTTCAAGCATATAGTCCACAGAGGGACCGCAGGCGGGCACCTGATCAGCCGGCAAGTTCTGCAACCACAGCTGGCGACCTGCCATGCCCAGACCAGCACCGGCCGTTACCGCCAGCAACAGGCCATACACACGCAACCCCAGTTGCCCGGGACCATGCAAAGCTGCCACAAAGCTCACCAGACCCACTCCCATAAAGCCGAAGCGCTGAAGCCAGCACAAAGGACAAGGCTCCAGCCCCATCACATGCTCCATGTAAAACGCTACGCCCAACAATCCGGCACAGACTACAAAAACAACTGCAAAGATTGCTCTTCCTTTCACAAAGTTTCCTCGGTTTTCCACAAATGCTCCGCCGAGCCTGCTATTCTCGGTTAATCCGGCGGAAACGCTGCTGATTTTGTCACTAAACCCTAAACCATGACTAACTGCAAGCTTATGACACCTCAGCCAAAATTCGTTTTATTGAGTATCTTCCTGTTGTTTTCACTGGTCCCCGCCGCCTGGGCGGAAGACGCCGTTCAAGCAGAAGAGGAAACCGCAGAAGAATCAGGCATCACTGATTATATTGCCATGGAGCCGCCGTTCGTAACCCACGTAGGCAGCTCAGACGGCAAGCTGACTTACCTGAAAGCAGCGGTCACCCTGCGAGCTTCCCGGCAGACCACGCGAACGGCTGTTGCGGCTCACATGCCGAGGCTACGCCACGAACTGGTAATGCTGTTTGGTGAGCAGACAGATACGGAAAAGCTGACAACAATGGACGGCCAGCAGGCGCTGCGCGAAGAAGCGAAATCAAGAATAAACGGGGTGCTGGAAGAACAGCAAACCGGCGAAGCTATTACCGGTGTACTGTTTACGGAGTTTGTGGTGCAAAAATAGCGGGCTTCAGGCAATCCGGGAAAACAGGTCATTACCCAAGGCATGCTCTTCCCGGACAACCTCACCTGCATCATCCCAGCCGGCCTCCCAAGCCGCTACGACGACGTCACCGCGATAGGGACAGCGGGTTTTATCCATTCCCATGGAAGCCGCCATATAGCCCTGACGATAGGCTTTATTCAGAGCCTCAACGTCCCATCCGAGCTTGATATCCCTTGCCATGCCAATACTCCCTTTGACTGAAGCTATTGAAGTTAGCACCAGCGTCAGAAAGTGACAAACTTTTGTTCACCTTCTGTGAAACAGGCCTATAAGCGATGCTAACCCGAAGAAGGAGTCAGAGCCAGCAGTCTGCGCCCGTCAGGAACGCAGATACTGTTCAAGAAAGTCACTGAACCCCAGGGTATCCGAGGCCTCTATCCGCCTCTGCTCTGCCAGAGAATCCTTGCTGGCAGCAGTGAACGCAGCATGTACGCTGGCCTCCATGCCTTCCTGCCGGAGTGTGTTCTGGTGTCTCAGCCCCATATCCATGCCCCAGTCACGATGCCCCATCCCGGAAGCCTGCATGGCATCAATAACCCGCGCAGAAGGCACTTGGCTATCACCAGACAGAATTCCTCGCTGGGCCGACAGTGCCTGACGATAAACGTCACCACCATTCCAACCGTCCAGTATTTCTGCCAGTGGCTCGAGCCCATCCAACAATGCCGTAGCCGCTTCACCGATGGGCGTACGCCCGCCATCCCGGCACAGCGTTAACTCGCGATCACGACCTCTGGCGACAACATCTTTGTAGTTGTCGTCCAGCATGCTGCATTCGGCATCATCGATCCGCGGAGACTCTGACAGCAAGCAGTCCAGCAGGAAGAGATCGAGGAAGTCGACCTGAGCCTCATTGACACCTACCGGGGAGAACGGATCCAGATCCAGGCATCGCACCTCAACATATTCCACACCGCGGGCATCGAGCGCCTGAATCGGCTTTTCTCCACTTTGAGCAGTACGTTTAGGACGCACGGCGCTGTAGTACTCGTTTTCTATTTGCAGCACGCTGGTATTGATCTGGATAAATTCGCCATTACGCTGGGTGCCTATGGTTTCATAGGCTGGCCAGTTGGTATGAATGGCCCGATCCAGAGTCTGGGTGTAGGTACTGAGCTTGTTGAAGCAGATGTTCAGCGAAGACTGGGCATTGTTGTGATAACCCAGATCGCCCATACGCAAAGAAGTAGCGTGTTTACCAAACCAACTGCGACCATCAAAACGGCCGAGGTCGTGACGCACTCCGGCAACAAAACTCGCATCCAGGGCCGGCGATGCGCCGAACAACAGCATCAGCAACCAGCTTCTGCGGCGGAAATTGCGAATCAACCAGAAATACTGATCAGACTTGAAATCCTTCATGCTTTGCTGGTCGCCGAGCGCGCTCTGCCAGATGTCCCAGAAGCTGTCCGGTAAGGAGAGGTTGTAGTGAGCTCCGGCAATGCTTTGCATCATGCGCCCGTATCGCACTGCCAGTCCCTGACGATAAACGTGCTTAAGGCGCCCGATATTTGAAGAACCATACTCGGCAATGGGAATGCTGGCATCACCATCCAGCTCACAGGGCATACTGGCCGGCCAGAAAACTTCATCACCCAGGTTCTGCTGAACGAAGCGATGGGTATTGCGCAGCGACTCCAGCATCTCGGAAGTACTGCTACACACCGGCGTAATCAGTTCCAGAAGGGACTCAGAATAGTCCGTTGTAATGGACGGGTGCGTGAGCGCAGAGCCCAGGGCCTCTGGGTGTGGCGTCTGCGCAATGAACCCGTTGCGGTCGACGCGCAAACCTTCTTTTTCTACCCCTTTCAGAAATCCGTTCCAGTCGCTGGCTGCGAACTGGCGGAACACAGAATGGCGGGATTCGGCCATGATTGACTCCTGCTGCAGCCAGCTATGCCTTGTGAGCGACGCCGGCTGGTGGAAATAGTTGAAACCGCTTAACGCTTATCCTTGCGGGCTGACGCAAACGCCTGAGCCAGTGCGCCTGCCATGGCACCCGGATCAGCGCCTTTGTTCTGGCCCCGGGGCGCTGACTTGGCTTTGGACTTACCCGCCTGTTGCCCACTTGGCATGCCGGCAGTTTGGCCGCCCGCCGCCCGGCCCGAAGCTGACCGCTTTGAATCCGCTTTTTCACCTGGCTGGTCATCCATTCGCATGGACAACGCAATCCGTTTACGGGGGATGTCTACATCCATGACTTTAACCTTCACGATATCCCCTGCCTTGACCACTTCACGAGGGTCTTTCACGAAGGTGTGAGAAAGCGCGGAAATATGCACCAACCCATCCTGATGCACGCCTATGTCCACAAATGCTCCAAAGTTGGTGACATTGGTAACGGACCCCTCAAGCACCATGCCGGGCTCAAGATCGCCAAGGGTTTCCACGCCTTCTTCAAAACTTGCAAAACGAAACTCCGGGCGCGGATCCCGGCCGGGCTTCTCAAGCTCGGAGAGAATATCCTGGATGGTAGGCACACCGAACTGATCTGTTACGTAATCCTGGGGATTCAGACCACGCAAGAACGCTGCATCGCCAACAATACCCTCAACTTTCCGATTATTCTTTGCTGCAATACCCTCAACCACCCCATAGGCCTCAGGATGCACAGATGACCGGTCCAGTGGATTCTCTCCGCTGGCGATACGCAGGAAGCCAGCTGCCTGCTCAAAGGTGCGGGCACCCAGTCGGGAAACCTTTAACAGCTGCTTGCGGTTACGGAACATACCGTTCTGGTTGCGGTACTCGATGATGTTCTGCGCGATGGTCTGGTTCAGACCCGACACTCTTGCCAATAAGGGTGTCGATGCCGTATTCAGGTCGACGCCGACACCGTTGACACAATCCTCCACTACAGCATCCAGGCTGCGTGAGAGCTGAACCTGGGATACGTCGTGCTGGTACTGGCCAACACCAATGGATTTCGGTTCGATCTTGACCAGCTCGGCCAGCGGATCCTGCAACCGACGGGCAATGGAGACAGCTCCACGAATGGTCACGTCCAGATCCGGCAGCTCTTTGGAGGCAAATTCTGAGGCGGAATAGATCGAAGCACCGGACTCACTCACAACGATGCGCGCCAGCTTGAGTTCCGGATAGCGCTTGCTCAGATCCCCCACCAGCTTCTCCGTCTCACGGGAGGCTGTGCCGTTGCCGATGGCAACCAGCTCAATGCGGTATTCACGACACCAGGCTGCGAGCTTTTCGATGGAGCTGTCCCACTGGTTCTTGGGCGCGTGGGGGAAGATAGCGCCATGTCCTGCAACCTGGCCGGTACCATCAATAACGGCTACCTTTACACCCGTGCGCAGGCCGGGATCCAGCCCCAGAGTCGGGCGCGGCCCGGCAGGCGCCAACAACAGCAGGTCTTTCAGATTGGCCGCAAAAACGTTGATGGCCTCGGTTTCAGCTGCTTCACGCACCTGGGACATGAGATCTGTCTCGATCTGCGTAGACAGCTTTACCCGCCAGGTCCAGCGCACCACCTCTGACAGCCATTTGTCAGCAGGGCGACCGTTATCCCGGATGTTCCAGCGCGCAGCGATACGTTGCTCTGCGGGATGCGGCTGGCGCCGGTCATCATCCACATCACCCACAACCAGAGCGTAAGAGAGGATACCTTCATTGCGTCCACGCAAAATCGCCAGAGCCCGATGCGAAGGCACTTTCTTCAACGGTTCTACATAATCAAAATAATCACGGAACTTGGCACCTTCGTTTTCCTTGCCTGCAATAACCGTGACTTTCAACTGCCCTTGCTGCCAGATAAAGTTTCGCAGTTCGCCCAAGAGTTCCGCATCTTCGGCAAAACGCTCCATCAGGACATAACGGGCACCGTCGAGGGCGGCTTTGGTATCGGCAACACCCGCATCCGCGTTGATATAGCCTTCAGCCACGGTTTCCGGATCCAGAGCCGGATTTCCATACAAAGCGTCAGCCAGAGGTTCCAGGCCCGCTTCCCGGGCAATCTGAGCTTTGGTGCGGCGTTTGGGCTTAAAGGGTAGGTAAAGATCTTCCAGGCGATTCTTGGCATCCGCACTCAGGATGCTGGCGCGCAATTCGTCGGTCAGTTTGCCCTGCTCTTCAATGCTTTTGAGGATAGTGCCGCGACGGTCTTCCAGCTCTCTGAGATAGCGCAGGCGTTCCTCAAGCGTGCGCAGCTGGCTGTCATCCAGCGAGCCTGTTACCTCTTTGCGGTACCGGGCAATAAACGGAACGGTGGAACCTTCGTCCAGCAGGGCGACGGTGGCATTAACCTGTTGCTCACGTACGCCGAGTTCGTCAGCGATTCGCCTGGAGATACTGTTCATGCAACCTCTGTTTGATGCGTGTCGGATAAAGCAGCAAAGGTACAGCGGCTTACAGTTGCAGGCAAGCGGACTCGCCACGCTTGTTCAGGAATTGCACAAGGTCGGCCCAGGGCATGGGGCGCGCATAGAAGTAACCCTGAATTTCATCGCAGTGTTGCTGACGCAGAAACTCCAGCTGGCTTTCCGTCTCAACGCCCTCGGCCACCACACTGATCTGGAGGCTGTGCGCCAGGCTGATAATCGCCCGGATAATATGCTCGGCGTCCGCAGACTCGCCCAGAGCCTGCACAAACGATTTGTCGATTTTAACCAGTGAGATCGGCAGGTGCTGGAGATTGCTGAGAGAAGAAAAACCTGTGCCAAAGTCATCAAGCGCGAAACTGATACCCAGCTGATTGAGCTCACGCAGGCAGCGTTGCGCGTATTCAGGATCGTGCATCATGGCACTTTCCGTCAGCTCCAGCTCCAGCAAGCTGGTATCTACATTGGCGTTGAAGATGATCCGGAATATGGTTTCTGTCATCTTGCGGTCGTGGAACTGCCGGAACGAGAGATTGACGGCAAACACCAGCCCGGGAAACCCGAGCTCAGCGGACTCCTGCAGGCGCTTGCAGGCCTGCTCTATTACCCAGTAACCGATAGGAACAATCAGGCCACTGCGCTCTGCAACGGGGATGAACTCGTCCGGCCCAACCAGGCCACGCTCCGGGTGGTTCCAGCGCAACAGACACTCAACGCCACGCACGTCATTACTGGCCAGATCAATTCTTGGCTGATAATACAGCTCCAGCTCATTGCCTCTGAGCGCGTTGCGAAGATCCGCTTCCAGCCTGAGCTGGTAGCCGGCAGAAATATGCAGCTGGCGATCGTAAAAGCGATAGCTGGTGCCCGGATCCCGCTTGGCCTCAAACATCGCCCGGTTAGCCCTGCGCATGAGATTTTCGGGACTGTCTCCGGCCTCCGGATACGTAGCCACCCCCAAGCTGGCACTGACAACAACACTCTTGCCATCAATCGTTACCGGCTCATCCAGGGCATTGACTACTTTTCGTATGATCTGTGTGATATCCAGTGAGTCTTCTATTTTTTCAACGATAATGGCCAGCTCGTCACCGCCAATGCGCATCAGGGAATCCACGCGGCGCAGCCCCTGTCGGACCTGAGCGGCTACCATGATCATCAGCTGATCACTTTTCTGGTAGCCGAAGGTCTCATTAATGCTGCGAAAATCATCGATATTCAGATGCAACAACGCCAGCCGGTAACCACCCCGTTGGGCCCTGAGCAGGGCTTGCTGCAGCCTGTCGAAGAACAGATCCCGGTTAATAAATCCGCTTGCGACTCCCCGGCCCAGCTGGCTGTGCGCCGAATTAGCAAGTTGCTCGCGATACCAAAGGCACTTCACCGCCCGACGAAAGCTCCAGCGATCAAGCTCCTGAAAGCTCACATAATCTGCCGCACCACCGGAAAGCAATTCCGGCGCCCGCTCGCGCGGAGTTTCAGCACTCAGTGCCAGAACCGGACGGCCACCACTGGCAACGGCCAGGTACTGCAAAAAGGCGGTTTCTGACCCACCATGAAACACGCAGTTCCAGACAATAATGTCGAACTTTGCATTGCGAATCAGGTCGTCACAATCCACCAGATCCGGGCACCAGGTCGAATCCGGGCTTATCTCAGAATCGCCTTTCAGCAGTGCGCTAAGCCAGAGAAAATCGGCATAATCCGGCGTCAGAACCAGAACGCGAAGCTGGTCATGTCCGACAGTTTCCAGTGGCAAGGTCATTAAGCAGAATCCATGGGTGCGTGAGCAATAAATCCGTTCTTATAAAAGGATAGCTGATAGATCGACAAGGTACAGTCAGGCTGGTGTAGACTGTTGTCTTACCGAAAGTTCCCGTCTCAATCCATTCTGGCAGTGTATTTGTGAACAAACTTAACCCGCGACAAAATGAAGCTGTTCGCTACACCGATGGCCCGCTTTTGGTTCTTGCCGGTGCAGGCAGTGGCAAGACCAGCGTAATCACCCGGAAAATTGCCTATCTGATTGAGCACCTTGGCATCCCGGGGCGCCATATCGCCGCTGTTACATTCACCAATAAAGCCGCCCGCGAGATGAAAGAGCGTGTGGGCCGGATTGTAGACCGCAAACTGGCCCGCGGGCTGATAGTGTCCACCTTCCACAATCTCGGGCTGAACATGATCCGGGAAGAGTACACCCACCTTGGCTATCACCCCGGCTTCTCCATCTTTGACGCGGAAGATGCCAAAGCCCTGCTACGGGACTTGATGCTCAGAGAGGCCAGTGCCGACGCCGGCGATGAACTCAACGATGTCCAGATGACCATTTCGTCGTGGAAGAGTGCCATGCGCGGGCCCGCAGAAGCATACAGCAAAGCTGAGGATGAGCGGGAGCAACGCATTGCCATCGTATACAAACATTATAGCGAGTACCTGAAGGCATACAATGCCGTTGACTTTGACGACCTTATTCTGCTCCCGGTGCAACTCTTTCGCACCAACCCCGAGGTGCTTGCAAAATGGCGTAGAAAAATACGCTATATGCTGGTGGACGAGTACCAGGATACCAACTTGTGCCAGTATGAACTGGTAAAGATGCTGGTTGCTGAGCGTGCTGCATTCACTGTTGTTGGTGACGACGATCAGTCGATTTACGCTTGGCGGGGCGCACGGCCGGAAAATCTGGCGCAGCTAAAGGAAGACTTCCCAAGCCTGAAAATTGTAAAGCTGGAACAAAACTATCGCTCCACTTCGCGCATTCTGCGCAGCGCCAATACGGTCATCGCCAATAACCCCCACGTATTCGAAAAAGCTCTGTGGAGCGACCACACCATTGGCGACGAGATCCGCATTGTCCGTTGCCGTAACGAAGACGCCGAAACCGAGCGGGTGGCCACCGAAATTCTCGACCAGAAACTGAAGAAGGGGCTGGGGTTCAGGGACTTTGCCGTGCTTTACCGGGGCAATCACCAGGCCCGCCTGTTGGAAATGAAACTACAGGCCTACCAGATTCCCTATCGCATCTCAGGGGGCCAGTCGTTTTTCTCTAAAAACGAGATCAAGGACGCGATGTCCTATCTGCGCCTGCTGATTAACCCGGATGACAACGCCGCTTTTCTGCGGGTAGTGAATGTACCTCGGCGCGAAATCGGCCCGCGCACGCTCGAGCAACTCAGCCACTATGCCCGTGCCCGCGACGTCAGCCTGTTCCGGGCACTGAGCGATATGGGCGCAGAAACTCATGTAACCGAGAAAGGCCTGGACCGGCTGCGGCGGTTCGCCCACTGGGTGGATGCAACCTGTGAGTGCCTGCACGGTGAAAACCCTGTACCCGTGATCAAACAGCTGTTCACAGATATTGAATATGAAGAGTGGCTACACCAGAACTCCGGTACGCCAAAACAAGCCGAGCGCCGCATGGAGAACATCTGGTATCTGGTGGACTCGATCCAGAGGATGCTGGACGACGGCAAGGGAACCGCCGATGAGCTGGGAATAGAAGATGCCATCACAAAGCTGATTCTGCGCGACATGATGGAACAACGGGAAGAAGAGGATGACAGCGACAAGGTACAACTGCTGACACTTCACGCGTCCAAGGGCCTGGAGTTCCCTCATGTGTTTATTCTGGGGCTGGAGGAGGAAATCCTGCCACACAGATCCAGTATCGAAGAAGGCAATATCGAAGAAGAGCGGCGGTTGATGTATGTGGGAATTACCCGCGCAAAAGAAACTCTGACCCTGACCTACGCCGCCCAGCGCAGGCAGTATGGGGAAAAGCTCGAAACCATTCCCAGCCGGTTTCTGGATGAACTCCCGGAGGACGACGTACACTGGGAGGGTACCGGAGACCTGGATGTCGAAGCCAATCAGAAAAAGGGCAAGGCGACACTAAGCGCTCTTCTTGGTGATTTAGGGCTCTGAAAGCAAAAACCCCGCAACTGCGGGGTTTTTGACGGCAAGAGCGCAGGATTTACTTGCTCTCTGCCACCATGTGCTCCACTGCAGCCTGGATTTCCTCATCCGGGCAGCTGGCGCAACCGCCCTTGGCGGGCATAGCGTTGAAGCCATTGAGGGCGTGAGTGATCAGGGTTTCTATGCCCTGGTCGATGCGAGGAGCCCAGGCTCCAGCATCACCGATTACCGGTGCGCCAGCAGCGCCTGTGGTATGACATGCCATGCACACGGCACCGTAAACTTCGCTGCCGGAACGAGGTCCGGAGCTGGCTGTTTCAGTAACTGCTGCGGCCTCACCACACGCATCACCCTGCAGGCATACTTCACCGACCGGCTGGATACGCGCACGGATTTCGTCTTCAACACTTGCCATAACGGCGCCGGCAGTGATGCCAAAACCGAGCAATACAACAGCCAGGACTCTCTTCATCTTCACAATGCACCTCGCATTTGAGCGTTATAATCTTTGGTTGCCGCATTATAGCGACTGAACCCCGGCAAAAAAACCGAATAGCAAAATCATAAATTGATTTCCACCGTTTTTATTGCCATTTCGTTAGCGTGGAGACTCTTTCATGGCATCCGGTTACCATGTCGCAGCTTACCCCAGAAATTCAGGATCAGATTCATGAACAACCCGGATAAACCCTCCCCGCACCCACTGCGTAAAACACTTGTGATTACAGAGTTCAGCGCGTTGGCAGTGCTACTGGCATCCATGGGCTGGTTCTCCAGCCAGACGGACAACGGCCATAGTATCAACCCGGCGTGGCTCCTGATACCCGCGCTCGCAAGCCTTGCCGTTTTCCTGAGCTTCATTGGCCTTATGTATCTGCGGTGGATTGTAGCGGCAAGTGCTGACAACCAGCTTCGACACAAAATCGTTTTTTCGTTATTGGCAGTTACCCTGATTGGCGTCTGGGTTTACGGTATTGCCAACACATGGCTCAGCCTCAATGCAGCATAGAGAGATTCGAAGTATGCACAAATGCCCCAATGCCCGGGCCTCGAAGGCCGCTACGCTGGCACTGCTGTGGCCTGCGCTGACGATTGCACAGGAAACCATACCGGCAGACGACCGCCAAACCACTTCTCTTGAAGAGTGCGCTCTGATTCGGGAGGGCGTGCAGCGCCTGGCCTGCTACGATTCTTTCAACGATCCACAAACGGCCCGTGACCAGGCAAACGAGCAGGACGTTGAGGATGCCGAGCAGGCAGCAGATACATTAGCTCCTGACAGGAAAAGCCAGGAGCAGGTGGCTGAGGGCTCCGGCGAGGATGACCCCGACAGTGGCGTGATGAACAATATGGTGGATCAATACGTTACTGCTGAGAAAGCGCTGTTTTCGTTTTCTGGTAGTTTCATAAGCTATAAGCCTACTTATATCATGCCAATCACCTGGGTCGCAGACCCGAATACGGTGCCAACCAACCCCAGGCTGGGTGCTACCACTTACGATTACGAGCTTGAGAACGAGGAGGCCAAATACCAGATCAGCTTCAAGGTTCCACTATTGACTGGCTGGCTGGCCGATCGCACAACATTATGGTTCGGTTATACCCAGCGTTCTTTCTGGCAGGTTTATAATCAGGAGGATTCCGCCCCTTTCCGGGAGACCAACTACGAACCCGAGATTTTTCTGCGCCACCAGGCGAACTGGAACCTCGGTGCAGCAACACTGAGCGGTATGACGATTGGCATTAACCATCAATCCAACGGCCAGTCGGAACCGCGCTCACGGAGCTGGAACCGGATTATTGCAAGCGCCGGCTTCACCTATGGGCGCTGGCTGTTCGTTGTGCAGCCCTGGTACCGGATTCCGGAGAACAGTAAAGATGATAATGCAGACATTGAGCGTTATCTGGGACATGCCGATTACAACTTCGTTTATAAGCTTTCCGAGGACCGGACGCTTTCACTGAAGCTGCTAAACAACCTGCGCTCGGACAATCACACCTCGGTGGAGTTTGGTTACAGCTTTCCGCTAGGGGATACGATCAAGGGGTTTTTCCAGTACTACAACGGGTATGGGGAGAGCCTGATTGACTACAATCATCGGACTGAGCGGTTCGGGCTTGGAATTATGCTGAAAGACTGGCTTTAAGTTTGGAGCTAAGCCGAGGTGCCGGCACCCCGGCCCCCATCAATAGCTGTTACTTATTCAAGCGCTCCATTTCTGCAAGCAACTCTTCTGTCTTCGCTTTCATCAGAGGTATGTCACCACGGGTTTCCACGTTCAGGCGAACGACGGGTTCCGTGTTGGACATGCGCAGGTTAAAGCGCCAGTTGTCGAATTCGACGCTGAGGCCGTCTACGTAGCTGACGCTTTTTGCGCCGGCTCCGTATTTTTCCTCGATGGCTGCGATCACCTTGGGAGGATCAGCGATGGTGCGGTTGATTTCGCCACTGGCCGGATAGGCTTCAATACGGGCATCGATCAGGGATGAGAACGGCTTGCCGGACTGGCACAGGCGTTCGGCGATCAGCAACCAGGGAATCATGCCGCTGTCGCAGTAGGCGAAATCCCGGAAGTAGTGGTGAGCGCTCATTTCCCCGCCGTAAACCGCGTCTTCGTCTCGCATGCGTTGCTTGATGAAGGCATGGCCGGTTTTGCTTTCGATGGCTTCGCCGCCGGCGGCTTTTACCAGGTCCTGGGTATTCCAGATCAACCTCGGGTCGTGGATGACCTTGCCGGGGCCGGTTTTGCGCAGGAACTGATCAGCCAGCAGGCCGACAATGTAATAGCCTTCAATAAACCGACCGTTCTCATCAAAGAAGAAGCAGCGGTCGTAATCACCATCCCAGGCGATCCCCATAGCTGCACCGTGTTCGATTACAGCATCGGCTGTGGCAGCGCGATTCTCTTCGAGGATGGGGTTGGGCACCCCATGGGGGAAGTTACCGTCTGGCTGATGGTGCACTTTGATGAATTCGAAAGGCAGGTGCTTTTCGAGTTGATCGATCACCAGGCCCGCACCGCCGTTGCCGGCGTTGACGACAAGTTTCAAGGGGCGCAGGGCAGCCGCGTCAACGTACCCCAAGAGGTGGTCTATGTAAGCCCTGGTGACTTCCAATGTTTCATATTTGCCCTGTACCGGCGCGTCAGCAAAGGGCTCGCGCACCCGGTCGCGAATATCGTTCAGACCATTATCGGAGCTGATCGGGCGGGATTCCGGCCCCACCATTTTCATGCCGTTATGATTTCTGGGGTTGTGGCTGGCGGTGACCATGATGCCGCCGTCCATTTCATAATGGCTGGTGGCGAAATACACCTGTTCGGTACCACACAAACCTATATCGAACACATCCGCACCCGCTGCCATAAGTCCGGAGCTCAGGGCTTTGGTGATTTCCGGGCTTGAGAGGCGAATGTCATAGCCGACAATGACTTTTTTAGCGCCAGTGATTTCCACATAGGCACGGCCGATGAGCTCGGCCAAAGCTGGGTTCAACTGCTCCGGCACACTGCCGCGCAGGTCATAGGCTTTAAAGCAGGACAGATCCATCGTCGGTATTTACTCCGCAGCAGCAGATTGCAGTTGAATGTAGTTTTGGATTCCCATCAGGTTGATCATTTCCAGCTGGGTTTCGAGCCAGTCAATGTGCTCTTCTTCGCTGTCAAGAATGCTGCGGAACAGCTCACGGCTTGTGTAATCGTTAACGGACTCGCAGTAGAGAATCGCTTCTTTCAGATCGACATGGGCGATGTGTTCGATCTTAAGATCGCAGGCAATCATTTCCTCAACGTTCTCGCCGATCATCAGCTTGTTCAGGTCTTGCAGGTTGGGCAGGCCTTCCAGAAACAGAATGCGCTCGATCAGTTGATCGGCGTGCTTCATTTCATCGATGGATTCTTCATACTCCTTGGCCGCAAGCTTGGTGATGCCCCAGTCCTTGTACATGCGTGAATGCAGGAAGTACTGGTTAATGGCTGTCAGCTCGTTGGCAAGGACTTTGTTCAGAAACTGGATGACTTTCTTATCGCCTTTCATTGCAACGCTCCTTGATCCCAGCCGATGGGTAAACCTTTTGAATAAAATCCAATCCGGCTGGTTAGTTCGGGTTCAGAAAATTCTCTCGTCACCCAGCAAGAATAGCGTGTTAAAGCGCATTACAAAATTGCGGAAAGGAAATAAACCCCGGGGACGTCAGGCGGGGCTTGCCAAGATGTTTGCCAAAGCGAGGTAATCCGGCGCGCGGCTTTCACGCAGAATGCCGCGCGCTGTCGAGGCGCAGCGTCCGCACTGGGTACCTACGCCCAACTCTTCACCGAGCTGGCGCATGGAAGAAACACCGTTTTCTGCAGCTTCACGGATATCCCGGTCTGTGACTCCGTGGCAAAGGCATACATACATAATGCAATCCTACCAACGACAACAATGTTAGTGATAATTATTGTCATTAGCATCCAAGATTGCAAGTCTGTTGTATTAATTTTGTGCAAGGGATTGTTTCAGGCCTCTGCCTCTCGGGTCAGGTTTCTGGATCCCGAATCGGTAACCACCACATTATCTTCTATCCGTATTCCTCCACATCCCTGCAATTCTTTAATCAGCGCACGGTTCATATGTTCCCCGAGAGGGCCAGAAAGAAGCGGCTCAAGCAAGGAGGGTATGAAATACAACCCTGGCTCAATGGTAACGACCATGCCGGGCTCCAGCGTTCGGACCAGACGAAGAAAGGGAGCGTCAGCAGGGGACGGTACCGGCTTGCCAGCAACATCGTGTACCTGAACGCCAAGGAAATGCCCTATGCCGTGGGGGAAAAAGGCCCGGGTAACGCCTTCGGATACCATCTCCTCATCGCTCAGGCCGCTGACCAGACCTGCTGCACTCAGCAAGGCGGCAATGCCCTGATGCGTTCTGCGGTGGATGTCCACATAGTCAACGCCCGGAGCTACCATTTTGCATAGCCGGAACTGCAACTGCTCAAGGCCCTGCACGAGCGCGCCAAAGCGCCCTTCCCCGACACCAGCGGTGGTGCGGGTAACGTCGGAGCAATAGCCCCGGTAACGCACTCCGGCATCAATCAGTAAGCTGCGCGATTTGTCGGGCGCTGCCGCGTCGTAGCACTGGTAATGCAGTGTCCCGGCATGCTCGTTTACACCAATAATGCTGTGATAAGGGGCATCGGCCTCACGCTGCTGTGTTGCGCGCTGGTATGTCAGGTTAATTTCAAACTCGCTGGCACCGGCTAGAAACGCATCGCGGGCGGCGTGATGCCCTGCAATGGCCAACCTGTTGGCGTGGGCCAGGCAGGCTATTTCGTAGGCTGTTTTATGCACCCGCGTTTCATCAATCGCATCGCAAAGCGCGCCTGGATTGTGCTCACCTGACACATCCGCCAGCAGCAACGGATCACCGATAACAGCCAACTGGCCTAAGCTGTCCAGCGCAGGCGCCGCGCGATGCTCGCTGAAGCGAAGCTCGAATTCCGCCAGCCAGGGTTCCTGTGCCAGCTCAAGACTCGCGTGCCAGAAATCAACAGGCTGATGCATTGAGAGCAGTGGCTTGTGGCCTTTCCGTATCAGCAGCCATGCGTGTTCAAAACCGGCGAGCCCCGTCCAGTGCAGGAACGGGCCATAACCCTGAAATTGCCAGGACTGATCGTCTCCGTAGCGCACAGGCGCCGCGCCAGAACTGATAAGCAAGCTGTCATATCCATGGTTTTCCAGAACCTCCTCATAGCGGCCCTGCAGAATACCCACGTGATCAATCTGAAGAGACAGCAGATTGGTGTCAGGCATGTTGGTTTTCCAGTGTTTTCCAGAGAGTTAAAAAGTCGTCTGAGCGTTGCTCACGCAGGCGGATAAGGCGGATTTCCAATGGGACATCCCAGCGTTCGTCGCCAGCCCGCGTCAGACTGCCAAAGTGCTCGCTCTTTTCCGTCATCCGGCTGGGCAGCCAGCCCATTCCAAAGCCCTGCTTGACCAGCGCCTTGACGCTTGCAGACTGGGTGTTTTCGTTCAGTGGCAGGAGGTTTACGGATTCTTTAATCCGCGCCAGATGCGATTCAATTGCAGACTGCAAAAATCCCCGCGAATGATAGCCAATCAGCGGCACCGTCTGGCCTGCGGTTCCCGGCAGAGGAAACCGGGGCTGGCCGTTATCCGCTGCAACACTCACTGGGACCAGCCACTCGCGGGCAAGAATGATTGATTCGTACTCGCCCTGGCCAAGTCGGTCACTCCAGGGCAAATCCTGATGCCAGTAACACAGCACCAAATCGCATTCGCCGCCGTCGAGAGCATCCAGAAATTGCTCCCCCACCCAGCTTGTCGCGTTGAGATTGAGCTGCAAGCGGTCTGCAACGCCTGCATCACTGGCCCAGCGCTGGTAAAAATGGGAAAAAAGCCCTTGGGTAGAACCCACACTGATGCGCGCAGACACTTCCGCTTCCATATCGGCAATCTGGCTGCGGACTTCGCGGACATCCCGGGTTACCCGCTGGCATAGATCAAGAAACCGTTCCCCGGCCGGTGTCAGAGACAAGGGCAGAGTCTGCCGGTTAATCAGGGTAGCACCCATGGCTTCTTCAAGCAGTTTAATGCGACGGCTGAACGTGGGCTGGCTTACATGCTGCAGTTCGGCGGCACGCGAAAAATGGCGTGTGCGTGCCAGCATCATGAAGTCTTCCAGCCAGCGTATTTCCATGGGCTCCCCAGCAAACTAACAAGTAAAGAGTGACGGTTTTTCAAAAGCTACTCACCGCGCGCATCATAGCTTATTGCAGTAGCCTTCTTACAACCGCCCTTCTTCCACTGCATGGCAGGCAACCTGTGCACCACCGTCAGTAGCAATAAGCTGAGGTATTTCCTGGCGACAGCGCTCATTAGCATAAGGGCACCGGCCATGGAATACGCATCCGGATGGCAGATTGACCGGCGTTGGCACTTCCCCTTGTAGCCGAATGTAGTTGGGCCTGTCGTCTGCCAGCTTGGGTATTGCTGAAAGCAAAGCCTGGGTGTACGGATGGCGCGGCGCGGCAAACAGCGTTTTGGTATCCGCCAGCTCACACACACGCCCCAGGTACATCACAGCAACCCGGGTGCCGAAATGTTCCACCACGGCAAGATCGTGGGTGATAAACAGGTACGTCAGATTGCGGGTCTCCTGAGCGTCCATCAGCAGGTTCAGCACCTGGGCCTGAATGGATACATCCAGTGCCGATATGGGCTCGTCCGCCACAATGAACTCAGGGTCCACCGCCAGGGCACGTGCGATGGCAATGCGCTGGCGCTGGCCACCGGAGAATTCGTGGCCAAACCGGCTGCCCCAGTCCGGATCTATCCCCACGGACGCCATGACCTCCTGAACCTTGTCGCGCACCTCGCTGCGAGCCAAGTCCGGGCGGTGAAAATGAATCGGTTCTTCCAGAGTCTGCTGAATTGTCATACGCGGGTTCAGAGAGGCGTAGGGGTTCTGGAAGATCATCTGCATTTTGCGGCGATACGGCAGCACATCCCGACCTTTGAGATTATCAATGCGCTGGCCACCGTAGTGAACCTCTCCGGCGCTGGGCGACAACAAGCCCATAACCGTGCGGGCAATCGTGGACTTGCCGCAGCCTGATTCGCCCACCACACACAGCGCCTCACCTTTCTGTACCTGCAGATCGACACCGTTGATGGCATGCACCGCTTCTTGCTTGCGCTGGAAACGGCCGTTTTTGAAGGTGATCTGCTCTAGCAGGCTGCCAGAAAGATCAAACCGCTTTTCCAACCCGCGAATTTCTACCAGTGGGGAGGTCATGATCCGGCCTCCTGCATCTGCTTCTCCTGCTCAATCAGGTTGCTGACCTCGTAACACGCCACATCCACGTTCCCGGAGCGCACGTACTCGGGCATGGTTTGCCGGCACTGATCGGTAGCGAAATTGCAGCGCGGATGGAACGGGCAGCCGGTCGGTACGTTTTTCAGGGACGGCATGGAACCGGGAATCTGGAACAGCCGCGCACCGGGCTCGCCCATCTGCGGCAATGCATTAATCAATCCCTGGGTATAGGGGTGCTGGGCATCGTTGATGATCTCCCGCGTTGGCCCCTGCTCGATAATGCGGCCGGAATACATCACCAGCATGCGCTGGGTTACCTGGGATACAACACCCAGATCGTGAGTGATCAGCATCAGCGCTACATTTTCCTGCTCACACAGATCCAGCAGCAGCGCCATGATCTCTGCCTGTATCGTCACATCCAGCGCCGTGGTGGGCTCATCGGCAACGATGATTTCCGGATCCAGCAACAGGGCAATGGCAATAATCACCCGCTGGCGCATACCACCCGACAACTCGTGGGGATACTGGTCCAGCCGTTTTTCCGGCGAGGGAATCTGCACCTTGCGCAGCTTGCTCAGCGCAATATCCCGCGCTGCTTTCGTGCTGGTCTGGCGGTGAGCCTTAATGGCCTCAACCATCTGGGTCCCAATCCTCAGCACCGGGTTAAGCGTCATCATCGGATCCTGAAAAATCATGGCAATGCGGTTACCGCGAATCTTGCGCAGCTCCCGCTCGCTCATGGCAGCCAGGTCTCGGCCTTCGAACAGAATCTGCCCGCCGGCAATATAACCCGGGCGGGCAATCAGGTTGAGGATCGAGAAAGCCGCAACAGATTTACCGGCACCAGATTCCCCCACCAGGCCCAGCCTCTCGCCCTTGTCGAGGCTGAAGCTGATACCGCGCAGGGCCGTGAGATCGCCGCCGCGCACGGCAAACCGAACATCCAGATCTTTTACTTCCAACAGTGGCGTGTCGCTTTTCATGGTTCTCTAGCCCTTGTACAGCCGTGGGTTCATAACATCCCGCAGCCAGTCACCCAACAGGTTAATGACCAGCACGAGCACGACCAGCACCAGGCCGGGAAGCAGGGTAATCCACCAGGAACCACTCTGAATGTAGTCGAAACCGGATTTGATCAGCGAGCCCAGAGAAGGCTGTGTCTCCGGCATTCCAAGCCCGAGAAACGACAGGGCCGCCTCGGAAATAATCGCGTTGGCGATCTGTACGGTGGCAATAACAAAAATCGGAGAAAGCGTGTTGGGCAGAATATGGCGGAACATGATGCGATTGGTACGAAAGCCCATCACCTTGGCAGCATCAACATACTCCTTCTTTTTCTCCGCCAGCACGGACGCGCGCACGGTGCGGGCAATCTGCGGCCACTCGGCAATACCGATGATGAAAATCAACATGTAGATGGCGATCTCACCAAACATCAGGTTACCAAAGCTGGCCTTGAATACCGCACCCACAATGATGGCAACCATCAGGGTGGAGAAAGAAAGCTGAACATCAGCAATACGCATCAGGAGGGAATCTACGCGGCCCCCCAGATAGCCCGCCAACAGCCCGAACAGAATGCCAAGCGCGGCCTGCAGCACCACAGCGCCAAAGCCGATCAGCAACGACACCCGGGTGCCGTAAAGAATGGTGGAGAGCATATCCCTGCCCTGGGAATCTGTGCCCAGAGGGAAGGCCGGATCTGCGCCCTGCATACCCACCGGTGGCAGTTCCGAGTTCATGATATTGATCAGCGCCAGATCGTAAGGATCCGTCGGGGCCAGCAGGGGTGCGAAAATTGCCGCCAGCACCATCAGCAGCAGTACGAGAAAGCTGACGATCGCAACCTTGTCGCGCTTGAAGCTATACCAGAGAAAGGACTCGCGAAAGCGATCCCAGCGTGAAAGAGTCGCTGTTGTCATGCTTTCTTACCTGTCAGTTTAACCGTGGGGTTCACCAGCCCGTAAACCAGATCCACCAACGTGTTCGTAATCACAAAAATCAGACCCACGACCATCAGATAGGCGACGATCAAGGGAATATCGCTTCGAGTTATGGCCTCGAGGAACATCAGCCCGACGCCCGGCCACTGGAATACGGTTTCAGTAAGAATCGTGTAGGCCACCATGATGCCAATCTGCACACCACCTACGGTGATGACCGGCAGCATGGTGTTCTTGAGGGCGTGAAGAAAATTGATCCGCACCGCGCTCAGGCCTTTGGCCCGGGCGTAACGAATGTAGTCGCTCTGCAGCACCTCCATCATTTCCGCACGAATCAGGCGGATGAACAGCGGCAGCATGATGGACGCCAGAGACACACAGGGCAGCACCAGGTGCAACAGACCACTTTTCGAGAAAAAGCCGGAATACCAGGTGCCAAACAGGTGAGTCAGTTCATCGCCGCGGCCATAGGATGGCAGGCCGCCTTCGGTGCTCACAGCGCCGTTCAGCCACTGACCCCAGCTGGTGTCCACCGGGAACCACTCAACGGTTACACCGATGGAATATATCTGGATAAGAACGATGGCCGTAAGAAATACCGGGATGGAGATCCCGACGGTACTCACACCCATAAAGAACTTGGACAACAAAGTCTGTGGCCGGATGGCGGCATAGACACCAATGGGCACCGACAACAGCATGATGATCAGGCTGGACCCGATCACCAGCTCCAGAGTCGCCGGCAGGTGTTCAGAAATCACTTCAAGGGTAGGCTTGCCGTAAAAATAGGAGTTGCCCAGATCCCCCTGAATGGCGTTACCCGCAAATCGCAGATACTGAACCACCATGGAGTCATTTAGCCCCAGCTCGTCGCGCAGGGCTTCCCGCTCCTCCAGGGAGACTGACATACCCACCATTTCCTGAAGTGGATCGCCCAGGCCATCCTGGATGGCAAACGCGATCACACTGATCACGAACATGACCAGCACTGCCTGGGATATCCGCTGAACCAAAAACGCTAACATGAAGGATTTACCGTTCGTAAATGCTTGAAAGCCTCTCCCCCTCATCCCTGGAGAGGGACGGGAGAGAGGTTTGGAGAGAAGGGAGCTGGCGCCCCCTTACTCTACGACCAGGTCGCCCAAGAAGGGGAAGTTCATCACGTTCAGAACCGGCTCAATCTTCACGTTCTTCTTGCTCGCCCACGCCAGATCCTGCCAGTGCAGCGGAACGAAAGCAGCATCGTCATACAGGCGCTTTTCCACTTCCTGCAGCATGGCGGTGCGCTTTTCCACATCGGTTTCAACGTTGGCTTTCTCAACCAGCGCATCAATTTCCGGGTTGCAATAGTTACCGGCGTTGTACTGGCCAGCGCCGCTGTCGGTTTCCGGGCAGAAAGTCAGGAACTCATAGAAGTTGGCAGAGTCCTCGGTATCTGCGTGCCAGCCAATCAGCATCATATCCCCCGAGCGATTGTCGTACTCGGGCCAATACTGTGCCTTGGGCAGGGTTTTGAGATCTACCTTGATGTTGATGCGCGCCAGCATGGCGGCGGCGGCCTGAGCGATCTTGTCATCATTCACGTAGCGATTGTTCGGCGCCATCATGGTGATGGTGAAACCATCCTCGTAACCGGCTTCTTTCATCAGCTGTTGGGCTTTTTCCACGTCATAACGCAGCTTGAGGGATTCGTTGTGGCCCTGATAGCCAACCGGTGACAACTGGGATGCGGGCGTGGCAAAGCCTTTCATGATCTTGGCGGCAATGCCTTCCTGATTGATGGCATAGGCTACGGCCTGGCGTACCTTCGGATTCTTGAAGGCCTCGACCCGCTCCTGATTCAGGTGGAACAGAATAATGCGGGTGCCACTCATGGTAACCAGACTCGTGTCCTTGTCGCGTTTGATGCGCTCAAGATCCGTAGGCGGCACCGGAGCGATAAAGTCCACGCCGCCAGACAAGAGCGCAGAAACGCGGGTGTTGTTTTCTTTGATCGGAGTCAGCACGATTTTCTTCACGTTGCCGGGAGAGTCTTCATCCCAGTAATCCGCGAAGCGCTCAAACTCCATGCGTACGCCTTGCTGGCGTGACGTGACCATGTAGGGACCCGTGCCGGACAGGTGACCGGAAGCAAACGAGTTGCCGTGCTTCAGAATAGCGCTCTTCTTCTTGCCATCGGCTGTCTCGCCGGAATAGAACTCGCTGTCCAGCGGAAAGATGTAGGTAGCGGTATTGAGCAGCAGCGGGAAGGGCTCGCTGGTCACCAGCTCAAAGGTGTAATCATCAATGACATTAATGCCACTGAACGGCTTGAAGATGGCCTTGAAATCCTGGCTTTCTTTCAGGCGGTCGTAAGTGAACTTCACATCCTTGGTGGTGAGTTCGTTACCGGAATGGAACTTCACCCCTTCACGGAGTTTGAAACGCATGGTTTTATCATCAATGCGCGCCCAGCTTTCTGCCAGGCGGGCCTCAAAGCCAAGATCTTTTGTCCAGCGCACCAGCGGATCAAAAGACATATGGGACAACTGCAGAATGCCACCAGAGAGCTGCTCGTGAATATCGAGGGTAACCGGATCAGCGTCGTACGCCATCTTAAGCTCTTTCGTCGCCTCGGCAGAAAGAGCAACAGGAGCCGTGGCCAGCGCCAGGGTACCGACTAAAGCTGCAAGTAGTTTTTTCATTGCGTTTTCCGTCGTTGTTTTACGAATTTTTACGGCACACCGAGGCTCAGGCGCCCCGGATGTCTGTGATAGAAACTAGTACCGGAAACTACGTACGGCAATCGAAATTACAACTTGCGGCTATTCGTGAACTGAATGACGGCTGGCGCGGACAGCCCGCGCCAGACTCTAAAACCGGAAAACCAGGGGCAATATAAGTGCGGTAAAAATGCCCGTAAGCCCCATACCCAAGGAGGCAAAAGCACCAGCTGTATGGCTGATCTCGAACGCTCTCGCCGTACCAATCGCGTGGCCGTTAAGACCAAGGGCAAAACCGAGAATTCGCTCATCGTCAACCGGCAGCCACTTTGCCAGCAGGTCGACACACAATGTCGCAACCACACCGGTTATTAGCAGACCACCCATCATCAAAGGCACAGATCCACCTAGCTGCTCGGTGATACCTATAGCAATCGGAGCCGTCACAGATTTGGGTGCCAGCGAAGCCAGTACCTCTGGCGGAGCGCCCATCGCCCAAGCGATCACCACCGCATAGACCGCCGCCAGTGTGGCCGCCAAAGGCAGCGTGACAACGATCGGAAGCCACATGGCCCGGATATGGTGAATCTGCTGATACAGCGGGATCCCCAAAGCCACCGTCGCGGGCCCCAGCAACACGGCTATCCAGCGAGCACCCTCCTGATAGCGAATGTAATCCACCGACAGAACAGCAATAACCGCCGCCAACATCACGGCCGAGAGGACCACCGGCGGCATCCACAGCGGCCGGCCAATACGCGCAAACAGCCAGTTGCCGGCAAAAAATGCGCTCAACGTGAGCCCTATTGCGAATATCGGGCTGGCAGACAAAATGTCAGGGATAGCGATAAAGCGTTCAGCAAGCTCAGTCATTTGTGTGGCCCCGAGCAGCCAAACGAACCACGCTTTTCATTAACAAAAGAGTGCTCAGAACGCTCAGAAAGGTACCCAGCAGCAATGCAGCCGCCACGGCCAGCCACTGTTCTGAGAACTGTGATGCCATAAAAAACACCCCGACCACACCCGGCATGATCAGCAACACCAGCACCGAGATCAGCGCCTGACTGGACGAAGCCAACGCATCGCTTACCCTGCCCCGCAACATTAGCGTAAACGTCATCAGGATCATACCGAGCACACCGCCGCTGACCGGTATCAGAAACACCAACCGCAACGCCTCGCCAAAAAGGAAAAACAGAACCAGTATCAGAAAACCGCGCAACATCGACATGCCGTCATGCTCATCAGCCGGAGAATTGCATTACACTAGCGCAAACCAACATCTTGATACCACTGCAGGAAGGCCATGGCGCTCAAAGCAACCATTTTTAAAGCCACGCTCAATATCGCCGATATGGACAGGCACTATTATGCCGACCATCAGCTCACTATTGCTCAGCACCCGTCAGAAAATGACGAACGCATGATGATACGCCTGCTGGCCTTTGCACTGAACGCCCGTGAGGGACTCGAGTTCACAAAAGGCCTGAGCACAGACGACGAGCCAGAGCTCTGGCAGAAAAGCCTCAGTGACGAGATAGAGCTGTGGATTGAACTGGGCCTGCCCGACGAAAGCCGCCTGCGCAAAGCCTGCAACCGTTCACGCCAGGTTATTCTTTACGCCTACGGCGGCCGCGCCGTGCCGCTGTGGCTGGAAAAGCACCAGAATAAACTGAGCCGCTTCCGCAACCTCACCATTATTGAACTGCCGGCCGAATCCACAGAAACCCTTGCTGGACTGGCAGAACGCAACATGAATTATCAGGTAACGATTCAGGATGGCGAGGTCTCTTTCAGCAATGAAGGCGCGCTGGCGAGCATTACCCCCAGCACCATTTTCCCGTAAGAAAAAGCCAGTCCCACCAGTGAACTCGGGGCTGGACAGTGCCCGCTCGCACACGTAAGATTGCGCACTCGAAATTGACGCATCGCCGTCATGCTCGAATGCGCCCATAGCTCAGCTGGATAGAGTACTGCCCTCCGAAGGCAGGGGTCGCAGGTTCGAATCCTGCTGGGCGCACCATATTTTTAAGAAGGCCTTACGTGAAAGCGTAGGGCCTTTTTATTTGGCTGTGCCCAAATGGTGCCCTGACAGTGCCCTATATTTTTTAGCACATAGGTAGCCCCCTAACCGCATGACCCCTGCCTGATTGCTTTCCATGTTCGTGAGGGCACCGCACTAAACACCTTTTCGCGCTATCGAGTAAAACTTAACGGTTGGAATTTCTCACCACTTCCAACTAACCATCCCTAACAGCACGGCCTTACTCTCCAGCGCCTACCTAATTATTACCTACGTTGGTGTCCGGAATCATTGAACCACTACAGGATGACCGCTTTACGTTTTGGCAGAACCAAGTTTAGTGGAGTTTGCAAGCAGGGCTGGAGAAGATCTGCCCGGCGAAAAAATTGTGTCATTTTCCTAAGACTCGAGAGAGGCTCCATAGATTATGATTCCAGTATTATAGTCCTCTTACAAATTTCCACTACAAACAGGAAGAGGTGCAATCAATGAGCCGCTTCAGTACCAAAGCGACGGTATTTATGCATGGCAGGCTTGCAGGGCATTTGGAGCGGATTGGAAGCCGCGTTCAGTTTCAGTACGATGCTCAATACCTCAAAATCGGTAGTGCTATCAGCATGAGCTTACCCCTTCGTTCTGAGCCTTATGAGTCAGAGGGGTTGTGCCTCCCTATTTCAGCGGTCTTTGCTCTGAGGGCTGGCTGAAGCGAGTACAGGCCTTCGAGCAGCGCATTGACCCCGAGGACAGCTTCACATTGCTAATCAATAACGGGAAAGATTTGGCAGGAGCGGTGACGATCGAGTCGTTTGCGTAAACCCTAGGCCCTAAGCTGTCCGAGCGGAAAAACTTTTATCGAAAGTTCTGATACTTGCTGGTTTAGTACCAATTAGTAACGCGAATTACTAATTGGTACTAATTGTCCGACTGTCCCGGTTTCTCGCTATCTGTCATGCGCTTTTCCCTCGATAGCCCTACGGTAATCGGCAATCATATGTGGAAACCATGCTCAAAACATAACAACGGCCGTCGGATTGCGCAAACCGCTCCAGGAATCTAGCAGGCGCCTATGCCCGCGCGCGGCCAATTGGAGCTGAAAAAGGCAACCTGAAGCAGTCGCCTGCGGGCTTAGTCGTGGCTGATCATGATATGACGTACGACGGTGTAGTCCTCAAGGCTGTACATGGACATGTCTTTGCCATAGCCCGACATCTTCACGCCCCCATGGGGCATTTCCGAGGCCAGCAGCATGTGGGTGTTGATCCAGGTGCAGCCATAGCGGAGTTTTGCCGCCAGACGGGTGGCTCGGGCAGTGTCCCGCGTCCAGACTGAAGATGCCAGGCCGTAAATGGAGTCGTTGGCATAGTCGAGCACCTGGGATTCAGTCTCGAATGATGTGACGGAAACGACAGGGCCGAAGACTTCTTTCTGGACAATTTCATCAGCCTGCCGGGCATCGGCAATCACGGTTGGCGCAAAGAAGTTACCGGGCTGATCGAGCCTGCCACCACCGATGGTAACCCTGGTATGGTCCAGTGCTTCGGCGCGTTTTACGAAGCCTTCGACCCGTTCAAGATGTGCCTTGCTGACTACCGGTCCAATCTCACTCTCGTCGTCAAACGGCATTCCCACCCGGAGGGTGCGAACGGCGTCGGTCAGTGCGTCGACGAACTTGTCGTAAATGGATTCCTGAACATAGACCCTGGACGCTGCGGTGCAGTCCTGTCCCGCATTGGCGAAGGCAAAATTCTTCACGCCATCAACCGCTTTCTCAATATCCGCGTCCTCAAAGACAATAACCGGGGCTTTGCCGCCCAGTTCCATGTGCGTCCGTTTCATCGTGGCCGCGCCGCTACTGACAATGGCCTGGCCGGTAGGGATCGATCCGGTCAGTGACACCATGTCAACGTCCGGATGTGATGTCAGCGGCGCGCCGACTGTCTGGCCACGGCCAAAAACGACATTGAGAACGCCGGCCGGCAACTTGTCCTTGAGCATGGCGGCAAGCTGCAGGGTTGTCAGCGGTGTTAATTCAGACGGCTTGAGAACCACGGTATTGCCGGCTGCAAGTGCAGGCCCCAGCTTCCAGGCGGCCATCATCAACGGGTAATTCCACGGGGCAATTGAGGCAACAACGCCAATCGCGTCACGGCGAACCATAGAGGTGAAACCAGGCAGGTATTCGCCACCGGCAGAGCCGTTCATGCAGCGGGCCGCACCGGCAAAGAATCGGAAAATATCAACGACGGCAGGAATTTCTTCATCCAGCATCAGGTGGTACGGTTTCCCTGTGTCGAGGCATTCCAGCTTCGCAAACAGCTCGGCATTGTCTTCGATCAGGTCGGCAATGCCCAGCATGTGGAGCGACCGGTCCTTGGGGGTCAGTTCCGACCAGCCGGCAAAGGCAGCCCGCGCCGCCTTGACCGCCTCATCCACCTGCGCTTCGGTTGCTTCACTGATGCCCAGAACCCGTTCGTCATTATGGGGGGACACAATATCAACGGCCTCGCCCTGTCCAGCCACAAGCATCCCGTTGATGAGCATCTGGTGTTCAATATCTTTGATCATTTGGTTCATGGCTTGGTCCTTATCGGTCTTTGGTGAGCCAGTAGGAAAGCAGTACGGGAAGCATGGTCATCATCATGACCAGCAGTGCCACTACATTGGTGATGGGCACATCACGCGGCCGGGATAGCTGATTGAGCAACCACAGCGGAAGGGTCGGCTCATGACCCGCAGTGAAGATCGTCACAATCAACTCATCGAAAGACAGCGCGAATGCCAGTAGCCCACCGGCAAACAGGGACGCTCCCAGGTTGGGTAGGATGATGTGCCAGAAAGTCTGCAAGGCGCTTGCCCCCAGATCATAGGATGCCTCGACGATGTTGAATGAAATGCGGCGTAATCGGGCGACAACATTGTTGTAGACGATCACCACACAGAAGGTTGCGTGCCCGATGGTGATGGTCGCCATACCCGGGGTGATGCCCGCTGACTTAAATGTGCTCAGCAGTGAAAGGCCGGTGACAATGCCCGGCAGGGCGATAGGCAGGATCATGATCAGCGTGAAGGCATTTTTACCCGGGAAATTGTTCCGGTAGAGCGCGAGCGCTGCCAGTGATCCCAGTAACAGTGCGATCAGCGTGGATATCGCCGCAATCTGCAGGGAAAAGCCGAGCGCCTGAAAGATGTCATCACGCTCGGCGGCCTTGAAGAACCACTCGACCGTGAACCCTTTGGGCGGGAATGAGAAGGCCGATTCCTCGGTATTGAAGGCGTAGATCAGGATGATCAGTATCGGGAGATATAGAAAGCAGACACCCGCCAGCGCAAGCCCTTTCAGCAGCCAGGTCGATTTATCAGAGTGCATCGAACGCCCCCGCCCTTTTGGCAAAGTAGAGATAGACCGCGATAATCAGGATCGGTGCCAGGGTGAAAGCCGCCGCCATTGGCATATTGCCGATCGAACCCTGCTGGATGTAGACCATGTTGCCAATAAACAGGCCGGGCGGACCCACTAGCTGCGGAACGATGTAGTCACCGAGCGTCAGTGAAAAGGTGAAGATGGAGCCGGCAATAACACCGGGAATGCAGAGCGGCAGAATCACATGGCGAAACGTCTGGAAAGGGCGTGCGCCAAGGTCATTTGACGCATCCAGCAAACTCGTCGACAGTCGCTGCAGAGCCGCCTGTATCGGCAATATCATGAACGGCAACCAGATATAGGTGAATACCAGAAAACGTCCCACATTGGAGGTGGACAGGGTATTGCCACCGATGGACGGTATATCAAGGATCGCATGCAGTACGCTGGTCAGGCCCAGTGCATCAATGATCCAGTAAGCCACACCTTCCTGCGAGAGGATAAGGGTCCAGGAATACGCCTTGACGATATAGCTGGTCCACATGGGCAGGATGACGGAGATATACAGAAACGCCTGCATCTTCCCCGAGGCATGACGTGTCATGTAGTAGGCCACAGGAAAGGCGATAACCGCGCTGAATACCGACACCGCCAGTGCCATGGTGGCTGTTCTGATAATGATGTCGGCGTTGGCGGGCGAGAACAGATTTCTGATGTTCTCGAGGCTGAAATCCCTGACCACAGTCATGGTGAAATCATCAAAGGTATAGAAGGACTGGCTCAGCAAATGCAGCAGCGGGTAGATGTAAATAACCAGAAACCAGATGGCGGGCAGTCCGAGCAGCAGTATCAGCTTCAGGCGCGGCCGGTTGAACAGGGATCCCGATTTCCTGACGGCGGCCCGATTTTCGGCGGTAGCAGGCATCATGACCCCGGCTCCTCCAGCCTCACCATATCCGCGCGATCCCAGCTGATACTGACGGGCTGCTCGCCCAGCGAGCTGCGATCAAAGGCATAGGGTGGCTGGACCAGTAACGTACGATGGTTGGGCAGTCGGATTTCAACTTTGGTTACCGCGCCCTGGTAGAAAATTTCGGATACCTGGCCCTGCAATGTCATATCGCCGTGGCCATTGTTGAGTCGGATTTTTTCCGGGCGCAATGCGAAAACCTGGGGACCGTCGACAAGCTCGGGAAACAGCTTGCTGTCAATGATGTTGGCCGTTCCCATAAAGTCGGCAACAAAGCGGGTTTTCGGCGACTCATAGAGTGCTTCCGGGGTGCTGACCTGCTCAATCCGGCCCTGGTTGAATACCGCAATCCGGTCGGACATGGACAGGGCTTCGCCCTGATCGTGCGTGACGAAGACAAAAGTGATACCCAGCTGTTTCTGCAGGGCCTTGAGTTCACCCTGCATCTGTTCGCGGAGCTTCAGATCCAGGGCGCCCAGTGGTTCATCCAGCAGTAACACCTTTGGCTGATTCACCAGTGCCCGCGCCAGTGCCACACGCTGTTGTTGCCCACCTGACAACTGATTAGGTCGGCGATTGGCCAGATGCTCCAGATCCACCAGTTTCAGCGCATCCTTTACCCGTACTGCCCGCTCTTTGCGTCGTACCCCTTTGACCATCAACCCGTAACCGACGTTGTCTTCGATGGTCATATGAGGAAACAGCGCATAATCCTGGAAGACCGTATTCACGTTGCGTTTGAAGGGAGGGAGCCACGTGGCGTCTTCACCATTGATATAGATGGTGCCCGACGTTGGCTGCTCAAACCCCGCCATCAGGCGAAGGCATGTGGTCTTGCCCGATCCCGAAGGCCCAAGCATGGAAAAGAACTCACCTTCTTTGACGGTGAGAGACACATCATCGACAGCCTTAACATCGCCAAAGTGACGTTTCACATTCTCAAAGATCACTGACATAGATGACCCGGATTCCTGAAGTTGTCGTCAATCGAGCCTGTTACCGTTACACACGGGAACAGGCTCCCGGGAGGGAAGCGTTAGCGGCCACCCATGATGGCGATGTAATCCTGCGTCCAGCGACTGTATGACACGCATTCCTTGTCGCCGTCACACTGAGCTCTCGGAGTCTTCCAGAACGAGACCTGTTCGAAATGGTCTGCACCATTGGCCTTACAGCCGTCTTTGCCCAGCAGGTCGTTGTCGTCACAGGCGGCGGGTACGGCGGGTACGGAACCAAACCAGGACGCCAGGTCACCCTGCAGCTTGGGCGTGATTGACCAGTTCAGCCAGGCATAGGCGCACTCCTGATTTTCAGCATTTGTGGCCAGCATGGTGGTATCTGCCCATCCTGTCACACCTTCCTTGGGGAAGCTTGTTGCAACAGGCTGGCCATCCGCTTTCAGGGCATTGGCCTGGAACGGCCAGGCGCTGGACGCAACAACGCCTTCGTTCTTGAAATCACTCATTTGCACGTTGTAGTCGTGCCAGTACCGATGCAGGAGATCATGCTGTGTACGCAGTACGTCCAGAACAGCCTGGTACTGCTCTTCATTCAGCTCGTAGGGGTCGGTGATACCGAGCTCAGGCCTCTTGTCTTTTAGGTAAAGCGCAGCGTCAGCGATATAGATCGGTCCATCGTAGGCCTGAACCCTACCCTCATTGGACTTGCCGTCCGGTAGTGTCATGGGCTTGAAGACCACATCCCAGCTATCTGGCGGCGTAGTGAATACATCGGTGTCATACATCAGCAGGTTGGGGCCCCACTGGAAAGGCACACCGTAGTGTTCACCGTTAACGGTGAACCAGGCGCCATCCTGCAAGCGAGGGTCTATCGAGTCCCAGGCCGTTATTCTGCTGATATCAATAGGCTGGACGCGCTTGCCATAGATCAGGCGAAGCGAGGCATCGCCCGATGCGGTGACTAGGTCATAACCACCCTTTGCCATCAGGCTGACCATTTCGTCAGACGTCGCTGCGGTTTTTACGTTTACCGAACAGCCGGTATTTTGTTCAAACTGGGTCACCCAGTCGTAATTGGGATCAGTGTCCCCACGTTCAATGTACCCCGGCCAAGCCACAATGTTGACCTGGTCCTCTAAGCCCTCGGCAGCATGAGCGCTGGTGCAAACAAGGGTGAGCGAAAGCGCCGCTAGTTTCAGATTCTTTATTTTCATGACCGGTACCTGTCGTCTGAGTGAGCCGCGTTGTTGGCACAACGTATTTGACTTGTTATTGAAAACTCTTTTTTTCTGAGTTCTTACTAGAGCTTATTCAGCAATCGCGGGGCATAGCCAATACAAAATAAAGAAGCCTACCATTGAAAAAATCGATATCTCGTTGAATAATGAACTTTCCGTAACGAATCATCGAATTGCGGGCCCGGCATAACAGATACCGTGCAGGAGCATGGCGACATGTTTTCGTTCAGGCAGATTCAATACTTCATTGCGGTGGCAGAGACGGGCTCTGTGTCATCGGCGGCCAATGCCGTCCATATTTCCCAGTCGACGCTCACAACCGCCATCAAACAGCTTGAGGACGATGTCGGCGTCAGTCTTTTCGCCCGGCATTCCAAGGGCATGGAGCTGACCCATTCCGGCCATCAGTTTCTGCGTCAGGCTTACCAGATCATGTCTGCCGTCGATAACGCGAAACGCAGCCTGACCGAGGCGACCGATGAAGTCATTGGCGCCCTCAACATTGGCGTGACAAGCCTGGTCTCAGGCTACTATCTCGCTGACCTGCTCTCCGGTTTCAAGAAAATCTATGGCAATGTGGAACTGCGTGTTTTCGAGGATGACCGTTCCTATATCGAGCATTTGCTGGTCAATGGTGAACTGGACGTGGGGGTGCTTCTTCTATCCAGTATCGAGAACCATAAAGCGCTCAACACCGAAGTTCTGACCTATTCCCGTTACCGGGCGTGGTTACCGCCGGACCACCCGCTGCTGCTGGAAGAGTCCATCAGCATGGACCAGTTGTTGCGGGAACCCCAGATTTTGCTCAGGGTTGATGATCTCAGCGATCAGATCCGGCGTCTGTGGCGCGGCTTTTCCCAGGAACCGGAGATCGCCATTCAGAGTGGCTCTGTAGAGGCGGTGCGAAGTCTGGTTTATGCCGGAATGGGAGTGTCTCTGATGCCGGATATGACCTACCGCCCATGGTCACTGGAGGGTGATCGTGTTGAAGCGCGGCAGATCATTGATCTCTCCGACACGCTGGACATTGGACTGGCCTGGCGCCGGGGTGGTCGTCGCAATGCACTGGTTGAATATTTTGTGTCGGTGGCACGGGAGCAACTGCCTTCGGCTTCAGGATCCGCCCTGCCTATATAGAGAGTTGTGCATAATGATTGATGATTGGCCCACAGAGTTACTGATCGGCGGCCAGCTTTGTACTGGTCTGGGTACAGCGGAAACTATTTATGACCCGCGGACCGCCCAATCACTCGGCGCAGTGCCTGAGGCTTCGGCCAATCAGGTCGATGGCGCCGTAGCGCAGGCCAGCGACGCATTTCATGCTTGGTCGCGAATGGCCATTAACCAGCGCTCCAGGTTGCTACTGTCGATTGCCCAAACGATAGAGCGGGCGAAGCCATGGCTTGCCGGCCTGGAGACGATCAACTGTGGCAAAAATCCCGGCCAGGCGCTGGATGAAGAGCTCCCGGCCGCTGCGGACACCTTTCGTTACTACGCGGGCCTGGTTCGCAACCAGGCGGCCCCTGTGGCCGGCGAGTACTGTCCGGGGCAGACCAGCTTTGTGCGGCGATCAGCCGTCGGCGTCGTCGTCGCCATCGCGCCATGGAACTATCCCATCATGATGGCTGCCTGGAAAATTGCTCCAGCTCTCGCGGCGGGTAATACCGTCGTTTTCAAACCGTCCGAGCTGACGCCTTACACGGCGCTTGCGCTCGCCCGGTTGATTGCGTCGGTGCTGCCTCCGGGTGTTTTGAACATTGTCACCGGGCGGGGTGAGAGTGTGGGTCGCCAGCTCATCGCGAACCCCCGGGTCCGTATGATTTCTCTCACCGGCGGCATTCCAACGGGCCAGAAGATCCTTCAGGCAGCCCATAAAAGTGTTAAACGAACCCACCTTGAACTCGGCGGCAAAGCGCCAGTGCTTGTCCTTGACGATGCCGATGTTGAAAAGACCGTGGCCGGCGTTGCGCGCTACGGCTATTACAATGCGGGGCAGGATTGCACGGCCGCGTGTCGCATTTTCGTTCAGAAAGGGATTTACGACCAGTTTGTTGAAATGCTGTCGGAGCGGGTTCGTGGGCTCCGGTTCGGGGTGTCGCGGCAGCAGGATGATGTTGGTCCGCTGATCAGTGATCGCCAGCGCAATAGTATTGCGAGCTTTGTGGAACGAGCCCGGGAACAGTCTCATATCGATGTGGCAGTGGGTGGTTATATTCCTGACTTGGAAGGCTATTTTTATGCTCCAACGCTGATTGTTGGAGCTCAGCAGTCCGATGAGATTGTTCAGGCCGAGGTCTTTGGGCCGGTAGTATCGGTCACCTGCTGTGACGACGAGCAGCAAGCCGTGAGCTGGGCGAATGCCTCCGAATACGGCCTCGCGTCTTCAGTCTGGTCAGGCGATATCGGTCGGGCGATGCGCGTGGCTTCGGAGCTGGAGTACGGTGCGACCTGGATTAACAGCCACTTCCTGCTAGCCAGCGAAATGCCACACGGTGGCTTAAGGGCGTCTGGATACGGTAACGATC
Organism: Marinobacter antarcticus; assembly: GCF_900142385.1. Taxonomy (NCBI): domain Bacteria; kingdom Pseudomonadati; phylum Pseudomonadota; class Gammaproteobacteria; order Pseudomonadales; family Marinobacteraceae; genus Marinobacter; species Marinobacter antarcticus. Next base: position 190,308 of record NZ_FRAQ01000001.1, read on the forward strand.
TCTCAGCGTTTGCTCTGGATGATTACTCTGTACTGCGGCATATCATGGTGTCGCACTGATAGACGACATCTCACTAGAGCATGGCAAGGGTTCTACCCCGTTTCCACGGACGGTTTTAAAACAGCTGATAACTTCAGATCTTGAGTAGCGACTCTACGTCGCATCCTGGGATTATGGAACCGCTCTACGTAATCGAACACATCAGCACGCGCTTCATTTAAAGTACGGTAGCGTTGGTGGTGGATTCTTTCTCGCTTGAGTACCCCGAAGAACCCTTCACAGGCGGCATTGTCGCCACAATGGCCAACCGCGCTCATGCTACTTATCAGGCGGTTGCCACCGAGATATCGCTGGTAGTCTCCGCTCGTAAACTGACTGCCTCGATCTGAATGCAATATGACAGGAGCTTGTCCCTGACGTTGCCAAACCGCCATCTCAACGGCCCTGATCACCATGTAGCGATCCTGTCGGTGATGCATAGACCAACCCACAATCAGCTTGCTGAACAGGTCGAGGACTACACAAAGAAAGAGTTTTCCTTCCTGCGTCGGTATCTCCGTGATGTCCGTCACCCATTTGGTATTCGGCTCTAGCGCCGAGAAGTTCCGCTCCAGATGGTTCCGAATACCAGGTGGTCTGTAAGATCGTCGTCCACCACGTCCTCGCTTCTTCCTCGGCCACCCCTGGATGCCATGCGTAGCCATCAAGCGTGCAACACGATTCAGGCTGGTTGACGCACCTTCGGCAACTAGGTCTTCGTGCATGCGAGGCGAACCAATCATCCCACCACTGTCATCATGAATCTCTCTGATGCGCGATAACAGACGCTGGTTCGCCGTTGCCCGTATGGACTAAGGGCGAGATACCCAAGCGTAATAACCGCTGGCTGACACCTTCAAGCATCGGCACATAAGACGTATCGGGAACTGATTGCGACAACGTTGAATCGCCTGATACCTCAGGACGACTCCTTTGCGAAGAACACTGCCGCTTCGCGCAAAAAATCACGCTCCTTTTTTACACGGGCCAACTCTCGCTTGAGACGGGCAACCTCCTCGTCTCTGGGGGAGCCTGAGCCCTTGAAGGCTTTATCTGCCTCCTCATCCGCTTCCCGTCGCCACCTCGACAACAGGTTTGGGTTGATGCCCACTTCCAAGGCTATCTGGCGACAGCTGACACCGGGTTGGCGAGTCAGCGCGATGGCTTCATGTTTGAACTCTGGACTGAATTTTCTGCGTTTGGACATGAACACTCCTTTGGCACAGTGTGCCTCTTTTTAGAAGTGTCCGCAGTAACAGGGTAGAACCCAATGCCGACTACAATCAGCACGCGCAAAGGAATCTGCGTTTATTCACCAAAGCCCCTACCGATTGCGGGAGAGCTGTAAATACGCTATTCTTAATATCAATCAATCTCATTTGCGCTTAATGAGTGTTATTTTATGGAATCTGCAGTATCTCCCAATGCACTGCATACCTCAGCCCGCCTCGATCAGTGCCGAAAGGGAGCCACCTTACGGGTCATCGGTTTGCTCCCGCAATCTCTATTCGGCTCGCATGACGAGCAGGTTGGCCTAAGACTTAAAGAACTGGGGTTCCTTCCGGGGGCTCATCTTAAGGTTATAGGTTTTGGTCTGTTTGGTGGCGACCCAATGGCGGTTCAAGTCAATGGAACCAAGTTCGCCTTGCGCCGTGCTGAGGCTGCCAAAATTTGTGTTGAAGAGGTCACCGTGACTGGTGGTAGGTAGTAGATTGAATCAAGCTGCAGCAAATATCGACGCTGACAAAGCGCCACTACGTTTCGCACTGATAGGAAACCCTAACTGCGGAAAAACGTCCCTCTTTAACCGTTTAACCGGTGCACGCGCCAAGGTGGCCAATTATCCCGGCGTTACCGTCGAGCGGCGTTCGGGGACGATTAGCGGCCTCACTAACAAAGCTGAACTCCTTGACCTTCCCGGCACCTATAGTCTGTTTGTCACCTCCCCCGACGAGCAGGTGGCACGCGATTTCATCCTGGGAAATATCCACGGCGAAGCCAGACCTGACGTACTTATCGCCGTAGTGGATGCCACCAATCTGCGCCTGGGACTGCGCCTGGTGATGGAACTGCGCAGTTTGAACCGACCACTGATTCTTGCACTGAATCAGATGGATGCGGCCCGCAACCGGGGCATAACCATTGATACCGCCAGCCTGTCACAGGATATTGGCATTCCAGTGATTGAGACAGTCGCCGTAAACAGCCATGGTGTAGATGCACTTAAACATGAGCTGGACCAATATGCCCACCACCAGGCTGGGGATGCCCAGGTACTGACACTGAGCGACCGCCAGGAATCGGTTGAGGAACTCTACGACAAGATCGAGAGCTTAATACGTTCCCACGTAATTCAACCAACTCAAATGCCTCGCTGGCAGGATCGCCTGGATCAGGTGGTGATGCATCCTGTGTTGGGTCTGGTGGTTCTCTTTAGTATTCTACTGGTGGTTTTTCAGGCAGTTTTTGCCTGGGCCACCCCCGTTGCAGACAGCATAAATGCGGGCTTTGGTATGCTGGGTAGTTTACTGACTCATATTTTACCCGTCGGTATTCTGCGCGACTTTTTGGTAAACGGTATTATCGCCGGAGTTGGCGGCGTCATCGTTTTTCTACCCCAGATTGTCCTTCTGTTTCTGTTTATTTTGCTACTGGAAGACAGTGGCTACCTTACACGTGCAGCCTTTTTGCTAGATCGCCCCATGCGCGGACTCGGACTTTCAGGAAGGTCCTTTATCCCCTTACTGTCAAGCTTCGCTTGCGCAGTGCCGGGCATTATGGCGACCCGAACCATATCTGATCCGCGCGAGCGTTTTATCACTATTATGGTGGCGCCATTGATGACTTGCTCGGCGCGATTACCGGTTTATGCCCTGATTATCGGTGCTTTTATTCCTCGCGAGACGGTAGCAGGCGTATTTAATTTGCAGGGTTTAACCCTTTTCGTACTCTATTTTGCCGGGGTTGTGAGCGCCGCATTGGTCGCCTGGGTAATGCGGCGCCGTCAGACGCGTGAAGAGTTCCCGCTATTACTGGAGCTACCCAGTTACCGATGGCCTATGGCCTATCACGTCTTCATCGGTTTGCGTGAGCGGGTGTGGATCTTCATGCGCCGCGTGGGCACTATTATTTTGTCACTTTCGATAATCCTGTGGTTTCTGGCCAGTTATCCCGGCGCTCCGGTGGATGCCACCCGCTCGGCGATTGAGTACAGCTTTGCCGGCATGCTGGGTAACTGGATGCAGCCCCTCTTCGCCCCCCTTGGTTTTAACTGGCAGATGTGTATTGCACTGATTCCCACTATGGGCGCACGGGAGGTGGCCGTAAGTGCTCTAGCGACAGTCTACGCCGTGGCTGGCGGAGATCAAGCATTGGGCAGTGCGTTGCACAGCAGCTGGGGTTTACCCGTGGCCTTTGCCTATCTCGCCTGGTTTGTTTACGCGCCTCAGTGTATTTCCACCATTGCGGTCGTTAAAAGAGAAACCAACTCGGCGAAATCAACGGCACTTTTTACGGCCTACTTATTTAGTCTGGCTTATTTTGCGGCCTGGGCAACTTACCAAATCTCAGCGTTACTGATTCACTGAGAATCTTGTTGAGGAGGGACTATGTGGCAGGACATTATCGTAGGAATTTGCGTGCTGGCAGCGGTGTTTTTCGTGGCGCGCCAGTGGATACCCGGCTTGGGCAAGAAACCTTCAGGTTGTGGCGGCTGTAACGGTTGCAGCAGCAGTGCTGGTAGCTGCCGCAACGGGGTAGAACCCGAGGCATCTACACGGCACTCCGGTTCGCCGCAAAGCTAAAGCGGTGGGGCGGAGTCATCAGGCCCACCGCACTGTAAAAAGCGCTAGCTGACACGAAGAAGAAAATCCAGGAGCAGGATGAGATCACCCGCTTGAAACGCCGGATATCGGAGCTTCAGGGGAAAGGCGGCGACAGTGGTTCGGTGCCTTGGATATCCGCCTCGGGATGATGTTTTCTTACCAACTCCTGGATTTCATCCACCCGGCGACGTTTCACATCCACTAGCACCAGGACTTCTCCTGCATTGATCCTCTCTTCGAATTTTTCCAGGCGTGAGTTTGGAAGACCCACACCCACAAGGCTTGACATCAAGCCGCCAACACCGGTGCCTGCAGCAGTGATAAACAAAACGGCGCCGCCACCAATTATCACCCCGGTAGCTGGCAGGGTCATTGCTACCAATCCACAAATCAAGCCAGTGGCGGCGCCCACGGTAAGGCCTCTCTCAATCGCCGGGACAAAATCACTCTTTTGGAACAAGTTGGCCTCAGGGAGTTCTTCCATTGGGGTTCCTTCTTTGGCGACAACGTGGATATGATGCTCGTCCACATGTGAGAGGAGCAGTTCTTTCACAAGCTCTTGAGTTGCAGCAATGTCAGGCATAAGAAAATACAGGCGGCGCATGTTTGGCTCCTTCCAATTGGTTTTCTACAGCAATACTAATAAATCAGTCTAAAAATAGACTTGGCCCTTGCCCGCTCTAGTGGACACTCCCGGCCTATGGTTAGAGCATAGGAGGAAGTGCGATGGGAAGCCAACGTCGCACTCCAGAATTCAAGAGGTACTTTTGTAACCATCCCTTAAAATCGGTGCATGCGTAATTAGAGTTCTCCGGCCGACGTTTATGCCGTTACCGCCGGGATCGTACCGGGGAACCGTCGACTGGGCTGTTATATGTTGTAATAGCGGATGAACCTTTATGAATAAGTCAGAAAAAGAAGGTCTCGGTTACTGGGAAGTCCTGTCAATCGGGATCGGCGGCATGGTAGGGGGTGGGATCTTTGCGGTTCTGGGCCTGTCCGTGAAGTTAACCGGCGGGGGCGCCCCTTTGGCCTTCTTTATCGCGGGCATGGTTGCGCTTGTCACATCCTACTCGTACGCATCGCTCTCGGTCAGGTACCCCAGTCAGGGAGATACAGTTTCGTTCCTGGATCGCGCGTTCGGGCCCGGCCTGCTCACAGGGACGGCCAACATTCTGCTTTGGCTAAGTTACATCGCATGCTCTCGATCTATTCCTATGCGTTCGGGAGCTATGGTGCCTCTTTCTTCCCCCCGGACTGTCAGCCTTTCTGGAAACACGTTCTGATCACGGGCAGTGTCCTCGGCATTACCGGGCTGAACCTGTTGAACGCCCGACTCATCGGCGAAGCCGAGGACTGGATCGTGTTGCTTAAACTGGTGATTCTTTCCATTTTTATCGGCGTTGGTATCTGGGGCATCGACAGCAGCAAACTGGCACCGTCGACATGGTCCTCGCCGCTGCATCTGATTGCCGGCGGAATGATCATTTTCCTGGCCTACGAAGGCTTCGAGCTGATTGCCAACACCGCCCAGGATGTGAGGGACGCGCCCAGAACTTTGCCCCGCGCCTTCTACTCATGCGTCGGTTTCGTGATCGTGCTCTATGTCCTTGTTGCGATGGTGACCGTGGGAAGCCTGCCTGTCGATAAGATCGTCGATGCCCAGGACTATGCTCTTGCGGAAGCAGCCAGGCCATCGCTGGGGCAAACCGGTTTCGTATTGATCGCGATTGCGGCCATGCTTTCAACGGCTTCGGCAATCAATGCCACGACTTATGGTGCGGCTCGCCTCAGTTACATCATTGCGAAAGACGGAGAGCTGCCTGAGGCACTGGAGAGGAAGATCTGGGGAAAGCCCGTCGAAGGACTCTTAATCACATCAGGAGCAACCGTGTTGACTGCCAATCTGGTTAATCTGTCCAGTATGTCGATGATGGGTAGTGCTGGCTTCCTTGTGATTTTTGCGGAGGTTAATGGCGCCAATCTGGCACTGACGGGCGGTTCGGGGTGGAAACGCATGCTCTCGGTTGCTGGCATCATACTGTGCCTTGGTGCCTTGGTGCATTGGGAGCCCTTATCTGGCAGACCGCCATCAGTTCACCCGGACAACTCTGGTTTCTGGTCGCAATGGTGGTAGCCGCCTTTGTTATTGAAGCCACCTACAGAGTGGTGAAAGGTCGAACCATGAACCTTTCAGCACACTAGGCTCTTGCACTTTGGAATGGAGAAATCCCGAATGAGCAGGAACGCTCGGGCGCCACGTCCTCCCACACTGCGACACAAGATCATGGCGGGGTTTATCGGAAACGTGGTGGAGTGGTACGACTTTGCTGTTTACGGCTACCTCGCCGGGGTGATCGCGCCGGTCTTTTTTCCTTCTGGTAACCCGACGGCGGCGCTGCTCGCGACCTATGGGATCTTCGCTGCCGGGTTCATAATGCGTCCGCTCGGTGCCGCAGTCTTCGGTTGGTTTGGGGACCGTTACGGGCGGGCGCGGACCATGCAGATCTCGGTCACCATGATGGCCCTTCCAACCTTGTTGCTGGGCATGTTGCCTTCCTATGAGCAAGCGGGGCTGCTCGCGCCCGCGTTGTTGGTGTTGGTCAGGCTTTTACAGGGGCTTTCTGTGGGCGGGGAGTTCTCTTCCTCGGCTACTTATCTGGTTGAAACTGCACCGAAGGGTAAGCGTGGCCTCACAGGTAGCTGGGCCAACATAGGCGCGATTCTCGGTATCGCGGCGATCTCAATCCGCCGCAATCTGCACAACTCCGAACGGTTCAAAAAACACCATGAGGGCCGCGAAGAGACGTCACCGCTATTGCAGGCTTTCACTACCAATCGCCGTGAGACTCTGCTGGCCCTTGTGTTCGCCTCCAGCTACGGGACCTGCTACTACATCGCTTTCGTGTACCTGCCGGAATGGCTTTCCGCGCAGGATTTGATGTCACGCGGCACCGCGCTGCTGATCAACACCGGCATGATGGTGCTCGTCATTCCTGCCATGCCGTTGTTCGCAATCGTTGGTGACCGCTGGCTAAGGCGAAGGAGCTGGATCGCATTATCACTGATGCTGCTTTCGATCATTGCGTGGCCCCTCCACGTCTGGATGTTGGATTCCGGTGGGTCGCTCACTGCGGTGATCGTGGCCCACTCGCTGGTGTTCCTGCTGCTGGCTGTTCCGCTCGGTTCCGGGCCCGCGCTTTTTGTTGAATTGTTCCCGGAGAGTGATCGTCTGTCAGGCTATTCCGTTGCCTTCAATCTGGGGATGGGCGTGTTCGGCGGCCTGACCCCGATGATTGCCACTTCGCTGATCGCGATCACCGGGTTGCTGACGGCACCTGCCATGTATCTGGCGATTACTTCGTTTATAGCTGTACTGGCGCTCATGTTGATGCCGGATCGCAGCCGGGAGCCGTTGCGTTGAGCAGGTTCCTCTAAAGTATTGAGTGGGCTCCGGTACTCAGCCAGCCGTGCAATTAAAACCGGGATGTTTATAAGGAGGACTGGTATGACGACATGCCGTTTGACCAGCGAGCCCAGAAATCCGGCATCGGTCAGCTATAGGGACTTAATAAAGGATGCTGGTGAATCTGAAAGAAGTTTTTTCGCCAGCTTATGGGTCTGCTTCTGGAGCTCCTGTAGCTTCGCAACAATGCATGCCTCAGCCAAGTCCCATTGTTCAGAGTCCAGACCAATTTCATGGCGATGATCGGTAAGGTATTCGAGCAACACAGCTTGGTCATTAGCCGAACCCTGAAGCTCTGTCATTGCTTCCAACCCGTCCACCTTTGACTTCAGGCTTTTGCCAAACATCGGGCGCAATGCACGTGAACAATAGAACAGATCTTTTGAGCGTTTTCGAAATTGGTGGAAGGCTTCAATATCGCCAGAGCTATTCGCCTTTTTCTCGGCGTCACGGGCTTTTTGATAAAGGTGTTTGAGGTTGGGCATAAGTTTAGACAGTGACTTTGGCAGGTCCCATTCTTGAGGCGCGGGGCTCTGAGCTTCAACTTCTAAAGCCAGCTCCATGAAAAATTCACGACCTTTAGCCTCAAGTGGATTGAGCTTTTGCTGTTCAGACAGAAAACGGTCAATGGCATCGTATCGTTGTTCTTGCAACGCTGCGTTTTCTTTTACTAGCCCTCGCCAGGTGTTCACACGAACGATCGCGTCTCGGCTGCCGGAAAGCTTCCCGGAAATCGTTTTGTAGTGTTCTTGCCAACGGCTGTACTCTGCTTTGCCAATCTGGGGTCTGATCAGCCGCAGTAGAGCCCGCATTTCTTTACAGCTTTTTCGAGCCTCATGGACCCCCGTTTCTGGAACCCTGCATGCGTGCAGAAGCGCTAGAGAGATGTCTTCATTAATGGACTGCATTAGCCGCTTGAGGTGCTTGCCAAAATTACCGTTAGGATTGAGACGATAGCGCATTGCTTCACCCGCATTTTATTCAGAAGTTACAGCTGAGGTTATCTAAACACTATTGAGATCACAGAATACTGATGTGGAACAAGCGTATTGTCGATCCAGACAACCTGTTCCCGCAACAAGCCCCATCACTTCCTGCATCATGCAGCAAATCACAGAAGCCAAGCGATTACGTGGCAGTGAACCCCATACTCAGCTAAGCTTTTTTATAGATTTCCAGACAGGCATTCCGGGAATTCAAAATCCGTAATTAAGTGGTCAGATTCCTGAAATATCGAAATGGTCTGTCCAGTCGCGGTTACATTTCAGGGGTAAATACGATCAAATATTTATGGGCCGGTATTTTTTTTATTGTTCTTATTTGGTCTGGAATAGATCCAAAAGACCAGATAACGTGGCTTCTGGAGATTCTTCCAGCCTTGATTGGGGCTGCCCTTTTAGTCACCACTTATCGAAGCTTCAAGCTGACATCAATCGTGTATCTAATGATTTTGGCACATTGCATCGTTTTAATGATTGGTGGCCATTACACCTATGCAGAGGTTCCATTCTTTGATGGTTTATTTGGAGCGGAAAGGAATAACTACGACAAACTCGGCCATTTTTTTCAGGGCTTTGTGCCTGCTTTAATAGCAAGAGAGATTTTGATCAGAAAGCACGTTGTGAATGGGCGATGGTGGCTAAGCCTATTCGTAATTTGCGTGGCATTATCCTTTAGTGCTTTTTATGAGCTGATTGAGTGGTGGGTTGCCGTGATATCAGGCGGGGGAGCCGAAGCCTTTTTGGGGACTCAAGGTTATATCTGGGATACCCAATCCGATATGGCGTTTGCACTAGTCGGGGCTATTTCTTCACTGGTTTTTCTTTCTAAATTTCATGACAAACAGATCAAAAATGTAGTCGGGTAGCCGAGCTATCCACACTGACTCCGAATTCGGGTAATATGTGCGCAATTGCGACAGTTCATAAGAACCGATTCATGATCAATATCGAGCAGATGGCCTCCGTTCTGGAAGCCTTACCAGACCCGGCTTTTATCCTGTCCCGCAGCGGCAAATACGTCGCGGTGTTCGGTGGCAGTGATGTTCGCTATTACCACGACGGCAGCGGCCTGGTCGGTCTGTACGTTTCAGACTTGGTGAAACCTGAGAAGGCAGACTGGTTTCTCGAGCAGATTAACCGGGCGCTGGAGACCCGCAGGCTGCTGGTCGAAGAGTATGAGCTGAGCAGTGGGGATGTGAAAGGCTTGCCCGATGAAGGACCCGAGGAACCGATCTGGTTTGAAGGTCGCATACAAGCCCTGGATTTCCTGGTGGACGATGAGGCGGTGGTGCTCTGGGTCGCGAGTAATATTTCAGAGCGCCACGATCTGGAAATCAGACTACGGGAACTGAGCGACACCGATCAGCTCACTGACCTTTTCAACAGAAGGAAACTGGAGCGCGACTTGGTGCTTCACCACGAGACATTCTCGCGGCATTCCGCGCCGACCTCCATTTTGATGTTTGATCTGGACAACCTTAAAAAAATCAACGATTCCCGGGGGCATCACGTCGGGGATGAGATGATCCTTGCCGTGGCCAACATATGTCGATCAGAGCTCCGAAAAACCGATACTGCCTACCGCTTGGGCGGTGATGAGTTTGTGGTTGCTCTCCCCAATACTGGACGTGAGCGCGCGGTGCAGTTTGCCGCGCGTTTACACCAGTCTTTCAGAAAGGAACTGAGTCGGTTTTCAGTAGGCAATACCGCCGTCACAGTCAGTATTGGCGTCACAACTATGATGCCGGCAGACCGCTCATACGAAGACACTCTCAAGCGGGCCGATGGTGCCCTGTATGAGGCCAAAGGCCTGGGCAAAGACAGGGTTGTCTCGGCCTGACAAAATGGGCCGCCGCTGCGCTCCGCGTTATGCATAGCGTTCGTTTTGACGTACGTATCAAAAAGCGTACAATGATCAAAAGTCGAACACATTATAGGTGCGTCATGACAGGAATTACTGCAACTGAGGCGCGCAGCAACCTATATCGGTTAATTGATGAAGCCGCCGAGTCCCACCAACCCATTGTTATCACGGGTAAGCGAAATAGAGCTGTCTTAGTGTCTGAGGATGATTGGGCGGCTATTCAGGAAACGCTTTACCTGCTGTCTGTTCCAGGTATGCGTGAGTCTATTCGTGATGGGATGGTTACCTCCGTCGATCAATGCGATGAGGAGCTCGACTGGTGACATGGAAGCTGGCCTATACCAAGCAAGCCCAAAAAGATGCAAAAAAACTGGCCTCCAGCGGCTTGAAACCAAAAGCTCAGGAGTTGCTGGTACTGATCTCGGAAAATCCATATCGAAAGCCGCTTCCGTTTGAGAAGTTAATCGGTGATCTGGCGGAAGCCTATTCACGCAGGATCAATATACAGCATCGTTTAGTGTATCAAGTGCTGGAGGATCAGCGTGTGGTGAAGGTTCTACGGCTTTGGAGTCACTACGAATAATGCATAGCCAGTCGCTGTTGCCGGGCAATTTTCAGCCTCTTCGCGGCTCCAGAATTACCGAAGTGGGCGAATAAGCCAACATTTAACCGGGAGAATATAATGAGTAAGAAACCCACAAAAGATTCAGTAACGACTGCCTCAATCGAGGAGCAAACTGCTGCTTTTTTAAAGTCTGGCGGAGCTGTTCAGTATGTAGTCAAAGGTAAAAGTGGACAAATCTTCCCTACGGGTGCGAAGCAGATTAACCCGAAAAAAAGCTGATCCTGAAAAGCCCGAGTGCATCGAAACGCCGCAGTTCCGGTTTGCCAGCACCCGGGTACGCAGCTTGAGCTCGCGCAGCGTGACCGGGTGCCTATGGGTCTGGATTGAAAACCGCCGCCCTTCTGATCTTCCCGACATAACATCCATAACTATTTTCGGAACCACTTATCCGAATTCTGCACAAAACAACGTTCTATTATCCGCTTTCTGCAGAAAAAATATGCAGAGCACGCCCGAAAATCTCGAAATGAAATAAATTTTCCTTTTAAATCATATCAATAAAAAATCAAAAACAAAAAAGTAGATTTATTTTAAAAACTCCTTTACGCAAAAAATAAAGGAACTAATGCATACTTATCCTCGTAAGTGACGCTAACAACTACTCTTCAAACTTCACTTAGAGAGACACACACGTGCGCGTGAACCACCCTGTCACCCATCGAAATGTGCCTGTCAGTTCCGGCGCAAATATCCTTTCCACTACCAACCCGAAAGGACAGATCACCCACATTAACGACGAATTTGTCGATATCAGTGGATTCTCCAGAGAAGAATTGATTGGACAGCCGCACAACATTATTCGCCACCCCGACATGCCCAGGGCAGCGTATGAAGAAATGTGGCGACGGTTAAAATCAGGAGAAACCTGGCTTGGCGCGGTTAAAAACCGGTGCAAGAACGGCGACCACTACTGGGTCCGGGCCTATGCGATACCCGTTACCGGGAAGAATGGCGAGCTTCTTGAGCTGCAATCCATTCGCTCGCAGCTCTCACCTGCGGCCGAGGCGCGCGCAGAAAAACTATATGCCACCCTGCGCGAGACTCAGGCCACCAAGGGCCCCGTTGAGCCGCCAAAGCTCCGCAGAGCAATGCCCCTGCAACTTAAACTGATTCTCACCATGGCTTTCATTATGAGTGGCGCAGGGGCTGCTCAGTATTTTATGGAGACCTGGTACTCCGCCTTTGGCGTCTGGGTTGCAGCCTTTGTTGTCAGCTCGGCCGCCATCACCGGCCTCACCAGCCCACTGAAGAGATGTGTTCAAAGGGCCAGAGGCATAATAGACGATACGGTGGCAGAGAAAATCTTTACTGGTCGTGTAGACGATATTGGCAGTCTTGATCTGGTGATTGCCCAACAGGGTGCTGAGCTCGATGCCATTGTCAAACGCATGGACGACGTTATCGGCAAGCTGAACATCGGTGCTGAACACACTATTTCCAGAAGTAACGATGCCCATTCTGCGGTTCGGGAACAGGCTACAGCGACAGATACCATTGCCTCAGCAAGCGAGCAGATGTCTGCCACATCCAAAGAGGTTGCGAGCAATGCGACCGGCATGCTCGAGCAAGTTCGACTGGCCAGCGAGCGCGTTGCCAGTGGGCAGGCCCTGACTCAGGAAACCCGTCACAGTATGGATGCCCTGTCTAAGGAGCTTGCAGAGGCATCGAATGCTGTCGGCCAGCTCACCGAGGCGAGCAAGGGGGTCAGTCAGGCGCTGAGTATAATCGGTGACATCACTGAGCAAACCAATCTGCTTGCCCTCAATGCCTCGATCGAAGCGGCCAGGGCCGGAGATGCCGGTCGTGGTTTTGCTGTAGTCGCGGATGAAGTCCGCAGCCTCGCACAGCGCACCAAGGCCACAACTGAGCAGATCAATACTACCCTCGGCCGATTTCACGAGACCGTTTCCAATGCGACCCAGTCCATGACACGTTGCGACAGCTATGCACAAAAGACGGTCGACAATGCCATCAGCTCCGAGAGCACCTTGTCGGAACTCGTTACCTTTATAGAACGTATTTCCGAAGCTTGTGACGGCACATCGGTTGCGGCAGAGCAACAACACAATGCCTCAGGCGAAATATCCGGCAAAATTGTCAGTATTAACGATCTGGGCGACACGGCAATGCAGGTCGTGAAGGAAGCGCAGGAGTCCATGCACGAACTGAAACGACAGATCGGTGAAGTTGGTGGATTGGTTTCCCGGCTGAGAGAGCGCAACAGCGCCTGACGGTTAGCCGAATGATTGATATCAGGATTGTCGGGAATAGAGAAACGGAAAGCTGGCTGAAACGGCAGCAGGAAACCCTGCTGTCCTCAGATTTCAACTGTCGGTTCTCATCAATGGCTGCCCCCGTCGAAGCGACGGAGCCACCCAATGTCTGGCTAATTGATGCCGATGGTTCCGAAGCGCTGCCGTTGAGAGAGATAATAGCCGAACTGCATACCAATGACGGAATAGCCAAAGCCCCGATCGTGGTTGTCGGAAAATCAATGACAACCCAATTAGCGAGCGAGGCTATGGCAGCGGGAGCCAGGCGCTTTCTTGTTAAACCGCTCACTTCCCGAATGCTGGCCAGCACCTGTCAGGAGCTGGGAATTTCTCACTCACCGATGCCCAGAACTGCCCTGATTCTTGAGGATCGGCAGGCAACCCATGAGGCAATCCGGGAACATCTGGCCACTCGGTCTATTGAAATATTGCCGGCAAGCTCCATTCAGGCGGCATTCGACTTGCTCACACAACACGATCCCGATGTAATCGTTGTAAGTCATTACAGCGACTTGATGAGTTATCGTAAGCTTTCTGCCCTGCTCCGTTTTTTCCCTCAGAGCTCAGGCATACCCGTTTTCTTTACGACCGACGACATTACCGATAGTGAAGCCAGGGATTTACTCAGTCTGACGGAAACCAATACTCACTGTGCAACCTATGCGGACCTGCCCCGGCTTATCCTTGAAGTGACAAATCAACGGGTCGGGCGGGCAACATCCGGTGGACGACTCTATGACATCTTGTACGAACGAGAGCAGGAACACCTTGCACTGAATCATCACGCCATAGTCAGTATGGCTGACAGCGCGGGGCAAATTACCGAAGTTAACCGAAACTTTTGTGACACCAGCCAGTATTCCGAGACAGAGCTCCTCGGCCAGAATCATCGCATACTGAAATCCGGCTATCATTCACCCGATTTTTACAGAGACCTGTGGCAAACGATATCCCGGGGCGATGTCTGGAAGGGTGAGATCTGCAACCGAGCTAAAGATGGTCGTTACTATTGGGTCTCATCGACGATCGTTCCCTTTCTGGATAGCAGAAAGCGCCCGTACAAGTACATTGCTATTCGCAAAGACATCACCCATGTCAAAACGTCCGAACACCGCGGGGAGCTGTATGGGCAACTCGCAAGGCTGGTCAGTGGGGCCAGCGCCCAGGTTCTTTCCGGCGACTGGGCAGACGTCCCGGAAATACTCCAGTCAGCACTGCAACCACTTTGCAGATTTCTTGGCATCTATCATGTATCGATAAAGCTTCACCAGACCGATCACCTCTTTGCCAAAGGGAACCGGCCTGCAGTCGACTCGAGCCATAACGCCTCCCTTTCGATTACAGGGTTTGACACGACTGGAAGCGAACGACAAGCAGATGACTGCTACAAGATCGAAACCACGCTCCGGGCAGACCGGACAGAGCTGGGTTCACTGGAGCTGCTAACACGGCAGAACGCCTTGAAGGATGTTCCCCGCGCTCAGGGTCTGATTGATATACTTGGCAGTGTCATTTCCAATTCTCTTGCCCGCTGGATGTCAGAATTCTACCAGGAACGGGACCGGGAACGGCTCCGCAAGGCCCAGTCCTTTGCAAACATCGGTACCTGGGAGTGGAACCTTGAAACCAACGATCTGTTCTGGACGGGAACCATCCCGGTAATTTTCGGATACCCGGAAGGGGATCTGGAAACCTCCTATGAAAACTTTATAACCGCTGTTCATCCCGATGACCGTGCAAAAGTTGAGGCAGGAATAGCGGCCGCTATTGAACATGATGAACCTTATCGAATTGAACATCGGGTTGTATGGCCCGATGGCACGGTGAGGCTGCTTTTGGAAGCGGGCGCTGTGATTCGGAGCGATGATGGCATGGCAAAACAAATGCTGGGTATCGTTCAGGACGTGACTCAGGCCCATGAAGCGAAGCAGCAGCTGGCTCTCCAGACCCGCCTGTTGAACATACTTCATGACTCCCTCACCGCGTTCATTCGCGAAGGGAAATTCCGGGCCACCCTTGACAGCATGCTCGAGAGCCTGCTGGAACTGACCAGCAGCGAATTTGGTTTTCTGGCAGAAGTGCTCCATGACGGCGAGAAAACTCCGTATCTCCGGGTTCAATCCATTAGCAATATCCCCTGGGGCCCAAGCTCTGAAGAGATGTACAGCCGGGTCGGGACGGACAGATTCGAGCTTTTCGGTCTCGATAGTGTAATTGGAGAGTCGGTCAGAGAAGGGAAGGTGGTGAGTGTCGACGAAACCCGATCAGGCGAACTGTTCACCGGGCTCCCGGAAGGGCACCCTGAAATAAGGACGTTTCTCAGCGTGCCGGTCTTTATCGGCTCCGACCTGGTCGGTGTCTTCGCCCTTGCCAACCGTGATTCCGGTTACGACCAGTCACTCATCAATTTTCTACGGCCCTTTGCCGCGAACTACGGCGTGATCATTAACTCTCAGCGAATGATTGATATGGGAGAAACGAATCGCATGAGTCTGACTCATGCAAAGCTACAGGCAGACCAAGCCAACCGGGCAAAATCCGAATTCCTTTCCAGCATGAGCCATGAATTGCGCACGCCGATGAATGCCATCCTGGGCTTTGGCCAGCTATTGGAAAGCGATCCAGAGCTGAATGACGACCAGCAGGACAGCGTCAACGAAATTCTGTCCGCCAGCAAACACCTGCTCGAACTCATCAATGAAGTGCTTGATCTGGCAAGGATCGAGTCGGGTAAGCTGGAGCTCTCGCTCGAAACCATACCCGTGCGCGCAATCACTGACGAAGCGTTAACGTTCGTCAGGCTGTCCGCTGAAAAGCGCGGTATCCAAATTTCCATCCGAAACATGGGGACCCTCCGCGTCGCCGCCGACTGGACCCGCCTGAAACAGGCCCTGCTGAACCTTCTGTCCAATGCCGTCAAGTACAATCGGGTCGATGGCAGCATCCTGATCGAGGCAAAACCCCATGGATCTGCATGGGTTGATATTCGGGTTACAGATACCGGCCCTGGCATCCCGGAGTCCCGAATACCTGAACTGTTCCAGCCGTTCAACCGCTTGGGGGCAGAGCTTGGCCATATCGAAGGTACCGGCATAGGGCTATCACTGACCCGGCGGCTCGTGGAGTTGATGGGAGGCAGCATTGGGGTTACCAGCGCCATTGGCGAAGGATCTACATTCTGGATCCGCCTGCCGGTTGAACGGCTGCACACGAGCACAAACGCCGAGCCGTCAATCGATTACGGTCAAAGCCAAACTCTGTCTGGCGAGCGAACTTCCAACAAAAAACGGTCCATTCTTTATATTGAGGATAATCCGGCGAACCTGAAACTTGTTGAAAGAATCGTCCAGCGGCAACGCGACTTTTCGCTTATTTCGGCGATCACCGCCGAAGAAGGATTGAACCTGGCAAGGGCCTGTCAACCGGACCTCATTCTTCTCGATATTAATTTGCCGGATTTGGACGGCTACGTTGTCCTGGATAAGTTAAAGGCACAGGTGCCCCCGAACAATGCCCCTGTCATCGCCCTCACGGCGAACGCCATGCATAGTGAAGTCCGGAGAGGGAAAAATGCCGGTTTCGATGATTATCTAACCAAGCCAATCAACATTGCAGAATTAACGAACACACTGGGAAAATACCTCGGGTAAACGAATCATGTGCACCTTTTCAGAAAAAAACCTTCAGGAACAGAGCATCTTCGTGGTTGACGACGAACTGGTCAACCTGAAACTCCTGGAAAAAACTCTCAGGTCCGCAGGCTATACAAACCTGGTACTCATCAGCGATCCGCATCAGGTTCTTCCTGCCTACCAGGCGCACAATCCTTCTCTGATTCTCCTGGATCTTAATATGCCGGGCTTTGACGGATACCAGATTATGGAGCAGCTCGGCAATCTGAATGACCCGATGCTGCCTCCCATTGTTATACTGACCGCGCAGAATCAGCAGGAGTATCTGCTTCGTGCTTTGGACGCAGGGGCCCGGGACTTTGTTAGTAAACCCTTTGATCGCCGGGAGTTACTGATGCGCGTCAGGAATTTTCTGGACGCCCATCTCGCCCATCGGCTAGTGCACGATCAGAAAAATCATCTGGAAATGCTGGTGGGAAAACGCACACAGGAACTGCAGGAAACCAGGCTGGAAATCATTCGGCGGCTTGGACATGCGGCGGAGTACCGGGATGAAGAAACGGGAAGCCACATTATAAGAATGAGCAAGATGTGTGCCCTTCTTGCCGACAAAGCTGGCTGGCCCAAAGAGCAATGCGACTTGATCCTGCAAGCCAGCCCAATGCATGACATCGGTAAAATTGGCATTCCCGACGCCATCCTGTTAAAACCCGGAAAGCTGGATCCGCAAGAATGGCAAACCATGAAAGCCCATGCTGAAATCGGTGGGCGGCTATTGGAGGGTAATGACAACGAACTCATGGTCATGGCCCGTGAAATTGCCATCAACCACCACGAAAAATGGGACGGGAGCGGCTATCCAAGTGGATTAGAAGGTGAAAATATTCCCCTTTCCGGGAGAATTGCAGCACTGGCCGACGTATTTGATGCGTTGACTTCCGCACGCCCCTACAAGAAAGCCTGGCCGATAGCAGATGCTGTGCAACTGATACGGGAAAGCCGGGGCAAGCACTTTGATCCGGAGCTGGTCGACCTGTTCCTTGATGACGTCGACAGCTTTGCAAAAATCAAAAATACCTATCAGGACTAGCCAGACCACCTATGCCAATGACTTCCGAAAACCTGAGGTGGATGATCAATGCGATTCCCGATGCAGCCATTCTCATCAGTCGGGACCGAACCATTATCAATGCCAACCAGAAAGCGGCCGACATTTTTTTAACGAGCGTGACACGGCTGGAAGGCGATTCACTGGACATCCTGATACCAGAACATTCGAGAACCGCTCACGAACAACACGTTGAGGGCTTTTTCAGCGAGCCAATGAAGCGCCCCATGGGATCAGGGCTTCGCTTTCATGGCAGCCGCGCCGACGGTTCCATTTTTCCGGTCGCCGTCATGTTAAGCCAGATCATGGTCGAATCCACAGACTATGCAATTGCCATCATTCGCGACGACTCTGACAGAGCGGCAATACAGGCGATGAAAGAAAAGCTTGAATCAGCAAATCTCCGATTGGCCAAGGCTCAGGAGGTCGGAGGGCTGGCCTGGTGGGAGGCTGACCTCCGGACAAATGAACTGGTTTGGTCCGCCGTGATTCCCAGAATTCTGGACCTTGGACAGGCGGACCACCCTTCCTTCTGCACAATACGCAACCGCTGCATTCCCGAAGACCGGCAGAACTTCGATGCCATACATGGTCGTTGGGGAACTGTATCCGGCAAGACGGCCACTTACAGAATACGTAAAAAAGATGGCAAAATACGCTGGATCGAAGAGACCGTTCATCAGGAGATGGACCATATCGTGCTTGGTGTCATGCGTGACATCACTGACCAGAAAAACCTGGAAAAAAAGTTGCGCACAGAATCGGTTACCGACGAACTGACAGGGCTGTTCAACCGGAAGCAATTCAACCGCGATCTGAAAAGTCGCTATTCGGAATTCGTCCGTTCCGGAACCAACTCGTCTATCATCACCTATGATTTTGATTACTTCAAAAATATCAATGATTTGTACGGGCATGCCATGGGCGATCAAGTCCTCAGCCAATCCGCCACTATCGTCACTGACCAACTCAGGGCATCGGATCATGCCTACAGACTGGGCGGCGAAGAATTCGCGATCCTGCTCCGCGGAACCGATATGGAGAATGCGCGAGTTTTAGCGGAAAGAATCCGGAAATCGGTTGGAGAAGCACGCTTCAGACTCGACGATGCCTGGGCGTGCACAACCGTCAGTCTCGGCGTATCACAGCTCCACCGCTCAGATAGCTGCTTCGAAGATGTTTCTATACGGGCAGATGAGGCACTTTATCGAAGTAAGGCCAATGGCCGTAACAAGGTCAGCATTTGCGAATAGGTAAATGGGTTGACCACTTGCAGCCAACACCTCTCAAGAGGAAGAATCCGCAGAGGTATACCACAATGTCTTCTGCCCCGAAGCGCCTGTGCTGACCGAAGCCACCTTTGCAGAATTCCGTTTCAATACCTCAAGGCCTTGAATAGTATCACTGGGATACTCACCGAAATGGTCGTAATAATACGATGAAAAGCGGCCCGCATGATTAAATCCCCATTTCAGCGCATGATTCCCGACTCCCGGTTCCTCGCGATAGCAACAGATCAGGGACTCCCTGACCTTGACCAATCTGCGTGACAGGCAGTAATTGTAAGGTGTCATACCTGTATATTTTTTCATGAGGTAATAGAAGTTTCTCAGGCTCAGGCCTGCATCCCGGGCTATTGTTTCCAGTTCAATATCTGTTGCTAATCGGTCATTGATCTGTTCCAGGGCCGTGCATATCCTTCGATCCTCTCCAATCAGCACTTTATTCTGAACCGTCGAAGCCGCCGACCTTTCGCCTGCCAGATAACGTGCCAGGACTTCCTCAAAGCAACGGATCCGTTGCTTTGCATGATGATGATCCCGAAAAAATGGTGTTTCAAGCAAATAGCTATTGAGTATTTTTGCGAGTTGAGCATCGCCATTTTCCAGCGAATCGTTCGCATTTATCCAGATTGTTTCGCTAATCTGAACAATGAAAAGGTGGACCTCCGATGACAGCCGGGCACGAAACTCTGCATTTGGCTTGAGCGCAAAAGGAACCCCGGGGGTGCAGCAAAAATGCCGGCCTTCAACCTCAAAATCAACGCTCCCCTGGACAGGCATAATGATCGTCGCGATCCCAGCATTGGAACCGACGATACTGGACGCGGAACGCAGGTAGATACCGCACACGTTAACGTTTTCCGCCTTGAGAAATGACAGGCGGGAATCGAAATCGGCACAACCAGGCGACACTTTCACCTCTTGCGACAACCGTGGACTGCCGGTCAGCACCTGAAGCGCGGACAGCCAGCTTTTCGGGTTTCCAGTTGCGATGCGGAGGTAATGCTCAAGTACAAAAATCTGGGTGTTGCAAGCGCGCATTTGTGACTGGCTCTGAATTAACACGCATACTGGCTCGTTTGCGGCCAACAACTTTACATTGAGTTACACTGTGCGGATATCCATTTATTGCAACAACTGCGTTAACAGACTCTGCCGGACACTTGGTAGCAGAACGCCTCACTAAGGAAGACACTATGCGAAAAAACATCCTGATTACCGGAGCAAGCACTGGCTTGGGTGAAGGAATGGCGCGGGCATGGGCGGCGAAGGGCTGTAATCTGGCGTTATGCGCCCGTAGCGCCGAGAAGCTGAGCGAGTTGCAGCAGGAGTTGCAGACCAACTACCCCGATATCCGCGTACTTGTGCGCCCTCTCGATGTGTGTGACTACGAGCAGGTATTTGAGGTCTTCCGGGCTTTCCAGCAGGAGTTCGGCAGTCTGGACCGGGTAGTTGTCAACGCAGGCATTGGAAGCTCATCAGCCATCGGTCGCGGCCAGTTTTCGTCCAATCGCCAGGCTGCCGAAACCAACTTTGTAGCCGCCATCGCCCAATGCGAATCCGCCATGGAAATCTTCCGGGAACAGAACAGCGGCCACCTGGTGCTGATGTCCTCGGTCAGCGGCGTGCGCGGCTTTCGTGGAGCACTGAATGTATACGCCGCAACCAAGGCCGCCGTGGCTTCTCTCGCAGAGGGCTTGCAGCTGGACACAAGAGGTACGCCAATCCGGGTGAGTAACATCATGCCAGGCTACATTCTCACCGACATTAACCGGGACACCAAAAATGCGCCTTTCCGGGTGGATCTGGACACCGGCGTGCGTGCATTGGTTCAAGCCATCGACAAGGAAAAGCGCCGGGCCTACGTACCCTGGTGGCCATGGACACCCGTAAGTTACGTGCTGAAGGCCATGCCCTTTGGTCTGTTTGCGCGAACCATGTAGCGCACCGAAGCCGTTGGCTGGGCCTTTACCGTCAGGAAAAAACGGGAACCGGGTAAAGGCGAATACCAGATGGCGGTAAATTGACGCATTCCGTAACCAAACGGCGCCATTTTTAACACCATTTGACACCTTTGGCCGTTAGCATTGCAGCATCCACTTTCCCTGGAGTTGCAATGACCACCTTCCATACACGCACACGGCTCGGCTTTTTCGCCATAGCGCTAAGCTCGCTGCTTTCGGCCTGCGGCGGCGTTGATTCAGCAACCCCGCCAGCTGAAGCGCCCAATGCATCGGTGAGCACTCCCGGTAACGACTCCGCCTCTGGCGAAACTGAAAACCAAAAGCTATGGGTGGAGGGCTATGCAGTCAAGGGCGCCATTGAGGGAGGGCTGATATCTATCTGGTATCACGAGCCTGGCGCCATGGATAGCGGTTGGGTACAGATAGGTGAAACGGTCAGGACTAACCAGAATGGTGGGTTCCGCATTTCAGTACCTGA
Organism: Marinobacter antarcticus; assembly: GCF_900142385.1. NCBI lineage: Bacteria > Pseudomonadati > Pseudomonadota > Gammaproteobacteria > Pseudomonadales > Marinobacteraceae > Marinobacter > Marinobacter antarcticus. The sequence goes on from NZ_FRAQ01000001.1 coordinate 211,865, forward strand.
AGACTATTCAAACCAACCCCTGAAAGTGATTCTGCAGTCAGATACCCAAACTCTCATGCGCTGTGATGCTCAACCTGCATGTATAACGCCTTCGCGCGTTAGCGTCGGCTTTGGCGAATGGTTCTGGCCGGGAAGTAACCTGGTTTTAAAATCGCTTGTGAATCCTTCAGACCCCAACCGGAGTGTTGTTTTAACGCCACTGGTAACCTTGGCATTTGAAAAATTCCTCAAATCTCCGGATGGCAGTTTGTCCCGGTTCGTGGAGCTACTTGGGGACCAGGAAGAGCGCTTTGGGCTTGATGCTGGCGCACTGTCCAGGAGGCCTGTAGATCTTGCAGCGCCTGATTTAAGTAGCGTTCAAGCGTCGGATTTGAAGACCGCTTTGCTGAATATCGCATTTCTGAGCCTGGTAGATGGTGATCTCTGGCGCACACTGGGTGATGTGCTTGAAACCGCCCGGGCGAGCTCTGAGGCAAATGGAGACCTGCCTCTGAGCGCCGGGGGTAATCTGAATCTGAGCGTTGAGCTGTTAGCGCTGGCAGGCATGCTTCAGGCTGAATATTTGCAGGCGTTATTAATAGATACGGGCGTTCAGGACAATATTCTGGCCGATGCTGTCACGAGCCTTGAAGACACTCTGAGTTCAACAGGACATATTACTTCGCCTCAGCCTGAGCCGGTTCCTGAGCCAGCGCCGGAGCCAACTCCCGAGCCTGTTCCTGAACCCGCACCGGCCCCAGAACTTGTTCCTGAACCCGTACCGACCCCAGAGCCTGCTCCTGAACCGGCGCCGGTAACCGGGTCCGCGAAAATGAGCTGGAATGCACCTTCCACCCGCGTCAACGGGGATTCACTGGCAATGGGTGAGATTGAAAAGTACATCGTGCGATACGGCACCGAACAAAGCATTGAAGAGAGGTCTAATGAAGCGGTTGTGGAAGATGGTCAGGCGATGGAATACGAAGTCGCAGGGCTTGCTGAGGGCACCTGGTACTTCGCCATCAAAGCCATAGATACAAACGGTCTTGAGAGTGATTGGTCGGTATCTGCCAGCAAGACGATTACCCGGTAAACCCGGGAAAAGCTCACACGTGAGCCAATGCCAGAGCCTGCAGGCAGGCCCGCGAGCTGCCTAGCTTCTTCGCTAGCACTGCAGCGTTCAACGGCAGCGAGTCGAGATCACTGATCCCGCGCGTAACTCGCTTTGTTGAACCAGAGAACCGCCAGAGTGCTCGCCGCACCGGACAACAGATAGAGCGTCACCGATGTAACCCCGAAGTGCGCCGACAGGCCCAAAGCCACCAGGGGTGCAAAAGCGGCCCCCAGCAACCACGCCATATCGGCCGTCAAAGCAGCACCTGTATACCGGAAGCGCGCCTCAAAGTTTGCCGTTACAGCCCCGGACGCCTGGCCGTAGGACAGCCCAAGCAGAATAAAGCCAATGATAATGAACAGGTTCTCGCCGAGTTCACCGCCGCCCAGAAACGCCGGTATGAAGAGGCTGAAGACAGCGATCAGTGCAGCCAGGCTGCCAAGCATAGTGCGCCGCCCAATGCGGTCAGCCAGTATTCCGGAGAGAACCACACCGCCCAAAGCGAAAAACGCGCCAACGATCTCGACCATCAGGATATCGGTGATCGTGCGATCAGAATAAAGGCTCAGCCAGGACAGTGGGAAAACGGTGACCAGATGGAACAACGCGTAGCTGGCAAGCGTCGCCAAAGCGCCGATCAGCACCACCCGACCCTGACCTTTGGCCAGCTTTGAAACGCTGGAAGGCTGAAGCTCTCTCTGGTCAAGGAGCTTGGCGTAATCATCGGTTGCCACCAGGCGCAAACGAGCAAACAGCGCAACCACGTTGATGGCAAAGGCCACGAAAAACGGATAGCGCCAGGCCCATTCAAAGAAATCTTTTTCCGACACGTTCGCCAGCATGTAGGCAAACAGACTGGCCGCTACAATAAACCCGACCGGCGTGCCCAACTGGCCGACCATCGCATACCAGCCTTTACGGTTAGCGGGGGCATTCAATGCCAGCAGCGAGGGCAACCCATCCCAGGCGCCGCCCAGCGCAAACCCCTGCCCTAGCCGGAACAGCGCCAGTAGCACAATGGCGTAGGCACCGATGTCATCATAGGTCGGCAAAAATGCAATACCGGCCGTGGTGGTACCCAGGGCGAACAGCGCTAACGTTAATTTGGCTTCGCGCCCGAAACGTTCCTGCAACTTCATGAACATAACGGTGCCGAACGGTCGCGCAATAAAGGCAAACGAAAAAATCACAAAGGAATAAAGGGTGCCGACCAGTTGCGTCTCGAACGGGAAGAAAAGTGCCGGAAACACCAGCACCGACGCGATGGCATACACGAAGAAGTCAAAATACTCGGACGCCCGGCCGATACTGACACCAACTGCAATCTCGCCGGGTGTGATCGGTGCCTGGTGACCCGACGTATCGGCAGGCACAGCATCGCTGTGGGTACGAGTAGTTGTCATGATCTTCTATCCTCAAAACTGAACATATTTAGCGCAGTGTACGATGATTCTTTCGGATAAGGTACGGGACAACCTGTCCAATCGCCAAGCGTATTCCCGCTCTTTATAATGTCGGCCTTTCCATTTCTATATTGGATTTGCTTACATGCCTTTTCCACGACTTAGATACGGGCTCGCCCTCTTCCCGCTCACCCTGCTCGGTGGCTGTGGCATGGTGGTCATGGACCCATCGGGGGATATTGCCTCCCAGCAGGCAGACCTGATCATTGTCTCAACTCTGCTGATGCTGATTGTGATCGTGCCGGTCATTTTGCTGACTTTCTTCTTTGCCTGGCGCTATCGCAAGAACAACAAAACGGCCGCCTACCATCCGGAGTGGGACCACTCAACCAAGCTTGAGTTGGTGATCTGGGGCGTGCCCCTGCTGATTATTATCGCCTTGGGACTGATCACCTGGATCAGCACTCACAAGCTGGACCCTTATCGTCCACTTGATCGGATTGATGCCGATCGGCCGCTGGCTGCGGATCACGAGCCGCTGAATGTTCAGGTGGTGTCACTGGATTGGAAATGGCTTTTTATCTATCCCGAGCAGGGCGTGGCGTCGGTCAATGAACTGGTGACCCCGGTCGATACGCCGGTCCGTTTCCACATTACGTCTTCCTCCACAATGAATTCGTTCTATATACCGGCGCTGGCCGGCCAGATTTATTCCATGCCCGGTATGCAAACCACACTGAACGCCGTAATCAACGAGCCGGGGGAATACCAGGGCTTTTCCGCCAATTACAGCGGCGCCGGCTTCTCGGACATGCGCTTCAAATACCACGGCGTATCGAACGACGAGTTTGATGCCTGGGTGCAAAAAGCCAAAAAGCAAGGCGGCACTCTGAACCGGCCCGAGTACCTGCAGTTGGCGCAGCCCAGCGCTGCCACGCCGGTCACCTACTTCAGCACAGTGGCGCCAGATCTGTATCACGCGATTCTGAACCGATGCGTCGTGGAAGGGAAAATGTGCATGGACCAAATGATGATGGGCAAAGGCGACGACGCGTCTGCCGATGGCAGGCCGATCACCTCAATTGATCTAAGAGACTGACAATGCAGGACGAGACAGATCTGACCAGCTTGATTTTCGGTCGACTTTCACTGGAGTCGATCCCCTATCACGAGCCCATACTGATCGTGACTTTTGTCATCGCCGCGCTCGCCGGTCTGGGGGTGGTGGGCTTCATCACCCATAAGCGGTTCTGGGGCACTCTATGGCGCGACTGGATCACCAGTATCGACCATAAGAAAATCGGCATCATGTACATCATTCTGGCGTTCGTCATGTTGCTGCGGGGTTTCAGTGACGCGTTGATGATGCGGGCGCAGCAGGCGATGGCCTTTGGCGGCTCCGAGGGCTTCCTGCCCCCGGAGCACTATGATCAGCTGTTTACCGTTCACGGCGTGATCATGATCTTCTTTGTCGCCATGCCGATGATTGTCGGCATTATGAACTTTGTTGTGCCACTGCAACTGGGCACTCGGGATGTGGCGTTTCCGTTCCTGAACAACTTCAGCTTCTGGATGACCGCAGCTGGCGCCGGCCTGACCATGGTTTCGCTGTTTGTCGGCGAGTACGGGAAAACCGGGTGGCTGGCCTTCCCGCCGCTGTCCGGCATTCAGGGCAGTCCGGGTGTCGGGGTTGATTACTATATATGGTCGTTACAAATAGCCGGTGTCGGCACCCTGCTATCGGGGATCAACTTTGTGGTGACGATCATCAAAAATCGCGCTCCGGGCATGACACTGATGAAAATGCCGATCTTCACCTGGACCGCCCTGTGCACTAACATCCTGATTGTAGCGGCATTCCCTATCCTGACCGTCGTGTTAGCCATGCTCTCGATGGACCGCATGCTGGGCACCCATTTCTTTACCAACGATATGGGTGGCAACATGATGATGTATGTCAATCTGATCTGGATCTGGGGCCATCCGGAAGTTTACATTCTGATACTGCCTGCCTTCGGGGTTTTTTCCGAAGTGGTCGCGACTTTCAGTGGCAAACGTCTGTTTGGCTATACCTCCATGGTCTACGCCACGATAGTCATCACCGTGCTGTCGTACCTGGTGTGGCTGCATCACTTCTTCACGATGGGGGCCGGAGCCAGTGTGAACGCTTTCTTCGGCATCACCACCATGATCATCTCGATTCCGACCGGCGCCAAGCTGTTCAACTGGCTGTTTACCATGTATCGCGGCCGTATCCGTTTCGAGCTGCCAATGATGTGGACAGTCTCATTCATGGTCACCTTCACCATTGGCGGTATGACCGGCGTGTTGCTGGCCGTGCCGCCGGCTGACTTCGTGCTGCACAACAGTTTGTTCCTGGTGGCGCACTTCCATAACGTGATCATCGGTGGCGTGCTGTTCGGCATGTTCGCAGCAATCAACTATTGGTTCCCGAAAGCGTTCGGCTACAAGCTGGATGATTACTGGGGCAAATGGTCGTTCTGGCTCTGGACTATCGGCTTTTACGCGGCCTTCATGCCGCTTTACGTGCTCGGCCTGATGGGTGTGACCCGACGCATGAATCACTTTGATGATTCGTCACTGCAGATCTGGTTTGTGGTTGCGGCCATCGGCGCGCTGATGATCCTGGGCGGCATCGTCGCCTCAATCATCCAGTTTGTGGTCAGCTATCGCCGTCGCGATGAACTGCGTGACCACACCGGTGACATCTGGGATGGCCGCACTCTGGAGTGGTCCACCTCATCGCCGCCGCCACAATACAACTTTGCGTTCACCCCGGTAGTCTACGACAACGATTCCTGGACCGACATGAAAAAGCACGGCTATGAGCGGCCACGGGACGGATTCCTGCCAATCCACATGCCCAAGAACACGGCGGCTGGCTTTGTGCTGGCGATGCTAAGTGCAGCCTGTGGTTTTGGTCTGGTGTGGCACATGTGGCCGCTGGCGGGCGTCTCGTTTGTGGCGCTGATCGGCGGAATTATTATTCACACCTTCAATTACAACCGTGATTATCACATTCCGGCGGAAGACGTTACCCGCATCGAGAACGAACGGTCACAACAGCTGGATAGGTACGCCTGATATGACAACGAACGCGACCGACGCCACACAGAACCTTCCCAGCTCGCACTTTTATGTGCGCGAACATCACCCGGAACAGGGCACGCTGCTGGGTTTCTGGCTCTATCTGATGAGCGACTGCCTCTTGTTCGCAGGCCTGTTCGCCACCTATGCCGTGTTGAGTAACAGCTTCGCTGGAGGGCCCACCGGGGCTGATATTTTCGATCTGCCTCTGGTAGCGCTGAACACCAGTTTCCTGCTGCTGTCATCAATCACCTACGGCTTTGCGATGCTGCAGATGCAGCTGAAACGCGTCAACGGTGCCCTGTTATGGCTGGGAGTTACCGGCCTGTTTGGTGCGGCTTTTATTGGCCTGGAGCTTTACGAGTTTACGCACCTGCTTAGCGAGGGCTACGGCCCACAGCGCAGCGCCTTTCTGACCGCATTTTTTGCGCTGGTAGGAACCCATGGCCTGCACGTCAGCTTCGGCATTGTCTGGCTGATCGTGCTGATGGTGCAGGTCAAGCGTTTTGGTTTGAATGCAGAAAACGGCCGCCGTCTGATGTGCCTGTCGATGTTCTGGCACTTCCTTGACGTGGTCTGGATCGGTGTCTTTACCTTCGTCTACCTGATGGGAGTTCTGTAATGAGCCAACACAACGCACAGCCACCGTCCGGGGACAACCATGATCACTATCAGGGGCACCATGGCGAAGAAACGCACCCGGGGCATAGCACGCTGAAAGGCTATATGATTGGGTTTGTACTGTCGGTCATCCTGACCGCCATTCCCTTCTGGCTGGTGATGGCCAACGTTATTGAAAGCACCGAACTCACCGCGCTGGTCATACTGGCCTTTGCCGCGGTACAAATCTTTGTACATATGATCTACTTCCTGCACATGAGCCCGAAAGCCGAAGGCGGCTGGAACCTGTTGGCACTGATCTTCACACTGATTCTGGTGTTCATTGCCCTGGCCGGCTCTGTCTGGGTAATGTATAACCTCAATATCAATATGATGCCCGGCCTGATGTCAGAGCCAGTACTGGAAATGCAGAGCCAGTGACCGGCAAAGCCCGCCATGGCGAGCCAGCGCCGCGCCCCCGATCAACCACCTTTATTGTTATATGGGCCCTGATCGCGTTGTTGGCTTTTAGCGGGTTCACCGCGTTGGGCATCTGGCAGGTGCAACGGCTGGGCTGGAAACAGAATCTGATTGAGCGCGTTAACCAACGGGTGGAAGCACCCGCCTCCCCTGCCCCCGGCCCGGACGTCTGGCCGGCCATCAATGAACGGGATGATGCCTACCTTCATGTACGCGTGACCGGCCAGTTGCTCTATGAAAAAACCACGCCGGTACAAACATCGACTGATCTGGGCCAGGGTTTCTGGCTAATGACGCCGCTGCAACAGGCCGACGGCAGCCTGGTGATGATCAACCAGGGATTCGTGACCGAAACGCCCAACGAGAAGGCCACGAGAACGGCCAACGATCAGCCGGTCACCGTTACTGGCCTGCTTCGGCTCAGCCAAACAGGGGGCGGCGTGCTAAGGGACAACGACCCGGCCACCGGCCGCTGGTACTCCCGCGACGTTGAGGCAATCGCTACCGCCAGAGCCCTGCCCATTGCCCGGGTAGCCCCGTTCTTTATCGACGCCGAAGCCCGGGGTGAAACACGGGCACCCCACTCCCTGAAACAAACCTACCGGGAACCGGTCGGCGGCCTCACGGTAATTTCATTCTACAATCACCACCTGCAATACGCCCTGACCTGGTTTGTACTGGCCCTGATGGTCGGTGCTGGCGCATTCTGGGTTGGCCGCGAAGAGCGGCTGGTGCGAAAGCGCCAGCGCTGGCAGACTGCCAGACAATAGAACGCACCACAGGACGATATTCCGGCGCGACACTCCTGACGTAAATCGTGAATACCAGCCAGGGAGAACCCCGTTTGACACCGAAACCGCACCAGAAGGCGGGCGGCGACATCGCCGGTGGCCGCAAAAACATGCAACTGTTGATTCAGCTGCGCTGGATTGCTGTGCTCGGCCAGATAACCACCATCGCCGTGGTCAGTCTGGTTTTTGAGTATCAATTGCCACTGCTGCCAATGCTGCTGGTTATTGCCGGGCTGATTCTGTTCAATCTGTTCAGTCTCTGGCGCGACCGCCTGCACCAGTCGGTAACCAACAGGCCGCTGTTCCTGGCCCTGCTGGTGGATGTCGTCAGCCTGACCGCGCTGCTGTTTCTGAGCGGCGGCGCTACCAACCCCTTCGCTTTCCTGTTTCTGCTGCAGGTTATTCTCAGCGCGGTACTGCTTGAGGTCTGGGCTACCTGGATCATTGTCGGGCTGACCAGCATCAGCCTTGCCGCGATGACCGTCTACTATGTTCCGCTGGCACCACTGACCAGCCACGCCCATCCTTTTCCCAGCGCTTATCTCGAAGGTCTGCTGATCAGCTTTGCGCTGAACGCCATCCTGCTGGCCTTTGTTATTACCCGAATTACCCGCAACCTGCGCTCTGGTGATGCACAGCTGGCGGATTTACGCCAACGGGCCGCCGAAGAGGAGCATATTGTGCGTATGGGTTTATTGGCTTCCGGCGCGGCTCACGAGCTGGGCACCCCGTTGGCAACAATGTCGGTCATTCTGGGTGACTGGCGGCGAATGCCCGAGCTGACCGGACAGGTCGAACTGCAGGATGAAATCGCCGAAATGCAGGCTCAGCTGCAACGCTGCAAAACCATCGTCAGCGGGATTCTGCTGTCGGCCGGTGAAACCCGAGGCGAATCCTCGGTCAAAACCACGCTCCGCACCTTTTTACAGGATTTGGTCGAGGAGTGGCGTAATATTCGGTCGATTGAGACATTTCAGTACGACAACCGTATTATAGAAGACTGCCCGGTGGTTTTTGATACCGCATTGAAACAGATGATCTGGAACGTGCTTGATAACGCCCTTGAGGCATCGCCACAATGGGTGAGCCTGGAGATCGGCCGGAATGACGAGTTGCTTCAGCTGGAAGTGTCTGACCGGGGGCCGGGCTTTCCACCGGAGATGTTGGCTGAATTCGGCAAGCCCTACCAGTCAAGTAAAGGCAAACCCGGCGGTGGCCTCGGGCTGTTTTTGAGTGTTAACGTCGCCCGGCGTCTGGGCGGCACCGTAGAGGCACACAATCGGGCGAAAGGTGGTGCCCGGGTCAAGCTGACTCTGCCGCTGGCCGCGATTGCAATCGAAGATCCTCCTGCAACGTGGCGGCCCCCGGGGTAAGCCCGGAGCGGGACAATTTCTGAAAGGATGGATTATTGATGTCGGCAACAAGGTTGCTACTGATCATTGAAGATGACGAGGCATTCTCCCGCACCCTGGCACGCTCGTTTCGGCGTCGGGATTACGAGGTATTGATCGCAGCGACTCATGATGAGGCAGCCAATCTTCTGAGCACCTTCTCGCCCGGTTATGCAGTGGTTGACCTCAGGCTGACAGGCAGCTCGTCGGGCCTGGAATGCGTGCAGCTGCTCCACAAACACGATCCAAAGATGTTAATTGTAGTACTGACCGGCTTTGCCAGCATTAATACCGCAGTAGAGGCGGTCAAGCTCGGCGCCTGCCACTATCTCGCCAAACCCTCAAACACCGACGATATAGAAGCTGCCTTCGAGCACGTAGCGGGCACGACCAACATCGCGGTAACCAACCGCGCCACATCCATCAAAACGCTGGAGTGGGAGCGGATTCATGAGGTGCTGGCGGAAACCGATTACAATATCTCCGAAACCGCCCGCAGGCTCGGCATGCATCGCCGAACTCTGGCCCGGAAGCTTGAGAAAAAGCCGGTAAAGTGACTGGCATGGCAAGTGCCCGCCCCCCGAAGGTGGCGAACTGGGCACACTGGCTCTGCTGGACTTGGACCTTGCTGGGCTGTGCCTATCCCAGAAAACCAGCCAGGCGCTGGCACACAATGGTCTCGGCTTCCGCCATGATGCGCTGAATCAGCTCATCGCAGGTCGGGATATCATGAATCAGGCCCGCCACCATGCCGCAGCTCCAGGCTGCTTCGTCCATTTTACCTTCCTGCAGTACCAGACGGCCTTTGGCGCCGGTTACCAGGTGACGGATATCATCGATGGTTTCCGCCTGACCCTTCTCTTTTTCAATACGGATGATCTCCTCAACGGCGGCGTTATTCAGAACCCTTTCCGTGTTGCGCAGGTTGCGCATGATCAGGCGAGTCTGAAGCTCATCAGCCTTCACGATCGCCTGTTTGACGTTATCGTGAATGGGGGCATCCTTGGTGGCCAGAAAACGGGTGCCCATATTCATGCCCTCGGCTCCCAGCGCCATGGCTGCAACCAGGCTACGGCCATCCGCCATACCGCCAGAGGCAACAAAAGGGATCTTCAGTTCTTCAGCCGCACGGGGTAACAGAATAAAGTTCGGTATGTCGTCCTCACCGGGATGACCGCCGCACTCGAAGCCATCAACACTGACCGCATCGCAGCCAATCTTTTCCGCTTTCAGGGCGTGACGTACGGAGGTGCACTTGTGAATCACCTTGATGCCTGCGGCCTTGAGCTGAGGCATATACTTTTCCGGGCTGCGCCCCGCCGTTTCAACCGCCTTTACACCACCTTCAATAATCGCGGCGATATACTCAGGATAAGGAGGCGCATTAAAAGAAGGCAGGAAGGTAAGATTCACGCCAAAAGGTTTGTCGGTCATCTCATGGCACCGGGTAATCTCTCGCGCAAGATCCTCAGGCGTGGGCTGGGTCAGCCCTGTGATGATACCCAGGCCCCCGGCATTGGAGACGGCTGATGCCAGCTCAGCGTAGCCGACATGGTGCATCCCCCCTTGAATGATCGGGTGGCGGATGCCAAACATCTCGGTGATTCTGGTTTTCATAGCGGGCTTCCTGTTTCGTCACTTAAATGAATTCAAAACTCATCAGTAGAGATAATTGTCAGGGCTTTGGCTGTTCTGTCCATTTCGGGTGCGCCCTTTCTGCTTTCTAGAACTGATCCTCATGAATCTCAAGCGCTGTTGTATCAAGAGCTTTCAGCAGTTCTGCGGCGCTCACCACACCGGGTAGTTCGTAACGGGCGAAGTACTCGCAGGCTTTAATTTTACCTTCGTAAAACGCCGGCGTTTGTTCACCTTTACCAGCTAGCCCGGCAATGGCTTTGAGGCCTTGTCGAAGCCAGAGCCAACCAACCACAACCTGGCCAAAGGCATCGAGATAAAGCGTGGCATTCGCCAGAGCTTTCTCTTTGTCACCATTGGCCTTCTCGCCGTTGATAACGTCTGTGGCTTGCGTTATTGCTTTCATCGCCTGTTCAAGACAATCCGCAGATTCAGCAAGCCGCGATTCCTGCCTGGCTTCACCAATGGTTGCTTCGAGGCGCCCCATCAGTTCCCGATAAAAACGACCGCCAGCCGTGGACACTTTCCGGCCCAGCAGATCGATGCCCTGAATACCGTGGGTGCCTTCGTGGATAGGGTTCAGACGGTTATCCCGGTAGAACTGTTCCACGGGGTATTCCCGGGTGTAACCATAACCACCGTGTACCTGAATCGCCAGGCTGTTGGCCTCAAGGCAATAGCGCGAAGGCCAGGATTTGATCACCGGAGTCAGTAAGTCGAGCAGACCTGCGGCCAGGTTACGCTGGTCATCCGTGGTGGCGAATTTCTTCTCATCCACCAGCATTGCACCCTGCAGGCACAGGGCCAGCCCGCCTTCCACGTAGGCTTTCTGGGCCAGCAACATGCGGCGGATATCCCCGTGGCGAATCAATGGCACCTGCGGTGCGCCCGGGTCTTTTTCCCCGATAGGCCGGCCCTGGTGGCGTTCGCGAGCGTATTCCAGCGCGTGCAGATAACCGGTGTAGCCGAGCATTACGGAGCCTAAGCCAACACCAATGCGAGCCTCGTTCATCATGTGGAACATGGCCGCCAGGCCATTGTTGGCCTCGCCCACCAGGTAACCGACAGCACCGTGTTTTTCACCAAAATTGAGCATGGTAGAGGTGGTGCCGCGATACCCCATCTTGTGAATCAGACCTGCCAGCGCAACATCGTTCCGATCGCCAAGATTGCCGTCTTCATCAACCAGAATTTTCGGCACCAGAAACAGGGAAATGCCCTTAACGCCCAGGGGTGCGCCCGGCACACGAGCGAGCACCATGTGAATGATGTTCTCGCTCAGTTCGTGGTCGCCACCGGAGATATAAATCTTGTTACCGAACAGACGATAGGTTCCATCCGGCTGAGGCTCAGCGCGGGTGCGCAGATCGCCAAGGGAAGAGCCCGCATGGGGCTCAGTCAGGCACATGGTGCCAAAGAACCGGCCAGCCATCATCGGCTCGGCAAAACGGGCCTGCTGTTCCTCCGAGCCCTGCACCATAATAAGGTTGGCCGCGGCAATGGTCAGGCCGGCATAGCCTTGGGTGCCAACGTTTGCGCCTTTGAGCAAACCCACACACATCTGCGCCACAGCCGCCGGCAGCTGCATGCCACCACGCTCGTAATCCTGGCCAGCCGCCATCAGCCCGGTGTCTTTCAACACGCCCAGCGCCTTTTTAACTTCGGGGCGCATTTCCACACGACCGTTTTCAAAGCGAGGTTCTTCCTCGTCAACCAGGCGCGCATGGGGAGCAAACTCCTCTGCAGCGACCTTCAATGCCAGATCAAGCGCGGCCTGAAGCGTTTCCCGGCTATGATCAGAGTAGCGATCATAGCTGAGATACTGCTCTACGTTGTGAAGCTCGTAGAGCTGGAATGCCAGATCCTGTGGGTTGATGATCTTTTGCTGCACGTTGTCGCACCCCTCATCAATTATACGACTTCAAACAGACCCGCAGCTCCCTGGCCACCACCTATGCACATGGTAACCACAACGTATTTGGCACCGCGACGCTTACCTTCAATCAACGCATGGCCGGCAAGGCGGGAACCGGTAACGCCATAGGGGTGGCCGATAGAAATGGAGCCACCGTTAACGTTCAGCTTTTCCATGGGAATGCCAAGACGGTCACGACAGTAAACCACCTGAGACGCAAAGGCTTCGTTCAGCTCCCACAGATCAATGTCATCCATGGTCAGACCATTACGTTCCAGCAGGCGGGGAATGGCAAACACCGGGCCAATACCCATCTCGTCCGGCTCACACCCTGCCACTGCAAAACCACGGAAAATACCCATGGGCTCAATGTTATTTTTCTCGGCATAAGTGCTGTTCATCACGGTGCAAACAGACGCACCGTCAGACAACTGACTGGCATTACCTGCCGTGACAAAATTACCCTCACCACGCACTGCCTTCAAACCCTGAAGGGCTTCAAGCGTCGTGCTCGGGCGGTTGCACTCGTCGCGCGTGAGAGTGACGTCTTTCTTGCTGACTTCGCCGGTTTCCTTGTCCTTCACCAGCATCGTCGCGTCGAAAGGCACGATCTCGTCGTCGAATTTGCCTGCTTCCTGCGCGGCAGCCGTACGCTGCTGGGAAATCAGCGCATACTCATCCTGAGATTCACGGCTGACGTTATAGCGCTGGGCTACGATATCCGCCGTTTCAATCATCGCCATGTACAGCTCAGGCTTGTGCTTCATCAGCCACTCGTTGGTCGCGTGAAAGCTGTTGAACTTATCGTTCTGCACCAGAGAAATAGACTCCACACCACCAGCTACCATCGCCGGCACCTTCTCCGACACCACACGCTGCGCAGCAATAGCGATAGACTGCAGACCAGAGCTGCAAAAACGGTTAATAGACAACCCGGCAGTCGTCACTGGCAAGCCGCCACGAATAGCCGCCAGACGAGCCATATTCCTGCCCTGTGCACCTTCTTGAAAGCTTGCGCCGAGAATCACATCCTCAAAAATTGCGGGATCAATACCAGTACGCGCAACCGCATGTTTAATAACATGCCCCGCAAGATCCACACTGTGCGTATTATTCAAAGCGCCCCGGTAAGACTTCCCAAGACCGGTGCGTGCGGTAGAAACAATAAGTGCGTCTGACATAAGAATTACCTCAAAATAAAGATGGAGTGCCTACCCTTCATCGGAATATCGCAAAGATAAAAATCCGCTGATCAAATCGGCACGGTATGGGTCGCTTTTTCTGTCGGAAAAAAATGTCTGAGCAAAGCGAGTTGTTTTTTCCAGTAGAAAAAGTGACCCATATCGGGCCAGCCCCTAAGCATATGGCAAAAGAGACCAGCCAATAACGGTCTTACAAGTCGCCGAACTTCTTCCCATCAGCAACCAGCTGCTTCAGCAGATCAGCAGGTTTCCACTGCTCCCCACCCACATCACCGTGATACTTCTCCACAGCAGCCAGAATCACATCCAGACCCACCTGATCAGCCCAGAACATCGGACCACCAAGGTATGCCGGGAAGCCATAGCCATAAATCCAGACCACATCAATATCCAGAGCCCGATCAGCAACACCTTCCTCCAGAATCTTGGCTGCCTCATTCACCATCACATACATGCAGCGTTCAAGAATTTCCTGGACAGTAATTTCCCGGGAGCTGATACCCTGCTCCTTGCGGAAATCCTCAATAATCCCCTCAACCTCAGGATCCGGAACAGGCTTGCGGCTGCCCTCCTCATACTTGTAAACACCCGCCATGGTTTTCTGACCAAGGCGGTTCTGCTCGGCAAGCTTATCCATCCAGCTAGGCGCTACATTCTCACCGGCATTGCGAAGCTCTTCGCGGATACGATAACCCACATCAATACCTGCCAGATCCGACATGGCAAACTGGCCCATGGGATAACCCAGATCCGTCAGAACCTTGTCTACCTGTTGCGGTGTGGCGCCTTCGTTTACCAGAGCCATGGCCTCGGCACCGCGCTTGTGCAGCATGCGATTGCCAACAAAGCCGTGGCAATTGCCGACCAGTACACCTACCTTTTTAATCTTCTTGGCCACTGCCATCACAGTCGCTTTCACCTCATCAGAGGTCTTGCTTCCGCGAACATTCTCCAGCAGTTTCATCACGTTGGCCGGGCTGAAAAAGTGCATGCCCACCACATCTTCAGGGCGCCTGGTGGCAGACGCAATTTCGTCAATGTCCAGAGTAGAAGTGTTGGAGGCCAGAATGGCTCCGGGCTTACAGACATCGTCCAGCTTCGCGAAGATCTCTTTTTTGACCGCCATGTTTTCAAACACAGCCTCAATCACCAGATCCACATTTTTGAAATCGTCATAACGCAGGCTACCTGTGATCAGCGCCATCCGGTCTTCCACCTGCTGCTGCGTGATGCGCCCCTTCTTTGCGGAGCTTTCATAGTTCTTGCGGATGATGCCCAGCCCTTTATCCAGGGCTTCCTGCTTCATCTCCACAATGGTGACGGGGATACCCACGTTGGCAAAGTTCATGGCGATACCACCGCCCATGGTGCCCGCGCCGATGATGCCCGCGCTGTTCACATCGCGCACCGGCGTATCCTTTGACAGCCCTTTCACCTTGGAAACTTCACGCTCCGCAAAGAACGAATGAATCAGACCATCGCGCTGGGGCGAGTCCATGCACTCCATAAACAGTTCACGCTCGCGCTTCATGCCTTCAGCAAACGGCAGGTTAACAGCCGCTTCAACAGCATCTACGCACTTGAACGGAGAAAACTGACCACGGGCCTTCTTTTGCAGCACGGCACGGAACTGATCAAATACTTCGCTGCCCTTGTCGGCCGAAACCTTGTCCGTCAGATCACGAACCCGGCGCACCGGCTTGCCTTCATCCGCAATCTGCTGTGCATAGGCAAGACCAGCGGCTTTCACATCATTGCCGTCGTCAACGACATCCACGATGCCCAGCGCGAGGGCGTCTTTAGCCCCGACAAACTCACCAGACGTAATCATTTCCAGCGCCTTCTGCGCACCAGTCAGACGAGGCAAACGCTGAGTGCCGCCGGCACCCGGCAACAGGCCGAGCTTTACTTCCGGCAGGCCAACTTTGGCACTGCTCAGTGCAACCCGGTAATGGCAACCAAGAGCCGTTTCCAGCCCGCCACCCAGTGCTGTGCCGTGGATCGCTGCAACAAGAGGCTTGTCACTGTTTTCGTATTGTTCAACCACTGCGGGCAGCCCCGGCTCCTGCATGGGTTTACCAAATTCGCGGATGTCAGCACCGGCAATAAAGGTACGGCCTTCACACACCAACAAAAGCACCTTGGCTTCTGAATCCTTCTGCCCTTGCTCCAGAGCGGCAACCAGGCCGGAACGCACCGCATGACTGAGGGCATTGACCGGCGGGTAATTCACGGTAATCACGCCGATACTGCCTTCACGATTGTAATTTACGACCTCAGACATAACCTCTCCCTCGCTCTATATGAAATTTAGTTTTATCAAGCGAAACATGCATACGATTTAATACAAGTTCTCTCCGGGTTTCAACCACCATTTAAAACCGGGCACAAAAAAACCGCAGAACGAATCCTGCGGTTTTCTGTGAAGCCCGGGGTATACCGGCGGGTATGGCGCTCCGGAACCGGATTAAACGCCCAGTGTCTCAATGTCACTTGCAAGCATGGCAAGCTGGTGGGCAATAGAGCCGCGAAGCTTTTCAGCCGAAACCAGGTAAGACGGTGCAGCACACGTCAATGTCATGATAGTGCCGTCCTGCAGGTGAACAGCCACACCTGCGGAGTTGATATTGCGATCCCACTCACCGATTGAAAGACAGAAGCCATACTTCTTGTAGTCCTCCATGGCGCGATCCAGCCCTTCCTTCTTCTCAGGCCAGGATTCCGGGCCGTACTTTAGCTCCATCGCATCTTCAATAACCTTGCGTCCTTTATCTGCAACTGCGCAGTAGTAGGCCCGGCCTGCAGACGTGGTCGCCATAGGCAGCTTGATACCGATATCCATCCGCAGCAAAGAAGCTTCCGGGGGCAGGCGGTTTTCCACATAGATCATGTGGAGCCGGTCACGGCAGGTCAAACCCACAGACATATTGGTCTGGCGCGCAAACTCATCCATGTAAGGCTTGGCTAACTGACGGACTTTCAAGTTGGATACGTAAGCATAACCCAATGCCAGCACACCGGAGCTGAGCTGATATTTCTCCAGCTGGGTGTTGTAACTGAGATACCCCAGTTTGGTCAGGGTATAGGTCATACGGGACACGGTTGGCTTGGGCAGGTTGGTAAGCCGGGCAATATCCTGGTTACCAAGAATCACCGAGCCCTGACTGAAGGCACGCAACACATCCAGACCACGGGACAGCGCCTCGACGAACTTCCGATCCTTCTCCGGCTTCACCGGTTCGCCGTCACCGGAAGCGGCCATCAGCCCCGGTGAAGTGGTTTTTGCTTTTGACATAATATGGCGCCCTCCAACAACGTCGCCTGCTCCCGTGTTCCGGGCTATAAATTCTGTGAATATAAAGTATGCAGCATTTTAATCGTTGATGAATGCAAGTACCACAAACTCAGGTCAAAACTCGCATCGAAAAATGAAACATACGCTTTTCAGGCAGCATCCTGATGTCCGAGAAACTGCCAGACATGAGTAATAATTGGTATATCGTTCTGCCTGATAAAAGAAAAGGCTCCGAAAACACCCCTTTACCGAATGGTTGGCAAGATAACGATCTCTAAAGCCAGAAGCGCTAGTAACAATGGCACTGCTATTAATACAAACACGCCATTCCAGCGGAATGCCACCACCCAGCGCGGCACCTGACCAAAACGGGAAAGCAGCATGACAGACGGCCCAAAGGGCGAAAGCATCATCGCCAGGGAAAAACCGATAACCAGAGCTACGGATATCAGAATCGGGTCCATGCCTTCCGCAATGAGTTGCGGCAGCAAGCCAGCCAGAACGCTGAGCACCGTAATCGGGATAATCCCAATGGTTGATAGCAGCGGTAGAATCAGCAGACCGGCCACAGCGAGCAGCCACATCCCCCCAGCGGAGGTCACAAGGCCACTCAGGGCATCCTCTGGAATCACGCTGGAGATTGACACCCCCAGAATCGCCGACGCGGCAAAGATCGCCATTTCATTATTCATGGCCGAAACCTGAGTCACGCTCTCCTTGAGCACAACCCCAAGCGACCTTTCCTGCCACGCCATATAAAGAAGCGTAACAGATGGCACGGCCATCATGGCGGCGACTGAGACTTTGAAATCAGTCAAAACGACGATAGCCGCCATCATTATAAATACGATCAGAACCAGCCCCAACAGCCGCAAAGTGCCCGGCGGCCATTGTTCCAGATCCACACGCTCGCTACTGACCTGCCGAAAACGGCGCTGCTCCAGCAACCAGCCAACCGCAATCAGAACCACTGACGCCGCAACCCCATAGGGCAAAAGCATAGACCAGCTTAACTGAGGCAACTCCCGGGTCAATATGGCCACGGCGACACTGGTTGGCGCCACCAGGGGAACAAGCGCAAAACCGCGAAGCGCGCTGATCAGAACGCTGCGCAGCCACTGCAGGCGGGACTCACCGGTGATCCCGCGCTCCCGGAGGGTTTCCGAAAGGCTGCCACACAACAGGTTCATCATGCCGAAACTCAGCACAGAGGCGACACCACAGCTAACCAGAGCGTATTTAGGATACAGCCAGATCGCGCGACCACCCAACAGGATATCGTGAATCCTGCGCAGCACTTCAAAGCGCCTGACCAAGCACTGCATCATCCCCAGGCTGCCAAGAAATGCGGCGTAAAACGCAGCATCAGCAGAGGCTTTGATTAACCTGTCCATGCCCAGCTGACCACGAACAGAAAACCACGCAGTCACTGCCAAAGACACCAGCAACAGAATGCGGGAGTATGTCTGCAGGCGACCACCCGCCCACAGAAAACAAAAAATGAATAACACGCCCGCGATTGCACTGAGCTGAGTGTTGGAAAAGCCTATAGCCATCAGCTCAGTCAAAACCGCAAAAGGTAACAACCAACGATCTGCAGTACTCATGCCTGCTCTATCCTTGTCAGGATCACGCTGACAGAGATGGTCTCTGCTTGCATTTCACACACACCCGGATTAGTCTTTTGCCAAGTAAATACAAAACTCAGTTTCGCTTAATGAAACTATACTAGCACAAATGACAAAGCAGTCCGGGATCTTTTACCCCCGGACGCCCTTCCCCAGGTTCTCGGCTGAACCCCAACGGAAGATGCATTGCCGCTGTGATTGAACGGGTTAACAACTGATTTTACTGAGGAGAAACAACATGGCTTCTGCACCTTGGGATGACCTGCTGCAGTTTGACAAACAACTGGATGAAACCGAGCGCCAGGTTCGGGACAGTATTCGCAGTTTCTGTGATCAGCGCCTGATGCCGGGCATCATCGAGGCCAATCGCCATGAAAAGTTTGATCGCAACATCTTCAACGAGATGGGCGACCTGGGCATGCTTGGCGCCACCCTGCCGGAACAATATGGCGGCCCAGGCCTCAGTCATGTGTGTTACGGACTGATCGCCCGCGAGGTAGAGCGCGTTGATTCTGCCTACCGCTCCGCGTTGAGCGTTCAGTCCTCACTGGTTATTCACCCGATTCATGCCTTTGGCCAGGAAGCCCTGAAGAAGCGCATTCTGCCCAAGCTGGCCTCTGGCGAGATGGTTGGCTGTTTCGGCCTGACCGAGCCTAACCACGGCTCTGATCCGGCAGGCATGGAAACCCGCGCCAAAAAAGTGGATGGCGGCTACCTGCTGAGCGGATCCAAAACCTGGATCACTAATTCCCCTATCGCTGATGTGTGCGTGGTCTGGGCGAAGCTGGATGGGAAGATAAACGGTTTTGTCATCGAGCGTGAAGGCGCCAAAGGCCTTGAAACCCCGAAAATTCCTGGCAAGTTCTCGCTTCGCGCTTCAGAAACTGGTTCCATCTTTATGGATGATGTTTTTGTACCAGAAGAAAACAAGCTGGAAGTGGAGGGTTTGAAAGGCCCCTTCAGCTGCCTGAACAAAGCCCGCTTTGGCATCAGCTGGGGCTCTCTGGGCGCCGCTGAATTTTGCTGGCACGCAGCCCGTAGCTACACCCTTGAGCGCAAGCAGTTCGGCAAACCCCTGGCCGCAAACCAACTGATCCAGAAGAAGCTGGTAGACATGCAGACCGAAATTACTCTAGGCCTGCAGGCCGTTCTGCAGCTGGGCCGAATGATAGATGCTGGTGACGCCACTCCGGATGCGATCTCTCTGCTCAAGCGCAACAACTGCGGCAAGGCTCTGGACATCGCACGGGTTGCCCGCGACATGCACGGTGGTAACGGTATCTCCGACGAATACCACGTAATCCGTCACGTCATGAACCTCGAAGCTGTGAATACCTATGAAGGCACTCATGACATCCACGCCCTGATTCTTGGCCGCGGCCAGACCGGAATCGCAGCGTTTAGCTGATACCAAAAAGCCCAACACGACGAGGCTAATCATGAACATGAACTACACCGCCGAGGAGCTCGCTTTCCGCAACGAAGTGCGGGCGTTCCTGGAAGAGAAACTGCCGGCAGACCTTGCCGCCAAAGTGAAGGGTTTCCGTCACCTGTCCAAAGAAGACCACCAGCGCTGGCAGCAGATTCTCTGCAAGCAAGGTTGGTACGCCACGCACTGGCCGGAAGAGTATGGCGGTGTAAAATGGACACCGGTTCAGAAGCACATCTGGGATGAAGAGTCCTGTCATTACGGCGTACCCCGGTCTATCCCGTTCGGTGTGAACATGGTGGCGCCGGTTATCATCAGGTTCGGCAACGAAGAACAAAAGCAGACCTATCTTCCCCGCATCCTCAGCGGTGAAGATTGGTGGTGCCAAGGCTATTCCGAGCCCGGCGCCGGCTCTGACCTGGCATCACTGAAGACCCGCGCAGTGCGCGAGGGCGACCACTACATCGTGAACGGCCAGAAAGCCTGGACCACACTTGGCCAGTACGCCAACATGATTTTCTGCCTGGTGCGCACTAATACCGAGGTGAAGGCACAGGAAGGCATTTCGTTCCTGCTGATCGATATGAACACACCAGGTATCACAGTGCGCCCGGTCATCACCCTTGATGGTGAGCACGAGGTGAACGAAGTCTTCTTTTCAGATGTGAAGGTTCCGGTTGAGAACCTCGTAGGCGAAGAGGACAAAGGCTGGACTTACGCCAAGTTCCTGCTGACTTATGAGCGCACCGGCCTGGCCGGCATCGGCTTGTCCAAAGCCGCGCTGTCTCACCTGAAGCAGCTGGCATCTCGCCGCATCAAGAATGGCCGCCCGCTGATTGAAGACTCATCGTTCAGCCAGCGCATTGCCAAGGTTGAGATTGACCTTATGGCTGCGGGGATCAGTAACCTCCGCATTATTGCCTCAGTTGAAGGCGGCGGCATGCCCGGCGCGGAAAGCTCCATGCTGAAGGTAAAGGGCACAGAAATCCGCCAGGCTATTAACGACCTGGCGCGCAGAGCCATTGGGCCCTATTCCATTCCGTTTGTGGAAGAAGAACTGAACCTTGATTATGAAGGCGAGTTCCTGTCAGACGAAAATGCTGCACCCCTTTCAGCTCAGTACTTCAATAATCGTAAGCTCTCGATTTTCGGCGGATCCAACGAGATCCAGAAAAATATCGTGTCGAAAATGATTCTCGGGCTTTAAGGAGGCGACCATGGATTTCCGACTCAATGAAGAGCAGCAGATGCTGCAGGACACCGTGGCCCGCCTGGTGCGCGGTGAATACAGTTTTGAAAAGCGCCTGGGGTTCAGCGAAACCGATGCCGGGTTCAGCGTGGATTTCTGGAAGCAGCTCAGTGAGCTTGGGCTAACATCTGTGCCCTTCTCAGAAGAGCTGGGCGGCTTCGGTGGTGGCGGTGTAGAAGTGCAGTCGGTTATGACCGAACTGGGCCGTGGCCTTTGCCTGGAGCCATACCTGCAGTCTGTCATTTTTGGCGGTGGGCTTATCAGCCAGGCCGGCAACGATAGCCAGAAAGAAGCCTGGTTGGGCGGCATTGCCAGCGGCGAACTGCAAGCAGCGGTTGCGCTTCAGGAGCCCCAGAGTTTCTACAATCTGAACGATGTGGAAACCCGCGCCGAGAAAAAAGACGGTGGCTACCTGCTCAATGGCCGCAAGGCCGTTGTGATTGGTGGGCATTGTGCTGACGTCATTCTGCTCTCCGCTCGCACCTCGGGCGACACCCGCGATGCTAACGGCATCAGCCTGTTTGCCTTGAAACCAGATACGGCAGGCATTGAGCGCCGTGTTTACCCGACCATTGATGGTTCAAAAGGCTGTGATATTACGCTGAACAATGTTCAGGTAAGTGCTGATGCACTGTTGGGCGAAGAAGGCAGTGCCGCCGAGGTGATTGAGTATCAGGCAGGCCGTGCCATTGCAGCACTGTGTGCGGAAGCTGTCGGTGTTATGGAAGCCGCCAACGAGCTGACTCTGGATTATCTCAAGCAGCGCAAGCAGTTTGGCGTACCTATCGGTAAGTTCCAGGTACTGCAGCACCGCATGGTAGACATGATGTCTGAACTGGAACAGGCCCGTTCCATGGCTATTCTGGCGGCCAGCGTGGCAGATGAAGAACAGAGCGATGAGCGCCGTCGCGTGCTGTCTGCTGCTAAAAACGTTATCGGCCGCAGCGGGCAGTTCATTTCCGAACAGGGCATACAGTCCCACGGTGGCATTGGCATGACATGGGAATACAATTTTGCCCATTACGCCAAGCGTCTGATCATGATCAATCACCAGCTGGGTGACGATGATTTTCACCTGGAAAACTACGCCTCCCTTTTACAGGCAAGCTAAACTCCTTGATCAGTGAGCCTGAGACCTCTTTTGATCAGTCAGAGGTCTTTTTCGGGGGTGGCTTGCCACCCCCTTTTTTATGCAAAGTGAGAAATAAGGTGAACAACATATGACAACAAACACCTCAAATACCGGCGCCGACACTCTGAGAAAAGCCGAGTGGCAGGTTCGCAGTGAACTGGCTGCGGCCTATCGTCTTGTTGCCCTGTTCGGGTGGGACGATCTGGTTTTCACCCACCTCTCCGCCCGGGTGCCTGGCCCCGAGCACCATTTTCTCATTAACCCCTATGGCCTGCTCTTCCACGAGATCACCGCATCCTCTCTGGTGAAAGTGGACAGGGACGGACAGGTTGTGGAATCCGGCGGTCTTGGCCGGGTGAACCCGGCAGGCTTCACCATACACAGTGCTGTGCACATGGGGCGCGACGATGCCGGTGCCGTCATGCACCTTCATGCCGCAGATGGCGTGGCCGTTTCCGCCCACAGAGACGGCCTGCTGCCCCTGAGCCAGACGGCCATGCTCTGTTTGGCGCACCTGAGTTACCACGATTATGAAGGTGTAGCTCTGAACCTGGATGAGCGTGAGCGCCTGATACGGGACCTCGGGGACAAATCCATGATGTTGCTGCGCAATCATGGTGTTCTGACTGCCGGTAAAGACGTACCGGAAACCTTTACGTACCTGTACTTCCTGATGAAAGCCTGCGAGATACAAGTTAAAGCACAGAGTTGCGGCCCAGTGTATATGCCTTCCGAGCAGGCCATCCGGACTACCGCAGAACAGTCACAAGCCCTGGGTAGCGCAGCGGCGCTCACCTGGCCGGCACTGCTGCGACTTCTCGACAGCAAAACCCCCGGCTACGCAGTCTAAGAAGGGCATAACATGGTGGAAATACAACTCGACAAGTTGGCCAGCCATAAAGGGAACCTGTGTTGCTACAGCCCCTGGCTTACCATCACCCAGGATATGATCGGAGCGTTTGCCGATGCCACGGGTGATCACCAGTGGATTCACGTGGATGTGGAGCGGGCAAAGCGGGAATCGCCCTGGAAAAGCCCGGTCGCTCATGGATATCTGACGGTATCCCTGATGTCCCGGCTCAACCCCCAGGCCCTGCGGGTAACGGGTACGAAGGCCACGATTAACTACGGGTTGAATAAGCTGCGATTTCCAGCGGCAGTGCCGGTGGGTTCGGAGATCCGCACCAGAGTCGAGCTGATAGACGTTGTACCGGTGGACGACAAACGAACCCTGGCGACTTACAAAACCACCGTGGAAATAAACGGGCAGGACAAGCCGGCCTGCGTTGCAGAAAACCTCGCCATGTATGTAGTCTGAACGAGACTTCTGAACAAAACTTTTGAACAGAATTACATTATCCGTAGCCCCGCAAGGGGGCTCCGGATACTATCCAAATACTGCCTAAATACTGCCTAAATACTATTCCCGCCCCTCCAGCGCTGCGCGCATTTTCAGAGTCACCAGCACCGTATTCAGGTGAGGCACTGCAATGCCATGACGCTTGGCTAACGTCACCACGTTACCCAATACTGCCTCCCGTTCAACCGGGCGGTCATTCAGATAATCCAGCGCCATACTGTTCTTGTAGGCAGGCATTTTGCGGGTGCCCTCTATGTTCTGATCGATCAACGCCTTATCCATTGGATAGCCTTCTGCCGCAGCCACCTCCATCACCTCACGCATCATGGCCCGGATCAGCTCTTCGCCACCCGCCGTATCCAGAATAGTTCGGGTGTCCGCACCGTTAGCAATAACAGATAAAGGGTTGAACGGGGTATTCCAGAGGCACTTGCGCCAGCGCTCGCCCACGACACGCTCTGTCAGGTCGACCTTAATGCCACCCTCTGTAAACAGCTGAGACAAAACCCGGCAGCTCTCATCAACACCTTCCGGATAACGCCCCATCACTAACTTGCCGTAGGCTTTGTGTTCAACGATACCGGATTCTGTGCGGCTTGCGGCAATGAAGGCCAGGCAGCTTATAAGAGGGTTCTCCGGATAGGCATCGGCAAGCTCGGTTTCGATATCCAGGCCGTTTTCGATCAGTACCAGGCGGGTCTTCTCACCCATCCAGGGCGCAACCAGTGCAACCCGGTCCACACCGGGCAATACTTTTACGCACAAGATGAGAAAGTCCGGCGTTTCTTCCGGCAGGTCACCATCCCGATATACATGGTCGGGATGATAGGACAGATCTCCCAGCGCGCTTGTGATACGAATACCCCGGGCTCTGACCGCATCATAGTCTGAGCGCAACACAGTGCTCACGGAGCAACCGGCTTTCTTCAGAATGGCGCCGTAGAAGCTACCAATAGCTCCGGCACCCACAATCAGAATACTGGGCTTATTATTCATGATCCGTCCCTTCCCTTCCACTCTTCCTCCTGAAGCGATCGCCACATCAGCTTGCCCGTGGGGGACTTTGGCAAGGCACTCACAAATTCAACAATGGTGGGTACTTTGTAGACCGCCATCTGTTCCTTGCACCAACTCGTAATGTCCTCAACGCTGGTGATGCCTTCCGCTTCAGGTGTGAGCACGATACAGGCTTTCACCGTTTCCCCACGTTTGGGATCCGGGGCCGAGATAATACAAAGCTCATGAATGGCAGGGTGTCGGTACATCATGCCCTCAACTTCCGAAGGCCACACTTTGAATCCGGATGCGTTGATCATTCGCTTAAGGCGATCGACCATGAAGAAGTAACCCTCTTCGTCGTAATAGGCGAGATCGCCGGTGCGGAAGAAACGCTTGCCATCAATTTCGACGAACGCCGCATCGGTTTCCGCCGGCCGGTTCCAGTAGCCGATGGTTACCTGCGGGCCACAGGAAACGATCTCACCGGTTTCACCCGGCGCTTTCTCTTCCAGGGTATCCACATCAATAATCCGGCTGTCCACATCAAACACGGGGATACCCAAACACTGGGCCTTGGGCTTCGCATTGGGGTTGATATGGGTTGCAGCCATGGTTTCTGACAGGCCATAGCCCTCAATGTAGTCGAGCCCCGTCAGCCTTTTCAGCTTTTCCGCAACGGCGCCGGGCATGGCGGCACCTCCGCCACCAATCATGTTGAGGCTGGAGAGGTCGTATTTGCCTATATCCGGATTGGAAAGAAAGTCCACCGCCATGGTAACGATGTTAGTCCAGCCGGTGACCTTGTAGCGTTCAATGAGCCTTGATGCGGTGGTGCGATCCCAGCGCGTCATAATCACCGATGTGGAGCCAGCGAAAATTGGCCCGTTCATGGAGCCGGTCATGCCGGTCACATGGAAAAATGGCAGGGTGGCCAGCTGCACGCTGTCGGAAGTGCTCAGGTTCCAGAACACACGGTGTACCGCCGTTGCCATTACTGAGCGATGCGTGTGCATACAGCCTTTTGGGGCGCCGGTTGTACCCGAACTATAGGGGATCACTGCCAGGTCTTCCGGGCCTGCTGTATGCTTTTGGGGACTATAGCCCGCCGCCATGGCGGTTTCCCAGCTCACTACGCCCGGAACAGCACCCGACCAGGCGGGGCTTGCTACTTCCGCAGGCAGATCCAGGTCGGTATCAGGCTTGATGTATGTGTTGTAGGAAGCCACCACGATCTGTTCCAGATCGGTTTTTCCCAACAGCGGCGTAATATATTCAGCCAGTTCCTGGCCCGCCAGGCATACCGCCGAGCCCGTATCCGCAATATAGTGTTCCAGCTCTGCGGCCCGGTTCATCGGGTTTATCGGAATCACCACCGCATCCGCCCGCAAAATCGCGTAGTAGGAGATCACATACTGCGGCGAATTCTGCATATACAGCAGCACTCGATCACCTTTTTTCACACCCTGCGCCTGCAGGTAACCTGCCATGGCCTCCACTTCCGCCAGCAGCCGACGGTATGTGATGAACGCATCGTAGAAAATGATGGCTGTGTGATCGGGATAGCGCAGTGCCGATATTTCCAGATTGGTAAAAACACTGGTTTTCGGCAGAGTCATGGTCTTGGGCAACTCTTTAGGCCAGACCGCATAGTGACGTGTGAACATAATTATTGTTGTCTCCAGGTGTACATCAGCCTGCCAGCATCGCCGACAGATCAAATTCTTTGGTATCCCCGGGCAAGGGGCCTTCATGTCTCAGGGGTGTAATGGCAACCGCCCTGTCTCTCAGCACAGCCACATCGGAATCCGGTGCTATGATATGCCGGGAGCTGCGATCAAACCCCAGCCACCAATAAGGCAGGTTCCGGGAATCATGGCCTGCCTGCAGGCGAGCTTGCTGGATGGAACCGCTGGACTGCTTACACCAGCGCGCAGAAACGATATCTCCTGCCTCGCAGGCAGGAAAGTTCACGTTCCAGGCCCGCCTTTCGCCCGGCTGCCATAGCTTGCGGATTACCGCTTCGCCAAATTGCTCGACGGGCGCCCAGTCGATTCCTTCTCGAGACAGAAAGGCCTGACTCAGGGCAATGGCGGGAATGTTCATATGGTGAGCGCTGAGCACCGCGCCAACCGTACCCGAATACTGCACAGAGTCACTGATGTTGGCACCGCAATTGACACCAGACAACACAAGATCCGGAGGTGTTTCACTGAACCACTGGGCAAGGGAATAGAGCACACAATCCGCCGGGGTACCGGAAACCGCGTAGCGTTTATCCCCGGTTTCGTATACCCGCAACGGGTGGTGTATGGAGATGCTCTGGCCCGCACCGCTGCGGTCGTGCTCCGGAGCAACAATCCAGACTTCTTCTGCCAGGTTACGGGCAATCTTTTCCAGCCGCGCCAGCCCCGGGGCGTTAATGCCGTCGTCGTTGGTGATAAGGATGCGCCGAACGATGGGTGCTGTCATGCCTGCTCTCCTGCACTGGCGATTTTCCAGCCGGTTTCGGCCAGCAGGCTGGCGCGTTTACCCACTTCCAGAGCATTGGCGTTGGCGGCATTACCGTCCAGCGCACGCTTGTAGACGCCCTGGACGATAGAGGCTAACCGGAACAGCGAAAACGCGAGATAGACGTGCCAGTCTGCAATACTTTCGCGGCCTGTTTTGGCGCAGTAGCGAGCGATGGTTTCCTGCTCGTTTGGTATGCCCAGTGTTTCCAGATCTTCCCCTTGCAGCCCGCGCATGCCCGGCATATCCGATGGCAGATGATAGGGCAGGCAATAATAGGCCAAGTCCGCCAGCGGGTGCCCAAGCGTAGAAAGCTCCCAATCCAGAACGGCGATCACCTCGGGCTTGTCCGGAGCCAGCATCAGGTTGCCGAAGCGATAGTCACCGTGCGCAATAGCACACTCATCAGTCGAAGGCAGATTTTCGGGCAGCCATGCCATAAGCTTGTCCATGGCTGGCATATCGTCTGTTTTGGCAGCCAGATACTGTTTGCTCCAGCGCGAAACCTGGCGTTCCACATAGCCTTCTGGACGCCCATAGTCGCCAAGGCCAACGGCATTCACGTCAACGGAGTGCAGCTCTGCGAGTGTGTCGATGGCAGAGTGATGGGCTGGCAGCCGTTCCTGACGATCCAGCTCTCGCAAGGCGGAGTGGCTGACAATACGGCCTTCCATATAATCCATCACGTAGAACGGTGTACCGATGATGTCGCTGTCCTCACAAAGCACCCGGACATCAGGAACTGGCACACTGGTGTGCTGGGACAACGCACGCATCACCTTGTATTCACGTTCCACCATGTGGGCGGAAGGCAGGGTTTTACCCGGAGGCTTCTTCCGCAGAACATAACTGCCGCGGTCGGTTTCCAGCAGGAACGTGGGATTCGACTGGCCACCCTGAAACTGTCTGACTGCCAGACGGTTACCAACCTCTGGTAACTGCTTTTGCAGCCAGACCAGAAGTCTGGACTCATCGAATTTGTGTGCTGGCAGAACCTCTACCAATTCCGGCTTCATACTCATGATTTGTCTAAGCCTTCTTTAATCTTTAAGTGCCGCAGCCTGCAAACGGTTAGCGGACGGTGGGTGGTGTG
Organism: Marinobacter antarcticus; assembly: GCF_900142385.1. Lineage (NCBI taxonomy): Bacteria > Pseudomonadati > Pseudomonadota > Gammaproteobacteria > Pseudomonadales > Marinobacteraceae > Marinobacter > Marinobacter antarcticus. The sequence continues at coordinate 240,176 of NZ_FRAQ01000001.1, forward strand.
TCTTTCTGCAGGGAACAAAGGTGTCTGAGCGCAGCGAGTTCTTTTTCCCGGAAGAAAGACACACCACCCGCCGGCCTCACCACGACACGCGAGGCTCTGTCTCAACAAATAGTTTCGCCGCCGTCGGCTACTATGGTTTGGCCGGTTATGTAGGCGCTGGCTTTGGTTGACAGGAATACGGCCAGGCCGGCGATGTCGACCGGGTCGCCGATTCTTCTCAGTGGGGTTTTGTCTTCGGCGCGCTTCACGCGTACCGGATCTTCCCAGAGTGTGCGGGCAAAGTCGGTTTTGATCAGGCCGGGGGCGATGCTGTTGATGCGGATGCCTTTCGGTCCCCACTCCACAGCCAGATTTCTCGCCAGTGCAGCTTCTGCGGCCTTGGATACGCCGTAGGTCCCGATGGTAGTGTTGCCACGGATTCCGGCGATGCTGGATAGCAATACAACAGCACCTTCGCCTTTTTCTGCCATCTGCGGCAGCACCATGTTGGTGAGCCAGAAGGTGCCTTTTACGTTGGTGTCCATGATCTTGTCCCAGGCCTCGTCGGTCATTTCGGAGGTGGGGCCATAAACAGGATTGGTGGCGGCGTTGCATACGAGCACGTCGATACTGCCCCAGGCTTCGTTGGTTTTGTTCACCAGGTTCTGCAGGTCATCTTTCTTGCCAACATGGCAGGGTATGGCGATGGCCTCATACCCCTGGGCTTTCAGTTCGTTTGCTACCTGCTCGCAGGCGTCAGCTTTGCGGCTGGAGATGACGACTTTTGCGCCCAGCCGGGCCATTTCTTCGGCAATTGAACGGCCGATGCCTTTAGTGGAACCCGTGATCAGGGCCACCTTACCGGTCATATCAAAAAGTGGGTTATTCATAACTCGCGCCTCCATCAAGGTTTCAGTCTGATCAGCGGTACTGACGCAGTTCAATCTTGGCTACAGAATCCAGATGCACTTCATCCGGGCCATCCGCCAATCGCAACGTCCGAACCTTGGCCCATGCTGACGCAAGGAAGGTGTCCTGGCTCACGCCGGCACCACCGTGCACCTGAATGGCACGGTCAAGCACCTTCAGCGCCATGCTTGGAGCAATCACTTTGATCATGGCGATTTCCTGACGGGCTACCTTATTACCAACGGTATCCATCATGTGTGCGGCTTTGAGTGTCAACAGCCGCGCCTGCTCGATCTCGATACGGCTGCGGGCAATGTCCTTGCGGATAGAGTCAAAGCTGGCCAGCGGCTTGCCGAACGCCTCGCGCTCATTGGCACGCTTGCACATCAGCTCCAGCGCACGTTCCGCAACACCAATAGTGCGCATGCAGTGGTGAATTCGGCCTGGCCCAAGGCGACCCTGGGCGATTTCAAAACCACGCCCCTCACCCAGCAACATGTTGCTGACAGGAACCCGCACGTTTTCGTAATGAATCTCCGCATGGCCATGGGGCGCATGATCGTAACCAAACACCGTCAGCGAGCGGATAAGCTTTACGCCGGGCGCATCCAGCGGTACCAGAATCATGGACTGCTGCTGATGCTTGGGCGCAGTCGGGTCGGTCTTGCCCATTACGATGGCAATTTTGGAGGTGGTGGTCATGGCACCTGAGGACCACCATTTTTTGCCATTGATCACATACTCATCACCCTCACGACGGATCTCGCAGGCAATGTTAGTGGCATCGGAGGACGCCACGTCCGGCTCGGTCATTGAGAAGCAGGAACGAATTTCACCTGCCAGCAAAGGCTTCAGCCACTGCTCCTGCTGCTCTTCATTACCGTACCGGGCGATGGTTTCCATGTTGCCGGTATCCGGGGCGGAGCAGTTGAACACTTCCGGCGCCATTTCAGAACGGCCCATAATTTCGCAAAGGTGGGCGTATTCAAAGTTGGTCAGACCGGCTCCCAGATCGCTCTCCGGCAGGAACAGGTTCCAAAGGCCTTCGGCCTTCGCCTTTGCCTTCAGTTCTTCGATGATCGGAACCGGTGCCCAACGGTTCTCTGCTTTTTCAATCTGCTCGTGATGCGTGTGCTCGTTGGGATAGATGTACGTATCCATAAACTCGTGCAACTGCACCTGCAGTTTTTTAGCTTTGTCAGACAACTCGAACATGTCGGCTTCCTTTTTGATATTTATTCGTTGACCGGCCTTAGAAACCGGTCAGGTTTTGTTTTATGGCCTGAAAATCAGATAGGAACGCCTTCCGGCTTGTCACTGCCAGACCGGATCCGGAACGTGCCTTCGGCGATGGCAAGCAGGTTGCCTTTGTCGTCATGAACTTCGCCGGTGCTGTTGAAAATCCGCGTACCACCGGCCCGCTTGCGCCCGGTCACGCGAATGGTGCCGCCGGAGCATTGGCCGGTGAACGTGGTGGTCAAAGACAAGGTAATGGCTTTACGCATACGCCCCGGGAAGGGGCAGTGTGTACCGGCCTGGGCCATAGCTATATCAAGCAGAGACGTAAGCACGCCGCCATGAATGACGCCACCGAGGTTCAGATGCCTTGACTGCAGTTCCAGCGCAATAACCGCTTCGTTTTCCTCCCAGGAGGCCTGTCGGTAGCCAAGCAGGCTATGAAAGCCCGGCAACTCTGTACCATCGACATATGTGTCATCAACTTGCTTACTCATCACACTTTCATTCCTGGCAGGTTCAGAGAGGCTGTATTGCCGCCATCCACCGGCAGCGCCTGCCCGGTGATATAGCTGGCATCGTCACTGGCAAAAAACAGAATGGCCGCTGCGATCTCTTCCGGGTCGCCGTAACGTCGCAGTTCGCAGCGAGCGCCCAGTTTGTGGGCCTTTTCATGGGCACGGGCGTAATCAAACACCTCTCGTGTCATGCCAGTCTCAACCAGGCCCGGGCAGACGGCGTTCACCCGGATATTGTGATCGCCAAGGTCACACGCAGCGGTCATAGTGAGGTTGATCACTCCAGCCTTCGAGGCGCTGTAGGCATTGCCCCCTGCCCCGGAGCGGATACCGGCAACCGAAGCTGTATTGACAATGGAACCGAGTTTTCGAGCCTGCATGTGCGGCGCGACATGCTTGATGAGCAGCATGGTGCCAATCAGATTAACCGACAACACCTTGTCCCATTCGTCTCGCTCGTTTGCGGTTACCGATGGGTGGCCTTTCCCTGTGCTGGCAATACCAGCGATGTTGCACAGAATGTCGATTTTCCCAAAAGCCTTTAATGCCTCGCTTACCAGGTCTTTTACCTGAGCCTCATCGGCAACGTTGACGAGGCGACGGAGGTGCTCAGCACCTTCCGGCATCAGATTCCCGGTTTCAACCAGTCCCGATTCGGACGTATCCGCCATAACCACTTGAGCACCCTCACGGGCCAGTCGCAAGGCAGTTGCCCGGCCTATACCGCTGCCTGCTCCGGTAACAATAGCCACCCGACCTTCAAAACGCCCCATGCCGCTACTCCTTGTATCTGGTTTTATTATTGCACTAGCGGTTTTGCTTTCGCATTAATTTGTCATGTCTTCCACTTTTGAGTCAATATAATCGGAAGTGGATTTCACTAGTCAAAACACCATAGCAGCATAAGGCACAAAAATGAAAAATAACCTGAGCGAAATGCCGGTGTACGCACCCATAACCCCGAACGAGCCCATGGAGGCTATTGGCCACCGGATACAGAGGTTTGCAACCACCCGCGCGGAGCACCCGGCATTGATCAGTGAACAGGGTACGGTGAGCTGGAGAGCCCTGCTGGACCAGACTAACCAGATCGCCAACCGCCTGCGAGATGCCGGGTTGCAGTCCGGTGATTCAGTTGCAGCTCTGTCGGAAAACAGCGCTGATTATGTTGCTCTGTATCTTGGCATACTTACCGCCGGCGGCTGCATGGTGCCGCTTTCAGGCATGGCCAGCGCCGAAGCACTGAGCCTGATGCTGTCCGATTGCAAAGCGCAATTCCTGTTTGTGTCACGGAAAAACCGGGACCTCCTTCACAGCTTCCGGCCCGGGCTGCAGGGATTACCGGACGACCGTATTATGGCCCTGGGTGAAGACGGCGAAGGAATTGGCCAGACGCTGAGAGACTGGCTTGCCAATGCCTCAGCTGAGGCCCGCCCTGCGGACGTATCACTGGATGATGCCTTTAACATCATCTATAGCTCTGGAACCACAGGCACCCCGAAGGGCATTCTCCATGACTACCGTTTCCGCCAGCGGCAAATGATGCGCATGAGCCGCTTCGGGCTGGATGGCGATGCCATTAACCTGGTTTCAACGCCGCTATACTCCAACACCACACTGGTTTCTGTGTTACCCACGCTGTTCCACGGTGGCACTCTGGTGGTGATGGCAAAGTTCGACGCCCGGCGGTTTCTGGAGCTGGCCGAAACACACCGTGTGACTCATGCCATGCTGGTACCTGTGCAGTACCAGAGGATTCTGGCCGACGCGGAATTTGACCGCTTTGATCTCTCCAGCTTCAAGCTGAAGCTCTGCACCAGCGCACCGCTAAGACCGGACGTGATAGCCGATGCCATGACACGCTGGCCCGGCAACATACGGGAGGTTTACGGCCTCACAGAGGGTGGCATTTCCACCAGCCTCGACTGTGCCGCGCACCCGGACAAATGGAGCTCGGTAGGCATACCAACAGAAGGCGCGGAAGTGCGCGTGATCGACGAAGATGGCCACGAACTGCCGAAAGGCGAAACCGGCGAGCTGGCTGGCCGTGCTATTTCAATGATGCGAGGCTACGTGAACCAGCCTGAGCAAACCCGGGAAATGCTGTGGGAAAGCCCTGAGGGCGAGGTGTTCTATCGCAGCGGAGATATGGGACGAATCGATGAGGACGGTTTTATCTATATTCTCGATCGCCGCAAGGACATGATTATTTCCGGTGGATTCAACATTTACGCGGTCGATCTTGAGAAGGCGCTGCTGGCTCACCCTGCGGTGGACGATGCAGCGGTTATCGGCATTCCAAGTGAACAGTGGGGGGAAACACCTCTGGGCCTGGTGGTTCTAAAACCCGGGCACCAGGATTCCGGGCCCGCAATACTCGAATGGGCTAACGGACAGCTGGGCAAAAGCCAGCGCATCTCCGCTATCGAGCTCCGCGAGGAGCTCCCCCGCTCCACCATAGGTAAGGTTCTGAAGCGGGAGCTGCGCGAACCTTACTGGCAAACGATCACGCGTTAAACCCGGTCAACGCCGGGTCAGCTTGGCCAGAGCGGCCCGGCAATCCTCCGACCGAAGCCGCTCAGAAAACACCTGACGTTCCCGCTCCAGTGCCTGTTTAATCTGCTCCCGCCAGGGAGCGCGGATCAGTCGCTTACTGGCCCGCAGAGCTTCACGGGGTTTGTTTGCCAGGCTCGCTGCAAGTGCCAACGCCTCAACCAGCGCCTGCCCATCATCCACAATCCGGCTTACCAGCCCACATTCCCTGGCATCGCTGCCACTGATTACCTCGCCCAACAGCAACAGATCTGTGGCTCTGCGCGCGCCCAAATGCAGGGGCATGGTCACGGTGGAAGCGGCCTCCGGCACCAGCCCGAGATCCACAAACGCCGTTTTGAATTTCGCATTCTCTGCAGCTACCACAACATCCACGTGTAACAGCAGAGTTGTGCCGATACCGATTGCCAGGCCTTCGACAGCAGCTATAACCGGCGTATCACAGTCCATTAGCGCTTCGATAAACGCCAGGCCGGCAGAGGGCTTTGGATGTTCATCCGTAGCACGAGCCCGAAAATCATCCAGATCATTGCCAGCAGTGAACACACCTCCGGCGCCAGAGATAACAATGGCGTTTACGGCCTCATCCTCATTGGCACGGATTACGGCGTCACTCAGTTGCTGATACATTTCCCGGGTCAGAGCATTTTTCTTCTCGGGACGGTTGATAACAAGCTGGAACACACCATGGGAATGCTGACTGTCAATCATTGGTCTACCCTTATTAAGAACATTCTGCTGTCTACACATAAAACATCCTATTGCAAAAGCCCAATCATGTGATAGATTCAGAAAACATAAATTCACCCTGCAATCGATAGTTCTGCACAGTGAAACAACAAGAAGTATCATTACAACAACGAACGAGGCATAGTCATGAATCTCTTCGCCAAAGCACGAAAAAACCTCACAGTTTACGCATCAGCCCTTACCATCGGGGTTTCCGCTGCCCTAAGCGCTGCGCCCGCAGCAGCCCAAGAGACATTTACTTGGAGAGTGCAGTCCCACTGGCCCGGCGCCAGCAGTTCCTATACTGACAGCCTGGTAAGGCTACAGCGAGTCCTGGACGAGCGCACAGACGGGCGCCTGAAGCTGAAACTCTATGAAGCAGGCGCTCTGTTCAAAGCCCAGGACACCTTTAATGCCGTAAGCCGCGGCATTCTGGAAATGGGCACAATCTCTCCCTCCTATGCCCAGGACAAAATCTCCCTTGCCGGCATTGCCTCCGGCCTGCCCTTTGCGTTCCGTAACGTCTGGGAGGCTGAATACTTCCATCAAGGCATGGGCTTTGAGCAGATGCTCCGTGACGAAGCGGCAGAGCACGACGTTTACTGGGCGACCGATAAGGTTTATCCCACCGAGATGGTGGTCAAAAAGCCTATCAAAAACTGGGAAGATTTCACCAGCCTGAAGATTCGCTCCTCCGGTGTTCTGCAAAAATTCCTGACCGAAGCGGGTGCTGCAGCGTCTTATATTCCAGGCAGCGAGCTTTATTCGGCACTGGACTCCGGCATCGTTGACGGTGCCCATTGGGGTGCAGCTCAGGGTGCCGCCAGCATGGCCCTGTATGAAGTGGCCAAGTACCACGTTCAACCGGCCCTGAACATCGCGGGAACTGACGTCATCATTGTCAGCATGAAGGCGCTCAACAAGTTGCCGGAAGACATGCAGGAGATCGTCAAGGATGCGCTCGACGAGCAATTCTGGGTCCGTACCAACGAGTACCTTTATAAGGAGCGCATAACTCTGGCCAAGGTCATCGCCGAACAGGGTGTACAGGTGAACGTTCTGCCAGATGAAGTTCAGGACAAGCTGGTAAAGGCCGCACAGGCAATGTGGGACGAGGAAGGCGAGCGTAGCGAGAACGCCAAGAAGGCGCTGGATATGCTGAAGGGCTACCTGGCCGAACTCGGCTACCTCTGATCCGCGAGTTTAAATAAGTGATACAGGCCGGAGTCTTTGACGTCCGGCCTTTTTATCCCTGAAAAACCCAACATCCTCCTGGAGAATGCCATGAGTGTGCTGACCGCATTCATAAGAGGGGTTACCCGTCTTAATGACTTTGTCGGGCGCTGGATAGCCCTGCTCGTTTTTGCCATGTTCGCGTTCCTGCTGCTGGAAGTGGGCTTCCGTTATCTGCTGAACGCACCCACAGTCTGGACCAACGAGCTTACCCAGATGCTGTTCGGCGTTTATGCGGTCATGTCCGGAGGCTACATCATGGCTCATCGGGGCCACGTCAATGTCGATCTTCTGCACTCGCAGCTATCGCCTCGCAACCAGGCGTTTATGGACATCGTCACCTCTTTGATATTTTTCATTTTTACCCTTGCACTGCTGTGGTTTGGCATTGATATAGCCAGCGAATCCATATCAAACTGGGAAACCTCTTACTCTGCCTGGAACCCGCCGGTCTGGCCGGTCAAGCTTGCCATTCCTGTCGGAACAGGGCTGCTGGTACTGCAGGGCCTGGCAAAACTCCTTGAAGACATTGCCATTGCATTCAACCTGGATTATTACCGCCCGGATCACAGCGCTTCTGAAGGAGAGCAGTCGTGAGTATTGAAATCCTGACCCTGCTGTTTTTTGGTTCGCTGTTATTCTTCCTGCTACTGGGTTTGCCGCTGGCTTTTGTTCTCGGTGGTGTTTCGGTGATCTTCCTTTATTTCACCTGGGGATTCGATTCCTTCTATATGGTGGCCTCGCAGATATGGGGCACCATGGGCAGCTTTACCCTGGTTGCGATTCCTCTGTTTGTCTTCATGGCCATGGTGCTGGAGCGAACCGGTGTCGCAAAGGACCTGTACCGGATGATGCATCTGTGGTTTGGTGGCCTTCGCGGCGGTCTGGCTATAGGAACCCTGGTTATCTGCGCCGTATTTGCTGCCATGGTTGGCATCAGTGGTGCAGCGGTAGTTGCCATGGGAACCATCGCACTGCCCTCCATGCTGGAACGGGGCTATGACCGCAAAATGGCACTGGGCGTCATCAATACAGGTGGCGGCTGGGGCATTCTGATACCGCCCAGCATCCTGATGATTCTCTACGCACTGATTACCGGGGTATCCGTAGGCCAGATGTTTGCTGCCGGCATCATGCCTGGCGTTCTGCTGATGGTACTGACCGTTACTTACATCCTCGTGCGCTCTACCCTTCAGCCGCACCTGGCACCAGCGCTGCCTCCAGAAGAACGTGGCACCTGGCCTGAGAAACTCCGTGCCTTAAGAGCCGTACTGCTGCCCATTGGCGTTGTGTTCATGGTGCTCGGCTCGATTATCGGTGGCATTACCACACCAACGGAAGCCGCCGCCATGGGCGTTCTCGGTTCGCTGATTTCGGCAGCCGTCTATCGCCAGCTCAAATGGAGCATCTTGCAAGAAGCAGCTATCCGTACCTTCAAGCTCACAGGCATGATCATGTGGATCCTGTTTGCCGCTCACGCGTTTAGCGCGGCATATCAAAGCATGGGAGCTCAAGATCTGATCGAAGGCATGATGCAGCACATTCCCGGCGGCCCCTGGGGCATCATCATTGCAATGATGGTGATCATATTCTTCCTGGCAATGGTGCTCGACCCGGTTGGCATCATGCTGATCACTCTGCCGGTGTTCATGCCAATCGTGAAATCCCTCGGCTTCGATCCTGTCTGGTTCGGCATCCTGTTCGTGATCAACATGGAAATCGGCTATAAGACACCGCCCTTTGGATTTAACCTGTTCTATCTGAAAGGTGTGGTACCGCCGGACATTACCATGAAGGACATCTACACCTCTGTAGTTCCGTTCGTGATCATCGAGATAGTGGCCATTGGCATCATCATGGTCTTTCCGGAAATCGCGACCTGGTTGCCGGGTGTGTTTTTCTGACCAGCACCGCCTGAGCACTCGCGCCGAGTGCTGAAGACCTTCATGTCGTTTCGGAGTCTCATATGAATGCAATCAGCAAACCCAACATGTCGCTGGCAGATGCGATTTCGCAGCGGCGCTCTGTCCGCGGGTTTCTGCCAGAACCCGTGCCGGAAAGCACAATGAGGGCAGTGTTTGAACAGGCACAGAAAGCCCCATCAAACTGCAATACGCAGCCCTGGTGCGTAGTCGTGGCTTCTGGTGCGCTACGTAACTCACTGTGCAAACAGTTTGTTGAGCGAGCCCTGTCAGGAATCCCGTCAAAACCGGATTTCAGCTACGTCAGCAAGTTTGATGGCCATTATCGTAGCCGCCAGGTTGAATGTGCCTCAGCCCTGTATGGAGAAATGGAGATCGCCCGCGACGACAAGGCTGGACGGAACCGGGCGGCGCTGCGTAATTTCGAATTTTTTGATGCGCCACATGTGGCCTTCTTGTGCATGGATCGCTCTTTTGGTGCCACCATCGCCGTGGATGTCGGAATTTACGCGCAAACCCTGATGCTGACGATGACGGCCCATGGCATAAGCTCCTGCGCCATGGGCAGCCTGCGCTCGCACCCTGACATGATTCGCGATGCCTTTGGGTTGGACGAGAATACGGGCGTTGTTTTCGGTATCTGCTTCGGTTACGAAGACCCGGAGGTCAAGGCCAACAAAACCCGGACCACGCGTGCGCCTCTCAGTGAAGCAGTGATATTCAAGGATCACTGAAAGCAGGATCTTGCTGGCATATCTGATTCCGGGATGATCGTTGCGGTTGCGGGATCAGTGAGCAGGGCCAAGCGTCACCGCTATTGAGTGCCGTCACCCCGGACACCCAACCGGTCAAGATAGACGTGCAGCTCTGCCTCACTCATATCAACATACTCAAGCACCCGTCCGTAAAGCATAACGGTAGGGACATTGCGCCCATTCAGCTCTTTCTGGGTTTCATGTATCAGGTACAGAACAAGCCGCTCAGTGCGCGTCAGGCCATCACGCACATCCGGAATCACTTCCAGAATGTTCTGCCATTCTTCCGGGCTCATATCATTTCCATGCGCAAGCCGTTGTCGACCGCAAGCCAAAAAAGGAATGGCAAGCTCTATGTATTATCCTTCAGATCATGCTCGCCAATCTGCAACTTCGGCCGGTCAGCATCCACTTCGGCCAGTGGCGAGCACTCCCTCATGTTCTCCAGGCACCGCCGTGTCAGCGTCTGGTATTCCTGGGTGCCACGCTGTTTCCAGCTTACTTCTTTATCACTCAGTTGGCGCAGCACCTTGGCCGGCGAGCCGACAATCAGTGAGGCCGGTTCACAACTAAAACCACTTTTCACAAACGCTGCGGCACCAACAATGGAGCGCGCCGCTATCACGGCCTCGTCCATTACGACTGAGTTCATCCCGACCATGGCATCTTCCTCTATCACGCAGCCATGCAGCACAGCACCATGCCCTATGTGGCCATTGCGCCGGATAACCGCATCACGTCCGGGAAAGGCATGAACCACGCAGGTGTCCTGCAGGTTTGCACCCTGTTCCATCACAATACGGCCAAAATCACCGCGTAAAGACGCGCAGGGCCCAACGTAGCAATCGGGCCCCACATGCACATCGCCAATGAGTACGGCAGTGGGGTGCACGTACGCCGATGGATGTACCACTGGCGTCACACCATCAATCCGGTAACAGGGCATAAAACGCTCCTTATAACGTGTTTGTTTTTTCGTATTTTAAGCTACTTTTTCTGTATCGGAACAGATAATACACGGCTCAGAAGGTGACGGGGCGCGGCATGGCCTCTTTTGCTGCGCCATAAGACTAAAGGCTAACAAGAAAAATAACCATGGAAATCATAAGTCTACAAACACACCAATTCATCCGACAATAACGTGATACAAAAATCTCGTTTCAGATTCTTGACCGGTATCAATTCAAACCTATACTCTTTCCTGATATTGAACAAGGCGGGACACCGCCCTGCGGAAGTCGCCTTGAAAACCATGAGGCCTTACCGACAAACCACTAAAACAACGCAATGCCGGAACCGCTATGCCACAGATACTGCTCTCGGAAGGGCCGGATCAAGGCGTTCGCCTGTTAACGCTTAATCGCCCTGAAGCCCTCAACGCCCTGAATACTGCACTGCTTGAAGCCCTGAGCAGCGAGCTGGATACCGCCGAAGCTGATCCTGAAACCCGCGCCGTGGTTATTACCGGTAGTGAGCGCGCTTTCGCTGCAGGCGCTGACATCAACGAAATGGCGGCTCGCGATCTGGTCGGCATGCTCGAAGACCCCCGCATCAAGCACTGGGCGCGCATCGCCCGGTTTACCAAGCCTTTGATTACCGCTGTGAACGGATTCTGCCTGGGTGGCGGCTGCGAACTGGCCATGCACGGCGACATTATGGTTGCGGGCACAAACGCCCGCTTCGGCCAACCTGAAATCAACCTCGGCATTATGCCCGGGGCCGGCGGTACCCAGCGGCTGGTGCGCGCAGTGGGCCAGTCACTGGCCATGCAAATGGTGCTCACGGGCGAACCTATCAGTGCTCAGAGAGCTCTGGAAGCGGGTCTGGTGAGCGAAATATGCCAGCCGGAACTGACGATCGAGCGCGCTGTGGCTATTGCCCGCACCATCGCCTCCAAAGGCCCTATCGCCGTGCGACTGGCCCGCGAAGCGGTGCAGCGCGCTGAAGATATGGATCTTGCTGCCGGCCTGCGGTTTGAGCGTCATGCCTTTACCATTCTGGCAGCGACGGACGATCGCCGTGAAGGCCTTGAGGCCTTTCGCAACAAACGCAAGCCGAGGTTCTCCGGGCGTTGAGCCCGGACTGATTAAAAACACCCACCCGAAGCGACCAAACCGGGTTTCACTGCTATCACAAGGATTCTTCCATGACCGAGCAGAGTGTGCTTCTCGACATCGATCAGGGGATTGCAAAAGTAACCCTGAACCGCCCCAAGAGCCTCAACAGCTTTAACGTTGAAATGCATGAGCAAATGCGCGCCGCGCTGAAAGCCATCCGCAACGATCACACCGTGCGGGTCATGCTGCTTACCGGCAATGGCCGCGGCTTCTGTGCCGGCCAGGATCTGTCGGATCGCAACGTCAAGCCCGGCGCCGAAGCTCCGGACCTGGGCTTCTCCATCGAGAACTATTATAACCCGCTGCTGCAGACCATTCGGGATCTGCCCATGCCGGTGATCTGTGCCGTTAATGGTGTTGCTGCCGGAGCCGGCGCAAACATCGCTCTGGCGTGTGACATTACGCTTGCAGCGCGTTCTGCAAACTTTGTTCAGGCCTTTTGCAAGATAGGCCTTATTCCCGACTCGGGCGGCACCTGGACCCTGCCGCGCGCAGTAGGAATGGCCCGCGCAAAAGGCCTGGCCTTATTGGGTGACAAGCTGAGCGCCGAAAAGGCGGAGCAGTGGGGCATGATCTGGCAGTGCGTAGAAGACGACGCCCTGCAGGATGAAGCCATGAAACTGGCCCGCCATTTCGCGACCCAGCCCACCAAAGGCTTGGCGATGATCAAGCGCGCCCTGCACGCAAGCGCCAATAACAGCTTTGAAGAGCAGGTATTGGTGGAGCGGGACCTGCAGCGCCTGGCTGGGCGCACCGAGGATTACCGTGAGGGTGTTACCGCCTTTATGGAAAAGCGCGCACCTGAATTCAAGGGGAAATAAGCATGCAACCACTTGCCACCGACACCCCCGTTGCCGTCATCGGCGCCGGAGCCATGGGTTCCGGTATTGCCCAGGTAGCCGCCCAGGCTGGCCACCAGGTATTCCTGCTCGACCAGCGCGAGGGTGCTGCTGAAGCTGGCCGCCAGAGTGTTGCCAAGCAATTGCAGCGCCGGGTTGATAAGGGAAAGATGGAGCAGTCCGCTCTGGACGCACTTCTTGATCGCATCAAGCCGATCAAAGAACTCAGCGAGCTTGCGGAGGCCGGTCTGGTCATCGAAGCCATCGTTGAAGATCTGGAGATCAAACGTAGCCTGCTGGCCAACCTTGAGGACGTTTGCGGTGAGAAAGCCATTCTGGCCACCAACACCTCGTCCATATCTGTGACAGCCCTGGGCGCCAAAATGAAGCACCCCGAGCGTCTGGTGGGCATGCACTTCTTTAACCCGGCGCCTTTGATGGCCTTGGTAGAAGTCATCAAAGGTCTGGCCACCAGCGACGAGATTGCACAAAGCGTTTACGCCACGGCCGCCCAGTGGGGCAAGAAGCCGGTAACCGCAACGTCCACACCCGGCTTTATCGTTAACCGGGTCGCAAGGCCTTTTTATGCGGAGAGCCTGCGCCTGCTACAGGAACAGGCAACAGACAGCGCGACACTGGACGCCATCGTGCGCGAAGCCGGGGGCTTTCGTATGGGGCCTTTCGAGCTGACCGACCTCATCGGCCACGACGTAAACTACGCGGTGACTTCCTCGGTTTTCAATTCCTACTACCAGGACACACGCTTTCTGCCTTCTCTGGTGCAGAAAGAATTGGTTGAAGCCGGCCGGTTAGGCCGCAAGAGTGGCCAGGGCTTTTACAACTACTCCGAAGGCTCGCAAAAACCTGAGCCGGCGACAGCCGCGTCTGCCAACTGCGATGCAGACACCCTTATTGTGGAAGGCAACCCGGGCCCACTGGCGGCACTGGTAACGCGCCTGAGCGAAAGCGGCCTCAAGATCATCGAGCGGGACGGCCCAGGCCGCCTGCATTTCGGCGAAGCTGTACTGGCACTGACCGATGGCCGCATGGCGACCGAACGCGCCGCAGCGGAAGCCTGCAACAACCTGATTCTGCTGGACCTGGCGTTCGATTACGCCAAAGCCAGCCGCCTCGCTATCGCCGCGGCCGATCAGGCGACCTCACAGGCCGTAAATGACGCCTGCGCCCTGCTGCAAAAAGCCGGCATTGCCGTGAGTCAGATCGCCGACCGACCGGGCCTCGTGATTATGCGCACCGTTGCAACCCTGGCCAATGAAGCCGCTGACGCGGCGCTGCACGGCGTGGCTTCCGTCAGCGATATCGATCTTGCCATGAAAGCCGGCCTGAACTATCCGGAAGGCCCGCTTCGCTGGAGCGACAACCTCGGGTTCAGCCTTGTGCATACAGTACTGACACACCTTCAGCAGAGCTACGGCGAAGATCGCTACAGGCCGGCATTGCTGCTGCGGAAAAACCGGTTTGCCGAAAAGGGGTTCTATTCATGAGCAACGAACACCACGCACCCGATGCCCAAAAGCTGGCACAGGACTGCGCCGAATCCATGTACGAGCGGGATGAGGCCAGCCGTAACCTTGGCATGAAGATTACCCACGTATCCCCGGGCAAAGCCACGGTCACCATGCCGGTCACCAGCATCATGATTCAGGGCCACGGCTCGTGTCATGGTGGCTACCTGTTCACTCTGGCCGATTCGGCTTTTGCCTTTGCCTGTAATAGCTATAACAAAGCCACTGTGGCTTCAGGCTGCTCCATCGATTACATGCTCGGTGCCCGTGAAGGCGATGTGCTGACCGCCAATGCGGTTGAGCAGTCCCGCGGTAACCGCACCGGCGTGTACGACATCATAATCACTAACCAGAACGGCCACGTGATTGCCCTGTTTCGCGGCAAGTCCTATCAGGTACGCGGCGAAGTCATCCAGTCGGAGAATGAGCAATGAGTAACGAAAAACGCCTGCAAAATGCCTACATAGTGGATGCGGTACGCACACCGATTGGCCGCTACGGCGGCTCCCTTGCAACCGTGCGCGCCGACGATCTGGGGGCCATTCCCATGAAGGCACTTAAAGACCGCTATAGCGAACTGGACTGGGCTGCCATAGACGACGTGCTCTACGGCTGTGCCAACCAGGCCGGTGAAGACAACCGTGACGTGGCCCGCATGTCATTACTGCTGGCCGGTTTGCCGATTGATGTGCCGGGCGGCACCATCAACCGCTTGTGTGGCTCCGGTATGGATGCCATTGGCAGCGCAGCCCGGGCATTGCGCACGGGCGAAGCCAGCCTGATGTTGGCCGGCGGCGTGGAATCCATGTCGCGGGCACCTTTCGTGATGGGCAAGGCAGACTCCGCCTTCAGCCGAAAAGCCGAGATGTTCGACACCACCATAGGCTGGCGTTTCGTAAACCCGTTGCTTAAAAAGCAGTACGGCATTGACTCCATGCCGGAGACCGCCGAGAACGTCGCCGCCGATTTCAGCATTACCCGGGAAGATCAGGATGCCTTCGCCCTGCGCAGCCAGCAGCGTACCGTTGCGGCTCAGAAAGCAGGACGCTTTGATAATGAAATCGTGCCGGTGAGCGTTCCACGCCGCAAGCAGGACCCTCTCATTGTTGATACCGATGAACACCCGCGGGAAACCAGCCTGGAAAAGCTCGCCAGCCTGGCAACACCGTTCCGTGATGGCGGCAGCGTTACCGCTGGCAATGCCTCCGGCGTAAACGACGGCGCCTGCGCGCTGCTGCTTGCCAGCGGCGATGCCCTGAAACAGCACAACCTCAAGCCCCGCGCCAGGGTTGTTGCCATGGCCACTGCCGGTGTTGCACCGCGCATTATGGGCATGGGGCCGGCGCCGGCCACCCGCAAGGTGCTGAAGACCGCTGGCCTCGAACTGGCCGATATGGATGTAATTGAGCTGAACGAAGCCTTCGCCGCCCAGGCCCTGGCCGTGCTGCGCGATCTGGGCCTGCCGGATGATGCCGAGCACGTGAACCCCAACGGCGGAGCCATTGCACTCGGCCACCCACTGGGCATGAGCGGTGCACGCCTTGTGACCACAGCGTTGAATGAACTGGAGCGTCGTCATCAGCAGGGCCAGAGCGCCCGCTATGCACTGTGCACCATGTGCATCGGTGTAGGCCAAGGCATCGCATTGATTATCGAACGCGTAGACAGCGCGGAATAATTAAACCAGCCCGGATTGTTCCGGGCGCGTGGCATAAACTGAAACTGGCCCGGCGGCAAGTCAGGGCGACAAGAACAACACAGGAAAAACCATGAATCTACCCATGCAAAAAGTCGGAAAGCTGGACCGGATGGAAACTGCCAGCGTTGACGAACTGCGCCACGAGCAGCTTCAACGCCTGCGCTGGAGTGTCTGGCATGCCTATACGAACGTGCCTCATTATCGCAATGCGTTTGACGCCATTGGCCTCAAGCCCATGGACATCAACAGCCTGGAAGACATCGCCAGGATTCCGTTCACCGGAAAAGCCGACCTGCGGAATAACTATCCGTTTAACATGTTCGCAGTACCTATGAAAAAAGTCGTCCGGGTACACGCATCAAGCGGCACCACCGGCAAACCCACCGTCGTGGGCTACACCCAGAGCGACATTGAAACCTGGGCCGACATCGTCGCCCGCTCCATCCGCGCCGGTGGCGGTCACTCCGGAGACAAGATTCATATTGCGTATGGCTACGGCCTTTTCACCGGCGGCCTCGGTGCCCACTACGGTGCCGAACGCCTGGGCTGTACCGTCATTCCCATGTCCGGCGGCCAGACCGAGAAGCAGGTTCAGCTGATCAGCGACTTTGAGCCTGACATCATCATGGTCACGCCTTCCTATATGCTGAACATTGCTGACGAGATGGATCGTCAGGGCATTGATCCCAAAAAACTGCCATTGCGACTGGGCATTTTCGGTGCAGAGCCCTGGACCAACGAAATGCGCACGGAACTGGAAGATCGCCTTGGCATTCAGGCTCTGGACATCTATGGCTTGTCTGAGGTGATGGGCCCCGGCGTGGGCATGGAGTGTCTGGAAACCAAAGATGGCCCGACCATCTGGGAAGACCATTTCTACCCGGAAATCGTCAACCCGGAAACGGGTGAAGTGCTGCCCGACGGCGAGTACGGCGAACTGGTATTCACCTCCCTCACCAAAGTAGCCATGCCGGTGCTGCGTTATCGCACACGCGACCTCACCCGTCTGCTACCAGGCACGGCACGGCCCATGCGCCGTATCGACAAGATCACAGGTCGCAGTGACGACATGCTGATTATCCGTGGCGTAAACGTATTCCCCACCCAGGTTGAAGAACAGGTACTGAAGTGCAATGCCTTGGCACCTCACTACGAAATCGAAGTGTACAAAAAGGGCAATCTGGACTGCGTGGATGTCCGGGTCGAGCTGAAAGTCGGCGCAGAAGGTGCAGATATTAAAGAAAACGCGGCCAAAGAGCTGGCACATCACATCAAGTCCTACATCGGCATCAGCACCAAAATACAGGTGCAGGATGCGGGAACCCTGAGCCGCTCTGAGGGCAAGGCCAAGCGGGTATTTGATCGCCGCAAGGACTAAAGCCCGCAGCCGGGGCGGTCAGCAGTAACGTCCCGGTCATTTATTTTTCCTTGGTGTTTCAAAAAACCAAAAGCAATCATTAATGAAAGAAAATTAACTTCTGCTTTTCAATGGCTTGAGCATACAACCAAAGCCTGATGAAGCGAACATGATACAGAATACGATTCCTTGATATTTATTCAGTATCATATAGTATGGAGATATCGCCCGTGATTCGTCACGGCGCACTGCTGCCCAACTCCAGCAGACCAAATAAGCCAGATTCGGAGAGAGAGTTATGTACGCACAGATGGTTGATACCGGAACCAAGCGCCTCAAGACCCTGGAAGAAATGTCTCCCGAAGAGCGGGACTTCCAGGAAAAGGTAGATGCGGAAACGAAGATTGAAGCCAAGAACTGGATGCCAGACGGCTATCGTAAAACGCTGATCCGCCAGATCTCCCAGCATGCCCACTCGGAAATCGTCGGCATGCTGCCCGAAGGCAACTGGGTTACTCGCGCGCCGACGCTCAAGCGGAAGCTGCAGCTGATGGCCAAAATCCAGGACGAAGCGGGCCACGGCCTGTACCTGTACAGCGCCATGGAAACTCTGGGCGCTGACCGGGATGTAGAAATCCAGAAGCTGCACGACGGCAAAGCCAAGTATTCAAGCATCTTCAACTATCCAACCCTGAACTGGGCCGATATGGGTGCAGTAGGCTGGCTCGTTGATGGTGCCGCCATTGTTAACCAGGTGGTGCTGCAACGTACTTCCTACGGTCCTTACTCCCGCGCCATGGTACGTATCTGTAAGGAAGAGAGCTTCCACCAACGTCAGGGCTACCAGATCCTGCTGGACATGATGCGTGAGGGTACCCAGGACCAGAAAGATATGGTGCAAGACGCCATTAACCGCCTGTGGTGGCCGGCGCTTATGATGTTCGGCCCACACGACGATGAGTCCCCCAACTCCCAGCAGTCCATGGTCTGGAAGATCAAGCGTAAGAGTAATGACGAACTACGCCAGATGTTCATTGACCAGACAATTCCACAGCTCGAATTCCTCGGCTGCACCGTGCCCGACCCGGATCTGAAGTGGAACGAAGAGAGTGGTCACTACGACTTCGGAGACATCGACTGGAAAGAGTTCTACGACGTACTCAAGGGCGATGGCCCCTGCAACCATGAGCGTATTTCTACTCGCCGGAAAGCCATTGATGAGGGTGCCTGGGTACGGGAAGCTGCCGTTGCCTACGCCGCAAAACAAAAACAGCGCGCAGCCGCGTAAACAGGAGAAATAACAATGTCTGAATGGCGCCTATACGAAGTCTTCGTACGCAGTAAGCACGGTCTCAACCACAAACACGTGGGTAGCGTGCACGCTGCAGATAATGAAATGGCCATGGAAAACGCCCGCGAACTGTACACCCGTCGTAACGAAGGGGTAAGCATCTGGGTCGTTCCGTCTGACACCATCACGGCCTCTGCTTCGGACGAAAAAGAGGTTCTTTTCGATCCTTCCGAAGACAAGGTTTACCGGCACGCTTCTTTTTACAAGCTGCCTGACGAAGTCGGACACATGTGAGGAGCGACCCATGACCCAGCAACAAGCTCTACAGGAATACCTGCTCCGCCTGGCGGACTCCGACATCATTCTGAGCCAACGCCTTTGTGAGCTGACTGGTAAAGCACCGGCGGTTGAAGAAGAACTGGCACTGATGAACGTTGCGCTCGACCTGGTGGGTCAGGCCCGCAACTGGTACGAGTACGTCGCCGAACTGATCGATGACGGCCGCGACGCCGACAAACTGGTTTATCTGCGGGATACCCACGACTATCGCAACCTGCTGATGGTCGAGCAACCGAATGAAGACTACGCCGTCACCATGGCGCGCCAGTTTTTCTTCGATGTGTGGCACTACTTCACGCTGAAAAGCCTGGTGAACGCCGGTGACGAGCGCATTGCCAACATTGCGGCCAAGGCTGTCAAAGAGGCCACCTATCACCTGCGCCGCTCTTCGGAGTGGGTCAAGCGCATGGGCGACGGTACCGAGGAAAGCCACCGCCGCATTCAGGAAGCTTTTGATCTCCTGTGGCGCTTCACCGGCGAACTGGTGACTCCGGATGATACCGACCACGCCATGTTCAAGGCCGGCATTGGCCCGGATCCTGAGCAGTTGAAGCAGGACTGGTTTGGCATGGTGCGTGAAGTAGCTGCCGAGGCCACCCTGACAACCGGCGCGGAAGATGCCTGGATGTACATGGGCGGCAAAAGCGGCGTTCACACTGAGCACCTGGGGCTCATCCTGGCCGAGATGCAGTTCCTGCCTCGCGCCTACCCGGATGCGACCACCTGGTAAGTCTGTCTGTTAAAGGGAGCACCTCCGGTGAATGAACGTGAACCATCATCTGTAGACGTACTGATTGCCAGCGACCGGGTACCGGCCAACGCCCACCCGGAACTGCTGACAGAAGACGCAATCTGGGAACTGCTGGATAACGTCAAGGACCCGGAAGTGCCTGCGGTCAGCGTAGTGGAGCTGGGCATAGTGCGCAGGCTAAGCTGGGATGGCAAACATCTGAGCATAGATGTAACGCCAACCTACTCCGGCTGCCCCGCGACAGAGCTGATCGAAGAGCTGATCGTCGAAGCCCTGCGTGCAGCCGGCATTCGTGATCCGCAGATCAATCGCGTGCTTACGCCGGCCTGGACCACAGACTGGATAACCGAAGAAGGCCGCGAAAAACTCCGGGTATTTGGCATAGCTCCGCCCAAGGGCAGTGCCAGCAAAATGAGCCTGCTGGGCGCCGATGAAGTGATCGCCTGCCCACTGTGTGGCAGCGAGCACACCGAGCGCATCAGCGAATTCGGCTCTACTGCCTGCAAGGCGCTTTATCGCTGCCGCGATTGCCTTGAACCCTTCGACTACTTCAAATGCATATAGAGCCGATACGATCATGAATAAATTCTACTCGCTGGCCCTCAAAGAGGTCAGGCCGGAAACAAGAAACGCCGTGTCCCTGTGCTTTGATCTGCCCGCCGATATGGCAGAAAAATTCAAGTACAAGCAAGGTCAGCACCTTGTGGTGCGTGCCAAAGTGGATGGCGAAGAAGTGCGCCGCACCTACTCCATTTGCTCCAGTGTGAATGATGAAGAGCTGCGAATCGCCATAAAGCGCGTACCCGGTGGCGTATTCTCCAGTTTTGCCAACGAACAGCTAAAACCCGGCTCCACGCTGGATGTGATGCCCCCACAGGGACATTTCTCCACGGATCTGGATCCGGAGCGTGAAGGCAACTACCTGGCGGTCGCCGCTGGCAGTGGCATCACCCCGATTCTGTCCATCGTGAAAACCACACTGGAAACAGAGCCCAAGAGCCAGTTCACCCTGTTCTACGGCAACAAGGGCACCAGCAGCACCATGTTCCGGGATCAGCTGCAGGACCTTAAAAACGAATACATGACCCGCTTCAACCTGGTGTACATCTTCACCCGGGAAGAGCAGGACATAGACCTTTATAACGGGCGCATTGATGCCGACAAATGTGACCAGCTGTTTGACCACTGGATTGACGCCAAGAATCTGACCGCTGCGTTCCTCTGCGGCCCTCAGATGTTGACCGAGACCGTGCGTGACTCACTGGTGCGCCACGGGCTGGAAAAGTCGAAAGTTCACTACGAACTCTTTACGCCTGCCGGTGGAGTGCCTCAGGCACGCAAAGACCGTGCTGAAACCAAAGTCGACCCGCAAGCTGTCAGCGTTGTAACCGTAAAAGCAGATGGCCGCTCACTGACCTTCAACCTGGTGCGAGATACCAAGAGCATTCTCCAGGCGGGTAACGACGAAGGCGCCGACCTGCCCTACTCGTGCCAAGCCGGTGTCTGCTCTACCTGCCGCGCCAAGGTAATCGAAGGCGAAGTCGAAATGGATCAGAACTTCGCACTGGAAGATTACGAAGTTGAGGCGGGCTACGTGTTGTCGTGCCAGTGCTACCCCGTTAGCGACAAGGTAGTCCTCGACTACGACGAAATGTAATTCTGGAGTTTTCTTACATGTCAGTTCTCAAGAGTTTTATTGCCGGTGACTGGATTGGTGAGCAGGCAGCAAAAGCGCTGCCCAGCGCCATCAACGGCGAGATCGTTGCGCATACGCACGACGATACTCTGGATTTCAGGAAAGCCGTGGAATACGGCCGCAAGGTCGGCGGGAAAACCCTGCTGGCCATGGATTTCCAGGAGCGCGCTCTGGCTCTCAAAGCCATGGCGATGTACCTGCAAGAGCACAAAAAAGAACTTTATGCCCTCTCGATGCACACCGGTTCCAGCAAAGCGGATAACGGTATTGATATCGATGGCGGGTTCGGTACGCTGTTTTCCTACGCCAGCATGGGCCGCCGTGAGCTGCCGTCCGGCAACGTTATACACGAAGGCCCGGTTACGCAGCTGGGCAAAAACAACCACTTTGCCGGCACCCACATCATGGTGCCCCGTGGCGGCGTAGCCGTTCATATCGACGCCTACAACTTCCCGGTATGGGGCATGCTGGAAAAGTTTGCACCCACATTCCTGGCGGGCATGCCCTCCATTGTGAAGCCGGCTACTTCCACCTGCTACGTTACCGAGCTGGCCGTTCGCCTGATGCACGAATCCGGCGCTCTGCCGGAAGGCAGCCTGCAGCTGATCATCGGCAGCACCGGCGATCTGTTCGAGCACCTGGAAGAACAGGATGTGGTCACCTTTACCGGCTCGGCGAAGACGGCACGCATGCTGCGCAACCATCCGAACATCATCAACCGTTCTATTCCGTTCAATGCAGAAGCCGACTCGCTGAACAGTGCCCTTCTGGCTCCGGATGTGACGCCGGAACACGAAGAGTTCGACCTGTTTGTACGGGAAGTGGGCCGAGAAATGGTTGCCAAGGCTGGCCAGAAGTGCACCGCGATCCGCCGGGTCATGGTGCCTCAGGATCAGGTACAGGCAGTGTGCGACAAGCTCAAAGAACGTCTCTCGAAAATCACCACAGGTGATCCTTCGGTCGAAGGCGTACGCATGGGCGCCCTGGCATCGATCGACCAGCTTGAAGACGTTAAAGCCAACATCCAGGAACTGCTGAAAACCAGTGAGCTGGTTGTCGGTGGCGAAGGCAACTTCAAGCCAACCGGCGAAGGTACCGAGAAAGGCGCATTCATTGAACCGCACGTGCTGCTGTGCCGTAATCCGGAAAACGGCTGTGGCGCGCACGACATTGAGGCCTTTGGCCCGGTTGCCACAATCATTCCCTACAACACCCTGGACGAAGCGATTGAGCTGGTCGCCAAGGGCCGTGGCTCATTGGTTACCACAGTGACCAGCCGCGACCCGGCTACCATTGCCAAGCTGGCACCGGCACTTGCCGCCTATCACGGCCGCCTGCACCTGCTGGACGCAGAAGCTGCAAAAGAATCCACAGGCCACGGCTCTCCCCTGCCTATGCTGAAGCACGGCGGGCCCGGGCGCGCTGGCGGCGGTGAAGAACTTGGCGGTATCCGCGCTGTGTATCACTACCTGCAACGTACAGCCATTCAGGGCTCCCCCACCATGCTGGCCGCAGTAACCGGCGAGTACATCCGCGGGGCGAAAGTGATCGAGAACGACATACACCCGTTCCGGTATCACTTCGAAGATCTTCAGATCAGCCAGTCACTGCTGACCCACCGTCGCACGGTTACTGAGGCGGATCTGGTGAACTTCGGCTGCCTGTCAGGCGATCACTTCTACATGCACTTTGACGAAATCGCCGCCCGTAAAAGTCAATTCGGCAAGCGCATCGCACACGGCTATTTCGTGCTGTCTGCTGCGGCCGGCCTGTTTGTGTATCCGGGCGAAGGTCCGGTGCTGGCGAACTACGGTCTGGATACGTTGCGGTTCATCGAGCCGGTAGCGCCGGGCGATACCATTCGTGCCCGCCTGACCTGCAAGCGCAAGATCGACCAGGGCCGCACCTCGCCAGATGGCCATCCGCAAGGCGTGGTAGTCTGGGACGTTCAGGTCACCAATCAGGAAGACGAGCTGGTTGCCAGCTACGATATTCTGACACTGGTCGCCAAAAAGCCGGAATAAACCTTCCGGCCATAAAAAACCGCCAGAACTTAAAGCTGCTGGCGGTTTTTTTGTGGCCGTCTGCCAGAAACAGAACAGTCTAGATCAGCCAACACCCAGCGGCACGATCAGAACCGGACGCTTGGAGTGAGTCAGCGTCTTGGTCGCGGTAGAGCCCATCAGTGCCTGCCCTAGCGCGCTGTGCTTGCGGGTTCCCATAACGATCACATCGGCATTCATCTCGTCGCCGACCTCAAGGATTTTACGCCAGGGCGTGCCTTCCTCGATGCGCGCCTCAATGTTCTTCAGGCCTAACACTTCGTGCTCTTCCAGCTCTTCCGCGCAGAAGCGCTCTATCCGCCCGCGGATCTTGAGGCTCAACTCCTCAACGCCCTTGTGCAGCATGTCCTCGAGCTCTTTTTCCTCCATCATGTTACTCAGCAAACTGCGTGCGGTACTCGACAGGGACTCAATCACGTACAGATACGTGATCTGAGCGCCAGAGTAGTGACCACACAGGCTGACCGCTGCACGGAATGCCGGACGCGAACCTTGATCAAGATCTGAGACATACAAAATCTTTTTAACATCATGAAACATTGTTCTTCTCCTCTATCCACCAGGGACAGGTAAGGCTGTACCTCTTAGCGGTACAGCAGCTCCGGCAAAAACAGTGCAATCTGAGCAATAAACACAATCAGCGCCAAACGCACAATATCGGCACACCAGAATGGTGTAACACCCTTGAAGATAGTGCCCGTTTTGACATCCCTCAATACTGCACTGAGCACAAAGACGTTCATGCCCACGGGCGGCGTGATCAGACTGATCTCAGTCACGACAACGACAACTATGCCGAACCACACCAGATCGAAGCCCATACTCTCCACAAGCGGATAGAATACCGGCACTGTCAACAGGATCATCGACAGGCTTTCAAACACCATCCCGAGCACAATGTAGATACCCAAAATTGCCAGAATCACGACAATCGGGGCCACATCCAGCGCAGTCACGAACTCCAGTAACATGCCCGGCAGCCCGGCCCGGTTAATAAAGTCCGAGAAAATCAGCGCCCCGATCACCACGGCAAACAGCATCGCAGAAGTACGGGCTGTATCCGCCAGTGTTTCGAAGAGTGTCGACAAAGTGAGACTGCGCCGGGCGAGGGCAATCAGAAAAGCGCCACCGGCACCGATGCCTGCCGCTTCCGTCGGCGTGAAGACACCCAGATAGATACCGCCCATGACGACAGTGAACAACAGCAATACACCCCAAACTCCTTTCAGCGCGCGCAAACGTTCCGGCCATTCGGCTTTCTCACCCGCGGGGCCGGCGCTGGGATCACGCCAAACCACATAACGCACCGCGCCCATATACATTAGCATGCCGAGGATGCCCGGAATAAAACCGGCGGCGAACAGTTCACGGATAGAGGACTCGGTCAGCAGACCGTAAATTATCAGAATCACGCTCGGCGGAATCAGGATGCCCAGAGTGCCGCCAGCGGCGATAGAGGCGGTGGCCAAAGAGTCGGCATAACCGTATTTGCGCATCGGTGGCATGGCCACCTTGCCCATGGTCGCGGAGGTTGCCAGACTGGAGCCACAGATCGCCGAAAAACCACCACAGGCTACCACCGTTGCCATTGACAGTCCGCCTTTGCGATGACCGAGAAAGGCATTGGAAACATGGTAAAGCTCCTGGGCCAGGCCCGAACGGGTCACCAGGTTACCCATCAGCACAAACAACGGAATTACCGACAGGCCATAATTCTGGACCGTATCGATCACCCGGTTCGACGCCATCGACAGGGCGCCCCGCCAGCGAAAATCCATGAAATTGTTCAGGTCCAGCCCCATCAGAAAAGCGAAGCCAAAGAAACCGACCAGACCCATGGCAAAGGCAATCGGCACCCTCAGAACCAAGATCATGAAAAGGAGAACGGCAAAGCCGGTCAGCACGACGGTCATAGAATTTTCCGTAACTGATTGGTTTATTTTTCAGGAGTGAACAGGGTGCGATGAACGCCGAGCGTTATCACGGCGGCGGCGGTTAGCCAACTCATTATGGCGATGTACTCGGAAATATAACCACTGGGCATGCCGAGAAATTCCGTCACAACACCACGCCGGATCGATCTCTCGCCAAGCTCAAAGATCCGTACCCCAAGGAAATACATCGAAGAGGAAATAATCAGGGCCGAAACCAGTCCGAGAACCTTCAACACCTTTTGCCCCAGCACATTGTCCAACAGATCCACCACGATGTGCCCACCCCGATAAGTGACAACCGGCATAGCCGCGAATACCATCAGGGCAAGGCCCAGCCGGGTGAGTTCAGTGGCCCCGGGAACGGGGCTGCTGAACAGATAACGACCGGCCACGTCCAGGCAGGTAGTCAACATAAGCAGGAAGAGAACTGATGCTGCTACAAGCTCCAGAAGGAAGACCAGCCACTTGGCTGGTCCCTTCTCGCTATAATGCCTGTTAACCCATGTAGCGAGAGACATGTGGTTACTCCTGATGCTCACGCTCATACTCTCGGGCAACGGTCCGCAGCTCTTTTAGCGCCTGTCGGGCATTCGGAGCACGATCAGACACGCTCTGGATCCACTGTTCGTCCATGCCCTGAATCAGCTTCTGGAAGTCCTGCGCCATCTTATCGCCTTCCTTAACCCGGATGATGTTGACGCCGGCTTCCTCCGCAGCCTTCAGGCCCTCGTCATCAATACCATCCCAGGCGCGCCCGGCCAGGGCGGAGAGTTTTTCACCCGATACGCTCATGATCGCCTCGCGATCCTTGGGGTCGAGCTTTTCCAGAAAGTATGGATCGATGAACATCGAAAAACTGCCGAGGTACATGCCACCAGGGAGCATGGTGACGTTGGGCGCCACTTCCTTGAGACGCAAAGTCTTCTGCTCACCCATGGGGAGGAAGGCACCATCAATCACGCCCTGCTGCATCATTTGATAGACTTTGGGGGCTGGCGCTGAAACCGCAGTCACGCCCATTCGCTTGCCAAGCTCGGTCTGGACGCCACCACCAATGCGAATCTTCTTGCCCTTTATCTGGTCGAAGGAGGTGATTGGCTCAATGGACTGGATATAGCCCGGACCATGGGTAAACATGCCCAGAAGCGTTAGGCCTTCAAACTCGCCGGAGTCCATAAAGTACTTGTTATACACCCGCCAGAGTGCGACCGAACCCGCCTCAGCTCCTACACCCAGGCCCGGCAATTCCACAATCTGGGGCAACTTGAAACGACCCGGAACGTAACCGTGGTAACTGAATCCGGCGTTGACGACACCGTCCTCTACCAGCTGGAACATGGTTTTCGGGTGGCCCAGATCGTGTTCGATTTCAACCTTAACCCGTCCTTCCGTTGCCTCTTCAACCCATTTGGCCCACGTCGGCCAGACCACGGCGTTCTGTGGGTTGGTCGGCGGCAGCCAGGTCCCGACGTGCAACGTCGTGGCGGCTAAAGCGCTGCCGGATATCGCCAGCCCCAATGAAAGGATGGCAGCTTTAGTAAAGAGTTTTGTTTTTGTCATAACGGCCTATCTCCTGATAGTTTTGTAATTATTACTTGCTTGGCCGCGGCCCGGGAATACCCGCAAACCTTCCTGGCACTGCCCTACAGGTCTTGCAGCGCCCACCCGTGTCACACTCCCGTCAGGTATTTGAGAACAGAGGATGTATGTTGTTCTTGTTGAACTTCAGCACCGGATCCAGTTCCGTCATCTCGAAAGAGATCTGTACATAAGTTTCATCACTGATCGGTTGCATCCAGTCACACAAAATTTTGAATACCTGCTTAGCGACTTCCTGTTTAAGCGCCATATCGCGACCGTGTCCGATCTTCAGGTTCAGGTTCAGGAACGCGAAGTCATCACGACCATCAGCCACCCGAAAATCGTTGCAGCGGATTGCACGGCTGCGCACACCGCCAAGCGGGAAAGCACCCGTTGACACCACATATTCGTGCAAGCGCTTGAATAACTTTTGAAAATCCAGTCGGTCATGCAGGTTGCCCGAGTATTCAACTATAAAATGCGGCATCGTCAGTACTCCCCTGAGCGGTTGATTCGAGTCCTTGTCCCGGATCAATCCGGCGATTATGAGCAAAGGGCGAATAGTAAGAAATCTACTTAACATGTTAACTGCTGTCAATACGTATAGCCATTGCACCACTTTTCTGATTGATACCCACACACAGCCACAACTATAGTTCAGACATCGACTCTTGACTTACTTAATATGTTAACTAAAATAAGTCTCATATCACCTGCGCCATCGCCAGCCGCCAATCGATATGGCCGCGCGCGATTCCACGCACAGCCATTGAACCGCAACGGACTATCAAAGGTGCCATAAAGCATGTTGACCAAAGAGCAGATCAAGATCGCCGCCGATCGCTTGCACGAAGCAGAAGTGAATCGCAAGCAGATCCCGGCGCTGACCCTGGAGCACCCTGGAATGGACATGGCAGATGCCTACTCTGTTCAGAAAGCCTGGGTTGACCACAAGATTGAAGATGGACGCAAGGTAATCGGCTACAAGATCGGCCTGACTTCTCGAGCCATGCAGATGTCATCCAACATTGACCAGCCTGACTACGGCGTGCTGCTCGACGACATGCTGTTCGAAGACGGTGCCACCCTCAAAGCATCCGATTTTCTCGATCCGCGCATCGAAGTAGAATTGGCGTTCATACTGAAAAAACCGTTATTCGGTGAAAATGTCACCATCTTTGATGTTATCGACGCGACTGACTATGTAATTCCGTCACTGGAACTGATCGCCGCGCGCTGCCTGCGTACCGATCCGAAAACAGGCTACACTCGCAAGGTGTATGACACCATTTCCGACAACGCCGCCAATGCCGGTATCGTCATGGGCGGCCGCCCAATCAAACCGATGGATATCGACCTGCGCTGGGCCGGCTGCATGCTGTACCTGAACGGTCAGATTGAAGAGACTGGTTTGGCCGGTGGCGTACTTGGCAATCCGTTGAAAGGTATCACTTGGGTGTGCAGACGTTTTGCCCCGCACGGTATTGGCCTGGAGCCAGGCCAGGTGATCCTCTCCGGCTCTTTCACCCGCCCGGTGCCGGTCAAGGCGGGCGATACTGTCCACGCCGATTTCGGCTCACTGGGTGGCGTGGCCCTGAACTTCGAATAAGCACCAATCAAACAGGAGACGAGCATGGAGCTGCTAAAGAACCGCTTCAAGCAGGGACTGGCTACCGGCGATACCCAGTTCGGCCTTTGGCTTGGCCTGCCGGACAACAGTGCCGCTGAAATTGCCGCCGTGGCCGGCTTTGACTGGCTGCTAATCGACGGTGAGCACGCCCCGTTCGACCTGCGTACCATAATGGCGCATCTGCAGGCGATCGCCCCTTACGACACAGCACCAATCGTGCGCTGCGTCGAAGGCAACACGGCCCTGCTCAAGCAGCTCCTGGATATCGGCGTGCAGACTCTGCTCGTGCCAATGGTCGAGACGGCCGAGCAGGCAGCTCAACTAGTAAAGGCTGTTCGCTATCCGCCGCAGGGCATCCGCGGCCTGGGCACCTCATTGGCCCGTGCTGCGCGCTGGAACCAGGTATCGGATTACCTGAAAAAAGCCAACGATGAAATTTGCCTGATTGTTCAGGTGGAAACTGCCAGTGCGATGGAAAATCTTGACGCCATTCTGCACGTGGACGGCGTTGACGGCGTCTTTATTGGACCATCCGATTTGTCCGCATCCATGGGCTACATTGGTGACGCCGGCAACCCGGTGGTGGTCGATACTGTCAACACCGGCCTGAACAAGATTCGCGACGCCGGCAAGTATGCCGGCCTGCTTTGCCTGGACCCGTCACTGGCGGAGAGCTATGTCCAACAAGGTGCCGACTTCGTTGGTGTCGGTGTAGACACCATGATTCTGGCCAATGAAACCCGCAAACTGGCGCAGCGCTTCAAACAGGGCACCCCGGTTGAAGACGAAAAACCTCGGGCCGGCTACTGATCGCCCGCCATCAACACGAGAAGGCTAACAATGACTGCAAGGACTCTGGTTAACAGCAAGCTGGTCTGCGTCGCACTGAACGACAAGAAACAGATGGCTGCTCTGGAAGCAACATTCAACGAAGCTCCCTACAAAAAGCCTCCGACTCAACCGGTGCTTTACTATAAGCCACGCAATACCTGGAGCACCGAGGGTGCCGTTGTAGAGTGGGCAAAAGATTTTGACGGCAACGACGTTGCTGAAATGGTTGTAGGCGCAAGCCTGGGTGTGGTGATCGGCAAGGAAACCTGCCGTGTCTCTGCCGAGGAAGCACTGGACTGCGTGGGCGGTTACACCATCGTCGCCGACTACTCTCTGCCAGAGCAGAACTACTACCGCCCGGACATCAAAGGCAAGTGCCTGGACACCTCGGCACCGGTCGGCCCTGAAGTGGTTGCTGCCGACAAGGTTGCCACTCCGGACGCCCTGACCGTGACCATAAGCGTCAATGGCGCACAGAAGAGCGCCTTTGCACTGGCCAACATGGAACGCAGCGTTGCGGAGCTGATCAGCATCATCTCGCACATCATGACGCTGCAGCCGGGCGAAATCATCGCCGTCGGTTTCGCCGGTGACCGCGTTACCGTTGCCAAGGGCGACAAAGTTGAAGCAAGCATCGAGGGTGTCGGCACCCTGAACAACACGCTGGGAGGTGCCTGAGCCATGAGACACGCACGCATTATCTTTGACGGCCGTGAGCTGGATATCGACATCAACACCAACGATCGCATCACCACCACTGACGGCGAAGTGCTGGACGTGGCGCTGAATTCGGACGATATCAGCTGGCTACCGCCGGTAAAGGAGCCGGGCACCATTTTCGCATTGGGTCTGAACTACGCTGACCACGCCACCGAACTGGCGTTCGAGCCGCCGAAGGAGCCGCTGGTATTCCTCAAGCACGCCAACACGCTGACCGGCCACAAGCAAATCAGCTACCGCCCGGACAACATCGAATTCCAGCACTACGAGTGCGAACTGGTCGCCGTTATCGGCAAGACCGGCAAGAACATCAAGCGTGAAGACGCACTGGACTACCTGGCTGGCTACACTGTCTGTAACGACTTCGCCATCCGCGACTATCTGGAAAACTACTACCGCCCGAACCTGCGCGTGAAGAGCCGTGACTCTCTGCTGCCGATGGGGCCGTGGATCGTTGATACCGCTGACGTGCCCAACGCCAACAATCTGCGTCTGACCACTGAAGTGAACGGTAAGATCACTCAGGACGGCTCTACCAAGGACATGATCTTTGACGTGCCCTTCCTGATCGAATACCTGAGCAAGATCATGACCCTGAACCCGGGCGACATGATCGCTACCGGCACGCCGCACGGGGTAGTCGACATGCAGCCGGGCGACACCGTGGTCTGCAGCATCGAGAACGTCTGCTCACTCGAAACGAAGATCGTTTCCGAGCAGGAATACTACGGCGACAAATACTGAAAGTTTCAGGAGTTATAAAATGAGCGATACACTGGCAACCAACCTGGAACGCGCACAGCAGTACCTGGAGCGCTTCAAGAACAACACCACCGGCCACTATATCAACGGTGAATTCACCTTGGGTAACGGCGGCCGTGAATACGACAATCTCACCCCGACCGACAACAGCTGCATCGGTAAAGTGATGGCCGCCTCCGTGGCCGACATGGACGCTGCGTGTGAAGCTGCTGAAAACGCCTTCGAAGCCTGGTCCAACACGCCAGGTGCCGAACGCAAGAAGATGCTGCACAAATTCGCTGACCGGCTGGTTGAGCGCGCTGATGAAATCGCAATGGTCGAATCCATGGACTGCGGTCAGCCGATCCGCTTTATGAAGCAGGCCGCCCTGCGTGGCGCTGCCAACTTCCGCTTCTTCGCCGACAAGGTACCGGAAGCGCAAAATGGCCTGGCCTTGCATCAGGATGAGCACACCAACTACACCATCCGCAATGCGATTGGCCCAGTCGGCATCATCACCCCATGGAACACGCCGTTCATGCTGTCCACTTGGAAAATCGCTCCGGCACTGGCCGCAGGCTGCACCGTAGTGCACAAACCGGCTGAGCTGACCCCACTGAGCGCCTATATTCTGGCCGAGATCGCAGATGAAGTGTTGCCCAAAGGCGTGTGGAACATGGTCAACGGCTTCGGCGAAGATGCTGGCAAGCGCCTGACCGAACACCCGGCAATCAAGGCGGTGGCACTGGTTGGCGAGTCTGCCACCGGTTCTCACATCATGCGCCAGGGTGCTGACACTCTGAAGCGCATGCACTTCGAGTTGGGCGGCAAGAATCCAGTTATCGTGTTTGACGATGCCGACTTCGAACGCTCACTCGATGCTGTTGTATTCATGATCTACAGCCTGAACGGTCAGCGCTGCACCTCTTCCAGCCGTCTGCTGATCCAGAGCGGTATCCGCGACAAGTTCATCGCTGCGCTGGAACAGCGCGTGCGCAACCTGCGCGTGGGCCACTCGCTTGATCCGGAAACCGAAGTGGGTCCACTGGTTGCAACCGAACACTTCAACAAGGTTCTGAGCTACTTCGACATTGCCAAAAAAGACGGTGCCAACATCGCCGTGGGTGGCAAGCGCATCACCGATGCAAAACCCGAACTGAACCCGAAAGGCAACTACGTTGAGCCAACCCTGTTTACCGACGCCAACAACCAGATGCGCATTGCCCAGGAAGAAATCTTCGGCCCGGTATTGACTGCAATCACCTTCACCACCGAAGAAGAAGCCGTCCAGATTGCCAACGACACCCAGTATGGCCTGTCCGGCTACATCTGGACTGAAAACACTGGCCGCGCCATGCGCATGGCCAAGCACGTCGAAGCCGGCATGCTGTGGGTAAACTCCGAAAACAATCGAAACCTGCCATCTCCGTTCGGCGGAACCAAGATGTCCGGCATCGGCCGTGATGGCGGTGATTGGAGCTTCGACTTCTATATGGAAACAAAGAACGTCTGCATCGCACATGGTACTCACCGTGTACCGACTCTTGGCAAACGCTAAGAGCTGCAGATACGGCCATGCCGACACCTTCAGGTGCCCGGCATGGCCGTCCGCCTTTTCTGTTATCGGCGCACCATGAACGATAGTGATAGCAGTGAATGGATTCCTAACATCATCATGGGGCAGGATTACGACCGCCGTTACATCGACGCGCCCATTCACTATGATGCTCTGGAAAACCTGGCCATTTTTTTTGGTCGTGACATGCCGGTGCACCGGCATGCCCAATACCTACAGATTCACTACATCGACCGGGGCGAAATCAGCTTCCATATCGATGATAAGATCTATCACGTCCGCGGCCCTAGCCTGATTCTGACGCCGCCCTCTGTACCCCACTCTTTTCTGACCAAACCCGATGCCCGCGGCCACGTATTGACCATTCATCAGTCCATTGTCTGGCAGCTGCTCAAAGATGGCCTGCAACAGGAGATGGATACTGAGCTGAGTCATGGCATCTGTATTGTGCGAGCAGACCTGGAACCCGAGCAGCGCAATCAATGGCCCCTGATTACCCAGACCTTTCGCAATCTCAAGGTTGAGTGGTTTCGGGAGCATCCGGCCAAGCGGCTGGCGCTGCATTCGTTGGTTAGCCTGTTACTGATCCAGATCAGCCGCCTGTCTGCCAAAGAGGCAGAAAGTAGCGCAGTCAATAACGATGACCTGCAAATCTTTCGTCGTTTCTCCGATTTAATCGAGGAGCATTTCCGCGAACACTGGCACCTTCCGGAGTACACCGACCGGCTGGGCATTTCTGAAAGCCGCCTGCACCAAATCTGTCAGCGCATATCTAATCGCTCACCAAAAAAACTGACCCACGACCGTATTATACAAGAAACCAAGCGACTGCTGATCTTCAGCAATCTCTCCAGCAGCGATATCTGTTACCAGCTTGGCTTCTCTGACCCTGCCTACTTTTCCCATTTTTTCAAGCGCCACACAGGCGTTACTGCAAAGCGCTACCGCAGCCAACAACAATAGGCTGTGGACTGTTAATTCATATATTAATAAAATGTTACCATGCAACGGAAATCGACCACCGGGCAACCCTCCAGAATCTCCATTGCCGCGTTTTCAGGCCTGCTGGTGCATTCAATGCAATATATGGGGATTCGGTGATCATCCTACAGCCGACACGAATTACGGGTAGCGAACCACTGATGCGCAAATACGAAGACTCCATCCCTCTAAAGCTACTCAAGGCGCGCGAAGCGACCATGAGCTTCTTCCGCCCGGCGCTGCAGTCAATCCCGCTCACCGAGCAGCAGTGGCGGGTCATTCGCGCACTGGTCGAGCACGGTGAGCTGGAGTCAAAGCAACTCGCTGATCTGTGCTGCATCCTTAGCCCTAGCTTAACGGGCATCATCAGCCGACTGGAACAGCAGGACTACATCCACCGTCGCCGCTCACCAGAGGATCAGCGTCGCGTGCTGATCAGCCTGACCGACAAGGCCGAGCAGATGTTTGATAGCGTTAGTCCGTCACTGGAAGCCCGTTATCAGGAAATCACCAAACAGTTCTCCAAGAAGAACATGCAGCAATTGGCAGAGCTGCTTGATCAACTCTGTGAGATAAAACCCTGACACCCATTAATAATCCACTCTATTGTCAGGCGGCTCCTGCGTTGGAGGTCGTTGACTTCAGTTAATATGTTAACTAGCATTAGTTAACATATTAACAAAGTCCAAATCCGGCGGAGCCCCATCTCATGCTGCAAGCATCCTATCCTTACTATCTGGCTAACGAAGCCCTTACACCGAACCAGGACCTGGCGGTGTATGACAAGTTCACTGGTGAAGTTGCGACCCGTGTCGCGATGGCAGATGCGGCTGCGATTGACCGGGCAATCGCAGCCGCTGACGCCGCAACTGAGCCAATGCGCAAGCTGCCGGCCTACAAGCGTCAGGCAATCCTCAATCACTGTATCAAGCGCTTCGAGGAGCGTGCAGAAGAGCTGGCTGGCGCCCTCTGTATTGAAGCTGGCAAGCCAATCAAGGATTCGCGTGGTGAAGTGACGCGCCTGATCGACACTTTCCGTATTGCGGCCGAAGAGGCTGTTCGCATCGGCGGTGAAGTAGTTCCCATGGATATCAGCCCTCGTGCCGAAGGCTACACCGGTATGTGGAAGCGCGTGCCGATCGGTGCCTGCTCCTTTATTTCGCCGTTCAACTTCCCACTGAATCTGGCAGCGCACAAGGTAGCACCGGCCATTGCAGCGGGCTGCCCTTTCATCCTGAAGCCGGCAAGCCTAACCCCGATCGGTGCGATCATCATCGGTGAAGTTCTGGCTGAAACCGACCTGCCCAAAGGCGCTTTTTCCATCTTGCCGTGTCACCGCGACGGTGCCGACCTGTTTACAACCGACGACCGCCTGAAGCTTTTGAGCTTCACAGGTTCTCCCGATGTGGGCTGGCGGCTGAAGGCAAAAGCTGGCAAAAAGCCTGTTGTTCTGGAGCTGGGCGGTAACGCAGCCTGCATCGTCGACGAAGGCACTGATATCAACGACGCTGTTGCACGCATTGTGTTCGGCGCCTACTACCAGTCCGGCCAGAGCTGCATCAGCGTGCAGCGCATTATGGTGCACGAGAAGCACTACGATGAGATACGCGAGAAGCTCTCCGCTGCCGTGAATGCTCTGGTACACGGCGACCCGAAAAACGAAACCACCTTTATCGGCCCGATGATCTCCGAGAAGGAGGCAACCCGGCTGCACAATTGGGTTTTGGAAGCTGAAGAATCCGGCGCCAACATTCTGGCTGGTGGCGATCGCGATGGCGCCATGCTGCAGGCAACTCTGCTGGAGAACGTAGACCCGGCTCAAAACGTAAACACTCAAGAAGCGTTCGGCCCAGTGGCAATTCTGTCCAGGTTCACCGACTTTGATGCGGCACTGAAGGAAGTGAACAATTCTGACTTCGGGCTGCAGGCCGGCATCTTTACCCGCGACATTTACAAGATTCAAAAAGCCTGGAACGAGCTGGAAGTTGGCGGCGTGGTGATTGGTGATGTTCCGTCATGGCGGGTAGACCACATGCCATATGGCGGTGTTAAGGACAGCGGCCTGGGTCGTGAAGGCGTTCGCTATGCGATCGAAGATATGACCGAGCTGCGCCTATTGGTTATACGCGACCCCAAGTAAGTGCTTTCTGGTGCCGCCCATTGCGGCTGCGTCGATTGCCTAAACGGCTGAGATACGTTGAAACCGACACCACCTGTTGCTCTGCTGGCATTGATCGCCATGGCCAGCCCGCTGGCCCTGAATGCCTTCGTGCCGGCGATGCCTGATGCAGCCGCTGCGCTGGATGCGGATATTGCCACCATTCAGCTGACCTTCACCTTCTATCTGCTGACACTGGCAATCGGACAGTTGATCACCGGACCGCTGGCAGACTATTTCGGTCGTCGGCAGGTGCTGCTGACCGGCCTTGGTCTGCACACTGTTGGCAGCCTGTTTGCTGCCTCGGCTGATGGCGTTGATATGCTGATTGTTGGGCGCGTCCTGCAGGCGCTGGGCGGCAGCACCTGCATGGCACTGGTTCGCGCCATCATTCTTGATGTACATGGCCGTCAGGGTGCAGCTGGCCGCATGGGTTATGTGGTTATGGCCATTGCCATTGCGCAGGCGATCGCACCAACCATCGGTGGTTATCTGAACCTATGGAGCGGATGGAACTCTATATTTTATCTATCTGTTTTCATGGGTGCTCTGGTCTGGCTGCTGGCTCTGCGGATGCTACCCGAAACCAGCAACGTGCGCAGTGACAGCCTGCACCTTCGCGGCATTCTTGAGCGCTATCGAGACGTACTAGGCTCTAGGCAATATCTGGGTTATGTGCTCTCGACCACGGCAGTGGCGGCAGCTTTCTATCTTTTTGTTGGCAGCAGCCCTTACATTGTGACGGATCAGCTAGGAGGCAACTCGGCCCAGTTCGGAAGCTGGTTTCTGATTGTATCGCTAGCCTTCATGGCGGGTAGTTTTCTGTCAACGCGCCTGGCACAGGCGTTCAGTGTTGACCAGATGATACTCAGCGGAAACCTGATTTCACTGCTAGGAGCGGCCTTGCTGATGGGCCTGTCAGTGCTCCATCAGCTCAGCTTTGCCGGCTTGTTTCTGCCGATGGCGCTGCTTATATTCGGCCGTGGTCTAAGCCAACCCAACGCCCAGTCAGCAGCCATCAACAGCAGTGACAGCTCAGCCGGAACCGCATCAGGACTGATGGGCTTTATTCAGCTAGTAACCGGTGCCGCCATCGCCCAGCTGGTGCCTGTCCTGCTGGAACATAACACTACACTGATATTCGGATGCATATTGGTAGCCCCTATAATCGCCCTGTTGGCACACTTTAGCGCCTGGCACCGAAGACACGACAGAACTGCCTGATAATGGTTATGGAAACCCACAACGACAAAAGAGGAAAACCTCATGGGTAAGCTCGCATTAGCTGCAAAAATCACGCATGTACCATCCATGTACCTGTCCGAGCTGGACGGCCCGCAGAAGGGCTTTCGCCAGAAAGCCATCGACGGCCATATCGAGATCGGGCGCCGCTGCCGCGAACTGGGCGTGGATACCATTG
This sequence comes from Marinobacter antarcticus, assembly GCF_900142385.1. Classification (NCBI taxonomy): domain Bacteria; kingdom Pseudomonadati; phylum Pseudomonadota; class Gammaproteobacteria; order Pseudomonadales; family Marinobacteraceae; genus Marinobacter; species Marinobacter antarcticus. The sequence goes on from NZ_FRAQ01000001.1 coordinate 277,260, forward strand.
TCGTATTCGATACCCATTGGTTGGTGAACGCCAACTACCACATCAATTGTGGCGCCCACTTCAAAGGCAACTACACCAGTGGTGAACTGCCCCACTTCATCTCCAATATGAAGTTTGAATACGACGGGAACCCTGAGCTGGGCAAACTGCTGGCCGCCGAATGCAATGCTCAGGGCGTGGAAACACTGGCGCATGACAAGACCACCCTCGATCCTGAGTACGGCACTCTCGTACCGATGCGCTATATGAACGAAGACCGCCATTTCAAGGTGATCTCGGTCTCTGCAATGTGTACCGTGCACTACCTGAATGACAGTGCCCGCCTGGGCTGGGCAATGCGTAAGGCGATCGAAGAGCATTATGATGGCACCGTGGCTATTTTTGCCAGCGGCTCGCTGTCTCATCGCTTTGCCCAGAACGGTCAGGCACCGAAGTTCGCCACCAAGACCTGGTCTCCGTTCCTGGAACGCCTGGATCACAGTGTGGTTCGGATGTGGGAAAACGGCGAGTGGGAAGACTTCTGTGAAATGCTGCCCGAATACGCCGTAAAAGGTCACGGTGAAGGCTTTATGCACGACACCGCCATGCTGCTGGGCGCACTGGGCTGGTCCGAATACGACCAGAAAGCGGAAGTACTGACCCCTTACTTCGGCAGCTCAGGAACTGGCCAGATTAACGCCGTATTCCCGGTATCTCAGGTCAGCGGCGATAAGGTTCCTGCTCCGCAGGCCTCGGTCACCGAGTCCTTTATTCCTGGTTCAAGCCGCATCTGAGGGTAAACATCGGACGCTATAACGGCCTGCAACTGCAGGCCGTATTGGTCACCTGCAACTCATTGGCGGCACTGGCGCTAACGCGACAGCCTGCGGCTTGGTCCTGATTCAACCTGGCACAGATTATTGATTGCTTTTTGATCAACAACACGGGGCGGTGGTGAGCTGGGATAACTCGGGTTAAATATAGAAAAGTGCAATAATAAACCAGAATTATACATTTCCTGCACAAGCTTCACTCCGCATAATTGAGTCAGTCTTTCATGGATCATTATCAAAGTTATTGTTCGGGTAACGACTCGAAGGCCATCACATACGGATAAAAAAGCGGATTACCAATAAGAAGCAGAGCCAACCAGTCCCGGTATCATCCGGCCGGACCTAAAAAACAAAAAGGAGAAGTAACAATGCAGTTTCACCATCACGGATACGTATCCACCGACCCGAGAGTCGAGGAGGCGGCTGGCACGGGCATTGATCGCCCCGAGGCGCTACCGGATTTTGTGGATGTTCTTATCGTCGGCAGCGGGCCGGCCGGCGTGATTGCCGCCGCTCAGTTGGCGAAATTCCCGAACATCACTACCCGAATCGTCGAGCGGCGACCCGGACGACTTGAAATCGGCCAGGCCGATGGCATCCAGGCACGCAGTGTCGAGACATTCCAGGCGTTCGGTTTTGCCGAAAGAATCACCGCCGAGGCCTACCGTATTACCGAGATGGCCTTTTGGGCCCCGGACGCCAATAACCCGGCGCACATTACCCGCTCCTCGGTGGCCCCGGATGACGCCACCGGTGAAATCAGCGAGTTTCCCCATCTGATCGTCAACCAGGCAAGGGTTCTCGATTACTTCGCCGAGTTCGCCAGAAACGCCCCCGCCCGGCTGACCCCCGACCACGGTCTGGAATTCGTGGGGCTGACGATTCACGACGGCGAGGACTATCCCGTCGAAGTAACATTGCGCCATACCGCCGGCGATAAAGAAGGCCAGGAATGCACGGTGAAAGCCAAATACGTCGTCGGTTGCGATGGCGCTCACAGTCGCGTTCGTGAGTCGATTGGCCGCAAGCATATCGGCGCGGTCTCGAATCATGCCTGGGGTGTCATGGATGTGCTGGCCAACACCGACTTCCCGGACATTCGCACCAAGTGTGCCATTCAGTCATCAACTGGCGGCAGTATTTTGCACATTCCCCGCGAAGGCGGTCACCTGTTCCGGATGTACGTCGACCTCGGCGAAGTCGCCAAGGATGACAACCGGCAGGTACGCCAGACCACCCTGGAAACCACCATCGCCAAGGCCAACCAGATCCTGCACCCCTATACCCTGGAAGTGAAGGACTGCGCCTGGTACGCCGTTTACGAAGTTGGCCACCGAGTGACCGACAAATTCGATGATGTGCCCCCCGGCGAAGAAGGCTCCCGGGCTCCGCGGGTATTTATCACCGGTGACGCCTGCCACACCCACAGCGCCAAAGCTGGCCAGGGCATGAATGTGTCCATGCAGGATGGTTGGAACATCGCCTGGAAGCTGGGCCATGTGCTCTCCGGCATCGCGCCCGAATCTCTGCTCAGTACCTATTCGAGTGAACGCCAGGTTGTCGCGCAGAACCTGATCGACTTCGATCGGGAATGGTCGAGCTTGATGGCCAAGCCCGCAGAGGAGTTCGAGGATCCGAAAGAACTTTCAGATTTCTATGTCAAAACCGCGGAATTTCCGGCGGGCTTCATGACCGAGTACACAGAGTCGATGATTACTGGCACCACAGAACATCAGAACCTGGCCACTGGCTTCCCCGTTGGCAAACGGTTCAAATCGGAGCGGGTGACGCGCGTTTGTGATGGTAATGATGTCCATCTGGGTCACCATGCTACCGCCGACGGCCGTTGGCGGATCTATGCCTTCGCGGACAAGGCGCGCCCCGGAGAGGATTCCCGTTTGTCCGCCTGGGCGGAATGGCTATCCAGCTCACCCGACTCGCCGGTTGTGAAGTACACCCCCGAGGGCTGGGATCTGGACAGCATCTTCGACGTCAAGGTGATCTACCAACAACCCCATGGTGAGATCGAATTTGGCCCGAACATACCGGCCGTTTTTGCGCCAAAGGTGGGGCCCTTCCAGGTGACTGACTATGAAAAGGTCTACGCTATCGATCCGGAAGTCGACATTTTCGAAACCCGCGGTATCGACAGAAACGGGGCCGTTGTCGTAGTGCGACCGGACCATTATGTTTCGCAGGTGCTCTCATTTAGTGACGCTGATGAGCTTGCCACGTTCTTCGATGGAACCCTGTACCGCCGCTCCCTGTGATCAAGGCGGCGGTGAAAATCAACAACCGCTGCGCTTACTGCATCTGTGTCAGCCCGGATACCGGGCTGACACAGATGCACCCCGTCACATCCCCAGATAAGCCTCACGTACTTTCTCATTACTAAGCAACTCACGGCCAGAGCCTTCTATTACCACTCGGCCGGTTTCCAGCACGTAACCACGATCAGCAAGCGCCAGCGCCTGGGAGGCATTCTGCTCCACCAGAAAGATGGTGATGCCTTCGTTTTTAAGCTCTTTGACGATGTTGAAGATCTCTTCAATGATCAGCGGCGCCAGCCCCATGCTGGGCTCGTCCAACAGCAACAGCCTGGGCTTTGCCATCAGCGCCCGACCCATGGCCAGCATCTGCTGCTGGCCGCCAGACAGTTCGCCCGCCAGGTTGCGGCGTTTCTGCCGCAGTATGGGGAATTTCTCATACATGCGCTCAAGGTCGTCTTCCACTTCCGGACTGCGACCACGGGTGTAGGCGCCCAACAGCAGATTGTCCTCAACACTCAGATCTTTGAATACCTGCCGGCCTTCTGGCACCTGAACGATGCCACTGGCAACCCGCTGATCCGTAGTAATTTTCAGCAGATCTTTACCCTCGAAGGTAATGCTGCCGCTGTCTGTCGGCTGCAGGCCAGAGATCGTCATTAGCAGTGTCGACTTGCCCGCACCGTTGGCGCCAACCAGGGAAACGATTTCACCGCTATTGATGCGAATATCAACGCCGTGGAGCGCTTCGATCTGGCCATAGGAGGTTTTCAGGCCCTTGATCGTCAGCATTTCCTCAGTGGCGTGCTGTGCAGTCCTACGCGGCGCGTGATGCAGCCCCAGGCCACCCAGGCGCTCCGGCGTGTAGCTCACGATGCGATGACGTAGTTCGCGGAATTCATCCCGCACCCGCTCGCCAAACAGCGGATCGTTAGCCTGGTCACGGGATTCAATAATCAGGTGCCAGTCATCTTCACTCAGAAGTTTGCGGGCCCGGGGTATGACAACGCCTTCCTCTTTTTTGATGTGCTTGCGCAAGGCTTCGGTAAACCGTGCCAGCGCGTGACTGAAGTCCTCCCGGCCGTCAGGCCAGCGCTCCATGCATACCATTAGCAGATGGCGCAGCTCGTTGATCTTCTGGTCGCCAATCACGTAGCCGTGAGCGAGCTTATCCAGCAGCGGTTTGGTTTCCGGCGACTTTTCTCCCAGCACGCGGTACAGCACTATCTCCTCGGGAGAACTGTGCACACGCCGGGCAAAATGCTGAACGTAATCGAAGATGTTATTAAACAGCGTTTCATCGGGCTGCTGTTCATTGATGTTCATGTCGTGCTGAAGCTCATCCAGCAAATCCAGTATGCGCCACAGGGCCTGATGTTCCTGAACAATCGTACTGATGGCTTGCAGGCTGTAGCTGTCTTCAGACGCAACGTTGGTCGGTGTTTGTGTCATTATGGTTATCCCTCGCTCCGTTTAACCGCCCAGATAGGCTGCGATCACGTCCGGGTTTGCACGAATCTGTTCCGGCGTGCCTTCCGCCAGTACGCGCCCGTAGTTAAGCACCAGCAAACGGTCAGAAATACCCATCACCAGTTTCATGTCGTGCTCTACCAGCATCACGGTAATGCCCTGCTCGGCAATCTTGCGGATCAGCTCTTCCAGCGCAGCGGTTTCCACGGCGTTCAGGCCAGCGGCCGGCTCATCCAGAAGAATGATTTTCGGCTCCGCCGCCAGAGCGCGGGCAATCTCCAGCCGTTTCAGCGCGCCATAAGACATCGCTGAGGCTTCGGTGTTGAGGTACTCGCCACAACCGACAAACTCCATCAATTCAGCTGACTTCTCCCGCGCGGCTTTTTCACCCCGAGTGAGCGCAGGCAAACGGAACAGAGTGGTTAACAGATTGCTTTTCAGGGTCAGGTGCCGGCCCAGCATCACATTTTCAATGGCCGTCATGTTCATACAGATCTGCATCTGCTGGAACGTGCGACACATGCCCCGTTCTGCCAGCTGATTAGGCTCAAGCTTCGCGATGCTTTCGCCGTTCAGCTTCACTTCGCCGCCGGTGGGCGTATACAGACCTGTGATCAGGTTGAACAACGTGGTTTTACCGGCACCGTTGGGGCCGATAACCGAGTACACCTGGCCCGCATCCACCGAGAAACTCACACCTTCTACGGCATGTACGCCACCAAAAGCCTTGGACAGTTTATTAACTTCCACCAGAGCGGTCATGCGTCACCTCCGGCAGACTTGGAGCGTCGTTTGTTCAGGAAATTAGCGGCAGTTGGCAGTAAGCCTTTGGGCATGAAGATCATGGTCAGCATCAGGATCAGGCCGAACAACACCATTTCCATCTCCTGAAAATCAGCCAGCAGTTGCGGCAGCAGTTCCAGTACCACAGCGCCAATAATTACTCCGATAGTCGAGCCCATACCACCCAGAACCACCATAGTGATCAGCAGAATGGAAAAGTCGAAACTGGCCACAGAGGGCGTAATAAAGCCCTGAAAATGCCCGTAGAGCGCACCCATCACGCTGGCGTATACCGCTGAGATTACGAATACCAGGCTTTTGTATTTTGCGGTATTCACACCCACCACACTGGCAGCGACTTCCGAGCCGTGAACGGAGCGCAAGGCCCGGCCAATAGGAGAATCAATCAGGTTCTGGGCCAGCCAGACCGCTGCCAGCAGCACCACGCCCGCGAACAGATACCAGGCCAGGTCACCGCTGATATCCATGCCAAACAGGGAATACTGGCCAAAGGCGCTGAGCTCCCAGCCGAACACATCAAACGGGGGCACCGGCATGCCATCCGGCCCACCGGTTATTTCCCGCTCGTTGTTCAGGATAATCGCGATAATGAAGCCCACCGCGAGGGTAGCCATGGAAAGATAGTGGCCCTTCAGGCGCAGAATCGGGCGACCGACAACCCAGGCAATAATAGCCACGACAATGGCGCCGACTATCAAGGCAGGAATTGCAGACCAACCGTAATTGCTGGTCATGAGGGCGCTGAAATAAGCACCGAGCCCGAAAAAACCCGCATGCCCAAGGCTGATCTGGCCAGCAAAGCCTACAAGCAGGTTAAGTCCAACCACCGCTCCCGCGATCAGCGCGATTTGCGTGGCCAGGCCATAATGAAACGGGTTGGAGATGAACAGTGGTACTGCAAACACCACGATGGCCAGAAACACCAAGCCTTTTAGACGGGATTGCGAAAATCGAGCCATCATCACACCCGCTCCACAACTTTGGCGCCAAACAAGCCTCGGGGCATGAAGAACAGCACCACAAGAATCATCGAGAAGGCCACTGCGTCCTTGTAGTCAGACGACAGATAACCCGCAGCCATGGCTTCAACCACACCAAGAGCCAGGCCGCCGACTACGGCACCCATACCGCTGCCGAGGCCTCCAATGGCCGCTGCCACAAAGCCTTTCAGCCCGAGGATAATGCCAATGTCATAGGAGGTGAAGGTAATCGGTGCCACCACAATACCGGCTATGGAGCCCAGCAACGCTGACACCATGAATGCCAGCATCAGAACGACCTGGGTACGGATACCCACCAGGCGAGCAGCATCTTTGTTCATCGAGGTAGCAAGAATCGCCTTGCCGGTCAGCGTGCGGGTAAAGAAGTACACCAGCACCGCAACAAGAACCGCGCCAACACCCAGTACCCAAAGGCTCTGGTTGTTCAGCACGGCTCCAAAAATCTCAATCGGCTCGTCGCTGCTGAAATTAGGCATAACGTGGTATTCCTTGCCCCAAATCAGCTGGGCCAGGCCACGAATAAAAATAGACGCACCGATGGTAATAATGATCAGTGTAACCACATCCGCATTTTTGGCGGGCGCAATGGCAAAGCGCTGAAGGGCAATGCCCAACAGACCTGCCAGAGCCACAGCAAGTACAATCGCGAGCAGCATCGGCACACCCATAGCTGTCATGGATACCGTTGCCATACCGCCAATCATCAGGAACTCGCCCTGGGCAAAGTTGATCACATGGCTGGCGTTATAAATCAGGGTGAAGCCCAAAGCGATCAGGGCATAGGTGGCACCAATGGTGATACCGGTAAACAGGTACTGCAGGAATTCAGAGAACATAATCAGGTCCGCTCGCGCAGCGGCTGACAGCAATCCCTAAGGGTCGCCGCCAGCCTGTGGTACGGATGAAAACAGGCTTAGTTGATCAGCTTCCAGCTACCATCCTGTACTTCCAGGATGCGGAAGGAATCGGCTTGCAGACCGTTGTGGTCGTCGGCTGACATATTGAAAGTGCCGGTAACGCCCACATGGCCCTGAATGCTCTCAAGAGCATCGCGCACAGCTGCTTTGTCTGTGCTGCCGGCTTTTTTGATAGCTTCAACCGCAAGCATCAGGCCGTCATAGGCATAGGCACCAAAGGTAGACACCTTGGAGTCCCAGCGAGCTTCGTACTCACTCTTATAAGCCTCAACCACCGGCTTTTGCGGGTCAGACTCTGGCAGGGAGTCCGGCACCAGCAACGGTGACGCAGGCAATCTCAGGCCTTCAGCACTGCTACCTGCCAGCTCGAGGAAGCCATCAGAGGCAACGCCGTGAGACTGATAGAACGGAAGCTCAATACCCAGCTGGGCGTAGTTACGGGTTACGATGGCCGGGCCTTGGCCAAAGCCGAAGTTAAGAATTGTCTGCACACCTTCAGTGCCGCGGATATTGGTGAGCTGCGCCGTCATGTCGGTGTCTGAACCGCCATAGGTTTCATCGGCAACAATCTCGATCCCACCCATTTCCTTGGCCACTGCGAGGGTTTGCTCGCGCCCGGAACTGCCAAAGCCACCGGTGCCAGAAATCAGGCCAACCTTGGTCAGGCCGCGCTCTTGCATATCTTTCAGGATGCGCTCTGCCGCCATACGGTCGGTTTGCGGGGTCTTGAAAACCCACTTTTTAACCGGGGTGGTAACAACCACAGCACCCGCCAGGGAAATGAACGGAATCTGCGCCTGCTCGACCATCGGTACGGCCGCCATGGTGGCGCCCGTGGTACTTCCGCCTACAATAATATCTACCCGGTCTGACCGGATCAGGCGGCTTGCAAAGTTACGTGCTTTGGCAGCGTTGCCTGCGTCATCGTAATGAATAAGCTCGAGCTGACGGCCCAGCACGCCGCCGTCTTTGTTGATTTTTTCAACGTACATCTCCATGGTTTTCAGCTCCGGATCGCCCAGAAAAGAGGCGGGACCAGTAACTGCAAGAAAGGAACCAATACGTATAGGCTCAGCGGCCTGAACGTTCATTGCCAGCATGCCGACCGCTGCAATGGCCGCAAACTTGCTTGCACGACGAGTGATATTTTTGAACATTTTTGTTGTTCTCCCAGGTTTAGTCAGGGCGTTTTAGTTTTATAGGCCCTCGAATTTCCGAAAACAGAACGATTTTTTCTGCAAGGGCTACACTTTTCCGTATCACGTGTGCCTTTACAGCGCCCCGTTTTCAGCGCAGCGTGACAGACATTCGTCTATCACTGCCATTACTAACTATCCGCCACTTCAATAATACGATACCGTTGACGGATATCAATGGAAAATATTGTATCACTAAGCCAGTGTCAACTGGGGACTGCATTCAGGTACATAACTTTTACAACAATCGATACCAATGTATTAGTACATAAGTGCCCTTTTGACACTTCCTCTTGAACATCCGGCACATTCCGCCAGCAGCAGGCTTGTGCAACAGAGCTGTTCTTACCCGCTCTGAATGTATGCAGCTTTACCCGATGGCTGTATCGGGGATAATGATCGCCCGAACGCCGTCAAGCCAGCAGGAACAACATGACGGAAAGTCTTGAAGAGATAAGAGAACCATGTCTGCAAAACAACAACTCGAGAGCTTGATCCGGGACTTCCAGCACAAGCGCCCTTTACGCGCGGGATCTCTGATCATCACAACCTACGGCGACATTATGCACCCGCGAGGCGGTGACGTCTGGCTGGGCAGCCTGATGAAACTCCTGACCCCGATGGGCGTGAGCGAGCGGCTTGTCCGCACCTCAGTCTACCGGCTGGTTCAAGACGGCTGGTTACAAACTGAAAAAGTGGGTCGGTGCAGCTATTACAGCGTTACCGGTGCAGGACTGAGACGATTCCAGCAGGCGTTCGAGCATGTATACGCACTCGGCACAGACGATTGGAATGGCAGTTGGTGCCTGGTATTCCTCAATCAACTGGAAACGGAAACCCGCGCCAAAGTGCGCGAAGAGCTGAAATGGCTGAGCTTCGGCAGCATGGCCTCAGGTGTTATGGAACACCCGCGTTTTACACGCCACGAACTGGTCCCACTGCTTCAGGAGTGGGGCGCACTGGAAGACACCATCGTGATGCAGACCCAGCCTCTTGAACAGCGAAGCCCGAGGGCTCTGCGCAGGCAGGTAAAGGAAAGCTGGAACCTGGACGAGCTGGGCTTTCGGTACAAGCGCTTCCTGGAAAAGTTCCGGCCACTCTGGCGGGAGCTCAGCTCCAACGACAACCTGAACCCTGAAGACTGCGTTACCGCGCGCATCCTGCTGATTCACGAGTATCGCAAAATACTGCTGCGGGACCCCTTGCTGCCAGATGAACTGTTACCGGGCGGCTGGGAAGGACGCAGCGCCAAACAGCTATGTCGCAACCTCTACCGGGCGATATACAGCCGCTCCGATGAGCACCTGGCGAATCTGCTGGAAAATGCTTCAGGCCCACTGCCCGGGCCTACACCAGGCTTTTATCGCCGCTTCGGCGGACTGATCGAAGAAAATGCGGCTAATAACGGTGCAATAGTGGCGGAAGAGTCAGCCTGACTCTTCCGCTTACCGCTCAACCAGCAGGACGCCCCTGATCTGGCTGACTGTAGTCGCAGACACCGTCAGGAAAAATCTCGTGCAGCCGAGTGACTTGGCCCTCTGTGAATGAAACCGTTCCATAAGTGTTGTCTGTCAGTGCCATAGTATGCGGGCGTTTCTATAGCCACGGTACCTTCGGGCTTTGTCACTACTCGTAACGCAAGCTCAATGGCTTCCATGCAGCCGTTGGCGACCAGCAAATCTTGCTCGGTCATCGACAGGATGAACGCCTTGGGCTTTACCGAATGCTCAGCTGAAGTGCTCGCAGCCATGCGGCGAGAGCTCTTTCTGGCCAGCCGCGTCAGAGATGTCGGCTTTGTCCTGGACAACACCTTGCTCTACACAACAGGCCTGTTTGCGAACTTGATCGGATTCTCTGTTCATCTCTCTCAGAATGCTCCGCTTGATCGCGCCCGCCCGGGAGTCTAAGTTCGAAGTTATACAAACAAGCCCCGGCTTCAAGCTCACTCTTACTTTCCTTCAGGACACTGTTTTATGGCCCTTAAACTGAATATCGTAACCTGCAGCACCCGCCCCGGTCGCATAGGCCCGTCCATAACGACCTGGTTTCGGGAATTTGCCGCAACCAGCTCCAACTTTGACTGCGAACTGGTAGACCTGGCTGATTTCAACCTTCCGGTTTACAACGAAGCCAATCATCCACGCTCAGGCATTTACGAGCACGCGCACACCAAAAGCTGGTCGGAAAGCGTAAACGCTGCCGATGCTTATGTATTTGTGATGCCTGAGTACAACTTCTGCCCGCCTCCGGCCTTTGTGAACGCGCTGAATTACGTTTACAACGAGTGGAATTACAAGCCGTGCGGGTTCGTAAGCTATGGCGGAGCAGCCGGCGGTGTACGTGCCGCAGCACTGGCTCGTCAGCTGGTCACAACTCTGAAGATGATGCCAATGGTTGAAGGCGTGATGGTACCCATGGCGTGGAATCAGCTGGACGACAATAAGGTGTTCCACTCCAACGATCTGATCGACCCTTCAGCCACCGCGATGCTGGCTGAGCTGGAAAAATGGGCCACAGCCCTGAAAACCATGCGCTGATACAGACGGAGCAGAGCGATTTGAAGCGTGGAGCCCGAAACGGGCTCCGTGTAAAGCATTTCAGAACAGATTGGCATTCAGCCATAGGTGCGTTGCGATGGACGCCGCATAACCAAGCATGATCACCGGTGTCCAACGCAGGTGCGTCATGATGGTGTAATAGCCCCGGGCTTGCCCCATAAGCGCCACTCCGGCCGCTGAGCCAATTGATAGCATAGAACCACCAACACCCGCAGTAAGCGTGACCAGCAGCCATTGGCCATGGGACATATCCGGTTCCATCGAGAGCACGGCAAACATCACCGGAATGTTATCAACGATGGCCGACATAGCGCCGATTGCAATATTCGCGCCCGTCGCGTTCCAGTCGGCATACAGTAGCTGGGATACCTCAGACAAGTAACCGATGTAGCCAAGCCCGCCCACGCAAAGCACAACACCATAGAAAAATAGCAGTGTATCCCACTCTGTGCGGGCCATCGGGTTGAAAATATCAAAAGGTACAGCTTTGTCGAGTCGTTCAAGCAGGCGGGTATTCTGGTGGTTTTCAGCCCAGACTCGCTCACGAGCGACCCCCCGCTTGAAACTGATCTGCAGGTAGTAGCCCAGGAACTGCAGGTAAGCAAGCCCCATCATCATGCCAACCACTGCGGGCAGATGCAGAAAGTTGTGACCCAGCACCGCTGTTGTGATGGTGAGCAGAAACAACGCAACTGTGCGGCGAGCGCCGCGCTTCATGATCACCGGATCCGTCGCATCCTTAGGTGGCTCACTCGGAACGGCAAAACTCATGATCACAGCCGGCACCAGGAAGTTGACCGCAGCTGGAATAAACAGCCTGAAAAACTCGGTGAACTCAACCACGCCCTTCTGCCAAACCATCAGGGTTGTTATGTCACCGAACGGGGAAAATGCCCCGCCAGCGTTTGCCGCAATCACAATATTGATACAACCAAGCCCGATAAAGCGCGGGCTGTCTTCTCCAACCTTCATCAGCACTGCGCACATCAACAACGCAGTGGTCAGGTTATCGGCGATAGGCGAGATAAAAAATGCCAGCAAGCCGGTAATCCAGAACAGACTCAGATAACTGAAGCCCTTGTTCACCAGCCAGCCACGAAGCGCGTCGAAAAGCTGCCGCTCCTCCATGGCGTTTATGTAAGTCATCGCCACCAGCAAGAACAATAAGAGCTCAGAGTATTCCAGAAGGTTGCGTTTCAGTGCCGCATTGGCGCTTTCAGTATCACCGCTCATGGCCGCCGCGCCGGCTACCAGAAACCAGATCAGGCCTGCCGCCAGCAGCACCGGTTTAGACTTGCGCAGGTGCAGCTTTTCCTCAAGCATTACGAATGCATAGGCGATAACAAAGATCGCAATCGCGAGATAGCCAACCGGGTGGTTCGTGAGGCTCTGGATACCGGACTCTGCAGCACTGGCAAAAGTGCTGCATCCGAAGGCAAAAAGCCCAAAAATGATCAGTGCCATTCTCGTTGCCATATTGCGATGGGCAATAACACTGTGAAGACCCCGATGCGGGGGTAGCGTTTCGGAATTACAGATTTCAGTCATGATACCTGGCTCAAAAGTTGTGTGGAGGGCATTATCAATCAGAAAAGGCTTAGCAAACCATAGATTCCGTCAAGTCGACTTGATCTAGGTCGTTCGCAAGCTATCCTGCTCAGTATTCCCTCTGAAATCTCACGTTCGAGCCTTGACAGAGCACAATTCAGCTATATAACGACTCGATCACGTCTGCGTATTTCTCATAGATTTTGCTCCGACGCACTTTCATAGTGGCGGTCACCTCATCATCATCGTGATCCAGCTCTTTGCTCAGCAGATGGAAACGCTTGATCTGCGCCACCTGTGGCAGCCTGTCATTGCCCTTGCTTACCTCTGCCTGAATCAGTTCCTGCACCTTTTCAAGTTCCGTCAAACTGCGGAAAGTAGTGTAGGCAATCCGTTCCTGCTCTGCCCACTTTGCGGCTGTTTCAAAATCGACCTGAATCAACGCTGAAACATACTTGCGGGCCTCACCAACAACAATGCACTCCTTGATGTAAGGGCTAGCCTTGATCGTGTTTTCAATTTCCGTGGGCGACAGATTCTTACCCCCGGCGGTAATCATGATGTCCTTGAGCCGGTCGACGATTCTCAGCTGCCCTTCCTGCCACTCACCGACATCGCCGGTATGCAGCCAGCCTTCCCTGAGGGTGGCTTCCGTTGCCTCATCGTTCTTGTAGTAGCCTTTGAATACTGTGCCGCCGCGCATGAGGATCTCGTTTTGCTCCCCCAAAGCTACCTCCAACCCGGCAACCGCTATGCCGACAGAGCCAAGGCAAACATTGTCCGGGCGCTGGGCCGTCGCTACACCCGTGCTTTCGGTCTGGCCGTATACCTCAACCAGGGGCACGCCCAGGGTTCGGAAAAACAGGAGAATGCCTGTTGAAATCGGGGCCGCGCCGGTAAGCGCGATGGAACAACGGCGCAACCCGATAAAATTCTGCAGAGCACGGAACACCAGCCAATAATAAATACTGTAGGTAAGCCGTTCCCCCACGCTCCACTGGGCCTTTGGCTTGGTCGCCAGAGGCTCACAGGCGCTCATCGCGCGGGCAAAAAGCCGCTGTCGCAAACCGCCCGTCTCCTGCATTTTGATATAAATAGCGGAATGGAGCTTTTCCCAAATTCGCGGAACACCCAGGAAAAACGTCGGCGCAATCTCCCGAAGGTCTTCCTGAATCGTGCGCAGGCTTTCACCAAAGCTCACCGCACTGCCCACATAGACAGGCGCTATATTGGTCAGCGCTTGCTCGGCCACATGGCACAGCGGCAGATAAGACAGGCTGGTACTCTGCTGCGCCACCCCCAACAGTTCTATCAACCCGGGCGCACCGGCCTGCAAGTTGCCCCAGCTGATCATTGCGCCTTTGGGCCGGCCAGTCGAGCCGGAGGTATAGATCATCAGGGCGATATCATCCATCTGCTGGCTATCGAGCAGTTCGTCAATCAGCTCAGGATGACTTTGCTCAAACTCCCGCCCCAGGGTCTCGATTTCTTCAAACGAGGACGGCGGCGCCGGATAGGAACGCAATCCTTTGGGATCGATAACAATGTTGTGCTTGAGTTGCGGCAACTGGGGCCAGGCCTCCAGCACCTTATCGGTTTGCTCCTGGTCTTCACACACCACCATTTCTGCATCGCTGTGCTCAAGCACATAGGCGACTTCGTTCCAGGGGCTGGTGGGATAAACCCCCACGCAGATAGCTTTTACCAGGCCGATGCCCATCTGCGCGATGACCCACTCCACCCTGTTTTCCGCAATAATGGCAACGTGGCCACCTTCGGAAAGACCGAGCGCACGCAGACCCAGACCAAAGTGTCGGGCCCGCTGGTAATAGTCCTGCCAGGAATAGGCTCGCCAAATACCGAAATCTTTCTGGCGAAGCGCCAGCATGTCCGGGCGTTCTTTTGCGTGGGCACGGAGCATTTGGACAAGCGTAAGATCGCGAACCTGCGGTGTTGTCATGATAGCCACCGCTTACGGCGTTTGTAGTGTTTGATGTCCCGGTAACTGCGGGCCTCTCCCTCCTTGCCTCCAACCCCGAGGTAAAATTCCTGCACATCCTCGTTGGTGGCAAGCTTATCCGCAGGGCCGTCAATCACGATTTTTCCATTTTCCATGATGTAGCCATAAGACGCGATCGCCAGAGACACGGCCGCATTTTGCTCCACCAGCAATATTGCGGTGCCCTGTTCCCGGTTTATACGGGCAATAATGGTGAAAATTTCTTCAACCAGCTGCGGAGCCAGGCCAAGAGATGGCTCATCCAGCATGATCAGTTCTGGCTGTGCAATCAGCGCACGGCCAAGCGCCAGCATCTGCTGCTCCCCGCCAGACAGGTAACCAGCCAGTTGCTTACGGCGGTCCCTGAGGCGAGGGAAATAGTCATAGACCAGCTCGTAGGAATCGTTTAGCGAATTCTTACGCCCACTGAGCGCATAGGTTGCCGCAACGAGGTTTTCCTCAACGGTCAGATCTTCGAATACGCGGCGCCCTTCCATTACATGAAAGAGGCCATTGCGAACCAGCTTTTCCGGCGCCACTCCCTTCAAAGGACGGCCCTTGAAGCGAATCTCTCCGGCTGTCACCTCGCCGTCTTCCAGAGCCAGCAGCCCCGACACGCTTTTCAGTGTCGTGGATTTTCCAGCACCGTTGGACCCCAGCAGCGCCACAATGGCGCCATGGGGAACACGCAGTGACAGGCCCCGGAGAACCTGCACCGCCTTGTTGTAAACCACTTCTATATTATCGATTTCCAGCAAGGCTTCCATACAGCGTCTCAGTCGAGGTGAATCCAGTCAGATACCGGTTCATAGCGGGCTTCTTTAGCGTTCACGCGCCAGATACGACCAACCGGGAACGACATGTCCTGCACCGAAACCGGAATACCGATAATGCCGCCGGTGTCCCAGTCCTTGATTGAAGCCAGAGACTCGGCCATGTTCTCGGCAGTCAGCTCCTTGCCCGCATCCATGGTGCGCTTGATCACCTCAGTCCAGACCATCGCGTTAAACCAACCCTGCATGTAACCGGTCGGACGGTAGCCAGCATCCGGATCACTCTTTTCTGCCTCGGCACGCAGTGCGTCGAGCATCGGTCCGCCTTCAGCGCTGTCATAATAGTTGTAGGGCATAACCCCCATATAACCATCAGCATCTGCACCCATCTTGTTGATGATGAGTTTGTCAGAAGACCAGAAGGTGCCCATAAACTGGGTATCCAGACCCATCTGCCGCATTTGCACCATGAACTCGTTTATGGGCGATAGCACATAGCCGTGGAATACCACAAAGTCGGGGCGCACCCGGCGCAGCTTCAGTATCTCTGCAGACACATCCACACTGCCGGGCTTGGTGACAATCTCTTCTACGACTTCGATACCCATCTCGGCGGCTTTGGCCTTGCCGCTTTCAATAGGGTCTTTGCCAAACTCGGTATCGCTGTATACAAATGCAACGGTAGGCATCTCGCCATCTTTGCCCTGGGTCGCAATGTACTCAAGAATGATGCCGAACATCTGGCTATAGTTCGGGCCGGGAATGAACTGATACGGGTACTGTTCATTGTCCGTCAGCGCGGTCGCAAACGATGCACCGCTCATCAGCGTGGTGCCTCTGCTGTTCAGTTCCGAGGCGATTGTTTTCATGAACCCGGTGCTGTCACCGTAGTAAACCGGAACTTTGTTACTGCCGGTGATTTTCTTGAATGCGGCCACGGAACGGTCCACTTCATAGCCGGTATCTTCCATTACATACTTCACCGGATGGCCGTTGATCCCGCCCTGGCTGTTGATCCAGCTTGTATAGTCGGTCAAGCCGGCATGAATGTGCACGCCGGCAAAAGCGAAAACGCCAGACAGAGGTATGGACCCACCAAATACAATGGGTTCTTTATCCTGTGCCATAGCGGGCGCCGCTGCCGCCAGAGCAGCGGCAATGCTACCGATACCTGCGAGCCTGCGACCTTTGTTGAGGATGCTTTTGAACATGTTTATTCTCCTTGCGGCTTCTTGTTGTTAAATCCACTAGTTCCTGAAGGGCCATAAACTGAAAAAGCGCCGAATGCGGTGCCAGATCTCCGCCAGCCCGTGCGGTTCAAAAATAAGGAAACCAACAATCAGCGCGCCAAAGATGATTTCGAGCATTGGCGACATGAATATCGGTGCGTTCGGATAAAACGGTGTCAGGGCTGCGGTAAGCAGTTTGAGAACTTCCGGAATCAGCGTCATGAAGGCAGCACCGAGGATTCCGCCCAGCAAGTTACCCATGCCGCCAACAATGACGGCCGCCAGATAGAAAATAGACATGGAGAGCGGAAAACTTTCTGGTGTGACGACCCGGAAAAAATAAGCAAACAGGCCACCGGCAACACCAGCATAAAATGAGCTGAGCGCAAAGGACATCAGCTTGTAATGCAGCAGGTTGATGCCAAGAATTTCGGCCGAAATATCCCTGTCCCGGATAGCGATAAACGCCCGGCCGATGCGGGTGCGGAACACATTTTTGGCGGCAAGCACCATCAGTACCGCCAGCGGCACAATGATGAAGTACATCGCAAAATCACTTTGGAACGTCAGCCCAAACAGGTGCGCCGGCTCAAGGCTCAAGCCTCCCATACCACCGGTTACCGATTCCCACTCGGCGAAGATAAAATGCAGGAAAACACTGGCTGCCAGCGTAGCAATCGCCAGATAGAGCCCTTTCACTCTGAGGGAGGGAAGCCCCACCAGAATACCAACCGCGGCCGCCAGCAGCCCGGCAAGCATGAGCGTTACCGGGAAAGGCAATGCTGTGTTCAGGGATAACCAGGCCACGGTATAACCGCCGACACCCATGAAGCCGGCCTGACCGAGGGAAATCAGGCCGGTAAATCCGGTCAGTATGTTCAGCCCCGTAGTACTGATAACCGCAATACCGACCAGACACCCCAGATACAACAGGTAGGAATCGGCCATAAACGGAAAAATCAGAAGCGTAAGTAGGAAAAGCGCGAACCAGATTTTCTGTGTGGAACTGGTCCAGATGGCCTCGTCGGCCTCATAACTCTGTTTGGCGTCACCGATGCGCATCTTACACTCGCTCTATTTCATGGGTGCCAAAAAGGCCGTAAGGGCGGAAAACCAGAATGACTGCCAGCACCGCGAACGTAGCCGGCATACGGTACTCCCCACCCAGGTAAGCGCCTGCCACGGTTTCCAGCCAACCGATAAATACCCCGGCAACCAGCGCACCGACGATACTGTCGAGCCCTCCAACAATCACCACCACCAGAACACTCAGGCCGATGGCACCAAACTGCGGGCTAAGCCCACCTGTTGCGGCGACCAGTACGCCCGCGAGCGACGCCGCGAGCGAGCCAAACACCCAGGCCATATTGAACACCCGGCGCACGTTAATGCCCATGGAATAGGCCGCAGCCTGATCCGAGGCGGTGGCCCGCAGCGCCACGCCACCGCGGGAAAAACGGAAATACAGCAGGTAAACGATGAGCAGTGCGGCGCCAATGAGGAAGCCGTAGGCAATTTTAGGTGCCAGATACATCTCGCCGATGAACACCGGCTTGCGCGGAAGAAAGCCCGGTAGAAGCTGAGGGTCTGCGCCCCATATAAGCTCTACCAGCCCCACCAGAATACTGGCAATACCGATAGTGACCATCACGACCGAAATTGACGACTCCCCCAGCATTGGCCGGATCATCGTCTTTTCGATCACACCACCCAGAATACTCCCACCAAGCACCGCTAGCGGCAGCGCCACCCAGGGTGACATTTCCATACCTCCGGCAAAGGTCAAAAACAGGTAGGCAGCGAACATCATGATCTCGCCGATGGCGAAGTTAATGACCCGGGTGGCTTTGTAAATGATCACGAAACCCAGCCCGATCAGGGCATAGAGACCACCCATGGCCAAGCCTGCAAGGCTGATCTCCCCAAAAAACAACCAATCCATTCAAGCCACCTCGCGTTCGGAGTTAAGCTTTTTGCGCAGGCTGTCCATATCACTGGTGCCCAGATACGCTTCGATAACTTGCGGATTGTTCTGCACCTCTGCAGGCAGGCCTTCCATAATCACCTGGCCAAAGTTGAGCACGGCAATATGATCGGAAATATCCATGACCATACCCATATCATGCTCAACCATAAGCACGGTCACGCCCCACTCCTCACGTATATCGAGAATAAACCGCGCCATATCTTCTTTTTCTTCCCGGTTCATCCCGGCGACGGGTTCATCCAGCATCAGCACCTTGGGCCGCATGGCCAGGGCGCGGGCCAGTTCAACCCGTTTCTGAAGCCCATAAGAAAGACTGGCTACCGGTTGGCGCCGTATGTGGTCGATCTCAAGGAAATCGATAATGTGCTGTTCTACGTGCTTGCGCACGGCCATTTCCTCGCGACGAGCCGCACCGAAATAGGCAAGGGAACCCAGCAGGCCACTTTTCATATGTACGTGCGCCCCCAGTTTGATGTTGTCGAGCACGGTCATACCCCGAAACAGAGCAATATTCTGGAAGGTACGCGCAAGACCCATAGCGGCGCGGGCTGGCGGTTTGATATCAGCGAGCACATCGCCCTGATAACGAATAGTGCCCTGCTGGGGCTTATAAAACCCGGAGATGCAGTTAAACAGCGATGTCTTGCCGGCACCGTTCGGACCGATCACTGTGGTTACGGTATTTTCCGGTACGCGGAAGCTCACATCCTGTAACGCCTTCACACCACCGAACGAGAGCGAAAGATTATTAATTTCGAGGATACTGGACATTATTCCCCGCACATCGGCAGATTATGATTGTTGTTGTTTACGTCAACGTCAGGTTAATCTCCTGAATCAAACTTAAAGTAGCCTACTTTCATCATAAAAACCAAGGCAGTCTGTTCTATAGTTATCAGAACACTCTCAGCAACGGAATTCCCAACCATGACAGACAGCCCGGTGATCTCGGCATTTGATGAACAGACCGGCGTAGCCACTCTGACATTTAACCGGCCGGAGGTTCTTAACGCCATTGACGTCCCCATGGCCCAGGCCCTTCGCCGTGCAATCCAGGATCTGGCTCACACACCCGGGCTTCGATGCGTGGTCCTGACTGGCGCAGGGCGTGCATTCATGGCGGGGGGCGATGTAGCCAGCATGTCCGGCTCCCCCGATCGGGCCCGTGACGCTGTGAACGGAATGCTTGATGCACTGATTCCGGCCATTCTTCAATTGCGAAGCATGGACGCTCCGGTGATCGCAGGCGTTAAGGGCGCTGCCGCAGGTGCGGGTCTGAGCCTTGCACTGATGGCAGATCTTATAGTCGCCGAGGAAAACGCCCGATTCCTGGTTGCTTACAACGGGATAGGCACAGTGCCTGACTGCGGTGGCACATGGTTTCTGCCCCACAAGATCGGATCGGCACGCGCTACGGAAATGATGATGCTTGGGCGGACCCTGAGCGCAATCGAAGCGAAACAATTGGGTTTGGTGACCGAGGTGTCACCGGAAGCAACATTTGATGAGGTTCTGGCGGCCACCGTCAATCGGGTCGCCAATGGGCCGACTCGGGCTTTTGGTGCGTTCCGCCGACTGATGGATGATGCCAATGGCAGCCCCCTCAAAGTCCACCTGGAAGCCGAGCGACAGGCGTTTCTGAAGGCCACCGAAACAGCCGACTTCGCGGAAGGCGTATCGGCGTTTCTCGCCAAGCGACCAGCCGCTTTTTCCGGCCAGTAAAGCTCAGCCGCCAGCAAAGCCGAGCCTTTGTTCAATTGGCCAGAAAGTTGTTACTGATTCGGTCCTGTTCGATGACCACCTCTTCTGTCCGGTCTTTAAGGTCGACCCCCGAAAGCTTCAGGCGATCGGCTTCGCGAATCAGGTAAAGAAGGCGTTGGCTGGCATCTTCAAAATTGAGTCCGGCGGGCCGGATGTTGGAAATACAGTTCCGGCGAGCGTCGGAAAGGCCTGATTCCGGCCTGAACGTGAGGTAGATCCCGAGGCTGTCGGGCGAGCTAAGCCCTGGCCGTTCGCCGATCAGCACCACCACCATTCTCGCCCTGAGCAGAGCGCCAATCTCATCACCGATGGCAACCCTGCCCTGCTGCACGATCGTCAGGGGCGCCAGTTGCCAGTCCAGGCGCTCGCGCTGCAGGTCATTGAGAAAGCGGTCCAGAAACGGGATCACATTGTTCTGGACTGCGGAAGAAGACAGCCCGTCTACGATAACGATGGCAATATCAGATGCCCGGGCTTCCGACTGCTCAGCCGCCATCAGACGTTCACGCCCCTGCTCGGACAAACGTCTGCCCAGATCGGGCCGCTGCAGATACGTGAAGCGATCTTCAGCCTGGCTGTGCAGCAATACCGGCGCCCCAAGCGCGCTCACTCTATCCATATTTTTCATGGACTCGACAAGCCGGTTCACATCCAGTGGAAAATGTACCGCATCCCGCGCCCGGGCGTGGGCAAGCTGAAATGCCAGTAGTTCAGAGGTAGGCAGGCTGATTCCGGCCCGCCCCAGCCCAATCCGGGCATCGGTGTAACGACGCAAGGTCCGCCAGACATTCTCTGTGACCAGTTCCTTGTTACTGTCAGTCATGGGTTAAACCCTTGAGGCTATTCTGGAAGACAGTCGGCAATGCGGCGCTCGGCTCGTGCCTTGAGGTGTCCTCGAAGATTTTCATCCGGTCGAGCCAGGCTTCAAACTCTGGCGCCGGCTTCAGATCCAGAACCCGGCGCGCGTAAAGGGCATCGTGGAAGGAGGTGGTCTGATAATTGAGCATGATGTCGTCAGAGCCGGGAATGCCCATGATGAAAGTACAGCCTGCCACCCCAAGCAGGGTCAGCAGGTTGTCCATGTCGTTCTGATCCGCCTCCGCGTGATTGGTGTAGCAGATGTCACACCCCATCGGCACACCCAGAAGCTTCCCGCAGAAATGGTCTTCCAGCCCGGCCCGGATAATCTCCTTGCCATCAAACAGGTACTCGGGCCCGATAAACCCGACCACGGTGTTCACCAGTAACGGATTAAACCGGCGGGCGACAGCGTATGCGCGGGCTTCACAGGTTTGCTGATCAATCCCATGGTGAGCGTCGGCCGACAGGGAACTGCCCTGGCCGGTTTCGAAATACATAACGTTCTGCCCCACCGTGCCCCGTTTCAGGGAGAGCGCGGCATCCTGGGCCTCCCGGAGCGTGGACAGGTTAAACCCGAAACTGCTGTTGGTGGCTTCGGTGCCCCCGATCGACTGGAACACCAAGTCCACCGGGGCACCCTGTTCAATCGCCTCAAGGGTATTGGTTACGTGGGTCAGGACACAGGACTGGGTCGGAATGTCGTATTTGCGAATAACCTCATCCATCATCCGCATCAGCTTGGTGGCCTGAGCCACATTATCGGTGGCCGGATTAATGCCGATCACCGCATCGCCACTGCCGTAAAGAAGTCCGTCAAGAATGCTCGCGGCAATGCCGGCAATATCGTCGGTGGGATGGTTTGGCTGCAACCGTGTCGAGAGATGTCCCGGCAAACCAATGGTGTTTCGGAAAGCGGTCTGAACCTGGCATTTTCGGGCCACCAGAATCAGGTCCTGATTGCGCATCAGCTTGCTCACGGCCGCCACCATTTCCGGCGTCAGGCCGGGCCGCAGGCTCACAAGCGCCTCAGGTGTCGCGTGATCGCTGAGCAGCCAATTTCTGAAGTCGCCAACGGTCAAATGGGCGACCGCCTGAAAGGCCCGGGCATCGTGCTCGTCCAGAATCAGGCGCGTCACCTCATCCGCCTCATAGGGAATCAGCGCTTCTGAAAGAAATGCTTTCAGTGGCAACTCCGCCAACCTCATCTGGGCCACAACGCGCTCTTCGGCGGACTCGGCAATCACGCCCGCAAGCCGGTCACCGGAACGGGCCGGAGTAGCCTTTGCCATCAGGTCCGCCAGATTCCGGAAGTGCCAGATCCGCTCACCGAGCATGTATGAATACTTGTGCTGCATCCCGACTCTCCGCCCATAACTGCGTTGATTCATCAAACACTGTTTGCCCAGCATAGCAAACAGTGTTTCCAACCCTCCCCGTCTCCCGATATGCTTTCGGGATGAAAAGTATAAAAAAGATTCGCCCCACAGCCCGATTGCGGACCTCGTCGAGGAAGCCTCGCAGTTCAGGCCGGCAGCGTTATGCCAATGGAGTCTCTGACCCAGGAGAGAATAATGCCAGCATTTACCTTTAACACGACCAAAAGCGTCATCTGCGAACCGGGATCCATCAAACGTCTTGGCACCATTGTGAGTGCGCAGATTGGCAACAGTGTTCTGTTGGTGACCGACCCGGGTCTGGTCAAGGCAGGCTTGCTGGGCGCCGCAACAGATTCTCTGGATCAGGCCGGTGTGCACTATCGCGTCTTCGATGGTGTTGTCGCTGACCCCCCTGTTGCGGTCGTGGAAGCCGCCCTTGCGGAAGCCCGGGCAGCCAACATCGACGGTGTCATTGGATTTGGTGGGGGCTCCTCCATGGACGTCGCCAAGCTGGTTGCGCTGTTAATCGGAGGCGGCGAAAATCTGGAGGATGTATACGGCGTTGGACAGGCCAAGGGCCAGCGGCTCCCGCTGATTCAGATTCCCACCACCGCGGGCACCGGCTCTGAGGTGACGCCCATTTCCATCATCACCGTGGGTGCGACCGAGAAAAAAGGTGTTGTGGCGCCGCAGCTGCTTCCCGACATTGCCCTGCTGGATGCCGAGCTTACCCTCGGCCTACCAGCCCCTGTGACTGCAGCAACGGGCATCGACGCAATGGTGCACGCCATTGAGAGCTACACCTCCGCATCGGCGAACAACAATCCGGTGTCGCGTGCTTTGGCCCGTGAAGCTCTTCGACTGCTCGGGGCCAACATTGAAACCGCGATAAAAGAGGGAAGTAACGTTCAGGCGCGCTCCGACATGCTACTTGGCGCCATGCTGGCCGGGCAGGCCTTTGCCAACTCTCCGGTAGCCGCAGTGCATGCCCTGGCGTATCCGATCGGGGGTATTTTCCACGTCCCGCACGGCCTCTCCAATGCATTGGTACTGCCCCATGTCATGCGCTTTAACGCCTGCGCTTGCGCCGATGCCTACGCCACCCTGGCACCGGACGCTTTCCCGGATCTGGCCTCCGTTCCGAAGGAACGGCGGGTTGACGAGTTCATCCATCGTCTTGAAGCCTTGAGTGCAGACCTGGGGCTAGAGCAAACCCTGCGTGAGGTTGGTATTGGCGAATCCGATCTGTCGGTAATGGCAGCCGATGCCATGAAACAAACCCGACTACTGGTGAACAACCCGAGAGAAGTGTCGGAAGCTGACGCGTTGGCGATTTACCAGGCAGCGTTCTAACACGATCGCCCGCAATGCGGGCTCGGCACAGAATCACTGGACAGCCCCTTAATTAACCCAAAGGAGAGTATCCTTGGAACGAAGCAATTTTCAGGTTTTCTATCCCATAAGCACCCGTTGGATGGACAACGATGTGTATGGACATGTGAACAATGTCACCTATTACTCCTACTTCGATTCCGCCATCAACCGCTATCTTATCGAAGAGGGCGGCCTCGACATCCATTCCGCGACCGTGGTGGGGTATGTCGTGAGTTCAAACTGTCAGTTCCGCAAACCCGTCGCCTACCCTGATGCCATTGAGGCCGGACTGCGAGTTGTGAAGACCGGCAACAGTTCCGTGACGTACGAACTCGGCATTTTCAAACAAGGCGAAAACGAAGCATCGGCACTTGGGCAAGTGGTTCATGTTTTTGTTGATCAGGAGACCAACAAGGCAACCGCTATCCCTGACCAGATCCGAACTGCGTTGGTCCAAATAGAGGTGGCCTGAACAACAAGCTCTCACCAATACATGCGTGCACCAGCGAAACACCGTATCCTCCATTTTTTAAAACGTTCGTATGCTATCTGAAATTCAACGATTGCGAGGTATCATGAACCCGACCATTGAACTACTGAAATCCCACCGCTCCATCCGGAAATTCACGGACCAGAAGATTTCCCGCGAGCTGCTCGTGGAGCTCATCCGTGCCGGCCAGAGTGCAGCCACGTCCAGTCACGTTCAGGCCTATTCCGTAATTCACGTAGTTAATCCGGAAAACCGCCAAAAAATTGCAGAGCTCGCCGGTGGGCAGACCTACATTGCCGAATGCTCGGATTTCCTGGTGTTCTGCGCTGATATGAAACGCTCTACGGAAGCAGCAGAGAGGGCTGGTGCAGACGTCGTTCGCGGCATGACAGAGCAGCTGGTAATCGCCAGTGTCGACACCGCACTGATGGCTCAGAATGTTGCCATTGCCGCTGAATCAGAGGGTCTGGGACTTTGTTACATTGGCGGCATCCGGAACAATCCTGCAGAAATCAGCGAGATTCTCCACCTGCCTGAACACGTGTATCCGGTGTTCGGGATGTGCCTCGGTTACCCTGACCAGAACCCGGAAGTTAAACCCCGGCTGCCAGCAGAGACCATTCTCAAGGAAGACTATTACCAGGACGAACAGGATGAAGCCCAGGTAGCGGACTTCGACAAGACCATGAACAAGTACTATCTGGCGCGAACCGGTGGCAACAAGGACACCAACTGGTCAGAGCAACTGAAGCCCCTGTTCACCAGCAAACTGCGTCCGCACATGAAAGACTTTCTAAAGGGAAAGGGCTTCAAGATGCAGTGAGGGGCTCAGAGCAGGTGTTGAATTTCACGCCATAAACGCCGGTAGGCATCTGCAGCCACCGAAGCCGGAGCGATCAGCTCTACCGGCGTGCCATTCTCCCCCATTTTCTCGACCACACTGGCATTGGGAATAATGGTTTTCAGACCCTTTGGCAAATACTCATCCTGACCGTCAATAAGATCCCGGTGCAGATTCTTGCGACGATCGGCCATGGAATAGAAAGGGTGCAGCCGTGACGGTTTCAGCTTTTTCTCTTTTGCGAACGCCTGTAGCTGTTCCCAGCTATTGAGGGAAAGCCAGGTAGGTATCACCGGCACAAATACGGCATCCGCCGCTTTCAGGACCTGTTCCGACAAACGGGACAACGAGGGCGGGCAATCCAGCACCACAAGACTGGTTTCCTCAGAGAGCGGCGCCAGCCACTCCTTGATCAGGTTAGTGCTGTCATCCTGATCAAGCTTCAAATCCAGGTTACGGAAACTTGTATGGGAAGGGATAAAATCCAGGTTGGGGTAACCGCTCTCATGAATGAATTCGGCAATGGGCGTTTTCCCCTTTAATAGATCAGACAGTTTATGTCCCTTGACCCTGTTTGCCCCTGCCAGGTACCAGCTCGATGCGCCTTGCGGATCCAGATCCCAGAGCAGTGTGGAGTAACCCGCCTGACTCGCCAGATAAGCGATATTGACTGCAGCGGCGGTTTTACCTACGCCTCCCTTCATACTGTAAAACGCGATCGTCCTCACTTTTCCTCTCCTATCGTGCAGGCATAAAAAAACCGGGGATGTCCCCGGTTAAAGCATTCACACGATGCATAAACGCAATGCATATCGTCCTGATGAGGGGGCATCCTAAATCAATACCGATGACAGTTTGATGACAAGCCTCGGATCTGGCAGTCAGACCTTCTGCCACACGGTTAGTTCCGAAAAACTGTGCTGGAATTTGTTCCGGGTCTCCCGGATTACGAACGGCAGACGGCGCGGCTCGCCCAAAATGTGGAAGTGCGGTGCGAGCATTTCCCGCAGGCCATCCAGCGTGCTGTAGTCTTCACCATTCTTCTGAAATCCGCCAATCCATTCCCCTTTGGGAGTGTATTCCTCAAGCCAGGTATAAGGCGACGCAATGACCAGCAACCCGCCATCATTGATCCGCTCATGTATCGTCGTGAGGAAGGTCGAAGGCTTATACAGACGGTCGATCAGGTTGGCCGCGAGCACCAGATCATAACCGTTGAACTGAGGTTTCAGGTCGCAGGCATCGCCCTGATGGAAAGCTACCTTCTCCACGGTATGATCCAGTCCCAGGTCCACCAATGTGCGCTCATGATAGCTCACCAGCTCCCCTTCCTCGGGGCGAGCATAACGGACAAATTTCTGTTCCGCCATTTCCACACATTTGTGAATGAAGCTGGCCGAGAAGTCGACCCCATCCACATGCTCGAACTGCCTCGCCAGCTCGAATGTGGATCGACCACAGGCACAGCCGATATCCAGCGCCCTGCCCATGACTCGATCATTCATGGCATCAATACACGCCAGCGCCAGTTCCTTCGGGAAATTCGACTCTCCATGCCACTGCTCTCCGAAATGGAACTCACAATACTGGGCAAGCGTTGTATCGCTTTCGTAATAACCGCTCGGTCGCATTTACTCGGCCTCCAAGGCACATGTCGGAACTTCATCATACAACGGAAAACCACCAGCAGAAGAATCGAAGCCCTTTCGCCTCCGGATCTGTCACAAAGGTTGAAACCCTGGCCCTGAAGCTCCATATCTTCGGACATACTCATGAAGATCAATGCCAGCACCTGTAACGGCCACTTCAAACCTCTTAACCCTCCGGTCATTGTCGATATCTGGCTGCCTGATCATCACACCAGAGGGCACAATCCAGGAGCACCATGATCAACTATCCTGACTACTCACTGCTGGAACTCGCTTCGGTTCGCGAAGGCGATTCCGTAGGCACCACGCTGGCAAACAGCGTGGCCTATGCCCAACATGCTGAAAAACTCGGTTTTAAGCGGTTCTGGCTGGCAGAACACCACAATATGGAAGGTATCAGCAGCTCTGCCACCTCGGTGCTGATTGGCCACATCGCCGGCAAGACCCAGACCATTCGGGTTGGCTCCGGTGGCGTGATGCTGCCTAACCACCCGCCATTGGTGATCGCCGAGCAGTTCGGCACTCTGGAAAGCCTCTACCCGGGCCGGATTGATCTGGGGCTCGGCCGGGCGCCGGGCACCGATCCCATAACGGCTCGCGCCCTGCGCCGGGATGGCTTGGGGGCAGAACAGTTCCCGGAAGACGTTGCGCGGCTGCAATCCCTGCTCGCGCCTTTGCAGCCTGGCCAGGCGGTTAAGGCCATCCCCGGCGCCGGAACCAATGTGCCAATCTGGCTGCTCGGCTCCAGCCTCTACAGTGCCCAGCTCGCAGCCATGCGGGGCTTACCCTATGCATTTGCCGGGCACTTCGCCCCGCGCCTGTACCATGAAGCGCTGAAGGTCTACCGGGACAACTTTCAGCCTTCCGGGCAGCTGAAACAGCCTTACAGCATTTTGGCGGTTCCCGCCGTGCCAGCAGATTCGATGGAAGAAGCGCAGTATCTGGCAACCACCAGTTACCAACGCATCCTGGCGCTATTCAGGGGCCAGCCGCTCTGGATGAAAGCACCAGTAGAATCCATGGACGGCCTGTGGAATGCGGGCGAACAGGCCGCAGTAAAAGACTTTCTGGCACTTCAGTTGCTCGGTGATGCCGCGGCCATTAAGAGGCAGCTTAATGAACTGCTGGCCAGCGTGACTGTGGACGAGATTATGTTCACGGTCGACATTCATGACCCAGCAAAGCGCCGTCATGCGCTTGATATACTAGAGGCCACACGACCGTAGGTCAGAGCAACGACTCCACCGCCCTGACAAGCTCCGGATCGTCCGGGCGTATGCGACTGGGGAAGGACTGCACCACCTTGCCTTCCCGATCGATCAGATATTTCGTGAAGTTCCAGCGCGGCGCCGTGCTCTGAGCGGCAATTTCCCGGAAGATGGGATTAGCGTCTGCCCCAGTCACCGGGCCAGGCGCAATCATGGTAAAAGTAACCCCGAAATTCTTGAAGCACACGGATGCAGCCTCAGACTCAGTGGCAGCCTCCTGCCTGAAATCATCGCTGGCGAAACCAACGACCACCAGGCCGTCTGCCTGATACTCCTTATGCAGTGCTTCCAGCCCTTCGAACTGCCCTGTGTAACCACAATGGCTCGCCGTATTTACCACCAGAACAGGCTTACCCCATGCAACGTCGCACAGATTAATTACATCGCTGGAATGCAGTTTTCTCAGGTCATGATCAAGAAAAGCCGGACACGAATCTGCTTTTGCATTGCTGGCGTTTAAAGCCATCGCCATCAATGTACCCATCATGAAAAGTACCAACATCATGTTTCTTTTTAGCGTTTCCACAGACCACACCCTCTCGCATAATTCGAACAATAGATTACGCTTGGAACAGCCCAGTAGTTCAGACCAGCAACTGGACATAAGAAAAAACCGTGCCCATCATCCGGTCAGACTGACATATCTGCTTCGGTAAGGCTGATCCATGACCAGACAAACGACTACGCATGTTTTTCTCTCCCACGGGCTCGAGAGCGGCCCTGGCAGCACCAAAATCCAGGCCCTGAAAACTCTGGCGGAGACCTGCGACAAGGTTCAGGCCTATGCCGTTGACCACCGGAGCAGCAAAGACCCGGCGGTTCGGCTCACTCAGATGCAGGATGCCATTGCCGCCAGCGGCGCAGCACCGGAAAACATCATTCTGGCCGGCTCCAGCATGGGCGGCTGGGTATGCGCACAGACCAGCGCCCAGATACCGGTTCTGGGGTGTTTCCTGCTAGCTCCGGCACTGGCGCTCCCAAACTACCCGCAATCCAGCCCGCTCATCCAGGCCCGACACGTGCAAATTATTCATGGCTGGGATGACGACGTTGTGCCTGTTATACCAGTTATAGAGTTTGCCCGCGAGCAGGCGCTTCCGGCGCTGATGCTGCCCGATGGCCACCGCCTCGAGAACAGCCTTGACCGGATTACTGATGAGTTCCGGGCGTTTCTTTCAAGAGCAGGCACCAACATCATAAGTACTGATCAGAAATAAACCAAAAACGTCAATTTCTTGCGAAAGTCGTTAAGTTTTGCCAGTCTTTAGTAATGTAACAATAATTATCTGTAAAAAAACGAACGGAGAGAACCCGATGAGCAGCATGAGAAAATTCAAGAAACTGGTGGGAATTTCAGCGTTCGCATTCGCGGCGATGACCGCAGCAAACTCCGTGAACGCAGCCAATTGGCGCTATGCACACGAAGAGTATGAAGGCGACGTACAGGACGTATACGCGTATAAGTTCAAGGAATACATCGAGGAAAATTCGGACAACACGTTGCAGGTTTACCGGTTCGGAGAGTTGGGCGAGTCCGATGACATCATGGAACAGACCCAGGCTGGCATCCTGAACTTTGTAAACCAGTCTCCTGGTTTCACGGGTGCCCTGATTCCGGAAGCACAGATTTTTTTCATCCCGTATCTGATGCCTACCGACATGAAGACAGTCGTCAAGTTCTTCCGTGAGAGTAAGGCGATCAACGAGGATTTTCCGAAGCTTTACGCAGACCAGGGTCTGGAACTGTTGAAGATGTATCCGGAAGGCGAAATGGTAGTTACGGTTGATGAGGTGGTCACCAGCCCAGAGGGCTTCAACAACAAGAAGATCCGTGTAATGACCAACCCATTGCTGTCCGAAACCTACTCAGCCTTTGGTGCAACTCCGACTCCACTTCCTTGGGGCGAAGTATACGGCGCGCTGCAGACCAACATGATTCAGGGCCAGGAAAACCCGATCTTCTGGATCGAATCTGGCGGACTGTATGAAGTATCTCCAAATCTGATCTTTACCAGTCATGGCTGGTTCACCACCGCTATGATGGCTAACCAGAATTTCTATGAAGGCCTGTCCGACGCCGACAAGAAGCTGGTGCAGGATGCTGCCGACTATGCGTTTGAAGAGATCATTGTGCACATCGATGGTCTGGCAGACGAAGCACTGGCTAAAATCCGGAAGGCCAGTGATGAGGTCACGGTCACCCGTCTGACTGACGAGCAGATCGACGTATTCAAGGCCCGAGCTCCGCAGGTCGAGAAGAAGTACGTTGAAATGGCAGGCAAAAGCGGCGAGAAATTGCTCAACCAGTTCAAAGCAGACCTGGAAGCCATTCAGAGCAACTGAACATAATGGCTCCATTCCCGCCGGGCCCCGCCCGGCGGGAATCTTTCTTAACCCCCGCCCCGCCGGGGACTACCTACCGGCCGGGAGCGACATGCTCTGGAGCAGACCCCCATGTCCGAGAACTCTCCGGATCTAGAAGACGATACCGGCACCTATGAGTCCGGCTTGCCCGGATTTCTGGGAACCATTGATGAAGTCATTGCCAAGACCGAGGCCGTCATGCTCGCGGTTGGCGTGATGCTCATGGCCGTCAATACATGCATCAACGTTATTGCACGCTTTGTCTTCGGTGAAGGCCTGTTTTTCTCCGGTGAGATCAACCGAATTCTTATTATCCTGATAACTTTTGCAGGTATTGGCTACGCGGCCCGCCATGGCCGCCATATCCGAATGTCTGCGATTTATGATGCGATCCCACCAAAAGGACGCAAAGTACTGATGATTTTCATTGCCCTGTTTACATCCGTGGTGATGTTTTTCCTCTGTTACCACTCCTATGGGTATGTCGAAACCCTCCAAAGCCGTGGGCGAATTCTGCCGGCGCTGGGTTTTGAAATCTGGTGGATTTACATCTGGGCCCCAGTGGGCTTTGCGATCACTGGCATCCAGTATTTCCTCACGGCCATCAAAAACCTCACCAGCGAGGATGTGTACCTCTCCACCGGTGTGATCGACGGCTATGCGGACAGCGAATCCGAAGTCTGAACCCTGCAGCTGCTTTAACAGAGGATAGAAACTCATGGCAACTATAATGATGGCGATCATGATCGGGCTGCTACTGCTGGGCTTCCCGATGATGGTTCCGCTGATTGCCGGTGCGGTGGTCGGTTTTGTAATGATGTTTGATGGCTTCGGACAGATGGGCACCTTTGTTCAGCAGATGATGGGAGGCATCCGCCCCGCATCTCTCATTGCCGTGCCCATGTTCATTCTGGCGGCGGACATCATGACCCGCGGCCAGTCCGCAGACCGCCTGATCAATATGGTTATGGCGTTCATTGGCCACGTAAAAGGTGGGCTGGCAATCAGTACTGCTGCCTCGTGCACACTGTTTGGTGCGGTTTCCGGTTCTACCCAGGCGACCGTTGTAGCTGTGGGCTCTCCCCTGCGGCCAAAACTGCTCAAAGCGGGTTATTCCGACTCGTTTTCGCTCGCGCTGATCATCAACGCCAGTGACATTGCCTTTCTGATCCCCCCCAGTATCGGCTTCATTATTTACGGGGTTATATCCGGAACCTCCATTGCCGAACTGTTCATTGCCGGCATCGGCCCCGGCCTATTGATTCTGGCCATGTTTTCAATTTATTGCCTGATCTATGCTTACGTTAACAACGTTCCCACCGAGGAAAGGGTCGGCTGGAGAGATCGGGGGGTCGCCGTCCGTGAAGCGCTATGGCCGCTGTTCTTCCCGGTTATCATTGTGGGCGGTATCTATGGAGGCATTTTCAGTCCGACTGAAGCCGCTGCGGTGTGCGTGCTCTACGCGTTCCTGCTGGAATTCGCGATTTTCCGCTCGCTGAAATTGCCGGACATTTATCGGATCGCCAAATCCACTGGCCTGATTACCGCAGTGGTTTTCATACTGGTTGCTGTCGGTAACGGTTTTTCGTGGATTATTTCCTTTGCACAGATCCCGCAAGCCATACTGGAGTCTGTCGGTGTCAATGAAGCAGGTCCGGTCGGCGTGCTGATTGCGATCTGTATTGCCTTCTTCGTTGCCTGCATGTTTGTCGATCCGATAGTGGTGATCCTGGTGCTGACGCCGATCTTTGCACCGGCGATTCAGGCCACCGGGCTGGATCCGGTGCTTGTCGGGGTTCTGATTGTACTTCAGGTGGCCATAGGCTCGGCAACGCCACCCTTTGGTTGCGACATATTCACTGCTATAGCCATATTCAAGCGCCCGTACTGGGAAGTGATCCGAGGTACGCCACCGTTTGTCTTTATGCTGGTGGCAGCAGCGGGGCTGATCATCGCCTTCCCGCAAATTGCACTGTTCCTGCGTGACGTGGCCTTCAGGGACTGACTCGTAACCGAACCGGAATCTTAAGGAGAAAGACATGTTCAAGAGGATCCTGGTAGCCGTAGACGGTTCCAAGTCAGCCCTGGCGGCGCTGGAAAAGGCCATTGGGCTGCAGCAGCTTACCGATGCTGAGATCTATTTGCTGTGCGTATACAAACATCACAGCCTGTTTCAGGCTTCACTATCCATAGACAGGCCTCCGGGCATGGATATACCGGACAAGGTACTGTCAGAACACGCGAAAGAACTGGTTGAACATGCCAAACTGCAGGCGGCAGAACGGGGTGCTACAAACGTTCGTGGTTTTGTGAAGGCAGGACGCCCTTCAAGCGTCATTGTGGAGTTTGCTCAGGACAAGGAAGCCGACCTGATCGTCATCGGTAGCCGCGGTTTGCACGGCGACAAAGGAGCGATGTTCCTGGGCAGCGTCTCTCACCGGGTAGCCTCTCACGCCAAGTGTCCGGTTCTGGTGGTCTGAGCTGGGCACACATTGTCCAGGCCGGCCAGATGCTATCTTCTGGTCGGCTAAGACTCTGAAAATACTTCAACGGTATCACGACCGCCTCTTTTTGCCCGGTACAGCATTTCATCTGCAAGCTTCAACAACTGCCCCGGCTCGCCGGTACTGTCCGGCCAGTTAGCCACACCAATGGATATGGTCAGAGGGCCCAGACTGTTGCCCTCAAACACCACTGGCTCTTTCCTCGCTGCCTCACGCAGCTCTTCTGCGCGCTCTCTGGCGCCGGCGATATCGGAGCCTGGCAAAATTACGACAAACTCCTCACCACCGTAACGACAGACAATATCGCTGCCACGAAACCGGGTTTTCAGTAACGAAGCGAAAGCCTGCAGAGCCAAATCACCCGCTTCATGTCCATGAGTGTCGTTAAAGCGTTTGAAATGATCGATATCCAGCAGCAGAAGCGATAATGGCGAGCCTTTGCGCAAAGCCACGGCCGCTTCATGCTCGAAAAGCTGATCAAAATACCGGCGATTTTTCAGGCCGGTGAGCGCATCTTCATAGGAAAATCTCTGCAGATCCTCTCTTAGCGAAATGCCGGAAAGCGTAACCCCGATGCGTTCCGCAACCAGATTAATGGATGACATAAGCCGTGCCGCACCGTATTCGGTGTACCCGGAGTTGCTGATGCTATCGCCATCGAGCAGTAATAAGCCTTCAAGCCCCGTGCCATGGCTTGCGAACTCAATATTGATAGGAAAGCACACCAGTCCATGCCAGCCCTTGTTTGCAGCTTCAGCGTCCTCCATAGACCCCACGATCTGGCGAATCGGATCAGGCAGGTTATTGAGATTCGCAACAACCGGCGCCAGCTCCGGGTGCCCGTCGCCATAGCCCCAATACACAAGACGCTCATAACTACCGCTGAGCGTTTGACGATAGATCATACCCTTGAGCGGACTGCAGAGCCTTGGCATAGCTTCAACGAGCAACTGAAATGCCTGACTCAAATTGACACACGCCTGCAGCTCGGCAATCACATCTGCGAATATCTGGCTCTTCTCATTCTCAAACGACAGTAAAATCCCTCTTGCCTGCTCCCGCAGCAAAAGGGATTCCGTTTTTTCTGTACGCTCGGCCACCTGCTGCTCCAGGGTCACGGTCAACTCCTGCAAGGCTTGCTGAGTAATCGCATAGTGCCGCAGTGAAATAATGACAACTGCCAGAGCAAAGACGAGCAAGCCAAGACTGACCGGCACCTGCCCCCAAGGCAGAAAACCATGAGCCACCGCCATATCGGCAACAAGCAAGGCGCCAAATACACCGCAAGCCACCACAAGAACTTTTTGTTCTCCAGACAGTGAGCGGAATCGGGGCACAATTAACAAACCCATCACAGACAGTGAAATCAGAAGCAGAGCATCAAAAGGCGGGAAGGTGGACGAGAGGTCCACCACACCCGTCAAAGCCAGGCCCAAAGCGCCAACCAGATAACCCAGGTGCAGCTTCCAGATCAGTCTGATCGCCCGGGGCCGGCGATCTTCCAGCCATTGATCCAGCATTAGCCCGAGCGCGACAGGCAGCAGGTAGTAACTTCCGGCCGCCAGATAATCCCATAACAGGGCGTGGGGTAAAATCAGCAGGCTGGCCTGGCTCTCGGCCACCAGCATGACCGAAGAGGCCAGTGCAAACAGGGCAATGCTGGAAAAGGTCCTTCTCCCGCCTTGAAGCAGAGAGAAAATCAGCGCGAGCAAAGCCACCAGCAGTGAGAACCCGGCAACAAGCAAAGCTTCAAGGGAATTTCCGAGAATATAGAGAACGAGCTCTGAGTGATCCACGATGCTGACCTCACCCCAAAGGCCAATATCCGTGTAATCGGAAAACACGCGAAAATAGAGCGTCTTGTTCTCGTAACCTTCAGGCAGTGCGATCTCGTGCCAGGGCCAGCCTTCAAACTCGCCTCGCCCGTCTTTATCGAAAGTGCCGTACTGGTAGATGTTTTCGCCATCCAGCCAGACCTGGACAATCAGATCGACGCTGAAAATATAAAGAACGGGATTTTGCCACTCACCCTCCGGCAATGTTACCCGGTACCACACCTGATCCCGGCCATCGCGACCAGGAGGGTTGGAGGGGAAAGCAATGGCGTGCCACTGCTCCGGCTGCTGTGCAACTGACCAGTCCGGCACCCCTTCCGCACTGAAGGGTAAATCACCCCAGCGGTATTCCCAGCCTTCGGTAACAGGCTGCGGTGCTGCAACAGCTACAACAGGCCCAAGCGCGCACAGAACACCAAGCACGATAGTCAGGATTCTCAGAAAGGCTGCGGGCATTGACGCTGGAATCCTGCCGGTAGGGGATTTGCAGGAAAGTATAGAGCACCATCGCCCTTACGTGTACAAATCTAAGACAGGAAAGGGGAAACTGCAGAGCCTGGGGCGCCTCTGCAGTTTCCAGGTGAAAAGCTCAGTTCAAAGACCTGATTTCAACTTTTCCCAGTACTTGGCGTAAATCTGCAGAGCTTCGTCACCAATATCGGACTGAAACTCGGCATTCACCATGTCTTCCGGTGTCGGATAGCTGGAGCGATCCCCGGCAATCTCTTCGCCCAACAGCTCCCGTGCCGACAGCACCGGTGTAGCATAGCCGATGTCTTCACTGATCAGCGCCGCGATTTCCGGCTGCAGAACAAAGCTGATGAACTTGTGAGCCGCTTCCGGATTCTTTGCATTCTTCGGAATCACAAAGCTGTCCAGCCAAGCAATAACACCTTCTTTCGGATACACATACTCAAGCGTTTCCATGCTTTCCTTGCCCATAACGGCCTCACCGTTCCAGATCATACCCACATCGGCTTCTCCTTCCAGGAATGGCATGCGCGGTGCGTCTGAGTTAAACGTTCGCACGGAGGGCATCAGCTCTGTCAGCTTCAGATAGGCCTCTTCGATTTGCTGTGGATCGGTACTGTTACCGGAGTAACCCAGAACACGCAGCCCCATGTGGAAGACTTCGCGCATATCGTTGGTCAGGATCACCCGGCCCTTGAAACGCTCATCCCACAGATCTTCCCAGGCAGTAACCGGCTCGCCTTCAATATCGGCGGTATCTACACCAATACCTGTTGTACCCCAGAGGTAAGGCACGCTGTATTGGTTATCCGGGTCGATATCCAGGCCGGTGATTTCCGGGTCAAGCTGATCAAAGCCGCTGATTTTGCTTCGATCAATGGGCATCAACAGCCCTTCATTGCGC
Organism: Marinobacter antarcticus; assembly: GCF_900142385.1. Lineage (NCBI taxonomy): Bacteria > Pseudomonadati > Pseudomonadota > Gammaproteobacteria > Pseudomonadales > Marinobacteraceae > Marinobacter > Marinobacter antarcticus. Next base: position 313,519 of record NZ_FRAQ01000001.1, read on the forward strand.
ATTTTGCTGACGTAGTAAGTTGACGGCACCGCAAGATCATAGGCGGCACTCTCATCCAGAAGTTTCAGCCGTGCGTACATGGCTTCGTTGCTGTCATAGGTGGTGTAGACCACCTGAATTCCGGTCTCTTCCTCGAAACGGGTCAGCACTTCCTGGGGCATATACTCCGACCAGTTATACAGATTCAGCACCTGCGGATCGTCAGAACTACAGCCAGTCAGGCCAAGTGCCAGCATGGCGGCCAGTGCGAGTTTTTTCATTTTTTGCTCCTTGAAAGAATCCATTGCGACAACATCAGCATTACAAGTGAGAACACCAGCAACAGCGTGCCAAGTGCATTTACTTCAGGTTTAAGCCCCACACGCACCATAGAGTAGATGCGCAGTGGCAGAATTTCATAGCTCGGGCCGCTCACGAAGGTGCTCACCACAACATCGTCCATGGAGAGCGTGAAGCCGAGCAACCAGCCTGCCATTAATGCGGGCATGATAACCGGGATCAGCACGGTGCGGGTCATGGTGAAGTCGCTGGCCCCCAGATCCCGCGCTGCCTCCGGCAAGCGCTCGTCAAAGCCGGTGAGCCGGGCCATAACCGTAATCACTACGAACGGCAGGCAGAAAGTAACGTGCGCCAGCAGCAGTGATACATACCCCAGATTCAAACCCAGCAACAGGAATAGCCCCAGCAATGAAATCGCCAGCACAATTTCTGGCGACATCATGACCACAAACAGCATGCCGCTCAGCACCTTTTTGCCCCGAAAACGATAGCGATGCAGAGCCAATGCAGTAAGCGCGCCAATGAACGTAGACACGGTGGCAGCCGTGAGCGCCAGCCAAAGCGAATTCCACATGGCCAGCATCATGGCGTGATTATTGAACAATGATTCGTACCAGCGCAGGCTGAGTCCGCCCCAGTCGTAGCCTGTGCGGGAGTCGTTAAAGGAAAACACCACCAATACAACAATTGGCACATACAGAAGCAGGTACACCAGCGCGAGATAGCTACGGGAAAGCCAGCGCATTACGCGGCCTCCTCGCCCAGGCGGCGCTTACTCAGGCGGTGAGCAAACATCAGCAGCGCCATGGTGAGGGTCAGCATGATGCTGGCGGCGGCACCAAACGGCCAGTTGCGGGCATCCAGAAACTGGTTCTTGATCACATTGCCCACCAGCAGATTGCGCGAACCACCCAGAATATCCGGCACAAAGAACAGCCCCATGGCCGGCAGCAATACCAGCATGACACCCGCCAGTACTCCCGGCAGCGTCAGCGGAACAATGACGTTTTTAAAGGTAGCGAAATGGCCTGCACCCAAGTCGTGGGAGGCCAGCAGAACGTCCTGGCGCAGATCATCAAATACTGAGTACAGCGGCAGTATCATGAACGGCAGCAACAAATACACCAGGCCTACGATCACCGCGCCTTCGGTATAGAGAAGTTGAGCTGGCTCGTCGATCACGCCCAGGGACATGAGTGCACTGTTCAGCAGGCCGTTGGTGGCCAGGATCAGCTTAAGGGCGTATGTGCGCACCAGGGAGTTGGTCCAGAAAGGCACAATCAACAGGAAGATCAGCAGCACCTGACGGCGCTTTTCCATCCGCGACAACGCCCAGGCGAAGGGATAGCCGATCAGCAGGCAAACGAGCGTAGTCATGGCCGCCATGTACAGGGAGTGAAGAAACACTTCCAGATACAAGGGATTGAACAGCTGCCGGTAGGCATCCAGGTTCAGTGGCAGTGAGATGAAGGTCGAAGAATCCCGCGTCATCACGCTGGCACCCACCACCAACATATTGGGCGCAAGCACGAGGAACAGCAGCCAACCCCACACCAGCACCAGAACAGCAGCTCTGAACGGCTGTTGCTTAATGCTCAGCATCATCGGCTGCCAGCTCCTCTTCGTCGGTCAATGGTTCGTCGCTTTCTTCCGCGAGCAACCATTCCCAGCCGTCTACCCAGCTGACACGTACCCGCTCGCCAATGCTGTAATCAAAGGTCGGGTCATCCTCATCAAAGAACTCGCTGGCCATCACCTGGCTGCCGTCTTCCAGTTCAATCACCGAATCCAGGGTGCTGCCTTTGTAGTTACGTTCTACGATCTTGCCTGCAACGCCCTCGGCATCATCCGGCGCAAGTACCCGGATATCTTCCGGGCGCAGCAGAACGTGCAATGGCTGATTCATCGCGACACGGAAAGACGGCTTGCTCAACTCCCGGCTCAGTCCAAACACATCCACGCTGATGCGACCGTCCTCAATTTTGGTGACACGACCGGGAAAGAAATTGGTCTGACCCACAAAGCGTGCAGTAAACACGTTCGCCGGGCGCTCATAGACTTCCCGGGGCGTGCCTAGCTGCTGAATACAACCGTCCTTGAGCACTGCAATGCGATCAGACATGGACAGCGCTTCTTCCTGATCGTGGGTAACGAACACGAAGGTAATGCCCAACTCCCGCTGCAGGCGCTTGAGTTCTACCTGCATGGTACGTCGCAGTTTGTAGTCCAGGGCAGACAGCGGCTCATCAAGCAACAACATCTTTGGCCGCTTGACAACAGCCCGGGCAATCGCAACCCGCTGCTGCTGGCCGCCGGAAAGCTGGTGCGGCTTGCGCCCGGCAAAGTCCTCCAGCTGAACCATGGCCAGTACGTCTTCGACCCGCTCGCGTATTTCTGCTTTCGGCCGTTTTTCCATCTTCAGGCCATAGGCCACGTTGTCGAAAACCGACATGTGAGGAAACAGTGCGTAGTTCTGGAAAACTGTATTAAGCGGGCGGCTCTCTGGCGGGGTCTGTGTGATGTCAACGCCAGACAGCGTAACGGTGCCCTGATCCGGGAGTTCAAAACCCGCCATCATTCGCAAAAGGGTGGTTTTACCACAGCCGGAGGGCCCAAGAAGGGTAATGAACTCTCCGTCATCAATGGTGAGGCTGAGTTCGTCCAGTACGGTCTTGCCGCTAAACTGCTTGCTGATGCCGCTCAGCGATAGGAGTGTTCTAGTCATCAGCCCTGCCCAAAGAATAAGCGGAGTATTTTTTCAGAAAGAACGCCGTATAAAAAGAGCAATGCAGGATTTTTGCCCGTCGTTATACCTGGAACGCCCGATTTGAGCGGCGTTATCCATCTACGGGACGCATTCTGTCATGAAAGCGCCCGGGTTGCAGAAGCAACCCGGGGCCTTTGGAAGGTTTTATTGGTCAGCAACGCTGTCCAGGTAGGCTTTGTCTGAAATGTTGGTCCACTGGCGTACCTGCTCAAGGTACTCACGCTGGGACGTGATAATTTCCTTCGCCAGCGGGTCCTTCTCGGCCGCTTCCTTCAGGAGCTTGTTGGTGGCATTGCGCAGTCCCTCAATGACCTCCGGCGGGAAGGTCTTATGGGTGACATCCGGGTAGTCCGTCTTCATGCGAGCCCAGGCAACGCCACTCTCGTCATAGTTCTGGATGTACATGTCATAGGCAGCAAGACGCATGGCAACCCGAAGGATTTCCTGAAGGTCCTTGGGCAGGCTCTTCCAGGTTTTCTGGTTAACCAGAAACTGCACCTCGGCACCCGGCTCCTGCCAGCCAGAATAGTAGTACTTGGCAATCTGATGGAAGCCCATATCGAAATCCAGCGCAGGGCCAACCCATTCAAGGGCATCAATGGTACCGCGCTCGAGCGCGCTATAGAGCTCGCCTGGGGGAATATTGGTAACCGCAACACCCAGCTCGGACATGACTTCCCCCGCGAAGCCCGGGGTGCGCATCTTGAGGCCTTTCAGGTCATCCAGAGACTTGATCTCTTCACGAAACCAGCCACCCATCTGGCTGCCCGTATTACCGCCCGGGAAGGAAAGCAGGCCGTAAGGTTCATAGACTTTTTGCATCAGTTCCATACCACCGCCGTGGTAAAACCAGGCGTATTGCTCCGGGGCAATCATGCCGAACGGCACCGTGGTGAAATACATGGCATTGGGGATAGCGCCCTTGTAGTAATAGGATGCTGTGTGCCCCATATCGTACTGGCCATTGCGAACCAGATCGAAGATACCAAAAGGCGCCTTGTGCTTGTTGGATCCATCAATACGGATCTTGAGGCGACCGGCAGACATGGTTTCTGCCATATCAGCCATATGCTGGACAGCCTCACCCAGAATCGGAGTGTTTGGGCCCCAGGTCTGCGCAAGACGCAGAGTGAAGTTTTCCTCAGCCATGCTGAGTGAACTGACAGAGAGCAACAGCGTTGCCGCTGTGATTTTGAACAGACGAGTTATCATTGTTAGCACCATAAATCGAATTATTATGTTATATAGATATTGCCAAACGCCCCAATACTAGCCTGTGAAAGCCTTCCCGTCCAAAAGTAAACTGACCATCTGTACCTTCCGGGCAAACTGACTCAAACCTTGAACTGGCCCACAAGCTCCCTCAGGCTCTCGCCGAGGCGGGCCAGCTCATGGCTCGCCTCGTTGGTTTGAGTGACGCCGATATCACTGCGCTGTGCCGCATCGACAATGCGCACCACGTTCTGATTGATTTCTTCCGCCACCTGGCTTTGCTGCTCTGCCGCAGTGGCTATCTGGGTAACCTGGTCGTGAATCTGCCCGATTGATTTCTCGATTGTCACCAGGGCTCCCGTCGCGTGGTTAATACGCTCCACTGTCTCGGACGAGCGATCCCGGGATCGGTTCATACGGTCAACGGCGGAACGTGATTCGCTCACGAAGCCATCAATCATTTCCCGGATCTGATCTGCGGATTCCGCACTGCGCCGGGCAAGCTGGCGCACTTCATCTGCGACCACCGAGAAACCGCGGCCATGATCACCTGCCCGGGCGGCCTCTATTGCCGCGTTCAGCGCCAGTAGATTGGTCTGTTCGGTGACTGCCTGAATGACACCCAGAACCTTCTGGATATCGTCTGACTTTTCCGCCAGAGCGTTGATACTGAGAGCGCTTTCCTGAATCTCCTCAGACAACTTGTTTACCGCACCCTGAGCGCTGGCAATGGTTTCACCACCGTCTCGGGCCATGCGATCAGCATCCGATGCGGCGCCCTCAACTTCGCTGGCGTTACCGGATATTTGCTGGATAGTCGCAGCCATCTCATTAATCGCAGAGGCAATCTGGTCGGTTTCCGAGCCCTGCTCCTGCACCGACGCCCGCGTTTCATTGGCAACACGGCTCAACTCTTCCGCAGCAGACGCAACCTGATCCGTCGTGACGCCAACTTCCCGAATAGTTGTCTGAATTTTGATAACAAAGGCATTGAAACGGCGGCCCAACTCCGAAAGCTCATCACTTCCATCTTCCGGCAGGCGCTGCCGCAGATCACCCTCACCGTCAGCGATTTCCTGCATCATATCGCTGATGCTCTTCAATGGCTTCGTTACCGTGCGACCGACAGCAATGCCAATTACCAATGAAATGACCACAACGACGACGGTGACCAGCAGAATAAAGCCAAGGGTTGCGACTATATTTCCCTCGATTTCAACACGTGCCGCCGCGACCTTCTTGTCAATATCCGTCACGTAGACGCCGGCACCGATCATCCAGTCCCAACCCGGGATGATCGTGGAATAGGAAACCTTGGGCTCTTCGTTACCGGAAGCCGGGTTCATCCAATCATAGCCGTAGTAGCCTCCGGATTCCCCGGCATTGAAAAGATCCCCAACCAGCCGCTTGAGCGTGGGATTATTGCTCGGGCCTTCTTTGGACGGATCCGGGGCGTATGCCAGGTTGTATACATCACGTCTGTAAGCAAACACGTAGTTGGTTTTCTCAAACCGGATGGAGCGCAAACGCGACGCCGCTGCTGCCTTGGCCTCATCTTCCGTAAGTGCAGGATTATTTTTAGCCTCCAGCACTACCGCTTCTGCAGCATCAATCAGGTTCTTCAGACCGGCCTTCCGACCCTCCAGAAGACTTGACTCAAGGCGGTTTAACTCTGCCTCTCCATTGGCCTGTATCTGACTTACAGAAATCCAGGCGACGGTGGCCGCTGTAACCAATACAGGTATCAGCACGGCCAGAAGCAGGCGGGTTCGTATGCGCAGGTTGTTCAGCAAATTCATTACGGCAGATCCTCGGGAAGGCGTTGACTCAAGCTATTATCGACTGAACCCGAAATATCTTGAATACGACTTAGTCATAACCCTGCGCGAAATCCGCTGCCGCACTCTCTTCGCACTTGCGGCACTCGAGCTCAAAGCCAAGCATGGAGCGCCGCCCGGCTTCGTTTGTTACCCAAGGCCTGTTAACCCACGGCGGAGTATGACGTACATGCTGATTGTGACCGCAGGCAAGTCGGGCAACCCAGTGGCCTTGTTCATCTTTGTGGTATCCGGTGATCGGCTGTTTCATACCGCCCAAGTTAACTGACCAGGCTGCGTATGAAAATCGCCGGGCGTACCGGAAGATCTTCCAGGTGTCTTGAAAGATGCCATTTCAGGCGTTCTGCCCGTCCAGGCCAGTTGGCGGGAAGACTGATTTCCATCATCAGGTTGGGGCCAACCTTGGCCATTTTTACCTGTTCCGGAACAAGTCCTACCGAGCTCAGTGCTTCGTGGACTTCTTCCGCAAACTCTGCCGAAGGCGCTGCCAGCAAAAGCTCCCTTACCGCACCCACGGTCATTTTCACTGGCACAAGTATGAAGTAGGCAGAAATAATGATCATCATCACCGGGTCAGCATAAACCGCCCACGCCGACCACGCGCTCTGTTCAAGCCACCAGGCAATACCAAATCCGAGCAATACCGCTGCACTGAGAACAGAGTCCATAAACCACTGGCTCTGTTCGGCAACAACCAGGCCGGAAGACTCCTGACGTCCGGCCCATTTCAGATAAAGCCATACGACAGCACAGCCCAAAACACTGACGGCTGCAAAAACAAGCGCTCTGTCGGCACTTACGGCGCGCCCACCCTCAAGCAGTGCGGCAATGGCAGCGCCAAGCGAGAGTATGCACACCAGCGTTATCACCAGCCCTTTGATGGCAATTACCAGCGGCTCTGCGGCACCGCGACCAAACGGGTACTCTTTACTGGCAGGGCGGCGGACAATCCGCGCGGCGTATAGTGACAAAAGTGACAGCAGCAGGCTTACCAGTGAGTAGGCGCCATCAAACAGAATAACAAGCGAATCGATCCATAAACCCCAGGTAATACCGGCAAGAGCAAACAGGCCGGCAGCTACCGCAGACAAACTCAGCGCCATATTTTCCCGCGCTATAGACTTAAACATTTTGATCTCCCTTGAATTGCCGGCATATTATCGCTGCAGGCCCGACAATGTGAGTCGGTGACCGACGGAAAAACCGTCACCCAGGGAGATTGTGTTGAAAACATCGCAAGTAAGAGTGTTCCTGGCCGTGGTGCGCAACGGCACCATCGCATCGGCAGCCCGGGAGCTCAGCCGAAGCCGGACTACCATAAGTACTGCTCTCGCCGCACTGGAAGACGAGCTTGGAGTAGAACTGTTCGAGCGCAGCGGGAATCAGCTCCAGTTGACCACCGTAGGCCACGCCATCCTCACTGATTGCAGGCGGTTCGATCAGGTGGCCGGGCAGATTTTCGCACGCTGCCAGCACCACCTGAGCGGTGCAGAGTCGGTTTTGCGGATAGCCCGGGACGACTCGATTCCGGAACCTGTATGGCGCGACCTCCTGCGTCGTCTCAAGATCCGCTTCCCACAGACCAGTCTCTCTGTCTATCTGGCCACGCCCCGAGAGCTACCTCCCCTCGTTAAAAGCCAGTCAGTAGATGTGGCCTATGGCCTGATGCCGGCGCTTCTGAGCGAGGGCTATCAATGGTTCCGCGAGCTTGCAGATGTGCGCATGCTTACGGTTGCCGCGCCAGATCACCCGCTGAGCCAGCTGAAGCGGGTAACCCAGGACGATCTCATCAGCTATACAGAAGTCACGCTCGCGTCTATGCAGAATGACCGGCTGGAAGCCGAGTCTCCGGAAACGGCCAATTATCTGGCGTTTACCCAGTACGAGCTGATCCGGGATGCGGTTGTTGATAGGGCTGGCTGGGCCGACCTGCCCTTGCCTCTGATAGCGGATGCCCTGAAACGGGGGGAACTCAACATTGTCCACCACCGCAGCGCCAGGTGGTGGAAGGTGTTCAGCGCACTGGAATCCGAGCAGGCGCAGGGAGGTGCCGTTGTAGGATGGCTGGCTACTGAACTGGAACAGTATCTGGAGACCGTGGAGTAAGCCTTATGATGGTAAGGTCCTGGCACGCCCTGTCCAGGCCGACCACGAATAGATCCCCAGAGCCACCCAGATCATTATAAAACTCGTCAGCTTTTCGATACTAAGGGGTTCGCTGAACACCACCAACGCAATCAGAAACTGGATTGTCGGGTTGATGTACATAAGAAAACCAACAGTCGACAGGCGCAATCTTCGAGCAGCCCCGGCAAAGGCCAACAGCGGAATCGCCGTTACTGCCCCGCTGGAAATCAGCAAGAGCGTGATCGCTGCATCCTCCGAAAAGTGTGAAGCCCCGGCATAGCTCACGAACGCGAGCGCCAAGATAGCCACCGGCAGCAAAAGCAGCGTTTCCACAAACAGGCCTGAGAGCCCGTCCAGAGCTACCTGCTTGCGGAGCAGCCCATAAGTTCCGAAGCTGAACGCCAACACCAACGTTATCCAGGGCACAACACCCAGCAGCAACAGCTGATAGAGAATCGCAATGGTCGCCAGTGCCACAGCCACAATCTGTAACCGGGAAATACTTTCCTTGAGCACCAGCATGCCCAGGCCAACGTTTACCAGGGGCGTGAGAAAGTAGCCAAGACTGGCCTGCAGCACCTGCCGGGATTCCACGGCATAAATATAGACTCCCCAGTTCACTGCAATAAGCACTGCACAGCCTAAAACAAACCCGAGTTTTGCAGGCTGCGCCAGCGCTGTCCTCACGGGCTGCCAGCGTTGCAGGAAGGTGATAATAACCGCCAGAAAAACACAGGACCAGATCACCCGGTGGACAACCACTTCCCAGGCGGGTACACCCTCAAACAACGCGAAGTAAAGCGGGAAGCAGCCCCACATAGTGTAAGCAAACAAGCCGTAAAAAACGCCTTTGCGAGTTTCCTGCGCGGCCATACTAATAGCTTCCTCATGAAGTTGTGACATCGAATTTAACATACCTGGCGGGTGACGCGCCCGCGCAATATGGCTTAACCTCACAACACACACATAGTTAAGGAGAGCCTGCCATGAAAACAGCCCACGATTTTGTCGTTGAAGCCAGACAGCATATTCAGGAAATTTCACTGGAAGAGGCCGACAGCGCGATTCAGGCCGCAGACTTGCTGCTCGACGTCCGCGACGGGGACGAGTATCGACAGAGCCACGTTCCCCAGGCTACAAACATTTCCCGGGGCCTGCTGGAATTCAAATTCAGCAATGACCCGGCGCTGGCAAACCGGGATATGAAGATCGTGCTGTACTGCAAGACCTCGGGCCGCGCCGCACTGAGCGCACGAGCGTTACAAGAAATGGGTTATCTGCATGTGCAATCCATTGAGGGTGGGTTTGATGCCTGGCAAGAAGCAGGAAAGCCGACTGCCAAGCCAGAACTTCCATCGTTCGATTAACCTGTGCCGAGGCTGTTATAGCCCCGGATAACGACGAGCCCTGGTTTGGCGGAGGGTCAGTTTGAGAGGGTCTGCGGCCGCTTTGTAACTGCCATGGTCAGGCGCGAGATGCAGGTCGTTTTACCCGCCTCATTTTCCATGCGGATCTCCCATACCTGGGTTGCACTGCCAATATGGATGGGCCTGGCCGTTCCATAAACCCAGCCTTTGGTGGCTGGACGTATGTGATTGGCATTGATTTCGAGCCCGACTGCAACGGTATCCGGATCTTTCAGGCAATAGTTGGCGGCCATGCTGCCTAAGGTCTCGGCCAGAACCACCGATGACCCTCCATGGAGAATGCCAAAAGGCTGAACCGTGCGCTCATCAACCGGCATGCGGCCTGTCACGTAATCATCACCGATGTCGGTGTACTCAATGCCCATGTGGCTGACAGCCGTGTTAGCACTGGCTTTGGCCAGGTTTTCAAGGTTCGGTTTACGGGTCCAGATTGCCATGCTGATAAAAACTCTCTGACGAATTGAAAAGAAGTGTCTCTTAACCGTTAAGGCTGCAGAGACATGTAACGGGCCGTGTACTCAATGACAAGCTCGTCCAGGCGACCTGCATCAACCAGTGTATACAGACGATCTGCAATGCGTTCGCGGAACTCGAACGTGTTGCATTTCGAGTTCTTGGAAAACGTGAAAAAAAGCCCTTCATTGCTGACGGGTACATCCAGAGAGACAAACTCTTCTGCCAAGCCCATACGCTGAAGCTTTACCTGCCCCTGCAAGCGCTCATACAAAACGTAATCCACACGCCCGGCTAATGCCATCTCAAAGGATTGTTCAATGGTTCTGACACCGACAATCTCCAGATGCTTTTCAGCATAGCGGTCAAAACCCTGCCCAAAACTGTTATTGATCAGTGTACTTCCTTGTTTGCCTTTCAGGTCCGGCCAATGGCGATAGTCAAACACCTGACTTTTGGGTACCCAGACGGCGGTGGGAAGATGAGTAAAAGGTGGTAGCAGATAATCCATGTGCCGGATACGCTCTGAGGTAATGAAAGCACCGGCAATCATATCGAGTTCACCCACTCTGGCAAGGCGCTGAACCCGCGCCCAGGAGCCGAGGCTCCGAACCTCAAGTTTCACTCCAAGAGGCTCAAGAATTTCCTGCAGCAAAGCTATTGCTGCACCCGTAAGCTGCTCAGGCGCTCGAGAATCTTCCCACAGCAGAGGTGGATACTCCGGGTTGCCGCTCACCGTCAGCGTTTTGCAGGACAACTCTGCCGCTCCTGCGTTGCAGGAAACCGTCAGGGCTAACAGCACAGGCAGGAGCACGCTGACGATGGTAGACATCTTTTTCCGGGAGCCTGACAAGTGAACGATCATCCTGTTTTGCCTTGAAGGATCATTGAGCGTACTGATCCATATACTTCAATACCAGATCTTCGTAAATGCCTTCAGCGACTATCAGCTTGAGCGCTGCGCGTATGTCGTCTGAATACTCCAGCACCGGCGACGTTTCGGCAACTGCAATCCAGGAGCGTTCCCCGGGCATAAAAAACGGAGACACCTTAACTGACAGACCAAGCTCGCGAACCGTATACAACCCTATAAGTTCCGGGGCAACAACAACATCCAACCGGCCTTTTTCCATCATCAGCATCAGGTTCTCATACCGCGGGGCAGCTTTTTTAAGCAGCAATTCATCGTTATCAAACCGATTGAAGTAGCTGGAACCCTCAAGCACACCTATGGTTTTCCCGTAGAGATCCGAGTAACGCTCAATACGGCCAGAATCTTTGATATACAGGAACAACTTGCGCTCCGGCGGGAACGCCGGCGCAACAAACTCCATCATATCGTCCCTCTCCGACGTCTTTAGGGCTCCAAGCATGACGTCTACCTCGCCCTGTCGCATCATCTTCAGAACGCGTCGGAAAGGGGCTTCCCGATAATGGCTTTTCCAGCCCAGCCGATCCGTGATTTGCCGGAAAATCTCTACGTAAAGACCTGTGGGTGGCCCGCCTTCGATAATCCGATACGGTGGCGCATGATTAGCGCCCACCGTGACTGTCAGGCCACGGACTGTCTCCGTCCCCTGCTGGGCGCTCGCAGAAAGAGTCATCGCCGCAAACAAAACGGCAATCAGTATCCGCATTATCTATTGCCCCTCCACGCCATTTAAACCAAACACTTGCAGTGAACTGCTCACAGTATAGACGCTCTCAGATCTGTGAAAGGCCAGGCTGCGTAAAAAGACGCGCATCACCATGGTTGAATTAACAGGCTAACAGCACAAGAAAAGGTAGCAGAGTTGGTAATAACAGGTCACTTTCACTTCTCAACGTAAAGGACGAGCACTATGAACATTCTCATGGTTCTGACTTCCCACGACCAGATGGGCGATACCGGCCACAAAACCGGCTTCTGGCTGGAAGAATTCACCGCACCTTATTATGTGTTCCGCGACGCGGGTGCAGACATCACAATCGCGTCACCAAAAGGCGGCAAGCCGCCGGTTGACCCCACCAGCGAAGCCGACGAAGCCTTGACAGAAACTACCCGCCGCTTTGAGGGCGATGCTCACGCCAAAGAAGCACTCGCCAGCACCAAAAAACTCGGCGACGTTGACATGAACGGGTTCGATGCCATCTTCTACCCGGGCGGCCACGGCCCTCTGTGGGACCTGGTAAACGACGACAAGTCTGCTGCTCTGATCAAAGCTGCCTACGAGCAGGATAAGGTGATTGGCGCTGTCTGCCACGCGCCGGCTGTTTTCAAAAACGTAGAGATCAAGCCGGGGCAGAACCTGGTTGGCGGTCGCCAAGTCACCGGCTTCAGCAACAGTGAAGAGGAAGCGGCTGGTCTCACAGCGATCGTACCTTTCCTGCTCGAGGACATGCTGAAGGAAAACACCGCAACCTACTCCAAGGGTGACGACTGGGCTCCGCACATTGTTGTGGATGGCAAGCTGATTACCGGCCAGAACCCGGCTTCATCTGAGGGTGCTGCCAAGGCAGTGGTTCAGGCACTTCAGCAAGGCTGAAATCCGTAATACCTGCCCCCGGCGTGGCAGTTTGCCTCGCCGGGGAACCCTCACTCACATAATCTCCTGCCAATTAAGCACCAACATCCGCCAGTCTGTGCTAACGTCTTGAAGAACATCTCAAAAGGCTGGCTTTTTTTATGAGTAATCCAAAACATACCCTTTTCTGGATGACCTTTTTTCTGGCGATTGTTGCCGTCGTCGGCGTGTTGGTCCACAAACCTCTGACAACCGCATTTATGGCGAACTGGGTCTTCAACCTGTTAATTGTCGGCGTTTTAATAGTCGGCATCGGCCTCACTTACCGTCAGGTATTCGTTTTATTCCCCGAACTGCGCTGGATCTCCCAGTTCCGCACCGGCCATTCCGGCCTTTCGGTGCTGGAGGAACCCCGCTTGCTCAAGCCGTTGGCGCGGCAGTTGGGCGAAGACTCCAAGCGTGATCGTTTCACGCTCTCTACCATGTCGCTTCGAACGGTTCTGGATGGCATTCATTCCAGGATGGACGAACAGCGTGAAATCACCCGTTACTTCATCAACCTTCTGGTATTTCTGGGGCTTTTGGGCACCTTCTGGGGTTTGCTGGGCACCATCAATGCGGTTGGCGAGGTGATTACCAATCTGGATATGGGACAGGGTGATTTCGGCAAAGTATTTGCAAACCTTCAGACCGGGTTGTTAACGCCCTTGCAGGGAATGGGCACGGCATTCAGCTCATCTCTGCTCGGTCTTGGTGGATCGCTGATACTGGGCTTTCTCGATATCCAGGCCGGCCATGCCCAGAACCGTTTCTATGACGGGCTGGAAGAATGGCTTACTGGTGTTACCAACCTGCTGGATCCATTCACCAGCAATGAACGCCAGCCATGATCGGTTCAAGACGCCGAAGCCGAAGCACCACCAATGTCTGGCCGGGGTATGTAGACGCACTCTCCGCCCTGCTTATGTTGGTGATCTTTATGCTGCTGATTTACGTGGTCAGCCAGCTTTTCCTGTCCCAGACACTGTCTGACCGCAACTCCGAACTGGCCCGTCTGAACCAGCGGCTCAACGAAATATCAGAGTTGTTGGGGCTGGAACAGAGCAAAACGGAAGCCATGGAACAGCAAATGCTCACCGTGCAGAGCAACTTCAGCGACAGTCTGGCCCAAAATGAAGGCCTGCAAGAGCGACTGGACGCCTCCCGCAATCAGTTAATGCAGCAGGCCGCCGATGCCGAAGCCCGGTCAGAAAGACTGGCGAACATGAACCGGGAGCTGGATGATCAGGACGAACTGTCCATCAGCCAGCAAAACATGATCATGCGGCTATCCAATCAGATTGCATCGCTTCAGAACCAACTGCGGCAAATAACCGCTGCACTGAAACTGCAAAAAGAAATGACTGCAGATAAGGACGGTGAACTGGAAAACGTCAGCCGGCGCCTAAACACCCTGCTGGCTGAGCGGGTTAACGAGCTGGAGCGTTACCAGTCCGAGTTCTTCTCACGGTTGCGAAACATTCTGGCCGCCAATGAAAACATCCGCATTGTCGGGGACCGCTTTCTGTTGCCATCCGAGTTGCTGTTCGCTTCCGGTTCAGCCCGGCTCGGAGCAGAAGGCAAGCAAGAACTCGACAAGCTGGCCGGAGTGCTTCTGGACGTGGTTAAAACGATCCCCCAAGACCTTGAGTGGATTCTGCGCATTGATGGCCATACCGACCTGATTCCCATCAATACACCGCAGTTTCCCTCTAACTGGGAGCTTTCAACCGCTCGCGCTGTGGCGGTAGTCCGCTACCTGGCAGATCAGGGCGTGCCGCAAAACCGCATGGTTGCGGCAGGTTTTGGTGAGTTCTTCCCGGTGGCAAACGGCACCACACCCGAAGCCTTACAGGAAAACCGGCGCATCGAAATCAAGCTGACCGACCGCTAACCCAAGCCATGCTCCAGGAGAGCATTAACGGTGCTGGTATAAGGTGCGTCGATACCGAGGGCTTCCGAGCGGCGAAGGACCGCGCCCGCAATGCTGTCCAGTTCCAGCGGGCGGCCCTTTTCCTTATCGACCAGCATGGAGGTTTTGATCGCGTTAAAGCTGCTGATCAGCCCGAACATCTCGTCGACATCCTCTTTTCCAAGGTCCAGGCCGTCGGCCTTTGCGGCAGCCGCTGTTTCCGCCATCATGCCATACACAATGCGGCTGAACTGCGGGTGCCGGGTCAGGCTTTGTGTATCCAGCCTGGTGAGGGCCGAGATCGGATTAACGCCATTATTGATGACCAGCTTACGCCAGAGTTCGTAGCGAATATCATCCGAAATCGTCGTAGGAATTCCCGCCTTTTCAAAGGCACTCTGCAGGATTTCCAGAAGCGGGCGACGGGCATCCTGCTCGTCAGGAACAGACGGCCACTCGCCCATGACAATCTGAGCCGCACCTTCTGCCTCAACCACACCTGGCGCAACAATATGGCCACCGATACGTACCGCTAATCCACCCAGAACGCGGTTTTCGCCCAGTACCCGAGCAATCATGGGCTCGTTGTCCACACCGTTCTGCAACGACAGAACCGGCACGTCACTTTGCGCCAGCCAGGTACCAAGCTCATACAGCACCGCCTCTGTGGCCATGGATTTTAGACCAATGACAATCACATCAAAATCGCCAGGCTGGTATTTCTGCATCAGGGCAGCATGGTCAACAGCCGGAACCCGGCACTTTATCAGCCGCTCTTCATAGTGAACCATCAGGCCCTTTTTCTGCAGGGCTGCAAGATGCGCACCTCGGGCAGTCAGGACAACCCGGTGGCCGGCCTCAGACAACCGTGCTCCATAGTATCCGCCAATACCACCTGCGCCGATCATGAGTATGCTGAGCATAACAGGCCTCTTTATCCGTCCTTTTTTCTGATAAGGATCCGGGCTACTGACTCCGTTAGCCCGGACACACCAAGCGTAAGTTTAAAAGTGAATCACAGTCCGGATGCTCTTGCCCTCATGCATCAAATCAAATGCTTTGTTGATGTCTTCCAGCGGCATCTCATGGGTGATGAACACATCCAGGGGAATCTCGCCCTTCTCGGCTTTTTCCACATAGCCCGGCAGCTCCGTGCGGCCTTTAACGCCACCAAACGCAGAACCTTTCCAGACCCTGCCGGTAACCAGCTGGAATGGGCGGGTACTGATTTCCTCTCCTGCACCGGCGACACCGATGATGATGGACTCACCCCAACCCTTGTGGCAGCACTCCAACGCCGAACGCATGAGCTTCACGTTGCCAACGCACTCGAACGAGTAATCCACACCACCATCTGTCATCTCGATAATAACTTCCTGGATCGGCTTGTCGTGGTCCTTCGGGTTCACCACATCGGTTGCACCCAACTGCTTGGCAATGTCGAACTTACCGGGGTTGATATCAACGGCAATAATGCGGCCGGCCTTGGCCATTTTGGCACCGATAATCGCCGCCAGGCCAATGCCACCAAGGCCAAAAATTGCAACCGTTGCGCCTTCCTCAACTTTGGCAGTATTCAGCACCGCACCAATACCGGTAGTTACGCCACAACCCAACAGGCACACCTTATCCAGGGGTGCCTCTTTGGGAATTTTGGCCAGGGAAACTTCTGGCAGAACGGTGTATTCAGAGAAGGTTGAGCAACCCATGTAGTGATACAACGGCTCGCCTTTATACGAGAAACGGGATGTGCCATCCGGCATTACGCCCTTTCCCTGGGTTGCGCGAACGGCGCTACACAGGTTGGTCTTGCCGGAGGTGCAGAATTTGCACTTGCCGCACTCGGCGGTATAAAGCGGAATCACGTGATCACCGACCTCAAGGCCGGTCACGCCTTCGCCAAGGGCCTCGACAATGCCGCCGCCTTCGTGGCCCAGAATGGTCGGAAACAGGCCTTCCGGGTCGGCACCTGAGAGCGTATAGGCATCGGTATGGCACACGCCGGTCGCCACAATACGCACCAGGACTTCGCCTTTCTGGGGCGGTGCGACATCCACTTCCACAATTTCCAGCGGTTGATTGGCAGCAAAGGCTACGGCGGCACGGGATTTAATCACAGGATATCTCCTTGCGGGCAGAGTTACGGTTAAAAGAGTTACGGTTATTTCGGATACCGAGAGTTTGACGGATTCTAGACGACCGGTCTAGTATGGAAGCCATGACAACGAACGACACACGCAATCTCATCATTCAGACAGGCGCCGACCTTATCGGCACGAAGGGCTTTGGTGCAACCGGCATCAATGGCATCCTGACTGTTGCCGGCGTGCCCAAAGGGTCGTTCTATCACTATTTTAGCAGCAAGAATGACTTCGGCCTTGCAATCATTGATACGTTCGCCGAGGAATACAATGCGAAACTGGATCAGATTCTCAATGACAGCAGCCGTTCCTGCGTTGATCGTCTGCGCGCCTATTTCGATACTGGCTTTGACAACATGGCCAGCTGCAACTGCACCCGTGGCTGCCTCATTGGCAATCTGGGCCAAGAGCTGGCGGGGCAGAACGAGATATTCCGTGTTCGACTGAACAAGGTGTTCTCCGGCTGGGAAAAACGCTTTGAACGCTGCATTGCCGAAGCACAGAGCGCCGGTGACATTAGTGCCGGCATTGATTCCCCGGATGCAGCCAGCTTTCTGCTGTCTGGCTGGGAAGGCGCCATCCTGAGGTCCAAGGTTGTGAAATCAACAGAGCCGATGGAGCGATTTGTCCGCGTCTTTTTCAAGCAGTGCCTTGGCATCGGCTAATTTTTTTTCGCACACTCTCTAGTAGACTGGTCTAATTAATATTAATTCATTCACGAAGAGACTGTTTTATGCGCAATCAACAACAGAATGATCCGTTATTTCAGCCATTTAATATGGGCGATCTCACGCTGCCCAACCGAGTCCTGATGTCTCCGCTGACCCGTTCGCGCTCAAGCCAACCGGGCGATATCCCGAACGACATGAACGCGCACTACTACCAGCAAAGAGCAACCGCAGGACTGATTTTCAGTGAAGCGACTCAGATCTCGCCCCAAGGCAAGGGCTACGCATTCACACCGGGCATTCATTCTCAGGAACAGATTGATGGCTGGAAAAAGGTCACCGGCGCAGTGCACATTGCCGGTGGTCGCATCCACATGCAGTTATGGCATGTGGGCCGCATTTCCCACCCGGACCTACAGCCGAACGGAAACCAGCCAGTCGCTCCCTCAGCCATCAAGCCGGAAGGCGCCAAGACCTTTATCAGTGCCGATTCCGGCATGGTGGATGTGCTCGAACCGCGGGCACTGGAAACCGCCGAAATGGCCGATATTGTTGAGCAATATCGCCAGGGTGCACTGAACGCGAAGGAAGCCGGGTTTGATGGTGTTGAGGTCCATGCCGCCAATGGTTATCTGCTGGACCAGTTCATCAAAAGCGGCAGTAACCACCGCACCGACGAGTTTGGTGGCTCTCTGGAAAATCGCCTGCGCCTGCCGCTGATGGTGATCCAGGCCGTGATTGATGTGTGGGGCAAAGACAAGGTAGGCGTTCGTGTTGGCCCAACCGGAAGCTTCAATGGCATGTATGACGACAACCCGATTGAAACCTTTGGCACCTTTGCCAAACACCTGAACGACCTGGGTATCGCTTACCTCGAGGTGGTTGAGGACTCCTTCCAGGGCAATCACGCCAACGGCCGCCCGGAAGAAGTGATCGATGCGATCCAGAACGTTTTCAAGGGCACCTATATCGCCAACGGCGCCTATACCGCTGAGGAAGCCCGCACCCGTATCAGCGAAGGGCGTTGCGACCTGGTGACCTTCGGCCGGCCGTTTATCGCCAACCCGGACCTGCCAGAGCGCTTCCGCCAGAATGCCCCGCTCAACGCGTGGGATGACAGCACCTTCTACGGTGGCGATGAGCACGGCTATACCGACTATCCCACGCTGAAAGAACTTGAAGCTAACGCCTGATCAGAATTTTTTGATCCAGACAGGAGAAAGACTATGAGCAACACCAACGATCCGATTAACAGCAAGGTTGTCATCATTACAGGTGCCAGCAGCGGTCTGGGCGAAGCCACCGCCCGTCGCTTGGCCGATCGTGGCGCCAAACTGGTGCTGGCAGCCCGCAGAGAGGACCGGCTGAAGTCTTTGGCTGAAGAGTTGACAGCGAAAGGTGCAGACGTCTTGTGGCAGGTCACCGATGTCACAGATCGCCATCAGGTAGAAAAGCTGGCTGCAGCCGCCAGGAAAACCTTTGGCCGTATCGACGTTCTGATCAACAACGCAGGCCTTATGCCCCTGGCACCGCTGGATGCCCTGAAGGTAGACGAATGGGAACAGATGATAGACGTCAACATCAAGGGCGTCTTGTATGGCATTGCTGCCGTGCTGCCGACCATGCGGGAGCAGCATAGCGGGCACGTGATCAATTTGTCCTCAGTAGCCGGACACAAAGTGTTCGCGGGCGGTGCGGTTTACTGCGCTACCAAGTACGCGGTCAAAGCGCTTTCAGAAGGGCTACGCATGGAAGCCGGTGACGAAATTCGCAGCACCAACATCTCACCTGGCGCGATAGCCACCGAGCTGACCAGCACCATCACCGACCCCAATGCTGCGGAAGCGGCGAAAGAACTCTACAAAGTCGCCATCGACGCCGATGCGGTCGCCCGCGCCATTGTCTACGCGATTGAGCAGCCGCATGACGTGGATATCAACGAGATCATCCTGCGTCCTACGGCTCAGGAGATGTAAACCCGCTTCCAGGTTTGAAATGTTCCGGGCGCTGACCCTGTCCGCGCCCGGAACAAGCTAACGGCCAATAGCACCGATGGCATCTAGAACCTGGTCTGCGCCATCGTGAATTTCCGCCACAATAAGCTCCACTTCAGCGACCTGTTGCCAGCCCTCTGCCGCCACTGCCGTGACGCTATCAATCTGCTTTTCGACACCCCCCGACAGCTCCAGGATGGCCGCGATTACGCCCTCAATTTCTTTTGTTGCAGCCCCGGTATTGGCCGCCAGTTTTCGTACTTCGTCAGCGACGACGGCAAAGCCGCGACCATGCTCACCGGCTCTTGCGGCTTCGATCGCCGCATTAAGCGCAAGCAGGTTGGTCTGATCTGCCACACCGGCGATCGTATCGACCATCTTCTCAATGTTCTGGGAACGTTCGTTCAGCTCCGCAATAATAACCTTGGCCTTGTCGACGCCACTTGCAATCTGTTCAGACGTGACCTTTGATTGCTGAAGCGCATCACGAGCGCGGCTGGCAACGCTGGCGGTCTGGGTGGCCGTGGCCGAAGCCACCGAGGCCGCCTCCTGGGTCTGATTCGCTTTTTCTACCCGCTTGGTAATGTCACTGGCGAACTTAATCACCTTCTCGACACGACCGTCTTCATCAAAAATCGGGTTATAGCTCGCCTCCAGCCAGACATCGCCACCATTAGCGTGCAAGCGACGGAACTGGCCACTTTCCAGTCTGCCGCTACCGAGACTCTTCCAGAAGCCGGGATGCTCCCTGTAGAACGACTCGTCACAGAATATCCGATGGTGCTTACCCGCTATTCGTTCCAAAGAATATCCCATCGTATTCAGGAAATTCTGATTCGCTTCGAGGATGGTACCGTCAGGCTTGAATTCGATAACCGCCATGGACCGGTTGATAGCGTCAAACATCGCTCGCTGGTCACGCATACGATTGTGTTCCGGCGTAACATCAGACGCGATCTTCATCACTCGGTCCACGGCGCCGGTGGCGGACTTTACGGGAAAGTAAGTCGCCTCCAGCCAGACTTTCCTGCCACTTTTGGCAAGGCGGGGGAAAGTGCCTGAGTGCGCACGACCACTTCGCAGAGTCTCCCAGAGTGACCGATACGTGGCAGAGCTGGAATAATCCTGGTCACATAACATCCGGTGATGCTTGCCAATGACATCCTGTCGTTGATAACCAACAACCTCGAGAAAAAGATCGTTGACGTCAAGAATCAGTCCGTTGGGAGAAAATTCGATGGTGGCAACGGCGGCATTAATCGCCTCCTGAACGGCTGCAACTCGGTTGGCTCGCTGCTCAGAGGCAGCCATTTGATCTTTTCGTTTCTTACTCAGGAACATGGTGGTTCTCGATATTAAACTTTGCTGGCAACACCCGGTAAAATGGCTTTACCTCTGGCGCCCCTTGTTGCACGGGCGCTCTGGATCATCCTTTTAGAGGGAGGGAGCGTATGGTTATAACCAAAGGGAAGTTCAAGGGGATTGATACGTTGCATACGCTTTACTGGTTTACCCGGGATCTTCGCCTGCACGACAACGCTGCCTTGCTGGCAGCCTCGACGTCCGACACGCTGCTCTGTGCTTACGTGGTTGATCCGCGCTGGTTCGCACCCGGTCCTCTGCAATGCAAGGCGATGGGCACCCATCGCTGGCGTTTTTTATGGCAGAGCCTGATGGCGCTGGAGCACAGCCTTCGGGCCCTCGGCCAGCGGCTACACATTGCGTATGGCAATCCGGAAGAGGTGATTCCGACACTGACACATAGCCATAAAATCAGCCGAGTAATCCGTTCCCGCCAGCCAGGCACGCGGGAAGCGGGCCAGTGGCAGGCCATCCGCGACAAGCTACCGGGCACAGTATGTCAGGAGTTCGAAACCCTTAGCCTGTATACCGAAGGCTCGCTCCCCATGAGCCTCGAGGATCTGCCGGATACCTTTTCAAAGTTCCGTAAACTGGTCGAAAACTTCGGCGATCACGGCCCTGAGCTGTTGCGAATCCGCACTCTCACGGCCCTGCCCCCCGCTCCGGGGTTTCCCGAAGATAACCGGGGAGCGTGTCCCGCCGTTAAAGAGCCACTGCACCCTACTCCATTCACCGGAGGAGAAAAGGCCGGCCTGGCGCGGCTGCAGGCGTTCCTGTTCGGCAACCACGCAATCGATGATTACAAGCAAACGCGAAATACCCTCGATGCACTCCATGAATGGGATGCCTCCTCAAAGTTTTCGCCCTGGCTCGCCGATGGCTCGCTCTCGGTCAGGGAGGTCGCGGAAACCATTGCTGACTACGAGCTCCATGAAATCCGAAACGAATCCACGTACTGGCTGTGGTTTGAACTGCTCTGGCGCGAGTATTTCTACTGGTACGCAATGAAGCACAGGGCTGATCTTTTTCGTCGTAACGGCGTGCAACGCAAGCGCCGGCCGGTAACGTTTTACGGGCACCGTTTCAAAGCCTGGTGCGAGGGCAACACCCAGTACCCGCTGGTAAATGCCGCCATGAACCAGCTCCGGGAAACCGGCTACATGAGCAACCGGGGCCGGCAACTGGTAGCCAGTTGTTTTGTGAACGAACTGGAGCTGGACTGGCGCTATGGTGCAGCATGGTTCGAGGAGCAGTTAATCGACTATGATGTCGCTAGCAATTACGGCAACTGGCAGTACTTGGCTGGTGTAGGTGCCGACCCCCGAGGCATGCGCCAGTTCAACCTGGAAAAGCAGGCACAGCAGTACGACCCGGCGGGCACGTTCATTAATAAGTGGCGCGGCCACGCCCAACAACCCGTGGGATTGCACACAGTGGATGCAGCAGACTGGCCGGTTTCATGACATTATTGCAGTTGGCTATCCAACTTAATCGAGAGAGGACACTTGTTCATGGCTCTGTTTAGCCAGAGGAACGCGCAAAAACAGTTAAATTCCGAAGCAGAGAAAGTAAATCGCGCCGATCTGGAGACTTTGCTTGAGCGACAGCGGGCGATTGAAGACAAAGTCAAAGGCAGCGGAAAGTTGAATCGGTTCAGCGCCGATATCAAACTGATGTTCTCCATGATCAGGGATTACTGGAATGGCAGTTACCGCGATGTCCCCTGGAAAAGCATTGCGGCGGTAGCGGGGGCACTTCTATACGTAATGAACCCTCTGGATTTCATCCCGGACCTTATAATTGGATTTGGCTTTCTGGATGATGCCGGCGTGGTTGCACTGTGCCTGAAACTGGTGGAGTCTGACCTGCATAAGTACGCCGCCTGGAAAGAACATGGTGAAGAAGCCGGGCAACCGACAAAAGCACATTGATTGAATAATGAACTACAGGTAATCTCACTACCCCCAGTTTTCAACCGTTAATTCCTCTCGGAGAGCATGTGGATTTTGCCACCCTGATCGGCCTTGTTGGCGCCCTTGTACTCATCGCTTCCGCCGTTATTCTCGGCGTGTCACCCGATGTTTTCCTCAACTCAGCATCCCTGTTGATCGTTGTTGGCGGAACCATGCTGGTGGTGCTCGCCAAGTTCAGCATTCCGCAGTTTCTTGGGGCCTTTAAAGCGGCTGCGCGGGCGTTCAAGTTCAAGCTCCCGGAGACCCAGGCCAGCATTGAAGAGCTGGTGGACGTTGCCAACGTTGCCCGTAAAGAGGGCGTGCTCGGGCTTGAAGGACGGGAAATAGCCTCACCATTCCTCAGCAAGGGCATCCAGATGCTGGTGGATGGCCAGACCGGCGACACCATCAAACAGCTGCTGGACAAAGAGCGCCTGATGACGCTGGACCACAACCGTTCCGGCGCCAAAGTGTTCACGGCCATGGCGGATGTTGCGCCGGCAATGGGCATGATCGGTACCCTGATCGGCCTGGTACAGATGCTCTCCAATATGGAAGACCCGAAGTCCATCGGGCCAGCCATGGCAGTTGCCCTGCTGACCACCCTTTACGGCGCGATGATTGCAACCATGATCGCCACCCCCATTGCTGACAAACTTTCGCTTCGGATGACCGAAGAGGCCCGCCTGCAAATGCTTTATACCGATGCACTGGTGGCCATTCAGCAAGGCACAAACCCGCGTATTATCGAACAGATGCTCTCCAGCTACCTGCCCCCGAACCAGCGTGACAAAGCGCCTGAGGCGGAGGCCACCAGCGGATAGCCCCCATGGAAGAGCTGCCAGAAGAGGAAAAACCGGGCATCCCGGCCTGGGTCGTGACCTTTGCCGACCTGATGTCACTGCTGATGTGCTTCTTTGTGCTTCTATTGTCGTTTTCTGAAATCGACGCCCAGAAGTTCAAACAGATTGCCGGTGAGCTCTCACAAGCCTTCGGGGTTCAGCGTGAGATACCGGCGCTGGAGATTCCGCAGGGTACCAGCCCGATTTTTGACAAATTTTCTCCGGCGCCTCCCGAGCCGACGCTGGTCAATGAAGTGAAGCAAACCACAACCGATCAGCAGCCGGAACTGCAGACTTTGAAGAGTCCGACGGAGCAGGCTCTGGAGGCCGCCGCAAAAGAATCCCTTGAGGCCAGTGCCTCGCGCATTCGGGAAGTTCTTGACGACGCCATTGAAGACGGTCGCATTACGGTAGAGAAAGATCAGGATCAGCACCGCATCGTTATACGGGTAGAGGAGAAAGGCTCGTTTCCCTCTGGCTCTGCTGAGCTCACCTGGGAGTTTGAAGGCCTGCTTCTGGAGATGGCCAAAGTGCTGGCAGACATGCCTGGAGAGCTGACGGTCGAAGGGCACACCGACAACGTCCCTATCCGCACCTCCCGCTTCTACAGCAACTGGGACCTGTCTGCAGCACGTTCTGCCGCTGTAGCCAATGTCCTGCTGGCCACCGGAGATGTGACACCCACCCGCCTGGCGGTCAAGGGTCTTGCCGATACGAAGCCCAGAGTTCCCAACACCTCCGCTGAAAACCGCGCGAAGAACCGCCGCGTGGAAATTATCATTGATCTTTCCGGCCCCCTGCAGGAACAGGAAATAGAGCTGAAAGCGCTCATTGAGTCGGAATCCCGGAGTCAGGAAGCCATCATCGGTATTGAGTCTGGCGGTGCACCATCCGGCGAGATTAGCTGGTAACCACCTGGGCTCTTCTCTACCGCCCAATTCAGTGCACGCTTACAAAAAATGCATCCATTTAGTGCGGTAATATAGCTCAAACCCTCTATTTTACGCCCCGGCATCCTGCCAAACCCCCGCCCTCATTAATATGCATCATTTTGGAACACTTATTGCTTGCCTGCACCCCAGCAATGCACGACAGCCCGCCAGAGGCTGATAACCACAACATCAGGAGAGAAAACCCGTGGACATCACGAGTGCAGTACACACCCTGACCGAAAGCGCCAACACGCTTTTTATTCTTATCGGTGCCATCATGGTACTGGCCATGCACGCGGGCTTTGCCTTTCTGGAAGTGGGCACGGTCCGACACAAAAATCAGGTCAACGCCCTGGTCAAAATCATGACCGACTTCGGCGTCTCCGCAGTGCTCTATTTCTTCGTCGGTTACTACATCGCCTATGGCAGCCACTTCATGGCCGGAGCCGCTGAACTGACTGCCGGTAATGGTTACGAACTGGTGAAATTCTTCTTCCTGATGACCTTTGCCGCAGCCATCCCGGCGATTGTCTCTGGCGGCGTTGCCGAGCGCGCAAAGTTCTACCCCATGTTGATCGCCTCCGGCCTGATTGTCGGGCTGGTTTACCCGTTCTTCGAAGGGCTGATCTGGAACGGTAACTATGGCTTCCAGGGCTGGCTGGAGAGCCAGTTTGGTGCAGCATTCCACGACTTCGCCGGCTCTGTTGTAGTGCATGCGGTCGGTGGGTGGGTCGCACTGGCCGCTATCTTGCTGCTCGGCGCCCGAAAAGGTCGCTATCGCAACGGCCGGGTGGTGGCCTTCGCCCCGTCGAACATCCCTTTCCTGGCCTTGGGTGCCTGGATCCTGACCGTCGGCTGGTTTGGCTTTAACGTCATGTCTGCGCAGACCCTTGATGGCATCAGTGGTCTCGTGGCTGTGAACAGCCTCATGGCTATGGTTGGTGGCATTCTGGTAGCCATGGTGGTGGGCAAGAAAGACCCCGGCTTTATCCACAACGGGCCGCTGGCCGGCCTGGTCGCTGTGTGTGCAGGCTCCGACCTTATGCACCCCGTTGGTGCTCTTATTACCGGAGCCGTAGCCGGCGGTGTCTTCGTTTATATGTTCGAATGGGCCCAGGACAAGATCGAGCGCCTGGATGATGTTCTGGGTGTGTGGCCTCTACACGGTGTTTGTGGTGTCTGGGGCGCGATCGCCTGCGGTATCTTTGGCCAGCAGGCCCTGGGCGGACTCGGTGGTGTGAGCATGATATCCCAGATCATCGGCGCCGTTGCTGGCGTGATGGTTGCCTTTGTTGGCGGCCTGATCGTCTATGGAACCGTCAAGGCCGTCTCAGGCCTGCGCCTGACCGAGGAAGAAGAGTTCAACGGTGCGGACATCAGTGTCCACCGTATTGGCTCGACCGCGGTCGAATAAGCAGCCGGGGTGCCCACACCCTGCAACAGGAGGCCACCTGGCCGCCTGTTGCATTTTGCATGGCCCGGATTGACAGATACTCAGCCGTCGCCTTTTATTAAAAGGAGATAATATGAGCAACCCCACACCGACTGGCCCGCCTTTTGCTGCCTGATACTCCATAGGTGCCAAATCCACCGGCACGGTCAAGGGAGACGAGCAGTATCATGCTGATTCAGACACCAGGCGAAGGCCTGTATGACGAGTTGTGTGATCAAGACAACCGGGTACGCCCCCATTACAAGATGCTCGAAGAATGGCTGGTCAACGCAGACGAAGACCTGATCGCGGAAAAGCGCAGGGAAGCCGACGTTCTGTTCCAGCGGTTGGGCATCACGTTCAACGTTTACGGTGAGGATCAAGGAGCCGACCGGCTCATTCCGTTTGATCTTATCCCGCGGGTTATCTCCGCCAGTGACTGGCAAAAGCTCCAGGCCGGACTGCGCCAGAGGGTTCAGGCCCTCAATCGTTTTCTGTTCGACATCTACCATGGTTACGATATTGTCCGGGCCGGTGTCATCAGTGCCGAACAGGTCTTCGCCAACCCCCAGTACCAGCCCGGCATGCAGGACCTGAAACTGCCTCGCAACGAACAGCCGGGAGCGCGCGAGCTGGTCCTGTTATCCGCAGGTAACCTGGCCACCAGTCAGAGTGTGATCAGCCTTCTTGAACGACGGGCAAACACGGACGTGACGAACGTGCTGAACACCAAGTGCATGTTCGAAACCGCTGAGATTGTCGGCCAGACCATGCGTGAGGTGATCCACCGGGACAACCCCGATGGCAAGCTGAATCATGTGGACTTCAGCTGCTCCCTCATTCTTGGCGGCCAGATCCGGGGCGAAGAACCGCGCCTGTTCAATATCTACCCGGAAGGTAACTTCATTGAGGCGACGGAAGAGACTCCCTATTTCCAGATCGGCGAATCCAAGTACGGCAAGCCGATTCTGGATCGCGTGGTGAATTATCACACCTCTCTGGACCGGGCCTACCAGTGTGCCCTGATCTCATTCGACTCCACCATGAAGAGCAATCTGTCCGTGGGGATGCCGTTAGACGTTGCCATCTATCGCAAGGACGGCCTCAAGCCGTGCTTTACCGATCGCCTGGAAGAACAGTGCGAATATTTCCAGACCCTTCGGCAGCAATGGCACCTTGGAATCCAGGATTTAGTTGCCGGTCTGGAGCCACCCTACCTGGGCTAACCGACTCACTGCGCCTTATAACCGGTCAGCTCCATGTAACCCTCGCCGGAGTGACTACCTGACACACTGACCGGGCTTTCCCAATAGGGGTAAAGCCCCCGATTAAGGTAATCACCTGGTGGCGCGCTCAGCTCAAGATCTACCTGATAGGCCGGAACGCTGAGCCGCCAGCGCACAGGCACGCCTTTGCGCCAATCCAGTTCCTGCAGGCTCAGCTTTTCAGAGTTCAATGGCACGGCATCACCGTTTTCAGGAAGCCAAGTGCCAGACCGGAAGCTACCGCTGTCATCCCGTAAACGGAAGGCCATCAGCTTGTCTCCGCTTTCCAGATGAAGCGCAAACCAGTCCCAGCCCTTCTGCCCGGTTTTCAGTAGCTGGCTACTCCATTCCCGGTCAAACCAGCCTTTGCCCGTGACCGCAAGCACCTCGCCATCCAGTGTCACCTCGCCGGTAATGGCAATATCCACCAGGCTGAAATACATCGAGCCTTCACCACTGGCGGCTTTGGCGCTGAACCCCTCCTCTCCATGGGCCACGGGCGCACCGTCAATACTCAGCGTCAAGTCATAACTCCAGTTCTCGCCAAAGGCCTGCAAGTGCCAGCGATTGTTATCGGCATTGCCAGTCAGCCGCCAGTTATCCAGCCAGACCCGGAACGGTAAAGCGATAGCCCCAGCATTACCTATGTCCCCACGGGCAAGCTTTTCCGCAAAGTAATGCTGGCCCTTCCAGCTCACCGCGCCGTGGGCCATCCAGGCGGCTTGCAACGGCCACTCGGATGGGACCGGTGCGGGCTCAGCTGCGGCCCTCGGCTGAAGTGCCTGCCGGAACTGTGTCCATTGCAACCCCAAGGGTTCTCCTGCCGCAGTTTCAAGATTTGCGGTGAGGTACCACCACTCAATGCGGTGTTGTGGATGCGACCCGAAGTCAGCAGGAAAGCTCAGCCGGTTTCCCGGGCCTGGCTGCAAATACGACGTCTCGGCTTTATTATTCGTGCCACCGTCTTTCTCAAGCCCTGCCAGGCCGGCAAAGCCTTCATCCCCGGCATCTCCGGAGCAACCGGCCAGAAACAACAGAACCAGTGCAAAACCAAAATACCGAGTCATCGTTCACCTCCCGTCATAGCACTGGCAGATGCAGGCGCAACGGCGTGTTTGCCAAGCTGCCGGCGCATCAGTACCGCAATACTCAGGCCGATAGCCAGGCTGAGAATGCCAAGCTCCAGCCAGAATGCCGGATAAACAGCCATAGGCAACGACCAGCCAAACGCCAGAGGATTGATCCGGTGCACCAACACCCAGGTTAGCCAGATACCCAGAGGCAAAGCCAGTACAGCCACTCCGCCTGTCAGCAATAGCGCCAGCCGCAGCAACTGGCCTGCGACTTTCCGTTGCGGCAAGCCCCAAACCACCAGCAACCGGAAGTACCAGGCACGGGTAGAGAAAAACACCCAACCCATCATCAGCAACGCCGAGGCCGCCAGAATCAGGGTAAGAAGCGTCATTGCGCGGGTAAGCGCGAATGTCTGATCAAATATACCGGTTGCCAGCTCGCGGATGGTGCCATTGTCTCTCAGGGATAACGCTTCCACGCCCCAGATTTGCTGAAGCCCCTCGGTAATATGCGCGATCCCGGGCTCTCCGGGCGTAACAGAAAGGCTCTCGAAACTGACGTTAAAACTGTCGGGAAGGGTTTCACCATTCAGCAGAACTTCCCCAACCGGGCGGCCGTAGTCCGGGTAAACGCCCAACACCGCCATGGCCCGTGCCTGGTCGCCGAGAATCAACTGAAAGCTGTCGCCAATGCCGATATTCTCCCTGCGCGCCAGCTGCTCGTTAATCATGATCCCTGCACCGGCTGCCAAGGCTTCCCAAGGTCGATCCGCCGCTTCCAGCAACGTCCATCCGCGTATCAAAGAGCCTACAGGTGTGATCGCAAATACATCCACTTGCTGGCTGCCAGCATTGCCCGCATCTGCCAGCGGGGCATAACCCCGAATCACCCAATGCCACTGCAAACCCGGAACCTGCGCCTGCTGGCTGACGAGCCAATCGGCTGCTTTATCTCTATCAGCCCCGGCAGGCACTTCTATGTAGTAGGCTGCTTCCAACCGCTGCGCCAGCCAGCGATCAAATGTGTCTTCAAACGTGGTGACCAGAGCCTGAACCGCAAGCACCATGGCCAGAGCAAACTGCAGGGCAACCAGCGGCAATGTCAGGCGGCGCGCCAGCACGGCAAGCTCCCGGTAGCGCCATAAGGCGAGCGGGGCGAGTGCCCGACTTGCACGCCAGTGAGCCAGCTGGGCGACGGCGGCCGGCGTCAGCCAGCCGGCACCGGCAAACACCAGGGCGACGGCAATAAACACCCAAGGCAGCGTAGGGGCCAACCAGGCCATCACCAGCCCCGCTGCCAGCAAAGCTGCCGCCAACCCCACCCGAGCGGGCCCAGGTAAGGAAAGGCGCTCGCGGAACCTGAGAAAAAGCAGGTCTCCCAGGCAGGCAATGACGACCACAGCCAGCATAACCAGCACCGGCGTTAACCAGCTCTGCCCCTGCCCGGCGTATAGGGGAATATCGAACAGTCCGTCAAGAGCCTGACCGAACCCGCTCCCAAGCCCGGCCGCCAGCCACCGGCCAAGCCAGACACCGGGCACGACACATACCAGCGCCAGCACAAGAATCTCCAGCGCCAGCCACCGCTGAACCTGCCCTGGCGACACACCAAACCGATGCAGCAGGGCAAAGCTGTCTCGGCGCTGTGCCAGCCCCAACAGGTAGACGCTGCGCAACAGCAGTGCAGTGATAAGCAATACCAGCACACCCAGGGCCTCCAGGTTGAGCAGAAAGCTGTCTCCAAGCTCTCCGGTATCGGGGCTGGTTGCGAAAGTTTTCAGGTGGTAATTGGGCGGCAGGTCAACAGCTTGGGTGGTTTCAGGTACCAGCAGGAACAAACGGCTGTCCCGGGCACTGATGCCGGCTGCAGAATTCATATCCACGAAGGGTTTACCATCCAGAGGCTGATTCCAGGCTTCGGACACACCGGTTCCAGTTTCAACTCCGAAACAATGGGCGGCCAGTGGATCAATCCCGACAAGACGGTTTCCGGTTTCAGGTGTCACCTCCAGCCAAGGCATGACACACACGCCAGCAAGCCGAAGTGACACAAAGTCTTCAACCAGCAAAGCCTGGCCATCGCCCCGAACCACCTGCTGGCGCTCCATCACAGCCCGTTCACTCTGATTCAGGCTTGCCCTGGCCTGGCTGGTGAGATGGCTAACACCCGTCCACAACATGGTAGCGAGAAGGATCATGATCGCCAGAGCAACCAGTTGCAGCGGGTGACGGCGGTAGTGGCTGAACAAAGCCCTTGGCATGAAGAAAGACAAGAAGAGAGGCCGAAAGAGAAACAGGAAGCCTTTCATACGCCAGTCAGGTGGCCGAGATCCAGGTGCTGTTGGCAGCCGGCGGCCAGCTCTGCGTCGTGGGTAGCCAGAATCAGACCGCAGCCGTGGCGCGCCTGAAGATCGAACAATACCCGGGTAACCTCGTCGGCCGTATGGCGATCGAGGCTTCCGGTGGGCTCGTCCGCCAGAATCAGTGCCGGCTCCATGGCAAACACCATAGCCAGGGCAGCGCGCTGACGCTGTCCGCCAGATACCTGATCCGGGTAGCGCCGGGCCAGCTCGCCGATATCCAGGCGGGCCAGCCAGTCCTCACTGTTTGCCGGATCACGGCCGGCAAGCTGGGCCCGTAGACGGACATTATCCAGTAACGACAGTGCGGGCATCAGATTGGCTTCCTGAAACACCACGCCAATATGCTGTCGGCGCAACGCCGGCCAGGCGGTTGCCTTTCGCCGCACTGCTGCATCACCGGCCTCGAAAACCTGATTATGCAAGGTGATGGTTCCGGCATCCGGCAGCTCCAGACCACACAACAGATTCAGCAGGGTACTTTTACCGGAACCCGAGCGGCCAGTCAGCGCCATTGACTGACCTTGCCCGAGGGTGAACGAAAGCCCGTCAATAACCGGGACGGTTTCGTTGCCACTGACGAAATGCTTGCTCAGGCTCCTGACCATCAGCAAAGGTTCAGTCATGAATTCCCCCCACTTTGCTGTCGTTGATCATTCCGACGCCCCGAGCGGTTCAGCCTCCCTGCCATGGCGCTGGGCCCGCCATTCCCTGAACTGCTCCAGCAAGGATAACAGGGCAGGAATAACCAGCAGCACCAGCAGAGTAGAGAGACCAAGACCGAAGGCTATGGATGTAGCCATCGGAATCAGGAACTGGGCCTGTAGTGAAGTTTCAAACAACAGCGGCAACAAACCACCAATCGTGGTCAACGAGGTCAGCAGCACGGCACGCACCCGCTGGACAGCAGCCTCGTTCAGTGCCTCGTTGATGCCCAGTCCTTTCTGGCGTTGCTGATTATAGAAAGACACCAGAATGATCGCGTTGTTCACGACAATACCGGCCAGACCAAACAGCCCGAACAATGACAAAACGGTGAGCTGAAGCCCCATCAACCAGTGGCCCAGCAAGGCACCTACCAGAGCAAACGGAATAATCGCCATCACAATCAGCGGCAGGCTCCAGGAGGCAAACACCCATGCCAGTACCACGTACATCAGTGCCACCCCGATCAGCAGTCCGGTTTTCATATCGTCAATGGTTTCCCGCTGATCCGCCGACCTGCCCTCAAAGCTGTAGCGCACATTGTAGCGGCTGGAAATATCCGGCAAGGCTTCCGCCTGCAGGCTCTCGATAATCTGGGCCGTAGTGCTTACCCTGGTGTTGAGGGCGGAGGTAACTTCCACGGCCAGCTTGCCGTCGGCATGGCGCAGAGCCTCAAAACCCTGGCGATGATCCAGGTTCATGACCTGCCCCAGGGGTACAAAGCGTCCATCGGGAATACGCACGGTAACGCGAGACAGCGTAGACAAACGCTCGCGCTGATCCCGGGGCAGCTGCACCCGCACCTCCATCTCATCACGCCCGTCCTGATAGATCTGGGCGATCCTGCCATCAAATGCCGCCCGCAGCTGACTGCCGAGGTCAGTTGTCGTGAGGCCCAGCGCCTCGCCATAGGCACTGGCCTGATAGATAAGTTGTTCCCTGCCCCAGGGCATGTCATCTTCGACATCCAGAACACCGGGCAGGGTCGATAACGCCTGAGCCAGCTCTTCTGCCGCAAACTTCAGGTTTTCCGAATTATCACCGGTCAGCCGCACATTCACATCACGGCCCGGAGGCCCTGACTGGCGCTCTGAAATGGCCAGGTTATCCAGCCCGGCGGGCAGTGTCAGACGGCTGCGCCATTCGTTGATGAATTCCGGGTTGCGTACCGGGCGCTGATCCGAAGGCACCAGTTCAATCATTATGGAACCCAACTCATCACCGGTACGAGAACTTCCGCCACTGCCCAACGTGGCCCCCTCCGTCGTAACCGCATGCAGTATGAGGTTGCCGCCAAGCGCCGATTCCGCCTCATTCAATGCCTTTTGCATATCGACCATAAACTGATCAACGGTCTTGCTGTTCGTGCCCGCAACAAAGCTGGCATTGGCGTAGAGCACCGAGGGCTCAGGCGTCGGGAAAAAATTGAACCCGAGGCGGCCACCCGCAAGCAGCCCCACGGTAACCAGGGCTAACGCCAGAACGCAGGCCATTGTGATACCCCGATGCTCCAGACTGCGCAGGGAGAATCGGCGAAAAGGGCCTTCGCGAAAGCTATCAAACCGGCGTTCGAAACCAGCACGGAAACGCGCAACCGGATTACGGCTGGGTCGCGCAGGCTCTGGCGTACCTTTACCCGTGTGCCGGGGGCTGAAGGCGTGCCGCAAGTGCGCCGGCAGTACAATGAAGCACTCCAGCAGCGACGCGATAAGCACGCAGATCATGACAACCGGTATATCACCGAGGATATTGCCGATTACGCCACCCACAACCAACAAGGGCATAAAGGCGGCGACCGTGGTCAGAGACGAGGCCAGCACCGGCCACACCATGCGTTTGGCGGCGCCTTCTGAGGCGTAAATAGAGGCTTCACCCATGCGGGCGTGAGCGTCCGCATCCTCTCCCACCACAATGGCATCGTCCACAATAACCCCCAGCGCCATGATCAGCGCAAACAGGGAGATCATGTTGATGGAACCGCCGATGAGCCAAAGCACGCCCAGGGCCGCAAGAAATGCTGTTGGAATCCCCACCGCCACCCAGAATGCCACTCGACCCGGAAGAAACAGATACAACAGGCAAACAACCAGTATCAGACCGCCGAGGCCGTTGGTGGTCAAAAGGGAAATGCGGTCATTCAGCAGTTGCCAGGTCTCATCGTAAACCTCGAGCTGTATCGAAGGTGGCAGTGTGGCACGTGTCTCGTCGAGCCATTGCTGCAGAACCTTAGCCGCGGCCAGTGAGTCGCCGTTTTCCGACCGCTGGAGCTGCAGCTCAATGGCCGGAAAGCCGCCACGGCTGAGAGAAACCTGATTGTCGCGATCCTCCTGGCGGACAGTGGCGATGTCTCCGAGGCGCAACTGAGTGCGCTCGCCGCTAAGCACGGGCACAGATTCGAACGCCTGCGGGCTGCGCCGCTGTTCTATCGATCGCAGTTCCCGCGCCGCATCCTGCTGGGCCATTATCCCAGCGGGCAAATCCCGCGAAACTGAAGCAACCCGTTCGGCAATATGCCCGAGTGTAAGCCCAAGCCCCTCCAGCCTTTCCACGGGAACATCAATGCTGATCTGCTGCTCTGGCAGGCCTCTGAAAGACACCCGATCTATACCCTGCTGCAGGAGCTCGTCTTCATATCGGTAGGCCAGGGCTCGCAGCTCTCTGCGGTCAACGTCTCCGAAAACCAGCATGCGGGCGACGGGCTCGTAGCGCTCGATCCGGGTAACCCGGGGCTCCTCGGCATCTGCCGGCAGGTTGTTGAACTCATCCACCTGCTGGCGCACATCATCCAGTGCGGTGATCGGATTGGTGCCCTCCTCAAACTCCAGAGTAATGGACGCCACACTCTGCGCCGACGTGGAAGTCATCTTCTTGAGGCCATCCACGCTGCGCAGGCGTTGCTCCAGCGGGTTGGTAATACCCTGTTCTACATCTTCTGCCGAGGCGCCGCTCCAGACCACTCGCACGCTGACCACATCCAGCGCAAAGGTGGGGAAGAACTGGACATTCATACGCGTAAGAGCCAGCGCGCCGGCAAGCAGCATCATCAGCATCACAAGGTTGCCAGCAACCTTGTGATGCACAAAAAAACCGATAACGCCTTTTCTGCGCCTCATTGCGCGGAGCTCCCGTCACCGGCAACATCCACTTTAAGCCCCGTCAGCGCATTGGGCAGATGCGTAATAATCAGGCGTGCACCGAGCGTCAGCACCTCACCGGCAATCAGCAGACGGCGTTCGCCGTTGGCGGAGAGCGCTTCGCCCACACGTTCGATAGAAACGCGCTGCATGCGGTTATCGTCTGCGATCAGGTACACACTGTCTGCGCCATACAGAGCGCTGAACGGGATAGCTACAGATCCCCTGCGCTCCGGTCGTTCCAGACTGACCGGCAACAAGGTACCGGGGCGCAGGCCAGCTCCTTCTCCGACCAGTACAAGAATAGCCTCCGTTCCGGCGGGATCGCTCGTGCCAGCAAAGCGCTCAAGCCGGAAACGAATCTCTGGTTGATCACTGAAAGCATACAGGCTTTCACCCTCAGCCAGAGCAGCAAGCAGTTCGGCCCGGAAGATATTGGGCACCCTTGCCCTGAGCTCCAGGCCCTGTGTGGGATAAATCGAAAGCAGGTGCTGGTTTCGGGATACCTGATCCCCAACAGCGACCTGAACGTCCGTTACAATGCCGTCAAACGGGGCGAAAACCCGGGACCGCTCGGCATCTCGCTGCGTTGTCGCCAGAGTTGCTTCGGCCTGAGCCAGCCTGGCCTCCAGGCTTTGTAGCCGCGCCGGATGCTCATCAAGTGCGCGCTGGCGAATACTGACTGTGAGCTCGGCCCTGGCCGCACTGTCGGTGACGCTTTCAAGATTTTCCCGGGAAGCGAGATTTCGGTCTACCAGCGAGCGGGTTCGCTCCAGCTGCCTGCCTGCATTGGCCAGAATCGCCTGCTCGCTTTTGAGCGCGGTCTGATCGTTGCGGTAGCGCACCTGTTCAGAGCGGATCTGGGCGTCAAGGTCGGCTACCTGCGCTTTCGCCTGGGCCAATACAGGCTCAATATCCTGAGTGTCCAGAGCGACCAGCAGTTCGCCTGCGCTCACCCGCTGACCCTCAGCCACAGGCCGTTCACCGATGCGGCCGGCCAGGGTGGCCGCCACAGACATCTGTTCAGGCGCCACCACCTCGCCATACAGAGGTAACACCGGCGTGTGGGTTCCTGGTTCGATCGCCTCGATCTGCACCCGCCAGCTGCGCTCAGTCGCAGTGACCTGGGCCGGTTCCGGCCGGGTCATTTTCAGAAACAGAAAACCGAGAACACCGGCTGCCAGGATGATTACAGGTATAAGTCGTTTGGACATTGCGTATTAGCCAGCTAAGGTAAATAAAGCTCCGCCACAGGACGGATGCTATCAAGTGCACTATCAGGAGAACTATACGTTTGCTTGCAGAACATCATGCCAACCTGCTCAGCGCAACTGCCATCAATTCTCTTATTGTGGTGCTTGTTGTGCTTATGCACCACATGGTACTTGTCCGGCTGAGCGGGCTGCTGGCCAAAATGCACTATCGCCATCACTTTCGTCTGGTGATTGCCGTATTTGGTATCCTGCTCGCCCATACAGCCCAGGTGTGGGTTTTTGCTTGCGCTTACTTTTTCATGCACCACGCCGATTCTTGGGGCTCACTGACGGGCAACTTCAACGGCGGCTTGCTGGATTGTGTTTACTTCTCTTTCAGCACCTTCACCACCGTTGGCTATGGTGATATCGTGCCCGTTGGCCCGCTGCGTTTCCTAACCGGCATCGAAGGGCTCACAGGGTTGGTGCTTATTACCTGGAGCGCTTCTTTCCTGTTTGTGAAAATGCAAAGCTACTGGACTGGTAGCTAGGGCTAATGAACCCATCCGCGCCTGGCAAGCGTGTAATACAGCAGTGGCACAACCAGAACCGTCAGCAGGGTAGAAAGCGCGAGCCCGAACACCAGAGAAATTGCCAGCCCGTTGAAAATCGGATCATTGAGAATGAAGTAAGCGCCTACCATCGCCGATATGGCAGTCAGGGCTATCGGCTTGATGCGCACCGCACCAGCCAGAACTACGGCTTTGTCCAGCTCAACGCCTTCATCCAGAAGCTGCCGGATAAACACAACCAACAAAATGGAGTTGCGCACGATAATGCCTGCTAAGGCAATCATGCCGATCATGCTGGTCGCGGTAAATTCCCGGCCCAGCAAGGCATGCCCGGGCATGATTCCAATCAGGGTCAGCGGAATGGGTGCCATAATCACCAGCGGCAGGATATACGAGCGGAACTGCGCCACCAGCAGCACAAAAATCATGAACATACCCACGCTGTAGGCGGCGCCCATATCCCGGAAGGTTTCGTAGGTAATCTTCCACTCACCATCCCATTTGAGCGTGCCTTTTTCCGGCAACGGCGGCTGGTCAATAAAGAACTGTTCCGGCGCACCTTCTTGCTGTTTCAGGCGATCAACCATGGCAAACATGCCGTACAGGGGGGAATCTATCTCGCCTGCCATATCGGCCGTCACATAAGTCACCGGTAGCAGGTTTTTGTGATAGATCGCGCCCATCCAGTCGGCTTCGCGTACCTGGGCGATACTGGCCAGTGGCACCAGATTACCGGCGCGGCTTCGCACCTGCAGGGACATGAGAACCGACGGCTGCGCCTTATCGGCGTCCTCAAGAGTTACGCGAATAGGCACCGGATATTTGGCATGGTCATCGTGTAAAAAGCTGACGTTCATGCCTCCCAGCGCCAACTGCAAAGCCTCGACGACCTGGGTCTGGGACACCCCAAAACGGGCAGCCCGGGCGCGATCTACTGAAATTTCCCATTGGCGAGTGGGTGCTTCCAGCGTGGTGTCGATATCCACCAATCCCTGCACTTCAGCCATACTCGATGCTACCGAGCGGGCGAGCTCAGCGCGCTGGTCAGGGTCAGCGCCGTAGATCTCCGCCACCACTGGCGACAGCACCGGCGGGCCCGGCGGCACTTCAACAATTTTGACGCTGGCGTCGTACCGATTGCCGATGGCGGTCAGCGGCTCCCGCAACGCCTGGGCAATAACGTGGGACTGACGGGATCGCACACCTTCGTCGCTGAGGTTTACCTGAATGTCGCCCTGATAAGGGTCGCTGCGCAAATAATACTGGCGCACCAGCCCATTGAAGTTGATGGGCGCGGCGGTGCCGGCATAGCTCTGCCAGCTGGTCACTTCGTCAACGGTTTCCAGGTAATGCCCCATTTCCATGAGCACCCGCTGGGTCTGTTCAACCGGCGTGCTCTCGGGCATATCAACCACAACCTGAAGCTCGGATTTGTTGTCGAAAGGCAGCATTTTCATGATAACCGCCTGAAACACCGGTAACGACGAAGCGGCCAGAGTCAGCAGGATCACCCCAAGCGCTAGCAAGCGACGACGCCAACGGTGATCACCCAGAAACGGTGAAAGTATGCCCCCGAAGATTTTCAGGGACATTGGGCTGACACCATCGGCTGAACTGCCGGCCTCTTCAGCTTCTGTCGCGGTTTCACCTTTTTGGTGTTTCAACAGACGCAGTGCCAACCAGGGTGCCACCACAAAGGCAACAATCTGGGATAGCACCATACCGGCGGATGCGTTGATGGGGATGGGGCTCATGTACGGGCCCATCAGGCCTGTTACGAACGCCATGGGTAGCAAGGCCGCCATAATGGTAAGGCTGGCCATAATGGTGGGCGTGCCCACTTCGTCCACCGCTACCGGAATGATATCTCGCACCGGGAGGTTGGAGTTGCGGATCCGGCGGTTGATGTTTTCGGTAATCACGATGCCGTCATCCACCAGAATACCGATGGAAAAAATCAGTGCGAACAGGGAAACCCGGTTCAGGGTGAAGCCCCAGGCCCAGGAGAACACCAGCGTCAGCAACAGTGTGATCAGCACGGCTATACCGACAATCAGCGCCTGGCGCCAGCCCATGGCCACCAGCACCAGCAACACCACGCACAGAGTGGCGGATGTCAAATCGGAAATGAGCTTGCGTGCTTTAACAGAGGCAGTTTCGCCGTAATCCCGGGTAACAATAACTTCCACACCTTCTGGCAAGGCGCGGTTGCGAATCAGCTCCAGCCGCTGCTCAATGGCGGTTGTGATATCCACAGCGTTTTGCCCGGGTTTCTTGGCTATCGCCAATGTTACTGCCGGGTAGACATCACCAGGCTTACCAACATTACCCACATCCGCTGCCGGCCCGAAGCCGGTCATGACACTCTGATCAGCAACGGTTCCGCCGCGGCTGACGTTTGCCACATCATCCAGATACACAGCCGCGCCGTTGTGCATGCCGACAACGAGGGCACGCACATCGTCCATGCTTTTCAGCAAAGTGCCTACCTGAACCGGAATGGAGAGGTTATCACGGGTAATGCGAGCATCCTGACTGCTGCTGTTAGCAGCTCTCAAGGCATCGCGGATATCGCTGAGGGTAAGGTTAAACCCGGCAAGCAGAGCCGGATCAAAATGGATGTCCACCCGGTCAGGCACACCGCCCACCGTATAAACATCCCGGGTTCCGGGCACCCGCTTGAGCGCCACTTCCAGCATGTGGGCCAGACGGGTAAGTTCTTCACCGGTATGACCATTGACGGGGTCGTAAAGCGTGAGCGTCATCACCGGCACATCATCAATGCCCTTCGGCTTGACCAGTGGCTGCGTGGCGCCCAGATCCGGCGGTAGCCAGTCCTGGTTGGAATACACCTGGTCATAAAGCCGCACAAGCGCTTCCTGCCGTGGAATGCCGACTTCAAACTGCACGGTAATAATCGCCTGGCCCTGGCGGGACACGGAGTATACGTGCTCAACACCGGCAATTTCACTCATCACCTGCTCGGCCGGAGTTGCGATGGCACTCTCTACTTCCTGCGTGCTGGCGCCCGGAAAAGCCACCATGATATCCGCCATGGTGACGTCTATCTGCGGCTCTTCCTCTTTCGGAGTCACAACAACTGCGAGCACACCCAGAATGATTGATAGCAGCGCCAGCAAGGGCGTCAGATGGTTATCCTGAAAAACCCGGGCAATCGCCCCGGAAGGACCGACCGGAGGCAGTTCGCGACTCAATTCACTGCCTCCCCATCCAAACGCTCGCCAGAAACACCGGCAGCTGGCAGATTCAGCCGATCTGTACCAACCAGACCAACAGGGTGGATCACGACCTGTTCGCCCTCACTAAGACCCGCCAGGATTTCCAGGCGGCCACCCTGCTGCGCACCGGTACGAACCTGTCGCAACCGTGGGCGACCCTGATCATCCATCACGAAAACGGCTCTGAGCTCACTGCGCCGGACCAGACTGCTGACGGGTATCCAGAGAACCTCCCGGGTTGCGACCGGAACACCGACCTTCACCAGCATGCCCGGGAACAAGGATCCGTTAGGCTCACTAAGGCGCATACGCAGCCGGAAAGTATGGGTTGCCGGGTTGGCATAGGGATAGAAGGTCATCTCCCCGGTTTCCAGCACCCGACCATCCGCGAGGGTGACCTGCGACTGGCGCTCGCGTCGGGCAAGCTCGGCATATTGTTGGGGCAGGTCTACAACAACCCGCAACTGTTCCAGTGAGAGACCACTAAGCAGGGGCTGACCGGGGCTGACAGACTCACCGATTTCCACGTGACGCTCGGTCAGTATTCCGCCGTAGGGCGCAAGTATGCGAGTGTAACTCAACTGTTCCCGGGCTTCCGCCACAGCGGCTTCAGCGCGCTCAAGCCGTGCTTTTGCTGCAGCCAGATTGTTCCGCGCCTGGTCTAATTCCTGCCGGGAAACAAGGCCGCGTTTTTGCACGGCCTCAATGCGGGTGAACTGCTGTTGCGCATCTGCAAAGGCTGCCCGAGCTTCGTCCCGGCCACCCTGCGCCTGGCTAACGCGTGAACTCTGTTCACTGCTTTCCAGTTGCACGATGAGGTCACCGGCGACCACCGAATCATCCACGTCAAACGGCAACCTCTGTACTTTGCCACTGGTCTGCGCGGACACGGTGCTCTGCTGAACCGCCTCAATCACGCCATCAAGAACAAGCGTCTCCTGCAGCTCACTACGCTCAACCGGAACAGTCTCCAGCCTGCCAGAGGTTTCTTCGCTCAGGGCTAATCTGGAACAAAATAGCCCCAGTACAATCGCGCCCAGCACAGCAATATGCTTCACCACCAACCACCTCGAAAAAGTTATTAGTTAATAACTATAGGCTATCAATATACTCAATACGAAGACATATCAACCTACCCGTAGTCACAACTTAACGGTGGCAACTCACGAAGGCTAACCTGAAAAAAGCCCCGTGCAGGAAGTTGGTCCCACACGGGGCGAAAAGTTACCCGCCGGCTATGAGTAGCGGGCAACCGCTACTGCTGGGTTTACCATCTGGCCGTCAGCGCGGCACGCAGAGTGCGCCCGGGCTCGTTCACGCGCACAGCGTCAGGATTGAATGGATCAGTGTTGCTGCGGCTCACATGGGGCGCCCAGGTGTTATCAAAGAGGTTATCCAGAGCCCAGTTGAATGTAAGGTACTCCATCAGCGGGTGGCTGCCAGAGAGGTTGAACACGCCATAACCGGGAGAGGTTCCCGCATCCAGCCCGGAATCCGGGTCAATGCGATCCTGACGCCGGGCCAGTTGCCATTGGGCTTCAATACGGTGGCCCATACTCTGCCAACCCAGCGTTTGCACAAACTGCACCGGAGGAATCTGCGGCAGCGCTTTGTCATCATCACGGTTTTCACCACGAACAGAGGCCAGCGCACTGCTGCTGTCCCATGTTCCGTCAGTCCAGCCGACCATCATCTCAACACCAAACAGCCGGGCATCAATGTTCTCATAACGTGTACAGCCTTTAGGCTTGCCACAATCGGCCGGCGTCTCTTGGTAGCGCAGCACAAAATCATCTACCTGGTCGACCCAGACCACCGGCTTCCAACTCCACTGGTTTTTGCTGCCACTCAGTGCCAGCTCCAGTTTGTGATGTTTTTCGGTATCCAGATCAGGATTACCAATCCAGCTGTCACTCATGGTATTTCGGGCCAGATAACGCTCGGTAACACTCGGGCTGCGTACGCTGTGGCTGGCGGTAAGGGTCAGTGCCTGGTTCTGCCGCAGACGCCATTCACCGGATACAAATCCACTAACGTTGTTATCCTCAGCTTTTACATCCGTCGTGCCGTAAGCACTCTGGTAAAGCATGGCCGGGGTCATGCCCATGCTCGCGACGTCGTCTGCTTTGGTGGCGTCCATCTCAACACGGTCGTATCGAACACCGGCACCGACTTTTATATCACTGGCAAGACGCCGGAAACCCTCGGCAAAAAGCCCGATACGCTCACGCTCCACACCCGGCCACATAAATGACACAGCCATTGGCATTGGGTTGGTAACGTTGAACAAGGTGGCATCCCAGTCGTTGGTCTCCAGATCTGCACCGACTGCCCAGTCCGTTGAGCTATTGGGGCTCTGATCAAGAGTGAAGCGCAAACCACGGGTCTGTGTGGTGGAATCCGTCTGCATTTTCATGGCCCCGACCGGGCGCAGACTGAAGTTGTCCATGGTGTGATCAACATCCGCCTGCCAGGTCAGCAGACTCCACTCACCGTCAGCCACCGGAGCACCAAATTCCAAGCGGTAAAGGTCGGTGTCAGTTTTCGGGGCGTCCATGCCGGAACCGGCGTATTTCACATCGCTTTCTTCCTGGCGGCTGACCATGCCCTTGATGAAAAAACCACTTTCCGCAGTCCAGGCCGCGTCAGCTCGGCCCTCGGCATTTTTATAGGCACTACGCACCTTGTTGCCATCGCCGTCTTCGTAATCGTCCGCTTCGTCATAACCACCAGACAGCCTGAGCCACGCATCCTCACTGCCGACGGCTGCCGCAGCGTTTATCAGTTTGCCGCTGCCATTGTCTGAACCACCGACGGTTATATGGCCCGTGGTCGCACCATCATTGAACTGCGGATCAGCGGTAGTGGCAATCACCTGCCCACCAGCAATCGGCCCCCAGCGCAAAGTACGGTTGTTGGTTCTTATTTCCAGGGCCGGTGCCAGCGCACTGCTCAACCGGCTGGTTGGCGGATCCATCCGATTTGGGCAGGCGCCTTCCACCCGGATACCGTCCAGCAGAACATCCACTCGTTCCTGGCTTTGCCCCCGAACCACAGGTTCAAGGCCGCGGCCTCCC
The DNA here is from genome assembly GCF_900142385.1 of Marinobacter antarcticus. Lineage (NCBI taxonomy): Bacteria > Pseudomonadati > Pseudomonadota > Gammaproteobacteria > Pseudomonadales > Marinobacteraceae > Marinobacter > Marinobacter antarcticus. The sequence goes on from NZ_FRAQ01000001.1 coordinate 356,018, forward strand.
ATTCGGGAGAGGGATACCGAAGGATCAGATGCCAGCCGATTTACCGGCTCGCTGGCTAATATCGCATCGGCATTGTCACTAACGCGCCCTTCCGTTACGTGGATAACCAGGTTTTCTTCGGCATCCTGTGCTGATGCCAGCACCGGCAATCCTGCAAGACTGATAGCGGCTATCCGTACACATCTGGTGAATACGCGTTCTTTCATACTACTGCTTCCCCATGGGCAGGCCTGACTGAATAAAAACTTGCCGGGGAATGATAAACAGGCCGGCCACTGTGCGCGTGAGACACAATGCCGCACCTCTCTCGGCGCACCAATTCAGGGCGCCGACCGCGCGACTCTCTTGCCAAGCAGGCTGAGATGTGATCCAATCTTTGCCCCATTTTCGAGCACCCTTTTCTTTTTCCTGCAATAAGCAAGATCCGAAATGAGGAACACCCTATGACCGCCCGACTTGATGAAAAACTGGAACTGATATTCGAAGATGTTCTGCATCGCAATCCTGGTGAAACCGAGTTTCACCAGGCTGTGCACGAAGTTCTGGAAACACTGGGGCCGGTTCTGGTTAAGTACCCTGAATTTGCCGAGAAGAAAATAATCCAGCGCATCTGCGAACCCGAGCGCCAGATCATTTTCCGGGTACCCTGGCAGGATGATAGCGGCGAAATTCAGATTAACCGTGCTTTTCGCGTGGAATTCAACAGCGCTCTGGGGCCCTACAAGGGCGGCATGCGTTTCCACCCGTCGGTGTATCTGGGCATTATCAAGTTCCTTGGATTCGAACAGATTTTCAAAAACGCCCTGACCGGTCTGCCCATCGGCGGCGGTAAAGGTGGCAGCGACTTTGACCCCAAGGGCCGCTCAGACGATGAAGTCATGCGATTCTGCCAAAGCCTGATGACCGAATTGTATCGCCACATCGGTGAATATACAGACGTTCCAGCCGGTGACATTGGCGTAGGAAAACGAGAAATCGGCTACTTGTTCGGCCAGTACAAGCGCATCACCAACCGCTACGAATCCGGGGTGCTCACCGGCAAGGGCCTGGACTGGGGTGGCAGCCGCGCTCGTACCGAAGCAACTGGCTACGGCACCGTGTTCTTTACACAGGAAATGCTGAAAGCACGCGGCGATTCTATGGAAGGCAAGAAAGTCGTCGTCTCCGGATCTGGCAACGTGGCAATTTACGCCATAGCCAAAGCCCATGAGCTGGGCGCCAAGGTTATTGCCTGTTCCGATTCCAGCGGCATCATCGTCGATGAGAAAGGCATTGATCTGGCAGCCGTCAAACGCATCAAGGAAGTCGAGCGTCGCCGCATCAGTGCTTACACAGAATTCCACAAAGACGCAAAATACGTCGAAGGTGGCAACATCTGGTCCGTTCCCTGCGATATCGCACTGCCGTGTGCTACCCAGAATGAGCTGAATGCCAACGATGCCAAGGCCCTGGTTGAAAACGGCTGCATCGCAATTGCTGAAGGCGCCAACATGCCCACAACTCCGGAGGGCATCGCAATCTTCCAGGAAGCCAAGCTGATGTATGGCCCTGGTAAAGCAGCCAATGCTGGCGGCGTAGCGACGTCTGCTCTGGAAATGCAGCAGAACGCCAGCCGCGACTCCTGGTCCTTCGACTATACTCAGAAGCGCCTTGAGGACATCATGATCGAGATCCACAGGAGCTGTTATGAGACATCGGCTGAATTTGGCTCCGAAGGTAATTACGTGCTCGGCGCCAACGTTACAGGCTTCATCAAAGTAGCTCGCGCCATGGAGGCCATGGGCGTTATCTGACCACGGAGCAACAGCCTATGACCGGGGACGGCGGAAACTCACAGGATCACAACCGGGTTTCCACCGGCCTGTCCGGACTTGATGATGTGCTCGACGGTCTGAGAATCGGTGATAACGTCGTCTGGAGAGTCAGCGACCTGGACGACTATCGCCGGTTTGTTACTCCGTTTATTGAGTCTGCGGCGTCTGCGGGGCGCCGTATCATCTACCTCCGCTTTGGCCAGCACCCCCCGCTGGTATTCGGAAAACCCAACATCCACATAGAAAGTATCGATGCCCTCAGTGGCTTTGAAGCCTTCACAGGCCGCGTCTGGCGCCTGATTGAAGAGCATGGCCGCGGAGCCTTCTATGTCTGCGATTGCCTGAGCGACCTTTTAGATGCATGGGCTACGGATGCCATGGTCGGCAACTTTTTCAGAGTAGTTTGCCCCTTCCTTTTTGAGCTGGATACTGTTGCTTGGTTTGCCTTGCATCCCGACCGGCACTCCCGCACGACACTGGATCGTATCCGGCAGACAACGCAGGTGATGGTGGATATTCACCGCCTGGGGGAGGACGTTCAGATACAACCAATAAAGGCATGGTGCCGGCAGTCGCCCACCATGTTTTTGCCACACAGAGAAATCGACGGCCGCTTTGCGCCGGTAATCGACAGCAGTGATGCAACCCGGCTACAAGCCGGACTGGAGCTGGACCAGCTGCATCGCCAACCGCTTCTGGATTATTGGGACCGCCTGTTTCTTCAGGTCGCCAGTGCACTTGAGGCTGGTGAGGAGGCGCAATCTGCAGATATCAAGGACCGTGTGCTGAACGTGCTGATCAGCCGGGACACCCGCATGCTCGACCTCGCAAGACGCTACCTCAGCCTTGAAGATCTGCTGGCGATACGCGCCAGAATGATCGGCAGTGGTTATATCGGAGGTAAAGCAGCAGGCATGCTGATTGCCCGCAGTATCCTGCTCACAAATCAGCCAGATACCTGGCAGGATAATCTGGAACCTCACGATTCCAGATACTTGGGCTCAGATGCCTACTACGCATTCCTCGTTCACAATGGCCTTTGGCCAGCGATGATGCGCCAACGCTCAGCCAGCGGTTATCTCCGTGAAGCCGATAAGCTGAGCGAGGGCCTGCTCGCGGGGGCGTTTCCTCCGGAAGTCCGGGTAGAGCTGGAACGACTGCTGGATCATTATGGCCAGTACCCGATTCTGGTACGTTCAAGCAGCCTTCAGGAAGACGGTTTTGGTAATGCGTTTGCCGGCAAATACGACAGCGTCTTTCTGGTAAACCAGGGCGCACCAGAGCTTCGGCTTACAGCACTGGAAGGTGCTATACGGCAGGTATATGCATCTACCATGAGTGAAGACGCTCTGGTGTACCGGAAGCAGCGGGGGCTGGATCAACGCGAGGAACCCATGGCCCTGCTGATTCAGCGTGTGAACGGTCGCTTCCATGGGCGCTACTACCTGCCGGATGCCGCCGGCGTTGGTGTTTCCCGCAACACCTTCGCCTGGGATACTGAGATGAATCCTGCTGCCGGTATGGTTCGCCTGGTTATGGGGCTTGGCACCCGTGCCGTAGACCGAATTGACGGTGATCACGCCTGCGTTATGGCGCTGGACTACCCCAACCGCCAACCCTTCCGTAATCCGGACGAAGCCTACCGCTATTCCCAGCATCTTCTGGATGCGCTCGATCTGAGCAAAGGAGAACTGGCCACATACCCTTTGAGCCAGCTCACACAGGAGGTTTCGGATCTCCCGCTGAAGCATCTTGGCGAAGTGGATCGAACCGCCAGCCTGCTGGCGGAAGAGCTGGGGCTGCAAACACCGGTATGGCGCCTGACCTTCCAGCCCCTGGTTCGCAAGACCCGGTTTGTCAGCCGCCTGTCAAACCTCCTGCAAACGCTGGAGGCCGGATACCAACACCCGGTAGACGTTGAGTTCACCCTGCATCTGAACGACGACGGCGAACCGTCGTTAAACCTGGTGCAATGCCGTCCACTGGCGACCATTGGTGAAACCATGGCAGCCACAATTCCTCCGGAAATACCCGACCGGAAATTGCTATTCCGCACACGCGGACACTTTATGGGCGGCAACATAAATCTCTGTATCCAGCGTGTGATCCGGGTGGATGCGACGGTTTACAGCCGGCTGACCGTCAGCCAGCGGTATGAGGTTGCCCGCCTTATCGGCGAGCAGGTACGCACGGGAGATGATACAACCATGCTTATTGGCCCTGGGCGCTGGGGCACCAGCAGCCCCGAACTGGGTGTGCCGGTGCGTTTTGCCGATATCGCGCGGGTTGCCGTGCTGGTCGAGGTCGCGGAAATGGAGGGTGACATGGTGCCGGACCTCTCCTACGGCTCACATTTTTTCCAGGATCTGGTCGAAACCGAAATTGCCTATGTGGCCCTTTTTCCCAGTGGCCGGAACTGCGTTTATCAGCCCGAACGGCTACCGGGCATAAACACTCACATCCGGGATATCTCTCCCAAGCGGGCGATACAGACCTTTGATCTGCGTGCAGATCCGCTGCAACTGACCGCTGATGTGGTCAGCCAAGATCTGGCCTGCTATTTTTCAGATTGATATCCGACAAATATTCTGAAGAAAACCGTTAAAAGCACTTGTCTGCGACACCGCAGCACACTCCACCCTGCTAGAATCTACGCCATGGAATGGCTCACTCAATCTCAAACAGGTTTTCAACAGGCTGCGCGCTACCTGCTCGGCATGCGTCTTGCCGTTGTCGGCCTCCAGCTTACCGCCCTTGCAGTGGCAGAAACGGTTGTTCCCCTTGCCTATCGGGCTGAGGCGCTCATGCTTTGTCTGCTCTATGGCGTTCTCGCGACGCTGGGCTGGCTCTGGTTTACCCGGCGACCACCGCGCGCTCCCGCAAGCGTAAGCGCCGGCCTCGCGCTTGACCTGGCGCTGATTGGTGGCTGGCTGTTTCTGACTGGCGGCTACACCAATCCGCTGGTTTCCTTATTGCTACTGCCCATAGCGGTGGCGATTATTCTGGTTCCCCTGAGCCAGAGCATTGCCCTTACCCTCTCGGGAATTGCGGTTTATACAGCTCTTGTTATTTGGCATACCCCGCTCACCCATGACGATAACCATGCCAACCTGGCACAGCTGCACCTGGCCGGCATGTGGGTCACCTTTGCCATGACGGCTGCGATCCTGCTGCTGGTTGTGGGTGCTTTGGCACGGCGATTACGCCAGCAGCAAGAGCAACTATCAAACATCCGGGAAACGCGCCTGCGCGATGAACAGATTATTTCGCTGGGGCTGTCTGCCGCAGCCGTTGCCCATCGCCTGGGCACTCCCTTGAACACCATGACGTTATTGGTTGATGAAATTCGCTCCGCCTTCCCAGACCCGGATCTTGGCGAAGATCTTAGCCTGATGAAGCAGCAGCTTGTTCTTTGCGACAAACACCTTCAGCAACTTTCGAGTGCAGCAATACAAGCGAAAACAGCGCAGCTGGAAAGCCTCCCTGTTCATGACTGGGTGGCACGATTGAGAGAATCGGCAACCCTCCTTTGGCCAGCAGCGCCTATCGAATGGTCGGCAGCGGTTCCGAACTGCCGGATTGCGGTAGACGCCACCCTGGATCAAGCCATCCTTAACCTTCTAGCCAACGCTCTTACTGCCAGCCCGGCGTGGGTAGGCGTCAGTGTGCGCAGCGCCGAATCCAGCAGAATCGAGATGGTGGTGGAAGATCACGGAGACGGCCTGGAGGACGCTTTTCAGAACACCCCGGGAGAACAGATCGTGGGCTCGGAGAATGGCCTGGGCGTCGGCCTCTTTCTTTCCAACGCAACAATCCAGCGTCTGGGCGGCACCCTGAAAGCACGTGTTGACCAGCATGGCACAACCATGATCATCGATTTACCGATAGCCGGGACGCATAAAACAGACGTCGGAGGTAACAAGTGACCACAAACGAACACTGGCTGCTTATTGACGATGACGCTACCTTTCTGGAGATACTTCAGCGCGCTTTGAAACGCCAGGGGGTCGAGGCCGCAGCTACCCACTCCCATGCCGAAGCATGCCTCGCCCTGGACACTCATGTCTTCCAGAAATGTGTTCTGGACCTGAACCTCGCGGGTGAGAGCGGCCTTCAGCTCCTGCCTGAACTTCTTGCCCAAAAGCCTGACCTCCAAGTACTTGTGCTGACAGGCTACGGCAGCATTGCCACAGCGGTTGAAGCCATGCGTCGCGGAGCCATCAATTATTTATGCAAACCGGTTACCGTTCATCAACTCATCAGCGGCTTTGAAGCTTTGGCAACATCGCCGCAACTGCGAAATGAACCACCTTCGGTGGAAGAAATGGAGTGGGAGCACATCCAGCGGGTGCTCAACGGGCATGATGGCAATGTATCGGCCACGGCCAGGGCTTTGCATATGCATAGGCGAACGCTGCAACGAAAACTTCAGAAGCATTCCCGTTGGCGCAATTGAAAGCCTCTTTTGTGCAGGCGTGTTAACGATAGCGTCGTTGATCCAGCGTTTTCAGACGATCCGGATGGAACACCATCAGGCCGGTAACGACGGCGCCGTTCACAAAGCCCTCCGGAATCATAAAAAGGGGCAGATAACGCAGGTAATTATGCACCAGTTCAGAAAACTCATACACGCCGCTGGTCCACAGCATCAGACACATCACCAGTCCAGCGACAGCTACTGAAATGCCGGCACCAAAGAAACCACAGAAAAAGATATAGGCAAAAAAATTGCTGAAATTCCGGCGTCGCTCCCAAAGCACTATGCCGTAGGTGACGAGTGCCGGGATCATAACGGTCACCAAACCGTTGGCGGCAAACATCATTGCTGGTTCACGGCCGGTGATCACCGTAATAACAAGTGCCAGAAGCCCGGCAAATACAGCCAGCGCCCAACCCAGCATCAACGTAATAGCCGTAATACCAAAAATATGAATGGCGAGCCCGGGATAGATGCCCGCCCGCAGCTGCCATATAAAACCGAGCGCCACTGCCGCTCCAAAAAACGAATGCTGCAGGGCGTTGTCTGAGCGTAGAGCCTGCCAGCGCACTGACCGAGCCGCCTGCACCAGGATCAGCAGGAACAGGGCCAGCGTTAAAAACCACTGCCCGGTAGATAACAGATTATCCGTAATGCCCATGATGAAGTTACCGCTCGATTAACCCCGGAAAACACCCTCATGATAACGACTGCCCCCGCACCATTACCAACAATCGGCAATAGCCGGGGCGATAGTCAGGCGGTTTTTTCCAAAGGCTTGCGGTGCCCTGTCAGGGTCTGCCAGGCCTCAAAAGTACTGAGAAACACCTGACCACCCAGGTGGGAAAGCAGCTCAGTATTCTTCAGGCGATCCATAACCGGCCCTTTCACCTCCGAGAGGTGTAACCGCACTCCGGCATCTTTCAGGCGCTCATTGATTGCCTCAAGGCTCTCGAGCGCTGAGGCATCCACCAGGTTGACCGCCGGGCATACCAGCACCAGATCTTTCAGCTCCGGTTCGCATATAGCCAGATCCATCACCGTCTCTTCCAGAAAGCGCGCATTGGCAAAGTACAGGCTTTCATCCACACGCAAAAAAGTGACCTTCGGGCACAATTCCACATCGTGTCGAAGTACATTGCGGAAATGCTCGGTGCCCGGAACCAGGCCGACGACCGCGCTGTGAGGTCGGCTGGTGCGATAGAGAAACAGACCTATAGAGAGCGCCACACCCGCTATAATGCCCGCTTCCACGCTATGAGCCAGGGTCAGTATGATGGTTGCCAGCATGGCACCAAAGTCCGTTCGGGAATAACGCCAGGTTCGACCCAGTGCCGGAAAGTCGACCAGAGTCGCCACGGCGACAATAATGGTCGCCGCAAGCGTTGCCTGCGGGAGGTAGGCAATGGCGGGTGTCAGAAACAACGTGGCCAGGGCAATACCGACCGCGGTGTATGCACCGGCGGCCGGGGTTTCTGCACCGGCATCAAAATTAACCACCGAACGGGAGAACCCGCCCGTTACTGGCATACCCCCGGAAAAACCCGCACCCAGGTTAGCGGTGCCCAAGCCTATCAGCTCCTGATCCGGATCGATCCGCTGACGCCGCTTGGCTGCCAGAGTCTGCCCCACGGAAACCGATTCCACAAAACCAACGACACTGATCAGAAACGCGCTGACCGCAAGTTGCTGCCAGAGTCCGGAGTCCAGTGAGGGGATTGTCAGTTCGGGAAGGCCCGAAGGTACACTACCAACCAGACGCACACCTTGCGCACCCAGCCCGAGCTGCCAGGCAACCAGCGTAGTCACCAGTACCGCCAGAATCGGTGCCGTTTTGGTGATGATATCGGCTGAACGCGCGCCCACGCCTGAACGAATCAGAAGGGGCTTAAGCTGCTTCCGCGCGAACATCAGAAACAGCAGCGCACCGGCACCGATCGCCAGGGTTGGTATGTTGGTATCGCCTATCGACAGAATCAGCGACTGACCAATCGTCAGAAGATTCTGGCCTGAAGCCTGCACCCCGAAGATGTGTTTGAGCTGGCTGGCGGCGATGACAATGCCGGAAGCCGTGATAAAACCGGATATCACAGGATGGCTGAGAAAGTTGGCGAGAAACCCCAGCCGCAGAATGCCCATCATGGTGAGCATAAGCCCTGACATAATTGCCAGCAGGACTGCTCCGGCGACGTATTCAGGGCTTCCGGCCGCTGCTAGCGGAGCCAGTGCGGCAGCGGTCATAAGAGACGCGACCGCCACTGGGCCAACAGAAAGCGTGCGACTGGTGCCAAATACGGCGTAGATGACCAGCGGAAGAATACTGGCATACAGCCCGACCTGCGCAGGCAGCCCGGCCAGCAACGCGTATGCCAGAGATTGGGGAATCAGCATAACAGTCACGATAAGCGCAGCTACCAGATCGCTGGCGGCCTGGCTCCGACCGTATTGCGGTGCCCACTGGAGAATTGGCAAGAAACGTTTAAAGTTCATCAGGCGCTCAGAACAGGTTGACCGGTATTTTCAGGTAAACCTGTCCATTATCCTCTGCCGGCGGCATGTCCCCCGCGCGCATATTGACTTGCACAGAAGGCAAAATCAGCCGGGGCATGTCGAGGGTAGCGTCGCGCTCTGTGCGCATCTGCACAAACTCATCTTCGCTAATACCGTCGTGCACGTGGATATTGGCCTTTCGCTGTTCCGCCACAGTTGTCTCGTGCGCATACTCATCCCGGCCCGGCGCCTTGTAGTCATGACACAGGAAAATACGGGTTTCTGATGGCAACGACATCACTTTACGGACTGACTGATAAAGCACCCGGGCATCGCCACCGGGAAAATCACAGCGCGCAGTTCCGAAGTCAGGCATGAACAGGGTGTCGCCCACAAAAGCGGCGTCGCCCATAATATAGGTCAGGCACGCAGGAGTGTGACCGGGGGTGTGCATAACGCGGCCTTCAAGACCACCAATAGCAAAGGTGTCGCCATCCCGGAACAGCCGGTCAAACTGGCTGCCATCACGGGCAAACTCGGTGCCGGCGTTAAACGCCTTGCCAAAAATCTCCTGAACATCCCGGATATGGGCGCCAATAGCGGTTTTACCACCAAGTTTTTCGTGGAGATACGGCGCAGCGGAAAGGTGATCCGCATGAACATGAGTCTCCAGAATCCATTCCACCTTCAGGTCATTTGACCGGATATAGTCAATTATCTCGTCCGCAGAACGCACATCTGTGGTGCCGGCGGCATAGTCAAAATCGAGTACTGAATCAAGAATGGCACAGGCCTGACTGTCCGGATCACGAACCACATAACTGAATGTGTTGGTGGGCTCATCAAAAAAATGTTGAACGATCGGGTTGCTCACGATATTCACCTCCGTTGGAGTGGTGCCTTAAACTTTAATTCTAAGGATATACCAAAACGGAATATTAGGTGAAATTCTATTTTCCTATATGCGCGATACCCCTGATGCATCAACAAGGCAGTCGCGCCCTGCCTGCTTTGCGCGATAGACCCGCACATCCGGCTGACTCACGCCACTGAATGACGCAACAAACTCCTCCCCTCCAAATCGTGCCACGACATCAGTCTCAAGGGTCTGCGCAAGAAGAAAGCCGGGATATTCCTGTATGTAACGGGCGGGGTGGGGCGCGCAACACTGAAAGCCAGAATAGGAGGTATTAATTAACACTTCCTATGGCGCTGATTGGAATATGCTTATTCCATAAAAATATTCATGAGCTATAGTTGTTTCATCAACAACTATTAAGGAGTTTAAACATGGAACAATCTGATAAGCCTGTATTCGGCCTGCCACGCCTGAACGAGCGTGCTCCGGAATTCAATGCCCCGACAACCGATGGAGTTAAGTCTCTCGACAGTTACAAAGGTAAATGGCTGGTGCTGTTCTCACACCCGGCTGACTTTACACCCGTCTGCACCACGGAATTCATGGCCTTTGCCAAGATGGCTCCGGAATTTAACAAGCGCAACTGCGAACTGCTGGGCCTGTCCATCGACAGCCACCACTCGCACATAGCGTGGATGCGTAACATCAAAGAAAAGTTCGGTGTCGAGATACCCTTCCCGATTATTGCCGATCTTAAAATGGATGTTGCCCGCGCTTACGGCATGATTCACCCGGGCGCCGCAGATACATCTGCCGTGCGTGCAACGTTCATGATTGACCCGAAGGGCGTGCTGAGGGCCATGGTGTATTACCCGATGAGCAACGGTCGCTCTATTCCGGAGTTCCTGCGCCTGCTGGATGCCCTGCAGACCAGTGACGAGCACGGAGTCGCAACACCCGAAGGCTGGCAGCCAGGTGACCGAGTTATCGTGCCACCCGCAGCCACCGCGGCAGAAGCGGACCTGCGTGTGAGTTCTGACGAATACGACTGCGTCGATTTCTACTACTGCACCAAACAGCTTTAGGCAATGAAAATATAAGACTTATCCTCTCTGGCTCCTGAGGAGCCAGAGAGGAGTTATGCACCAAGCAGTGATATCCTCCCGACTCTCCAATCTCACTCCGCCCTCAACCTCACCGATCGGCTATCGCGAATCGTCTTGCCGGTAGATGACGACACACGTTACATTCTGTTCCACATGCTGGGCAGCTGCTCGCCCGTTTTATGAACTTGCGGTGTCTTGAAAATGCGCATTCTGCTCGTAGAAGATGATCACCTGCTCGCCACCACCATGCTCGCTATGCTGCGCGAGAGTTCAGATACCGTGGACTGGCTGGATGATGGACAGATGGCGCTGCACGCGCTGACAGAAGAGCATTTCGACCTCGCTATCCTCGACCTGACCCTGCCCAGAGTCGACGGGATGGATATTTTAAAAACCGTTCGCAAAAAGGGTGTCCAGACTCCGGTGATTATTCTGACTGCCCGCTCTGGCCTTGATGAAAAGCTGCACGGCCTGGATTCCGGTGCAGATGATTACCTCACCAAACCCTTCGCCATGACAGAACTCAAGGCCCGCATCCGCGCGGTCACCCGTCGTGGATCTCCGACTCCGCAGGCGGGCCTCACCGTGGGCAACCTGACTCTGAATATTGATTCCAGCCAGCTTTCCATAGGTGACGAAACAGTAGCGCTACCCCGCAGTGAACTCCAGATTCTTCACTATCTGATGCGTCATCCCGATCAGGTCGCTACGCGCCGACGACTCGAAGAGCAGCTTTATGGCTGGGATCATGGCGCAGAGAGTAATGCTCTGGAAGTTCACGTGCATCATCTACGTCGCAGGGTAGGCAAGGCCTCGATCCGCACAGTAAGAGGCGTCGGTTATATGCTGGATAGTCAGGCGGCAGCACAGGAAGAAACTCCGTGAGCCTGACCCGGACTCTCACCCTGGCAGTCGCTGCACTGGTTTTGCTGATTACGCTGGCCAGCTCCATCTGGGGCTACTATGTCAGCAATGACCAGTTGGAAGAGTTGTTCGATGCCGAGCTGGCACAAAGCACGCGCATTGTTCAGGGGCTTGTGCAATACCTCTCCGGCACCCAGTCTCAGGCAGACCTGACCGCCATTCTGACCGAAACCCTCCAGTTACCTCAGAGTTTTCAGGAAGAAGGGGCGAATGATGACGACATTCTGCCTGGAGGCGCCGGCCATAAATATGAAAAGAAACTGGCATTTGAGGTCTGGTCGCCAGAGCGAATACCCCTGCTGGACACGCTCCAGGCAGACGACACAGGCGGTCTAAACCCGGGCTACACCTGGCTGGAGGTGGGCGGATTTCGCTGGCGCACCTTTACACTCAGGGATCCCGACACAGGCTTCTGGATCCGCACGGCGCAGCGCGCCGATGTGCGCGGCGAGCTAAGCCAGGAAATTGCCTGGGGCAACATCCTGCCGATGATTCTGGCACTGCCGATACTGGTGATCGCTGTAGCCGTTATGATTCAGCTAGGCTTTAGGCCACTGCGCAGGCTGGAAAATCCCATCCGGCATATGGCACCAGAGCGCATCCACCCACTCGACGACCGGCAGGCTCCCAAAGAGGTAGCAGGGCTGGTACAGGCAGTGAATGGCCTCCTCAAACGACTGAACCTGGCGCTGGAACGGGAGCGACGGTTTTCCGCAGATGCCGCCCACGAATTACGAACACCACTCACCGCCTTACGACTGAACCTGGAGCAGCTCAGCGACAGGCATCCGGAAGAATTCCAGGGGCTTACCGCTTCTGTCGACCGAATGGTACATCTGGTTGAACAAATGCTGTTGCTCAGCCGGGTGGACTCGGGAAGCGATTTCAGGCCCCAGCGCCAGGATCTGTTGGCTCTGGTCGAGCAGTGTATTGCCGACGTAGCGCCGCTGGCGCTGAGAAAAGACATTGAACCGGAGCTTGAAACCCAGTGTAAAACAGCCAGCGTGAACTGCCATGATGCACTGGTCAGTACACTCATGCGCTCTCTTCTTGCCAATGCCATTCAGTACAGCCCTCCGGGAACCCGGATTACAACTCTGATCGAACCTTCCGAAAAGGGCTTTGTATTACAAGTCTGCGACCAGGGCCCGGGCATACCTACATACAATCGCGAACGGGCACTCAGCCGTTTTACCCGGCTGGATCAGCGCAAAGGTTCAGGTGCGGGACTCGGCCTTGCCATTGCCCGCCGTATCGTGGAATTGCACGGAGGCCAACTGACTCTGGCCGATCGCCCCGATGGCCAGACCGGTCTTTGCGTTTCCGTCTGGTTGCCCGCCGGCTAAACAGTGGTACCGGAACAATCGTTTAAAGTCCGGTACCATTTTGTGCGCGCGCTGTAGCGCTGGATTATTTGTCCTGCTCAGCCTTGCCCGAACACTATAGCTTAGCGATTAATCCGCGATATTTTGGTGCCTTCAATGCTCAACCCGGCCATCAGACCCTGCTGGCTGAAGATAAACGCATAAGCATCGTTTTTAAGGGACGAGGTAGACAGGTTTTTCGCCAGGCCTTCGTCAACCAGAACCACCGTTGGGCCGACGCCAATTTCCCAGCCCTTGGTTTTCTCCAGGTAGGATACGGCCTCATCGGTCATCAGAAACACCGCGTAGGCATAAGATTGAGCCCCTGCTTGCAAGCCCCAGGAGCCAGTGATGGAGTTATAGTAATCGGCCACCTCTGAACCTTTCAGCAAAACGCCTTCACCGTAGCTGCCGCCGAACACAAGCCCCGCTTTAACAATGTTGGGAAACACCAATATGCCTTTGGCACTTTGGGACAGGGTTTCGGCAACCGGGTGCGCTTTGTAAAGAGTATCCAATGCCTGTTTGGCGTTGCGGTCAAGATCTCCAGCGCTCGCCGCCATCGCTGAATTCGCACCTACCATCACAATGGCAGACGCCAGCGCGAGCACAAATCCGAGAAAGTTTTTACGTAGTACGTTCATGACACAGCCCTCCTGGTTGATCACCAGACTATAGACCGGCTGAACAAAAACTAACCATTACGGCTAATACATGTAATGCAAAACATCAATCAGCTATCCACCGAGCAGGAAACAATTCGTGACAGCTGACTGAAGGGCAGGCCGGTTTCGTCGTGCCAGGCATTAAACGCTTCCTGGACCTGGTACAGCGCCTTTTTGCTGCCTGTAGAGGCATCCACCAGTTGGGCCTGGCGCAACACCTGCATCACATCGCTCGACATAATGAAGCCGTCCCACCCCACGCGGCGCAGAAAATACTGGGCGCTGTTGCCACCAAGCCGCGAGCCGTGGCGCTTTAACCAAAGCAGCAACCCGGCCTGGTCCATCGACGGCCACTGGCGAAGAAAGGCTCCAAAACTGCCATGTTCGTAAACCACATCCATAATCATCCGGGCGTTCTCGGGCACCGTTCGAATCTTCTGCAGGTTGCGTACGATGCGCTCATCACGGACCAGCTCTTCCAGAACATCAGGCGACACCTGCTGCCAGTAGACAGGCACAAAATTATGGAACGCGGCTTCAAAGCCCGACCATTTGTTGTCAATCACACGCCAGACGAACCCCGCTTTGAATATGCAACGAGTAATCTCTGAAAGATAGCGATCATCCGTCCGGGCTTCCAACTCAGTGGCAGACGGAATTTTTGGCATCAGTGCATTCAGCTCTTCAACGCCGCCCTTGCGCGCAATTGCGCGCTCATGAATATCTGAAAAGCGCATAGTACCTCACCGTTTGGGTATTGATGGTTCCCCGAAGAATTAGTACTGCATTCGCATTAATAGTGACCCAACTCAATTCCGATTTACCGTTTCTGGACTACGCTGATAGCTGGCGATCTGGAAATCGTGGCCCACTTGGCTGAGTAAGACCGAAAACATTCACAGCCGGGATTGGGATCTGCCATTGGCTCTATACATAGCTGTCGGTGTAGATTAAGGAGAAATACAGTGAATGATCAGAAAAACTCCCCTGAAAACCCTTCTGATAACTCATCAGACGACCCTTTAAATAGCTCTTCAGACAACTCTTCCGGCAACCCCGAACAGGATTTGGCAACTCGGTTTCCGACCGCTTATACCATACTGTTTCTGCTGATTATATTTGTTGCTGCCCTGACCTGGATCATACCTGCCGGCCAGTACGACCGGGCGATGAACGAAGAGGTCGGGCGCGAGGTGGCCGTGCCTGGAACCTATCAGGTTGTCGACCCCAACCCCCAGGGTTTCATGGATATCATGCTCGCGCCCACGGCCGGGTTCTATGATCCGGACAGCTATGTGGCCAACGCTATAGATGTTGCCCTGTTCGTACTTTTTCTCGGCGGCTTCCTTGGGGTGATGAACGCCACCGGAGCCATTGATACCGGCATACGCAGTGCCATGCGCCATCTTAAAGGCCATGAAATCTGGATGATCCCGATCTTGATGACCCTGTTTGCCATCGGCGGCACAACCTATGGTATGGCCGAGGAGACCTTGGCCTTCTATGCCATTTTGATCCCGGTAATGATGACCGCCGGATACGATGCTGTAACCGGGGTGGCCATTATTCTGATCGGGGCCGGTGTCGGCGTGCTGGGCTCCACCATTAACCCGTTTGCCACAGTCATCGCCGCCAATGCTGCCGATATCCCGTTTACCGATGGCATCGTCGTGCGCTTTATTCTGCTCATCGGCGGGCTACTGATCTGTGCGGCTTATGTGATGCGATACGCACTGCGCGTCAAAGCAGATCCGTCCCGCTCTGTTGTCGCTAAACAGTGGGATGCTCACCGCCGGCTCTTCCTCGGCAAGGCTGGCGAGGGTTTTGAAGACTCCACGCTCAACAGAACCCAGATTATCTCCCTGCTGATCTTCGCCGCAACCTTTGCCGTTATGATCTGGGGCGTATCGTCACAGGGTTGGTGGATGGCCCGCATGGGTGCACTGTTTTTTGGCTCGGCCATCGTAATTGGCCTTATTGCCCGCCTTGGCGAGAAAAAGCTTACCGGCAGTTTTGTTGATGGAGCGCGAGATCTCCTGGGCGTTGCGCTGGTGGTCGGGCTGGCCCGTGGCATTGTGGTTATCATGGATCAGGGCATGATTGCCGACACCATATTGCACAGCGCCGAAGGTTCCCTGGGCGGACTGCCCGAACTGGCATTTATCAACCTGATGTTCTGGATTGAAGTGGGCATGAGCTTCTTTGTGCCATCTTCATCAGGGTTGGCCGTTCTGTCCATGCCGATTCTGGCCCCGCTGGCAGACTTCGCCAATGTCGGGCGTGATCTGGTTGTAACCGCTTATCAGTCAGCTAACGGCTTGGTGAACCTGATCAACCCCACCTTTGCAGTGGTAGTCGGGGGGCTGGCAATTGGTCGTGTCTCCTATGATCGCTGGATCGCATTTATCTGGCCTTTGCTGTTGATTCTCACCATTTTCATTTCGGTGGTCATCAGCGCTGCGGCATTGCTTTGAAAGCCTTTCAAAGTAATGGTAACGCCATACAAATTGGAGATTGACCATGTCTGAAAAAACACTTGGAGTACATTCCGAAACCGGAACTCTGCGGCAAGTCATTGTTTGCCGCCCAGGCTTGGCACACCGCCGGCTAACACCGTCCAACTGTGACGCCCTGCTGTTTGACGACGTGTTCTGGGTGAAACAGGCGCAGAAAGATCACGATGTGTTTGCCAACGTGATGCGGGAGCGGGGGGTCGAGGTACTTGATGTCAACGAGTTGCTGGCCGAGACTCTGGACATCCCCGAAGCCCGCAAATGGATTCTGGACCACCGGATTACCTGGAACGACATCGGGGTCGGGATGATTTCCGACCTGCGCGCCTGGATGG
The DNA here is from genome assembly GCF_900142385.1 of Marinobacter antarcticus. NCBI lineage: Bacteria > Pseudomonadati > Pseudomonadota > Gammaproteobacteria > Pseudomonadales > Marinobacteraceae > Marinobacter > Marinobacter antarcticus. The sequence continues at coordinate 372,565 of NZ_FRAQ01000001.1, forward strand.
ACAAACTTCCAGGCAGCAAGCTTTCGGAATACCTGATTGGCGGACTTGAAGTGGCCGACCTGCCCTTTGACCCAACCGGGCTTTTCGGCAACCACCTCGGGCACTATGGATTTGTGCTGCCGCCATTGCCAAACTTTCTTTTCACCCGGGACAACAGCGCCTGGATCTTCGGCGGGGTAACTCTGAACCCCATGTACTGGGCCGCACGCAAACCGGAAACTCTGCTGATGGCCGGCATCTATCAGTTCCACCCAAAATTTGCTGGAAAAGTGGACGTGCTCTGGGGTGACCCTCTTGAAAATCATGGCCTTGCCACTCTGGAAGGCGGCGATATCATGCCCGTGGGCAATGGCACAGTCCTTGTCGGAATGGGAGAGCGCTCATCGCCACAGGCCGTGGGACAATTAGCCAATGCTCTGTTTGAAAAAGGCACAGCGGAGCGGGTTATTGCCTGTCAGATCCCGAAATCCCGCACCGCCATGCACCTGGACACAATCTTCACCTTCTGCGGCGGCAATGTTGTCACCACCTTCAAAGAGGTGGCGGACGAAGTGATCTGCTACGACTTGCACCCCGGTGAAGGCAACAAGCATCTGACCTTCCACCAGGACCCAAGACCACTGTTTGATGTGGTCGCAGAGGTTCTCGGCTATAAATCCCTGGAGGTTGTCCCAACCGGTGGCAATGACCCGGCTGAGCGGGAGCGGGAGCAGTGGAACGATGGCAACAACGTGCTGGCGCTGAGTCCGGGTGTGGTCATCGGTTATGACCGGAACGATGACACAAACGCGGCACTTGAAGCTGCGGGCATCGAAGTACTGGCTATCCCCGGCGCTGAACTGGGCCGCGGCCGAGGCGGCGGACGCTGCATGAGTTGTCCCACGATACGCGACCCCATTTGACCGGAAAGGATAAAGACCATGGCTTTTAATCTGAAGAATCGTCACTTTCTGACCTTGCGTGATTTCTCTCCGCAGGAAATCAGCTTTCTGCTGAAGCTATCGACGGATCTGAAGGCGGCCAAATACGCCGGCACCGAAGTTCCGCAACTAAATGGTAAGGAAATCGCCTTGATCTTCGAAAAGAACTCCACCCGCACACGGGTCGGGTTCGAGGTGGCCGCTTACGACCAGGGTGCCAGAGTCACCTATCTCGGGCCCTCAGGAACCCACATTGGCCACAAGGAATCGGTAAAGGATACCGCCCGGGTGCTGGGCCGTGTCTACGATGCCATTGAGTACCGGGGTTTTGGCCAGAAGCTTGTTGAAGAGTTGGCGCAATACGCTGGCGTGCCGGTCTATAACGGCCTGACCGATGAGTTCCACCCCACGCAGATTCTCGCTGACTTTCTCACCATGCAGGAGCACGTGGAGAAGCCGTTGCACAAGGTCGCCTATGCCTTTCTCGGCGACGCCGCAAATAACATGGGCGATAGCCTGCTGATCGGTGGTGCCAAAATGGGCATGGATGTTCGTCTGTGTGCTCCAAAAGCCTGCTGGCCACGCCAGACAGTGCAGGATGAGGCTCAGGCAATCGCACGGGAAACCGGTGCCCGCATTACCATTACCGAGGATGTGGATGCCGCCGTCGCCGGCGTCGACTTTGTCTACACCGATGTCTGGGTATCCATGGGCGAATCGAAAGAAAAGTGGGGTGACCGGATCAAGCTGTTAATGCCCTATCAGGTGAATACTGCCGTCATGGAAAAGACCGGCAACCCCCGCGCCCGCTTCATGCATTGCCTGCCGGCCTTCCACAATACCGACACCATCGTTGGTAAAGAAATTCAGGCAGAATTCGGAATCAGTGCCATGGAGGTAACCGACGAGGTTTTCGAAAGCCCTGCGTCGATTGTTTTCGATCAGGCGGAAAACCGTATGCACACCATCAAAGCAGTGCTGGTAGCCACTCTCGGGGCCTGATTCCCATGCGGAATGCTGATAAAGGATGCACAGTATGCTGATTGTTGCAGCTCTGGGCGGCAACGCCCTGTTGAAACGCGGTGAACCACTGACGGCTGAAGCCCAGCGCACCAATGTTCGAAAAGCAGCGACATCACTGGCGGAGCTGGTGCGCGCTGGGCACCGACTGGTCATTACCCATGGCAATGGCCCTCAGGTAGGCTTGCTGGCATTGCAGGGCGCAGCCTATATGCCTGAAGAAGCCTACCCGCTGGATGTTCTGGGTGCTGAGACCGGCGGCATGATCGGCTACATGATCGAGCAGGAAATAGAAAACACCCTCGGCCATGATCGCCCTGTTGCGACTCTGCTCACCCAGGTTGTTGTCGACCGGAACGACCCGGCATTCGCCAATCCGACCAAATTTATCGGCCCGGTCTACGATAAGGCAGAAGCAGAGTCACGGGCAGCGGCCGCAGGCTGGAATATCGCAGCCGATGGCGACAAGTGGCGCAGAGTAGTTCCGTCGCCTGCTCCCATAGAAATACCTGACATGCGCGTGCTGAAATTGCTGCTGGATCAGGAAGTGATCGTTATCTGTACCGGCGGTGGCGGCATTCCGGTGCTGCGCCGTAACGACGGCAGCATGATCGGTGTTGAAGCGGTCATCGACAAGGATGCGGCCAGTGCTTTACTTGCACGTGAGTTAGGCGCTGATGCCCTGCTACTGCTGACCGATGTGGATGCAGTGTATCGCGACTTCGGCACACCGACCGCAGCCCCGGTTCGCAAAGTCACCCCTGAGCAGGCAAGGGCGCTTGATGTACCGGCCGGTTCCATGGGTCCGAAGGTGGCAGCAGCCTGCAATTTTGCGGAGACTGGAGGCATCAGCGGCATTGGCCGGCTGGAAGATGCTCTTGCTATCCTGGAGTCGCGAGCGGGAACGCTCATCACTGGATCGGCCACGAACAACCCTTAACCGCTCAGGCACGTTGTCATGTCGAATCAAGTCGTTTCCACTCCAGTCCAAGCGGACCCGAGCCATGCCTCTGGCGCCGACGCAGCCACTCACGGGGAAGTTATAGGCATTCGCGGCGGTGTTGTTGACGTGCGCTTCCCGCAGGCCTCTCCGCGTATTCACGACCTACTCTATGCCGGCAGTCTGGCCCTGGAAGTAGCCTCGCTGCTAGAAAGCGGCGCAGTACGCTGTATGGCACTGGCACCGGTGCGAGGGCTTGGGCTTGGCATGCCGGTACGAGCTACCGGCATGCCCATTCAGGTGCCGGTAGGCGACGCGGTGCTGGGGCGCATGCTCAACGTGTTTGGCGAACCCATTGATAACAAACCCGCTCCCGCTTCTGACATTCGCCGTTCCATTCACCAGCCGCCACCCGCACTTGAAGACCGCGTGGTGCACAGCGACATTCTGGAGACCGGCATCAAGGCGATCGACTTACTGTCGCCCATCGAGCGTGGCGGCAAGACCGGGCTTTTTGGCGGCGCCGGGGTTGGCAAAACCGTGCTGATCACCGAACTTATCAACAACACGGTTCAGCACTATCAGGGGGTCAGCCTGTTTTGCGGCATTGGCGAGCGCTCCCGCGAGGCCGAAGAGCTGTATCGGGAAATGGGCGACGCCGGCGTGCGGGACAAAACCGTGATGCTGTTCGGGCAAATGAACGAAGCCCCAGGCGTGCGCTTTCTGGTCGGCAAAACGGCACTCACCATGGCGGAGTATTTTCGTGACGATCAGAAACAGGACGTGCTGTTGCTCATCGACAATATTTTCCGCTTCGTGCAGGCGGGGGCAGAGGTTTCCGGGCTGATGGGCCGAATGCCTTCGCGGGTTGGCTACCAGCCTACCCTGGCAACGGAACTGGCCTCTCTCGAGGAGCGCATCACAAGTACTCGTAACGGAGCGATCACCTCTATTCAGGCGGTATACGTTCCCGCAGATGATTTCACCGACCCTGCGGCCGCTCATATTTTCTCTCATCTTTCAGCGTCTGTGGTACTTTCACGCAAGCGCGCCAGTGAGGGCCTTTACCCTGCAGTTGACCCGCTTGGCTCCGCTTCCGTGATGTTAACGCCTGCCATGGTCGGCCAGCGCCATTATGATATTGCCCGGGCAGTAAGACGCACACTCGCCGAGTATGAAGACCTGCGCGATATTATAGCGATGCTGGGCATGGAAGAACTCTCAGCCGCAGACCGCGCAACCGTGGCACGGGCGCGTCGACTTGAACGCTTTCTTACGCAACCATTTTTCACCACGGGCTCCTTTACGGGTAATGATGGAAAGCGCGTGCCGGTCAAAGACACTCTGGACGGCTGTGAAACCATCCTGAACCAGACGGAATTCGACGATAACGAAACTGACTATTACATGATTGGTTCCCTCAAAGATCTGAAGGCGAAATCATGAGTCTGGCAGACACAATGCAGGTAACGCTGAGGCTGCCAACCCGCACGCTGTTCAACGGCAGTGTTCAGAGGTTGTTTGCCAGGGCGGAGAACGGCGCTTTCGGCATGCTTCCGAACCATACGGACTTTGTTACAGCGCTGGTTCCTTCGGTACTTATTCTCACCACAGAAGACGGCGGGGAAATGTTTTTCGGCATTGACGAAGGCATACTGATGAAGAAAGGCTATCAGGTGGACATTGCTATACGCCGCGGCGTTCAGGGTTCCGATCTTGACACCCTGCACGAGACCATCCAGGCAGCTTTTATTGAAGTGGACGAAGAAGAACGGGTGGCGCGCTCGGCGCTGTCACGACTCGAAGCAGGCATAGTCCGGCGCTTTGGTGACTTGCGGAAGCCCACGGTATGAGCACGAAAAAAGACCGATCTACAGATGAAATCAGGCGCAGTGCCGAACGCATGAAACGCGCTCGCAGCGAGCCCGGCGTTAGCCCACTGCGAGGACTGGGAGCTTTCGGAATCATCGGTTGGTCGGTCGCAGTGCCCACCGTTGGTGGCGCATTTCTCGGATTATGGCTGAACAAAGTGGCGCCGCAGAACTTTTCCTGGCCCATTGCGCTGATTCTGGGCGGTGTTGTTGTCGGAGGCATGATTTCCTGGAACTGGATTGGCAAAGAAGGGCCGGATCAGAAGGGAGACAAGCGGTGATAACGGTAGACTGGCAAGCAGTGCTGTTGGGGTTTTCTGTTGGCTTACCCATCGGCGCACTTTTCTTTTTAGGCCTGGCTTGGGGCATGCGGCGCGCTCTGACCTCTCACCGGCCTGGGCTCTGGCTTATAGTCAGCGCTTTCTGCCGAATCGCGGTATTGCTGGCCGTTGGTTTCTGGGTAATCGCTACCGCCGAAAGTAACTGGGCAGTGGCGGGTTACACACTGGCATTTTTCCTGGCACGATTGATTGCGGTGCTCTGGGCCAGAGTGGGCAAGAAATCTGCCATTACCAGACAGGAGGGGACATAATGCAGCTTACCCCCGATGATATTATTGTGTTCACGCTGGCTGGCTGGAAGGTCAACGCCACCATCGTCAACACCTGGATCGTGATGGTACTGCTGGTGGGTATTTCCATGGTGATTACCCGCAACCTGCGCGCCGATGTGCCGCCCAACCGTTGGCGTACGACTCTGGAGGTCATCGTCAAGCTGATTCAGAACCAGATCGAGGAAGTCACCCGAAACTCTGCACGCCACGTGATGTATTTTGCCGGCACCTTGTTCCTGTTCATTGCACTATCAAACTTAATGCTGGTGATACCGGGATTTACGCCGCCCACTTCCTCCTTATCTACCACTGCCGCACTGGCCTTGTCTGTGCTGATGGCCGTGCCGGTGTTTGGCATTGCCAGCGGCGGTGTAGGGAGCTACCTCAAAACGTTTATTGAGCCTTCAGTCATCATGCTACCGTTCAACATCATCGGGGAGTTCTCGCGGGGTATCTCGCTGGCCATCCGCCTGTATGGCAACGTGATGAGCGGCGCCGTCATAGCCGCCATTTTGCTAACAGTAGCTCCCTTTTTCTTTCCGGTGGTCATGGACATGCTCGGACTATTAACCGGCATAATTCAGGCCTATATCTTTGCCATTCTTGCCACTGTTTATATTTCATCGGCTACAACAGAGCCATCGTCAACAGAGCCAGCCTCTTCAGCTGCTCAGAAGCAGAATTCAATACCTGAATCAAAATTATCAACCGACCAGGAAGAAAAATCATGACGGATCTCGTAATTATTGCAGCCATTTCGATATTTACGGCTGGCATGACAGTGTCTTTCGGCGCCCTGGGCCCGGCACTTGGAGAAGGGCGGGCTGCCGCCGCCGCAATTGCCGCCATCGCCCAGCAACCGGATGCCGCCGCGACCTTGTCCCGAACCCTGTTTGTGAGCCTGGCCATGATTGAATCCACCGCCATCTACTGTTTTGTGGTGGCTATGATTCTGATTTTCGCCAACCCGTTCTGGGACGCAGCAATGCAGGTCGCCGCAGGAGGCTAGAGCAGATCATGTCCATTGACTGGATTACCGTCATCGCGCAGATCGCCAACTTCCTGGTGCTGGTCTGGCTGCTGAAACGTTTTCTCTACCGCCCGATTCTTGACGGCATTGATGCCCGCGAGGCTGAAATAACCCGCCGCATGGCCGAAGCTGGAGAGGCAGAGAAAAAAGCACAGACGGCAGAAGCCGAATATCGCCAGCAGCAAAAACAGCTGCTGGCAGACCAGAATGCGGTAGCCGAACAGGCTCTACAGGCGTCAGAAAACCAGCGCGATTCTCTGCTGGCTGATGCCCGCGCCAAACTTGAGCAGGAGCAGAAAGACTGGCAAAAACACCTTGAGCGCGAGCGCCAGAAATTCACCGCGCAACTGCAGCGAGCCGGAGAAGAGACCCTGCTCGAGCTGACCCGAAAAGCACTGCGCGATCTCGCGGATGAATCGCTGGAAGAGGCCATTGTTCGCCGAGTCAGCGCGCGGCTGCGCCCGATTGCGAGCGAGCTCTCCGAAGCCGCAGGTGACAGCAAAGAGGCGGTGGCTACCAGCCGCGATACTTTACCGGAGGCGGCACAGGCACTTATGCAGGCAGATATCAAAAGCCTGCTGCCAGGCATAAGCCTACGCTTTGAAACTGACTCACAGCAGTCGCCAGGGTTGGTTCTGCGTGTTGGCGGAGCCCAGGTAGCCTGGACGGTCGACAGCTACACCGAAGAGTTCGATGCGCTGTTAAGCGAACGCATGGCTGCTGGCGCTTCCGGGCGGATGCAACCCGGCGATTCTTAAAGAGCTTAGGTAAAAACGCAATGACCGTTAGCGATCACAGTGCTCCGGAAAACCGCTCCGAATTACATTCAGCAGAGCATTTCGATGCGTGGCGGGAAACTCTGCTGGCAACGCCCGCGCCCGCCCCGATACTGACCGAAGTCGGCCGGGTAACCGAAGTGGGCGACGGCGTTGCGATCGTGACTGGGCTCGCCCGCGCTCTGGCGGATGAGTTGCTGGTATTTGAATGCGGCGTTCGCGGCATCGTACTGGATCTGGAGCCTGAGCGGCTCGGCGTTGTTCTGCTCGGGCCTTCGGAGCTCATTACCCTGGGCGAAGATGTACGCCGCACACGTAAAGTGGTGAGCGTACCTGTCGGCCCTGCTCTGCTCGGCCGTGTGATCGACGCCATGGGCCGCCCCAGAGACGGCCTGGACGCTATTGCCGCAGTAGCGGAAACGCCCATTGAAGCGGAAGCGCCGGGCATTCTCAGCCGCTCGGCTATTTTCCGACCGCTGGCAACGGGCATAAAGACGATCGATGCTGTGGTACCCGTGGGCTTGGGACAACGCGAATTAATCATCGGTGACCGCCAGACCGGTAAAACCTCCATCGCCGTGGACACCATACTCAATCAGTCGCGATCACAGGTTATCTGCATCTATTGCGCCATCGGGCAGCGTGGCGATGCGGTATCCCGGGTGATCGGCGCCTTGAAAAAAGGCAACATGATGGCCCGCAGCATTGTTATGTCTGCCGGTGACGAAGAGACACCGGGGCTGGCTTACATTGCACCTTATGCCGCTATGGCCATGGCCGAGTATTTTTCCGATCAGGGCCGGGATGTATTGATCATTTTTGATGACCTGACACACCATGCCCGCTCCTATCGGGAACTGTCGCTGCTTTTACGCCGGCCACCGGGGCGCGAAGCTTTCCCCGGCGATATATTCTACGTTCATGCCCGCCTGCTGGAGCGGGCCGGCCAGTTTACCCAGGAAGCTGGCGGCGGCTCGATCACCGCCTTGCCTGTGGTGGAAACCCAGGCGGAGAATCTGTCAGCCTATATTCCCACCAACCTGATTTCCATTACCGATGGCCAGATTTACCTGTCGCCGCGGCTGGTGCGTAAGAACCAGTTTCCTGCCGTTGACCTGGGGCTGTCGGTCTCCCGCGTGGGAGGCAAGGCTCAGAGCCGGACCCTGCGCGAAGTGGCCGGCAATCTGCGGGTGACTCTGTCACAGTTTGAAGAGCTGGAGGATTTTGCCCGCTTTGGTACGCGGCTGGACGACGTCACACGCGCGCGACTGACCCGTGGCTCGGCGGTCCGCAATGCACTGCGCCAGGCAGAGCGTGATCCGATGCCCGCCGCAGAACAGCTGGCAGTTCTGATCGCGGCCATGGAAGGCCTTTTCGATACCTTGTCAGAACAGAAACTGACCGATGCCATGGGACGTATTCGTGCCGCCGCGAGGAAACATTTACAAGTCATTGACGAACGCATCAGCGAAGACAAGGCATTGAGCGAGGAAGACCGCAAACTGATTATTGCCACTGCAAACGAGGCCTGTCATGGCCCAAACGCTTGAAACTCTCTCCCGGCACAGCGATACGCTGAAAAGTATTCGTGGCATCGTCCACACCATGAAGACTTTGTCTGCGATAAACGCTTCACCCTACGAGCACGCCGCCCGCTCAATTGAAGCCTATCACCAGACCATACTTCAGGGCTTTGCCGCCTTCGCTTACCGGACCGGCGAGATTGCCCTGCGCCGGGATGGCGCGCTTGAACACCTGGTCATCGTCTTCGGCTCCGACCACGGCCTCTGTGGCAACTACAACGAGATTCTTGCAGATTTGGTAAAGCAGCATTGCCAGACGCAAATCATCGGCAAACGATGCCTTCTTTGCATCGGGGCGCAGATGAACGATGCTCTGGATGATCAGGGCCTGACACCTGACGCTGTTCTGCTACCACCGGCGTCTGCCGACGGCATCGGCCGCCTCGCCGGCGATATCGTTACCCGGATAGACCGTTTCAGCCAAGGCCAGCCACTGGCCCACCTGGCCGTCACTCTGGCATTTACCCAGCGCGGCGAGCAGGGCCTGCGGGAACCGGTGACGCGAAGGCTTCTGCCACTGAATCCGGCGCTGCTACAGCGTGAAAAGTACTGGAATTCCTGCTCGCTTCCGGATTACACCATGCCCGCCGACGCTCTTCTGTCGTCGCTAATTCGCAGCCATATCTTCGCCAGCGTATTCCGCGCCTCGGCCGAAGCCATGGTCACTGAAAACTCGGCAAGGCTGGCGCTGATGCAGCAAGCCGAACAGTCAGTGGATGAACGCATTGAGCAGGTTCTGGGTGAGCTCCGGTCAGTGCGTCAGACAGAAATCACCAATGAACTGATGGATTTGATTATTGGGTTTGAGGCGCTAAAAAAACGCGGAAAGCGTAAGGGCGAGCAAGCACAACGAACATAGACACAGTTGGCCACTTCATGAAGACTTTCCTGCATTGAGAAAGCGCCGGATCACCGGCAGTTGCTTCAGCATGGCTTTATCGACAATGCGCGGCAGTATCCCGTTAATCACCACAAACAGTTTCTCGGGCCAGCCGATGAACCGGCGGCGTTCGTCATTTTCCATGGCTTTCAGGATTTCTGATGCCACCGCCTGCGGAGTGTCAACGCGGTTACCAAGGGCACGATTCAACTCATTTACGGCTTCCGCATTCATTTCGGTGGCAGTGGCCCGGGGCGCTACGTAGACCACCTGAAGCGCCGTATCCGCCAGTTCCCGGCGCAGGGCTTCGGTGAACCCCCTAAGGCCGAACTTGGCGGCGCAATAGGCGGTATAACCGGGAAAGCCGATACTGCCGAAAGTCGACCCCACAAACACCAGAGCGCCGCCACCCGCCTTCTCGAATCGGGGGACAAAATGTCTGGCGACGAGCATGGCGGAGCGCAGGTTCACACTATACTGGGCATCGAGTTCGCTGACGGTCATGGAAGCAAGTCCGGCAAAGCGATTCTGCCCGGCACAATGGATCATACCGTCGATATCAGGATAAGCCTCACTCAGGCGCACCAGCTGTTGGTCCAGATCTATCGCGGCGAGATCCAGGTGCACCGCGGAAACACCCTCCCGGTGATCTGTCCTTTCCGGATGCCGGGATGCCACGATGACACGGGCGCCCGCCAGAACCAGCGGATCAACCAGAGCCTTACCAATGCCGCCGGTTCCGCCCAACAGGAGGAACACGCGATCATGCAGCCTCATGGCGTGGCTCCTTGCGACTGGCGGGCACCGGGATGCTGTGCAGCATATCGCCGTAGAGCCGATACACCACACGGGCGGCGTCAATAATCGCCTGTTGGTCGTCCGGATCAGTGATGTCGTTCATGAGGTTGCGGAAGAAATCGAAATGCTCCTGATCGAGAGCGCCGTGGGAATACAAGTAGCTGAACGCCTCATCCGGAAGCCCCAGGAGTTTCTGGATCTGCTCTCCCAAAGGTGTGGCCAGCTCTACGGACGTGCCCTCAAGCACCTGGACCATACCGAAGAACGCCGCCGGATTGCCCCGGTTAATCTGATCGTACAGATAGGACACCATAAGCTCGATGGATAGATCCGGCTTGCCCTTGCGAATCGCTTCCCTATCGGCGCCGCAGGCTTCCAGGTCGTTCAGAATCCACTCGTCGTGGCCGTACTCCTCATCAATGTATTCAACAAGCGCCTTGCGGACGAACTCCATCCGCCGGGGCAACCTGGCACCACAGGCCATCATCAAAGGCACCGTGTGCTTGACGTGGTGGAAGGCCTGGGTCAGAAACCAGGTATAGGACTCAAGGCTGAAACAACCCTCAGCAATCGCCTTGACCACCGGCGCGCCGGTAACATGAGCCCGTGCTTTCGCTGTTTCTTGCTGCAATTTGTCAAAAAATGCCATGTGAGATTCTCCTGGCTGATTCGCCAATGATGTCGAAATAAATAGGGGGAAAGACCCTGCCAGCAGAGTCGGCAGATCGGCCTGAATGTGTGCCCGGGCGGGGCGACCGTTCGCAGTGATATAACCGTCGGACTGGCTGAGTAGCTGCCGACGGATGTACACCGTCACCAGACGAGCGTAATCCGGCAGGCCTTGATTGAGCCGTTGCAGAGACCGGGCAAGAACCTCTGGTGAACGGCCATCGGTCACGGTAACCAACGCCATTGGCTGTGGTTCACCATCACCAAAGACCACGGCCTGGCGAATGCCCAGCCCCTGAACAAGTTCACTCTCCAGCCACTCCGGGCTAATATTGCGGCCAAAGCTGGTAATCAGCAGGTTCTTAGAACGGCCATGGACCGTCAGGAAGCCATCAGAGCTGAGCGCTCCCAGGTCGCCGGTATCCAGCCATTCAGACGCCTCCGGCTCATCGCCCAGATAACCCAGGTGGGTATTGCCGCGAACCAGAATATGACCGCCAGCATCTACCCTGATATCGATGTGGAACAAAGGTTTACCGACAGTGCCTTCACGCTCGGCAGCCGGCACATTCAACGCCACGACGGAGCTACATTCAGACAGGCCATAGCCTTCGTAGAGTGGCAAGCCGGCTGCGCGGCCACGGGCCAGAAGCTCCGGGGATACCCGGCCTCCGCCGACGGCCAGAAACCGGAATGACCGACTGTCCAGTTGTCCCTGCTCGGCGGTGGCAACCAATGCCATGGCCAGTTCCGGCACAAGGATCAGCGACTGAGGCCCGTTTTGATGAATGCCCTCCACGAGTTTGCCGAGATTCAGGCCACTGCTTCCGGTCATCCCCAGGCTGGCTAATGGCGCCACATTAACCGTGGCACCCATGAGCAATGGCAGATAAACCCCCGCGATATTCTCCAGCAGCGTCGCCAGTGGCAGGATGCACAGATGCTTTTGCAGATCGACACCCGCCAGCTGCCTTTTCAGGGCCAGGGTAGTTGCCGTCATCTGCTTTACCGACAGGCAAACACCTTTGGGGGTTCCGGTACTGCCGGAAGTGAAGGTAATTTTGGCGGTGCCTTCCGGCATCCAGGACCCGGCGGCAAAAACCGGCAAAGAGCGAAACCAGACACCATGGCCCAAGTGCTCGCTGCCCGGCGTGTCTTCGCTGGACAGCAAGCATTCCAGGCCCGCCCGCTCAACAAGGTGAGCAGTCTGGGATTCCGAGAAAAAAACCGGCACCGGCACGCAAACGACATCAGCCAACAGGCAGGCGAGGTCAGCCAGAATCCAGGGAATGGCGTTGTCTCCGCACACACCGGCACGCTTTATCCCCAACTGGTTCAACTGCTCGGCCAGAGCCTCTGCCGACCGGACCATCTGTGCATAACTCAGTTCCGATTCCGGCCCTTGCAAGGCTATGCGGGAAGGGTGCACCATCGCCTGGCGTTTGAGTAATTCAGGCAAGGCAGCCATAAGCGCCTCCCTGCTCCAAACCGTCTGAGCCTTCGCCTGGCAACGCCGGCTGAATCAGGCGCAGTATGCCCGCCTGCCGCAGTGCGGTGAGGCTGTCAGCCACTTTGATGGCCATCACCACCGGATGATGATCATAGTACCGGCCCCAGCCGGCGCCACCATCGGGCAACCTCGCCGGATCCGCATTGGCCAGCACACGGGTGGCTATCCCCATGCGGTGAAAACTGTTATTCAGTTGACCCGTTCCCGTACACACCACCCACTCATAACCCGCGCCTTCCAGCCACACCGACAATGAGGCAAACAGGTATCTGCTGACACCGGCCTCGACACCGGCAAGGTGAGCAATCTCTGCAATCTTGTGACGCTCAATGCCCGACACCGGCATCGCACCTTCGACCGGAACAGACAGGTAGTCCTCAAGAAACAGAGGCTCCAGGGCAGCATTTCGAACGCCCACTGCGGCCAGAAGGGTGCCCTTTGCCGAAGTCAAAGCCAGTAATGACGGAATCCGCAGCGAGGGTTCGGCCCCATAGGCCTGAAAAAACCGTCGCCGAATAAATCCAGCGACCGTAGCGGCCAATTCGGTGTTCGGGTGAATCTCGATCAACCAGCGCCCGGCACAACGAATGGCCGGAACTAACTCCCGCGAATCCGGTGGGCAATGTATGGACATCGTCATCGGGTCGGTCATAAGCGTTCTCCGACAGCTCTCGGGCGACACGCCCGTGATATTGAGAGTCAGATTAGCTAACAAGCCTTAATCCAGGCTTAAGTCGCGCCAGCAGAATGCTTAAGCGCGACTTAAGATTTCAATGCCCGTCCAAGGCGCAAGGGGGGAGTCTCAACAAGGTATCAAACGGCAGGCACAAACACCGAGACGCCATCTGCCTGAAGGGTCATCAGTCGCTGGTTGTACAAACGCTCCAGAGCCTCCGGCACCAACATAGTTTCCACCGGGCCCCAGCAGGCATCGCCATTGGTGTATAGCAGCAGAACATGGCTACACCAGCGGGCAGCCAGATTCAGGTCATGCAGGCACATAAAAACGGCTTTCCCGCCATCCGCCTGATCCCGAAGCAGGTTCATCACCTTTACCTGATGATGCAGATCCAGATGATTGGTGGGCTCATCCAGCAGCCAGATATCCGGATTCTGAGTCATCAAGGTGGCGATAGCGACACGCTGACGCTCACCGCCAGACAGCGTGTTCAGCAAGCGATCAGCCAAATAGTCTACATCCAGCGCCGCCAGAGCCTGCTCAGCTCGTACCTGATCCTCACCCTGCGCACTCTCCCAGGGTGACAGCCAGGGATGGCGGCCGATAAGAGCGGTTTCCATTACCGTCGCAGGGAAACTGTCCTGACGTTCCTGAAACACCAGGCCCAGTTGCCGGGCAATATCCCGGCGTTTCAGGTCTTTTAACCGTGAGTCATTCAGCATCACCTGCCCACTGCGAACCGGCAGCAAACCAGCGAGTGTATGCAGCAAGGTGGTCTTACCGGCCCCATTGGGGCCAAGCACACCCCAGATCTGGCCCGGTTCAATGCTCATATTCAGAGTAAGGCCATCGGGCCTGCCCGGAACATTAATGATCAGGTCGCGGGTGCGTAACGTGCTCATCAGCGGCTCCGATGCAGCAGATAAAGGAATGTGGGCACGCCCAGCAAAGCCGTGATCACCCCAACCGGGAGCTGCTCCGGAGCAATCACCGTGCGCGCCAGCGTGTCCGCAAGCACCAGCAAAGTACCGCCAGCCAGGGCACTGGCTGGCAGGATAATGCGCTGATCGTTACCCAGAACCAGCCTGAGCATGTGGGGCACAATCAAACCAACAAATCCGATACTGCCTGCGGTGGTCACTGCTGTGGCCGTCAGCAGGCTGGCAAAAAGATAAATCGTCCATTCCAGTGGACGCACAGATACACCCAGTGCCGCTGCCTGCAAGGGTCCGCGTGCCAGCACATTCAGATTGCGGGCAAGGGGCATAATCAGTACTACCGAACAAACCAGCACCACCAGCGCAGGCCAAGGCGTGCGGGCGTAGGAGACATCACCCATCAACCAGTAAAGCATGCCGGGGAGTTTGTACGAAGGCGTGATGGCCAGCATCAGGGTGATCACGGCACCCCAGCCGGCTGCAACCACCACACCCGTGAGCAGCAGGCGGGACGGTGTCCAGCTTCCCGTGCCGTGAGCGATGCCAAAGACCAGCAGCGTTGCCAGCATGGCTCCGGCGAAGGCGGAACCTGATATCAGCAGAGTTCCCATTCCAGCCAGCATCGCCAGCAGCGCACCCACCGCAGCACCGCCAGATAACCCCAGCACATAGGGATCGGCCAGCGGATTTCGCAGAAGTACCTGCATAAGCGCGCCAGCAACCGCCAGCAAACCACCCGTGGCAAAAGCTGCAAGAGTGCGCGGCAGGCGCAGGTCCAGTAAAAGGGTGCGATTCAGAACGCTGCCTTCGCCCTGAATAACCTGCCAAAGCTCGGGAAAGGAGACATTGACGCTACCCAGCGCCAGGGCCACCAGAACGGCGAAAAGCGCTATCACGCTGAGACTGATCAGAGGGCGGACCATCAGCCGCCCGCCTGCAAATTGTCACCGCTATCAGAGGCGCTCACGGGCAACATCCAGCTTTTCACAAATCAGTCTGGTGGCTTCGAGAAGCCGCGGCGTCGGCCTTGATATCGATGATGCGGGTACAAAGAACAGGTTATTTCGTTTAACGGCGCTTAGCCCGGAATAGCTTTTCCAAAGGTCGAGCTGGTCATCGCTGACACCGTCAACGCTTGCAGTAATAATGGCATGAGGGTTGGCCTGCAGCACCACCTCTGCGCTGATTCGTGGCACCAGGCGCGGCATACCACCAAAGACGTTCATGCCACCACACAGCTGAAGCACCTTGCCAATCAAATGATCGTTATTAATAGTCATAAGAGGCTGCGCCCAAACCTGGTAAAAAACCGGTATGGCTTCAGCATCGCGGTACTGCTCAGACAACTCACTAATACCAGCGCGAAAACGTTCTGCTTCAGCAAAACCCTCGGTCTCCGTTCCTGCCAGCGCAGACAGACGCTCAATAGCACTGGAAACCCCTTCAAATGTACGCGGCTCAATGGCAAACAGCGGCAAACCAAGCTCTTGCAGCAGTTCGACCTGTGCTGGCGGGTTACCCGTTACCCAAGTGATGACCAGATCTGGCTTGAGCGCCAGCAGCGCTTCCATATCTATCCGGGTGTTAGTACCCACTGATGGCAGTTCCAGAGCGGCGGGAGGGTAGTCACTGTATGCCACAACCGCGACAATCTGATCACCGGCGCCGGCAGAAAACATGAGCTCGGTCGCTCCTGGAGACAGCGTTACTATGCGCTTGGCCGGTGCAGGAAGGCAGACGGTCTGGCCGGAATCATCCCGGACGCATATAGCAGTGCCCTCTCTGCTATATGACGCAAGAACAACAAAAATCACAATAGCCAAGAAAGACCAGGCATTGATTCTATAAGTTCTTGTCCTCACATCTTTTTCCGGGCCGAACAAACGAGTTACCATACCTTTTAAAGACCGAATTCATACCTTACAGAGAGAAATGCGGTCCGGCCAGCGCTGATATAATCCGCATTATCGAACCGCTTGGCTGTCGTGTATTCTTTATCCAGAACGTTACCCAGGGTTAGAGAGGCAACCCAACCTGGGGCAAGGTCCTTCCGGGCACGGAGATCCCATGTGCCATAGCCAGCAATACGCTCACGGCCAATCATAAAGAGATCATCATACCGCTGACTTTCGGCGCGAACTGTTGTACCTAAAACCCAGGTGCCAAGCTCTTTGTCCAGATCCACGCGAACCGTATTCTCAGCCCTCCGGATCAATTGTCTCCCATCTCTTTTATCCTCGTAGTCGCCTGCGCTGGCAACAACTTTGAGGCTCCAACCATTTTGAATCCAGCCACTACTGAACTCGACACCCCGCAAGCGAGCTTCCGGTATGCTCCCGGCGGCATCTTGCGATGGCAGAGACAGGTCTTCTACATCTGAATGGAATACAGCTACGTCCCAGAACCATCTCACATAACGACCTTCTATCCCCAGCTCATAACTTGTTGCTTCTTCTGGCTGAAGATCGGGGTTCCCAAAGTTTGGGTAGTAAAGATCGTTGAAGGACGGTGCCTTGAACGACGTACCCGCACTGGCACGAATTCGATGATGTCTGTCCAGTGCATATCCGGCTCCGGCGCCCCAGGTTTGCTCGGTACCGTACGATTCATTATCGTCGCTCCGCGCGCTTAAATGGATATCCAGCGCCCCAAAGTTCAATAGTGCCTGACTAAAAACAGCACTGTTGGAGCGGCTGCGCTCGTCATAAGACACAGAGCTGTCTACCTGATCCACCGTATACTCAGCTCCCAGCACAAATTCGTGAGTACCCGAGGTCAGCCAGTTTTCCAATCGAGAATTTCGAGTTCTGGTATTGAAGACCCCGGGAAAGGAACTAAAGTCTTCCAACTCATCTCTCGCATCGGATAACTGCAGTAATGTTCGCCAGTTTTCGGTAACAGGAACATCCAAACTCACACCCGCGACCTGGAATACGAAATCCTCTTCACCACCCGCGTATTCACTGTCACCGTCAGCATTCAGGAACGTGAAACCAGTGCGGACGCCATTATTGAATTCATGAGAGCCGCTCGCGGCGCCCGACGTGCTGTTGTAGCTTTTGTCATCACCGTCTCTGATAACAGGCGCGCCCTCCGTCCGGAAGCGATTAACGCCAATACTAAGTTTTGATGAATTACCCGAAAATGCTGCACCGGCGGCATATTGTTGGCTGTCATAATTCCCGGCACCAGCCTCTAACCAACCGCTCTTGCCCTCATGTTGAGGCAAGGTAAAGGCCTGTATCACGCCGCCAACCGCATCAGCACCATAGAGACTACTCCGACCGCCTCTGACAATTTCAATTCGGTTGATTAACTGAGGCGGCAGATACTGCCACGCAGCACCACCAACCGTCGCGGAACGAACTCGAATGCCATCCACCAGAAGTACAGACGCGTCTGAAGCGTGCCCCCTGATAAAAACACTGGTTTGCTTGCCAAACGACCCACTCCGGGAAACGGATACGCCAGGCTGGGATTCGAGGAGTTCACGAAATTCTTTTGGCTGTTGAAGGCGAATATCTTTCTCACCGATAACGGTCACCGAAGAAAGACTTTCTCCAGTGGTTTTCGGGCCAAGGGTCGCAGTGACAACGATAGGATCCGTCAAAGAATCTGTCGATTCCTGCGAGATCACAACTGAAAAAGGATTGAGAGAAAAAGGCAAAATAAAACTGCCCACAGCTAGCCGGGAGACTTTCATTAATTCGCACTCACAGGAATACCATGCGCACCCGCATGGATGTTTTTATGCGCTGCGCAGACAGCCAAAGCTCGTCGTCAAGAATTGAACGAGCAATCGCTATACAAAGGGAGGGGGGATAATTCCGAAAACCGGATCGGCATCAACCCACCACAACTGCCCTCCGCAGCGTTCGGTGTATTTCCAGGCCGGTCTCCGGACTTGTGAGCTCAGATATACTGATCAGCGACGCCTTCCCATGCGGTTGCATAGTGGCATTACTCTTCGCCTTACTCTCACTTACCGTTGCGGGGGCAGTGCCGGACTTTAACCGGCTTCCCGTTTCACCTTGAAACAATGCGTGGACTGTCTCTGAAGGCACCTGAAAACGCCGTCAAAGGCTAACAATGCGTTAATGTCTGGTCAATGACAACGCGCAATTACTTCAAGGCGGCACCCGAACAACGCAGCCGCCCGCTCCTTCAAACCTACCTCATTGCACCCAGCCGGAGTATGATCCCGCACCATATTGTATTGAACTCAAGTCACACTCTCCCTCCGTAATCAGAACCTGCGTTACGGTATTTCAATGTCTGAAGGTATTGTGCAATGTCTTTTCCCAGCGGTTGGATCAACCCTCCCCGGCAACCCGAGGCGCGTTTCTTTGAGCAGGCCGCGCAGCGGCAAAGTGTGTTGACAAAGCCCGCAGGCTCACTGGGCAGACTGGAAGATGTTGCCATTCGGCTTGCCGGGCTTCAGGGCACAGACAAGCCGGCGCTTGATCACATCCAGATCAGCGTCTTTGTGGGTGATCACGGCATCTGCGAAGAAGGGATTTCTGCATATCCCCAGGCGGTTACCGCCCAGATGATTGCGAACTTCGCCAACGGTGGTGCAGCAATCAGTGTTTTGGCTAAATCGCTGGGCGCAGGACTGGAAGTTGTAAACCTTGGCACTATATCTGACGTCGAGCCCGGTTTGCCCGGCGTCGTAGACGCTCGTATAGCGCCCTGCACCCGAAATTTTGCGGCAACCAATGCCATGACCACCGAGCAGGTGTGCACTGCCCTGAACCACGGCGATGCAGCAGCTCAACGGGCGGCAGATAAGGGCTGCCAGCTGTTCATCGGCGGTGAGATGGGCATAGGCAACACCACCTCGGCAACGGCCATTGCCTGTGCGCTGATGAGCAAGAACCCGATGAAACTGGCCGGCCCGGGCACAGGCCTGAACATGGCCGGTGTGCGCCGTAAAGCCGAGGTCATTATCAGCGCGCTTCAGCGCCACGATGACGATCAGGATCCCATGGCCGTGCTCGAGGCCTTCGGTGGTTTTGAGATTGCCGCTCTGGCGGGTGCTGTTGCCGGTTGCGCCGCACGATCCATTCCGGTGTTGATTGATGGTTATATCGTCTCTGTCGCGGCACTGATCGCGGTCAGCCAGCAGCCGGGTATCCGCCCCTGGTTAATGTTCGCCCACCGTTCAGCCGAACCAGGACATCAGGCTATTCTGACAGCAATGAATGCGGAGCCACTGCTTGATCTCGAGATGCGTCTCGGCGAAGGCAGCGGCGCAGCTGCAGCCGTTCCGCTGCTGCGGGTTGCGTGTGAACTTCATAACAACATGGCCAGCTTTGCAGACTCAGGCGTCAGCAATAAAGAGGGCAGTCACGATGGCTGATAGCACAACGGTGTTTGATCTCATCCGCCACGGCGAACCCGAGGGCGGGCCCATGTATCGTGGCAGCAAAGACGACCCGCTGAGCGACGCCGGTTGGCAGCAAATGCGCGATGCCATTACCGAAGCTGACCGCTGGGATGCCATCGTTACCTCACCCATGCTGCGCTGCGTTCACTTTGCCCGGGAACTGGCGGACCGCTATCAGATTCCTCTTCACAGTGATGAGCGCCTGAGGGAGATCAACTTCGGAGATTGGGAAGGGCGCACCGCTGATGAGGTGATGGCAAGCGACGGCGAAAGGCTCAGCCGGTTCTGGGCTGACCCGGTCAATAACACGCCTCCGGGCGGTGAGCCAGTCACAGATTTCAATAAGCGTATTATTGGGAGCTGGCACCACTGGCAACAGGAGCTTGCGAGCCAGAACGTACTGATCGTGTGCCACGGCGGCGTTATAAGGATGGTCGTAGCTGATGTTATGAACATCCCATTGGAACACGCTTTCTCAGGGCTGACGACACCCTATGCGTGCCGTAGCAGGATTCAGGTTGACACCTCAGGCTACGGGCGGTTTCAGAGCCTTGTGGCGCATGGGGCTTTCAAAGCTTTACACCCATAGGCTGCACGACGGAGCCGACACCAAAGGCGCAGGCTCCACCGCCCAACCGGCGGTTTCTGCTATAGTTTTGCTGAGGCATTATCTATTCCACCCGGGAGACCGCATGCAGGTTGAATTGATCGATATCCGTAACCATATTGTCCAGCATTCGCCGTTTGACGACATGCCGGAGGAGTTGCTCAATCGGCTCACCGCCAGCATTGAAATCAGTTACGTGCGGGCGGGAACCCAGATACTGGAAACCGGGCAAACCAGCACTTGCATGTATTATGTGCGTAGCGGTGCCATAGAAATTTTCCGTCGCTCAGGCGAGCTCTACAACCGCATAGGTGAAGGCGAGATCTTCGGCCAGTTTGGCCTGCTGATGCAGCGGCAGGTCAGGTTCCCTGCACGGGCGCTGGAAGACAGCCTGCTTTACCGCGTGCCGGCCGATACCTTTCATTACCTGTTTGAAAACGATGAGAACTTTGCAGACTTTGTTGAGATAGAGGATCGCGGCCGTTTGCGTTCGGCACTCTCGCGCCGGGAGAAATCCAACACACTTATGACCTCCCGTGTCAGCCGCCTGATTTCCCGAAAAACCGTCTCAGCGCCTACGACAGTGCGATTGCAGGAGGCCGCGCGCATTATGACGGATAAGGGCGTGTCGGCTCTGCTATTGATGAACGGCGAAGGCGACAATACCCGCCTTGCAGGCATAATTACAGACCGTGATCTGCGCACCAGAGCTGTGACTGAAGCACTGCCCTCTGAAACACCTGTCAGTGAGATTATGTCTGACGGGCTGATAACCATTCGCGCCAGCAGCTTCATTTTCGAAGCCATGCTCACCATGCTGCATAATAATGTGCACCACCTTCCGGTAATGGAGGGGCATGAAGTCCGGGGCGTTATCGCTTTGGCGGACATTGTTAAATATGAGAGCCAGAGCAGCCTGTACCTGGTGAGCAATATTTACCACCAGCAACATGTGAAGGGTCTGAAAAAGATCAGCCTCGATGTCCGGGACAGCTTTGTACGTATGGTCAATGAAGATGCCAACTCGCACATGATCGGCAGTGCCATGGCCGGCATTGGCCGCAGCTTTACCCAACGCCTGCTGGAACTGGGAGAAGAAAAACTGGGCTCGCCGCCCGTGCCCTACTGTTTCATGGCACTAGGCTCCATGGCGCGGGATGAGCAACTGGTCGTGACAGATCAGGACAACGCCATGATCCTGGACGACAGCTTTGTGCCGGAAGAGCACGATGCGTACTTTCTGGCGCTGGCGAAGTTTGTTTCCGACGGTCTGGCAGAGTGCGGCTACACCTACTGCACCGGGGACATCATGGCCACCAACCCGAAATGGCGCCAGCCGTTGAAGGTATGGCGTAGCTACTTTACCGACTGGATTGAAAACCCGAAAGCGGAAAGCCTGCTGAACAGCAATATCTTCTTTGATCTGGACGGCATTTATGGCCGCACGGAGTTTGCGGAAGAGCTCAAATCTCTGGTTGCAGACAAAGCCAGCAACAGCCAGCTTTTCCTGACCCTGATGGCGCGCAATGCGCTCAACCGGACGCCACCTCTGGGCTTTTTCCGAACCTTTGTGCTCGAGGAAGACGGCAAGCACCAGAAAACCTTCAACCTGAAACGCCGGGGCACAGCACCGCTGTCTGACCTTATCCGGATTCACGCTCTGGCTTGCGGTTCCCAGGCACAGAATTCCTTCGAACGCCTGAAGAGTATCGGCAAAACCAAACTTATTCTTGAAGACGATCTGGGCAACCTCAGAGACGCACTTGAGTTCATCTCTATTGTCCGTATCCGACACCAGGCCCTGTCTCTCGAGGCAGGTGAAGAGCCGGATAACAACGTGCGGCCAGAAGACCTGTCGCCGTTCGAGCGCAGCCATCTCAAGGACGCGTTCCAGGTTGTCAGCAATGCCCAAAAGTTTCTGAGGTTCCGTTACAACACGCAGGCGACCCGGCATGTCTGAGAGCCAACCAGTGCCCGATGCGATCAAACGCCTACCCTGGCCAGAGCAATATCAGGCTCTGGCAAACAGTGCCAGAGCGCCCGTACTGAAAGCCTTTTACGAAGCCGGCTGCGTCGCACCGGAAACACCGGTATCCGAGGTTCCCATGGTGGCGCTGGACTTTGAGACCACGGGCCTCGATGCGGAGGCCCACTCGATTGTCAGTATCGGGCTGGTGCCTTTTACACTGGATGCCATTCAGCTTGGTCAGGCAAAACACTGGGTTGTTCGCCCCAGATTACCGCTGCACCAATTGTCAGTTACCTTTCACGGCATCACCCACGCCGACATCAGCGAAGCACCGGACCTGTCAGACATACTTGAGGAAGTTTTTGCCAGCCTGAACGGCCGCATTCCGGTGGTGCACTTCAGACATATCGAACGGCCTTTCCTGGAAGTGGCGCTGCAGTGGCGACTGGAAGAGGGTATTCGTTTCCCGGTCATCGACACCATGGCTATCGAGGCTCACCTGCACCCAAATCGGCAGCCTTCTCTCCTGCAGCGTCTAACGGGGAAAAAACAGCTATCCATCCGCCTGGCAGACAGCAGAACGCGTTATGGGCTGCCTCACTATGCTGCCCACAACGCTCTGATTGATGCCATTGCCACTGCGGAGCTCCTGCAGGCCCAGATCCGTCATCACTTCAGCCCGCAAACACCTATTGGTGATCTGTGGCTTTGAGACACTCTTCAGGCTTTACTGCGACACCTTCACTGCGGCGATCCAGTCGCCGTAGCCGGCCTCAGCCATTTCTTCCAGCGGGATGAATTTAAGCGCCGCTGAGTTCATGCAATAACGCAGACCGGTGGGCGCCGGGCCATCGTTGAATACATGCCCTACGTGTGAATCGGCAAAGCGACTGCGGATTTCGGTACGGGACATGAAGAACCCGTTGTCTTCCTTTTCCACAACCATGTCCGGGCTCAGCGGGCGCGTGAAACTCGGCCAGCCGGTCCCGGATTTATACTTGTCACGCGAGGAAAACAGCGGCTCACCCGACACAACATCCACATAGATTCCAGGACGTTTGTTATCCCAGTACGGGTTGCTGAACGCCCGCTCTGTGCCGTCCTTCTGAGTCACCTCATACTGAATGCTGGTAAGGCGCTGCTTCAGAGTCTCAGAGTCTGGTTTTACGAAAGTCTCCGGATCAAAGCCCTTCATCCCACCAGACTGACTCATGTCAGCAGCGGCGTTTGTTGCAGCTTCTTTGGCGCTCTTTACCGCATCGCCATCTGGCTTGAACTGGCTGAAATCAAGCTCGTAATCGTCACCATAAACCTTCTCGATAAACTGATAACGGCCTGAATTGAAAGTATAGAAGTTGTAGCGCACCGGGTTCTTTTTGTAGTAATCCTGGTGATACTTCTCGGCGGCATAAAAAGTCTTCAGCGGCGTAATCTCAATCACCACTGGCTTCTCATAAACACCGGACGCCTGCAGCTCTTTCTTAGCCACTTCCGCCAGACGCTTCTGTTCCGCGTTGTGGTAGAAAATTGCCGGGCGGTACTGCTGACCACGGTCAACAAACTGTCCGTTGGCATCCGTCGGGTTCATCATCCGCCAGAGGCCTTGCAGCAAGCCTTCGTAGGTAATCTCGTCCGGATTGTAGTAAACCTGCACCGCTTCGGTGTGCCCGGTACTACCGGAAGCAACTTGCTGGTAGGTTGGGTTGGTCTCATCTCCACCCGCATAGCCGGAAACAGCCTCTACCACGCCGGGGATCTTCTCGTAACCGGCTTCCACACACCAGAAGCAGCCGCCAGCAAAGGTCGCGACCTTCAGGCCGGGATCTGACGGCGCATATTCGTCGGCACTGGCCGTGGTCTTTTCGGCCGTGGCAACCGCGGCATAGAAGGCGCCAGTGACTGCAATAAGCAGCGCGGCGACCATTGCCAGTGTTTTTCGGTTCATAACAACTCTCCTGAGAGTAGTGTAGAAAAAATGTTCAGTCGCCATCCTATCGCCGTGACTTCACCAAAACGTTCCTCAATTCTTACGAATCTATAACGCTGTGGATTCTTTTGGCGTTGAATCGGCCAAAGGCAGCCAGAAGCGGAACGCTGCGCCAGCCCCCGGATGGTTTTCTACGGAGACCCGGCCCTGCTGTAACTCCGCCATTCGGCGCGCGATGGCAAGACCCAGTCCGGCATGTCCGCTGCGGCTGGCACCCGGCGCCTGGTAAAACGGGTCAAAAACATGATCAATATCCTCTGGGGCGATTCCTTTACCGGCGTCCAGCACACAGATTTCAACGCCGCCGCTGTCAGCAAATACGCTCAATTTTACCTCTGCCCCCCTCGGCGAGTGATCAATGGCGTTGCCGATGAGGTTGTCCAGAACCCGCTCGGTCATGGCGATGTCTGCCAGCACCATGGCCGGCTGAGCTCCGGTAATATTGAGCACAACGCTTGCCTGCTCTGCTTTCGGCCTATGCTTCTGCACTACATCATGCAGCAGTTCCGCTGGCATGAACGGCTCCGCAAAGGGCTGCCGCTCGCGGGCGTCCAGTGCCGCCAACTCGAAAAGTTCGTCGACCAGCTTGCTGAGGCGAAGGGTTTCGGCCAGAGCCACCCCCAGAAAGCGCCGGCGCTCGTCTGGGCTCAGCTCCTGCTGCTTCATCCCCAGAGTTTCCAGATAGCCCTGAATCGACGCCAGCGGTGTGCGCAAATCGTGTGACACCTGAGCCACCAGTTGGCGGCGCTGGCGATCCTTGTCTTTCAGTAACTCCAGCTGGCCGGCGATGCGGGCAGCCATCTGATCGAACCTCGCTGCCAGGTAATCCACATCGTCCCCGGGAACACCGGTTCTGTCTGCAGTATCGGTGCTTTTGGCATCCTTTGCCCCCGCCTCAAAAGCCTCCACGCGCGCGGTCAGCCGGGACAGGCGTCGTGTCAGCAATCGGAAAAACACCAAGCCTGCCAGCAGCCCGACAAACAGACTGATTACCAGAGCGCCGCCGCCCATCTGTAACAGGCGATCACTGTGCACCATGCTTTCAGCAAAATCATACTCTTCACCCCGGAGAACAACATACAGGTAGCCCGTGGGATTCTCCGCACTGGGCACTGGTGTAACCGAGAATACTTTGCCGCGATCGTGGCTGCGCGGATCGTCGCCCTGCAAGGGATAGGCATCCGGGTTTTCAAGCAGCCTGTGAATCGGCTCCAGCGATACGTGTTTGCGCTTGATTCTGGCCGGATCGGCGGAATAGGAAAGAATGCGTCCGTCCTGATCAAGCAAGTAAATCTCGATGCTGGGGTTAATGGTCATATAAAGATCGAACAGGCGCTCCAGCTCACTGTGATTGATTCTGCCGTCGGTCACCAGGTTGCGGTCGGATACCAGGTCACTGGCCAGATCGCGGTTGAGCGCCTGATTCACTGCCGCGCTGTACTCACGCACGGAGTACAGGCTCAGCACCGTAAAAAGCCCGCCAACAATCACCAGTAACAGAAACAGGCCGAGGGCCAGGCGCGCATAAAGGGTTTGAAACAGGGGTCGGGTCATAGGTCAATCCAGAAACCGGTAACCAACACCCCAGACCGTCTGCACGTAACGGGGTTCGGCCGGGTTGGTTTCGATCTTGTTGCGCAAACGGTTGATATGGGTGTTAACGGTGTGTTCATAGCCCTCATGGTTATACCCCCATACAGCATCCAGCAGCTGTGCCCGGCTGAACACGCGCCCGCGGTGGCAGGCAAAATGCCAGAGCAGGTCGAACTCCCGAGCCGTTAGCTCCGCTTCGCTGCCGTGAACAAAAACCCGGCGGCGCACAGGGTCTATCCTGAGCCCGTCCACTTCCACTTCCTCGGCTTTCGCTTGTTCAGACGCGCGCGAGGAAAGTGCATCTACTCTCCGGAACAGGGCTTTGATACGTGCAGCAAGCTCAGCCACGCTGAAGGGTTTGGTCAGGTAGTCATCGGCACCCATTTCCAGGCCAAGCACCCGATCCAGTTCGGTGCTTTTGGCGGTCAGCATAAGCACCGGAACATACCCCGGGACAGCACGAATTTCCCGGCACACGGAAAGTCCATCCAACCCTGGCAGCATCAGGTCGAGAATGACCAGATCTATACCACCCCGGCGAAACCTCTCAAGGCCATCATCCCCACGATCCACGAGAACCGGCTGCATATCCAGATCCTTGACCTGCATACTAACCAGTTCGCCAATCCCGGGGTTGTCCTCAATAATCAGTACGGTTCGTGTCATGGTGCTCCGGCTCATTTGTCTGTGCTGCACAACCAGCCCGTCATGCTGAGGTTACTTCCTGCAGTCTAACGTGAAAACTTCACGAATCTGTCACACCGGGGGGGGATATAACAGCTCTCGACAACAACGCGGATGCTTGTCAGTTTGTTCGTTTTCGGCCTAGGCTAAAGAAGCTTCCGGACGGATGGAGCCGGAAACATGTCATCAAGGAGAACCCTATGAACCCTTTTTACTCTCAAAACTACTACTCGCAAAATCACTACTCACACTGCAATCAGCTTGCCGCCATGCTGGCGCTGACAATCGTGCTGTCTCTGGTATCGTTCAGCGCCCACGCAGAAAAGCTGACTGATAACACAATCCGCTCGTTCATCACGACCCTGGAAAAAGCTCAGACCATGGAGCCGGAATTTGAAGAGCTGGACGACAAGCAGGACAATGAAGCGCTTGATTTCTCGAGAATTTTTTCATCTTCCATTGAAGAGTTAAAAGGCGAGGATGTTTACGACCGCCTGGAAAGCCTGGTTCAGGATCATGGCTTCAAGAACCTCGAAGACTGGGCCACCACCGGTGACCGTATCTACAGCGCCTGGATAGCCATCGAAATGACAGATCAAAGCCCCGCACTCAGGAAGGAGATGGAGAGCGCTATGGCTGAGATCGAAAATAGCCCTCACCTGAGCGCTCAGCAGAAAGCCCAGATGCGGGCCTCAATGGAAACAGCCCTCGGCTTTACCCAGCAGGCCAGCGATGCTCCCTTAGCCGACATTAATGCGGTCAAACCTCACCTTGAGGCGTTGCGAGCTATCTCTGGAGATCAAGAAGACTGACTCCCGCGCACAAAAAAACCCGGAAGGCAGCGATGCTTTCCGGGTTTTCTGTTTTCCGGTGCTATTACGCTAGCAGGTTATAAACAAACACGATCACAACCGCCACCGGCGTGACAAAACGCAAAAAGTTCAGCCACAAGGTGAACGTGCCATTGCTCAGATCCAGATCCGCTTTCAGGGATTCTTTGGCAACAAACCAACCTACAAAGATCGCCGTCAGCAAACCCGACAACGGCAACAGGATGTTGGCCGTAAAAAAGTCCAGCAGATCGAAAATCGTCTTGCCTTCAAAGCGCGCGAACATATCGAGGGGTGCAAAATCTGCCCAGACGTTCAGCGACAGGATAGACGCAATACCCAGAAGCCAGCAAAGCACGCCGACAACAATGGCACTGCCTGCGCGCTCCATGTTGGTGTTTTCTTCCGCCCACTCAACCACAGGCTCCAGCAGGGAGATACCCGAGGTCCAGGCGGCAAACAGCAACAATATGAAGAACAGGGCGCCAAACAGGCCGCCCATGGGCATATTTCCGAACGCCAGAGGCAGAGTCTGGAAGATCAGTCCCGGGCCTGCGCTGGCCTCAAGGCCATTAGCGAACACTATGGGAAAAATCGCCAGGCCCGCCAACAGCGCAACAACCGTATCCATCAGTGCTATGCTGACTGCTGTGCGCCCAACGGCTACATCACGCCCCAGGTAAGAGCCATAGGCCATCATAATGGCCATACCCAGACTGAGTGTGAAAAATGCGTGGCCCAGAGCAATCAGCACACCGTTAATGGACAGTGCCTTAAAGTTCGGTGTGAACAGGAAACTTACCGCCTCACCAAAGTGGCCTGTTGTGGTGGCGTAGCCCACAGCAATAAGCAGCAGAACGAAAAGCGCCGGCATCAGAATGGTCACTGCGCGCTCCAGACCGCCCTTCAGACCACGGGATACAACCAGAATCACCAACACCATGAAAACGGTATGCCATGCAAGCAGCTGCTTGGGGCTGGCCAGCAAACCGCTGAAAAGCTTGCCGATGGATTCCGCAGTGCCGTCGGTGAAATCACCCATGGCCGCATGGCCAATGTAAGAAGCAGCCCAACCACCAATAACGGAATAGAAGGATAAAATCGCAAAGGCAGCGATCATCCCGATAACGGCAGAAATACGCCATGCCGGCGAACTGAGGTTACGCTCGGCAACCAGACGCATACTGCCAATCGGGTTATGGCGGCCGCTGCGACCCACGTATATTTCTGCCATCATGATGGGAACGCCGATAACAGCAATACACAGGAGATAAACCAGAACGAAGGCGCCGCCCCCGTTCTCACCTGTAATGTAAGGAAATTTCCATATGTTACCGAGACCAACGGCAGAACCCGTGGCGGCAAGAATAAACGCAAACCGGGAAGACCAGAGGCCGCGAGAAGCTCCGGAATCGTCACCCGAAGCCGAATTGAACTGAGTCATGTTTTGTTCCTGTGCTTGTGGCTAAGGAATCGTAAAAGAAGTAGCCACGGGCTCTCCCGGGGCGATTGGGAGAGAATTCTGCCAGCACTGGCCCGGGGATGCCAGCGCCGGCAATAGATTGGCGCCAGATTCCCGGCAAGTAAAACTTAATCGGTTTTCCTGAGAAAGCGCGAAACCAGATCTTTGAGACCACTGGACATGACGCTCAGGCTATCACTGCTCTGTTTGGCAGAAGATGCCTGACCTTCGCTGAGGTCTGCCAGTTCAGCGATACTGACAATCTGGCAATTGATTTCCTCAGACACCTGATTCTGTTCCTCAAACGCCGCCGACATGCTGATGAAACTGTCAGAAATTGTCTTGATGGACGTTACGATATCCCGCAGAGAGCTCTCGGCTTCACGCACTTTCACCAGACCCTGACCAGCATCCGCCTCCCCGTCCCGCGTGGCCTGAACTGCCAAATCCACCTGCAGGCGGAAGTCGTCAGTGACCTCCTGAATACGCACCGTGGATTCCCGGGTACGGCTTGCCAGCGAACGCACCTCGTCGGCGACGACGGCAAACCCACGGCCCTGCTCACCTGCGCGGGCAGCTTCAATTGCCGCATTCAGGGCCAGCAAGTTTGTCTGTTCTGCAATCCCGGAAATCAGGCTAGCCGCCTCACCAATGCTTTTGGTGGATTCACCCAGCCTGCCTATAGCCTGGCCAATCCCATTCACACGAGTAACCAGCTGTTCGATTGCAACCAGAGCCTCTGAACTGCGCTCGCTGCCAATTAGTGCAAGGCGGTCTGCCTCCCCGGCTTCCCGGGCATTGCCCAGCATGGACTGTGTCACTTCCTGAATGGATGCCGTCATCTCCGTGATCGCCGACGCCGTCTGGTCAGTTTCAGCACGCTGACGACCTATGGCTTCCGCACCACTGCTGATATAGTTGTAAGAAGCACGGGCCTGCTCATAAAGCAGCTCTGCCTGGTCATCTATGCGGGCAAGCGCCGTGCGAATCCGTGCGTCTTCACTGATCAGTAGCAGCGCAAGTTGCGAGAAAATTCCGGACTCATCACTATAAGTGCGAGCTACAACCGGGTCATGGAAAGCGCCCGGGCGGGTTTCGATAAGACGCTTCAGTCGCTCATTCAACGACTTCCGCAACAGCAATGCACCCAACAAATGGGCGATTACAATCAGCCCGGCAGCCATCCAGTTGTTCTCAAACTCAAGCGCAACAAGACTCAGAACCAGCGACAGAATCAGGGGCCATCCGGATTTCATCACCGACAGGATACGGCTCCCGGGGTTCAGGGCTGGCTTATCAGCCGCGATGCGCGCATAGAGCTTTTCAGC
This sequence comes from Marinobacter antarcticus, assembly GCF_900142385.1. Lineage (NCBI taxonomy): Bacteria > Pseudomonadati > Pseudomonadota > Gammaproteobacteria > Pseudomonadales > Marinobacteraceae > Marinobacter > Marinobacter antarcticus. Next base: position 402,641 of record NZ_FRAQ01000001.1, read on the forward strand.
CCTGGCTACGTCTTCCCGGGTTGGCTCTACACGAACGGACTCATAGCCAACCACCTGGCCGTTTTCCCGAATGGGAGTGACATAGGCACTCACCCAGTAGTGATCACCGCTCTTTGCCCGGTTTTTGACCACGCCCATCCAGGCTTTGCCTGCATTGAGGTACTTCCACATGTCCCTGAATACCGCCTGCGGCATATCGGGGTGGCGGATGATGTTATGGGCCTGTCCAACCAATCCATCTTCAGGAAAACCACTGATCTCTGCGAATTCTTCATTGCAGTAAGTGATAACGCCTTTGAGATCGGTGGTGGTTATCAGCCTGCCGCCCTTGCGCATTTTAACTTCACGCTGGGTTACGGGTAAATTTGTGCGCATTATAGTTGCCTGTTACTCATTGCGTGCAGGGAGGTCCGATAGAATATAGACCCACCCCCATTATTGATATTCATCAAAAGTAAAGCTGAGTAACAGTATTTATCTTTGCAACCTGGAATCCTGATGCAGGTGCCGTGGATTACAAAGCCCCGGCCAGCCGGGCACGGGGGTGAAGGCGGGCGTTCACCCAGAGTGAAAACGCTATAACGACGCCACCTACGGCAAGCCTTAACAGATCTGCATCCCGATTCCAGATCAGCAGGTTTACCAGCAATCCGGCCGGCACCAATACGTTATTCATGATGGCAAGTGTACCTGCATCCACCCGGCAGGCACCGCGGTTCCACAGGAACAGACCGAGGCCGGAAGCCGCCAGCCCCAGCCACGCCAGAATGCCCCATTGCAGAGCGGTTGTGGGGAGGCGTTCAGCGTTGCCGAACACCATGAACGAGGGCAACGCGATAATCAGCGCACCGATAAAGAAATAGCCGAAGGTGCGGTATGCCGGAATATCAACCGGATAGCGCTGCATAACATGCTTGTAGCCCACCTGTCCCGCTGCAAAGGTGAAGTTCGCAACCTGCAGCAACAGAAAGCCGGTGATGAAATCCTCACTCAGGCCGTCATAGCGGATTATGCCGGCACCAAATGTCGCTATTGCGGCCGCAACCAGGGCAACCGGTGAAAACCGGCGGGACAGGGCATCGTCAATCAGGGTTACGTAAAGCGGCGTGAATATGGTGAACAGCAGCACTTCCGGTACCGTCAGATAGCTGAACGATCGGTAAAGGCATAGGTAGGTGATACCGAATTGCAACATACCGGTCGCCAAAACACCCAACCGGAGCCGTCCAGGCACTCCGCGCCAACGAGTAAACGGTAAAAAAATCAACGTCGCCAGTAACACTCGACTGAGCACTGCAAAATAGCTGTCTACCTGGCCGGCGAGAAACTCACCAATCAGGCTGAATGAAAAAGCCCAGAGGACCGTTACGAAAACCAGGAGTCCCATAATGACTGCCATCCGTATGAATTGGGCGTGTACTTTAACGGGTTTTAAAGCAGGTTTCAGCGTCTTTACGTGGCAACCCCCTATGACGCGCCCTCCCACAATCGGGTAGCATGTTCCGCCCGCAAATCAGCTTTGGATACCTATTGGCTCCAGCCCTTCGGATCAGCACCTTATGGATGAAACCCACCAGCCACTGCCGGAAGTACGTAAGCCTCTCTTCTCACGGACACTGATCGAATGGAAGACTCTGGCGATACTTGGCGGGCCGATTCTGATTGCCCAGATAGCCCAGATGGCCAACGGCGTTATCGACACGGTAATGGCCGGCCACGCGAGCGCTGAAGATCTGGCCGGTGTGGGTATCGGCAGCAGCCTCTGGATGCCTTTATTTTTGTTCTTTATGGGTATGCTTGGGGCACTGCAACCGATTATTTCCGGTTATAACGGCGCACGCACGCGGGAAAAAATAATGCCGGCGACCTGGCAGGGCATATACATCGCCGGTGCTGGCTCAATCATCATGATTCTGTTGCTCACCAACGTACATCCGGTTCTGGAAGGACTGAAACTCGAAGCCAATACCGCACGCATCACCCAGGGCTACCTGAACGCTTTTGCCTGGGGCATTCCAGCTCTCCTTCTGATGACTGCACTCCGTGGCCTGACCGACGGTTTGGGACACACCCGTGTCATTATGGCGTTCTCGGTACTGAGCACGCTGATCAACCTGCCGCTCAATTATATGTTCATTTACGGCAAGCTCGGGCTGCCTGCCATGGGCGGCATCGGCTGTGGCTGGGCAACCTCTGTTTCTAACGGGGTCGCCGCCATTGCGCTGCTGGTCTATCTGAGCCGAAGCCGGCTCTACAAACAATTCCATCTGATTGCAGATTGGACAAAACCTAATGCAGCCCTGATTCGCTATGTTCTCAGTATTGGCATGCCCATCGGGTTCACTATTTTTGTGGAAGCCAGCATGTTCTCGGTGATCGCGCTGTTTCTTGCGCCTCTCGGTCCTGTTGTAGTGGCCGGGCATCAGATTGCATTGAACGTGGTGTCCCTGCTGTTCATGCTGCCGCTAAGCATCGGTATGGCTCTTACACTGAGAGTCAGCTTTCTTATCGGAGCGGGAGCGCCGGATACAGCCCGTTTGATTTCCCGCAGCTCACTGATTCTTGCCGCCGCCACAGCGCTGGCGTTCGCCATTCTCCTGTTTGTTTTCTCACAGGGTATCTCAGCGCTCTACACCAGCGATGCCGATGTTCAGGCGGTTACCGTAAGATTGTTGGTGTTTGCGGCTATTTTCCAGGTGGCGGATGTCATCCAGGTTACCTGCATCAGCGCGCTGAGAGGCTACAAAGATACTGGCATCCCCATGCTGATCATGTTGTTCTCATTCTGGGGTGTGGGGTTACCGCTGGGCTATGCTCTGACGTTTACCGATCTGCTTGCTCCCGCTATGGGCGCTGCAGGGTTCTGGGTGGGACTGACCGGAGGTTTGGCATCCGCCAGTGTATTACTGGGATGGAGGCTGTTCCGCTATCGCCCGAAAACCAGCTAGCCGGCTAGCTCGGGGCTGCCAACAGACACGTCCGCGTCAGCCGCTGACATGTTATCCGAAAATACGACCCGGTCACGACCGGTCTCCTTCGCCTCGTAAAGAGCCGTATCCGCCCGCTCCAGCCAGCTCTCTATGCTTTCGCCAGGTCCGAGCAGCGCTACTCCGAACGATGCGCTGATTGCACCTCCCGGGTGCCTCATCTTTTTCCGCATAATATGCTGAAGGTTATTCATTACCGCTGTCAGGCCCGCTCCATCAACCCCGGGCAACAAGAGTACAAACTCCTCGCCACCGTAGCGGAAAAGCTGATCTGATTTACGCGTACTTTGCTGAATCAGCGTCACCAGATCAACAAGAACGACGTCTCCCACTCCATGACCGTACTCATCGTTGACCTTCTTGAAGTGATCAATATCCAGCATCACCAGGGCATAAGACAAACCGCTACGCTCAGCATGGGCTCCCGCCAGATTGAGCTCCTCGTCCATGGATCGGCGGTTTTTCACGCCAGTCAGAGGATCAATAGTCGCCAAATGCTCCAGGCGCTCGCGCTGATTGTCGGTTCGATGAGCAAACGCAAAGGCCGTTGCGCTGACCACCAGAGCGGTTGCTGTGAACGTCCACATCTGCACATCGGATTGAAAAACATCGCCCAGGGCCGTCATGGCAGCAATCGACACAAGATTGAGAAAGGTGGCAATGCGGGGGCTAACCAGAAAGAAAGCGGTCACAAGGCAGGGATAAAGCCAGAACAAACCTACCTCCCCAACCACCGCAGCTACCGCGACTGCCCCAGAGCAGGCGATGACGGCGAGCACCATCCCGCTACGACGCGTATCGCCGGTTATCCAGGCATAAGCCATTACGCCACAGATACTCAGCAGAATAGAGGTATCTATGGATCCGGCGACAAAATTACCCTGCAAAAAACGCATGATCGCAAACGGGGTAATTCCCAGTAACGCACTGGCACCCAAAAGAGTAATAATCGATAATCGAAAATCTGTTCTGAGACGCTTCAGCATATTGGTGACCTTCGTGCCAAGCAGAACTTACTCCTCAAGCATAATCCAGTAAGGTGCAATAAACGCTGGACCCTACGTTTTTTAACAAAATGACCTTAAAGAGTCATAAAAAAACAGGTTTTCGCTGAATTTGCTCTTCCGGCGGGTAGCTCTGGCAAATCAATTACCTTTACTATAGTCACAACTGTGCTCAAACCATACATACTTTACAGGAATCAAAGGGATTTTGAGTGAACTCGTTCGAATAGCTCCCGGCGCATTAACCATAGGCCGCCCGCTGCCATGGGACGTGTATGACGCCGACGGCAACGTACTTCTATGTCAGGGCTTTGTGATACAGACCGATTCACAGCTCGATCAGCTTTTTGAGCGTGGCCTTTTCAAACCACGGGTTATTGAGGTGCCTCAGGAAGACGACGAGGCGTCCGGGGATGAAGCGGAATGTAACCCGTTCGCCCGTTACCCGGATTATCTTCAGGCGCTTGAAAAAGCTCTGGCGGCGATCGCCGCTGGTGAGCCAGACGCCCGCAAACACCTTCAGGATCTGGCGCACGCTCTGGAGCAGGCTTGTATCAAAGCGCCGGATTCCAGCTTGGCACTCATTCACCTATACTCCGTCGGGCCTACCATCCACGAACAGATCATTTTTTACGCCATACTCTGCCAGCTGATCGCCCGACAATTCGGGCTCGATGAGCAGCGTATCCCGATACTGACAGAAGCCGCTCTAAGTGCAAATCTCGCCCTGGTGCCAGTTGCAGACAAGCTCAACGCATTCAACAAAGTGCTGAGCACCGAACAGCGAAGCGTTATACGCAAGCACCCGCAACGGAGTATCCGCGCCCTGAAAGCTGTGGGTATCGATAACGACCTGTTGTTTACCATCATTGCGCAGCACCACGAGCAGGGAGACGGCAGCGGTTATCCGGATGGCCTGAGCGGTGCAGACATCCGGCCCGAAGCGGAAATCCTCGCACTCGCCGAGCGCTACGTCGCCATGATCACAAAACGCGCTTATCGCAAGCGGATGAACGTAACAGCCGCACGCAAACTGATAGCCAACCTGGCAGATGGCAACTTCCGGCCAGCCCTTCCCAAAGCCCTGCTCCAGATTCTGGGCGAATACCCGCCAGGAACCTTGGTGCGATTGGAAAACAACGAAGTTTGCGTTATAACCGGCAGGCCAGTGCGCGCCCGCGGGCCTTTTGTGCAGGTTGTCTTCGATTCTTCGGGCAACAGCTGCGACACCCGCCAGGAACGTGATACCAGCGTGCCAGAGTTCAATATCCAGGCACTGGAAGAGCCGGACATCATGCCATCCATGAGTTTCAGCCGGATCTGGGGCTTCCCGGACTGATCGGACCCGCCCCGGAAATCCGGTGAATCGCTCAGCTCAGGCCCAAAGCCGCGGCATGGTGGTTCAAGTGATCATCAATAAACGAAGCGATAAAAAAGTAGCTGTGGTCGTAGCCACTGCGCATACGCAGGTTGATGGGATGACTGTGTTGCACGCAAGCCTCCACCAGCGCTTCAGGATTGAGCTGGCTTTCAAGGAAATCATCCGCCGTACCCTGGTCTATCAGCAGAGGCAGTCGTTCATCTGCTTCCGGGATCAGCAGTGTGGCATCCCATTCTTCCCAGCCTGCCGGGTTGTCACCAAGATAACCCTTGAATGCCTTCTCTCCCCATGGGCATTTGGTGGGGTGAGCAATGGGAGCAAATGCCGAAACGGAGACATAGCGGCCCGGATTGCGGAGTGCGCATATCAGTGCGCCATGGCCACCCATTGAGTGCCCGCTGATACTGCGTTTTCCGGTAAGCGCTAGCTCACTTTCAACCAGCTGTGAAAGCTCCTTCACCACGTAGTCGTGCATGCGGTAGTGAGGCGCCCAAGGCTGCTGCGTGGCATTGATGTAAAACCCTGCTCCACTTCCGAAATCATAGCTGTCATCTTCACCCGGCAGGTTAACGCCGCGAGGGCTAGTATCCGGGCAAATAATCGCCATGCCCAGCTCCGCTGCCTTTTTCTGGGCACCAGCCTTCTGCATGAAGTTCTGATCATTGCAGGTCAGCCCGGACAACCACCAGAGCGCCGGTACTTTTTGCGGATCCGGCCCTACCGCAATCGGAGGCAGGTACACTGCAAATTCCATCGTGCACTCAAGCGTGGCTGATGTGTGGCGATAGCGGCGGTGCTCCCCGTCAAAACTGACGTTGGTGGATAAGAGTTCCATAGTGTCCTCTGTAGAATACCGATTGAGAATGCGGCTTGAGAGTATGGCTTGAGAGTACAGCTTGGTCAGTCGTCGGCGCCCCTGTGCTTCGAAAGCTCAATCCCGCAACCCATGCGGGCCAATTCGGCCAGCACAGCCGTGCGCGTGACGATGCCGATGAGTTTTCCATGTTCCACTACAGGATACACTTTCGGCTTGCCAGAGCCGAGCTTCTGGGCAAGGTCGACAATCGCAGTGCCGGGTGAAATCGACAAAGGCTCACGAAACATGACATCGTCCACAACCGGATCACCCTCACAGTGATAATTGCTCACCAGCAGCGCGTGGATACAATCCTGTTCAGAAACAAAACCAAGCAAATGCCGGTTCGCATCGACCACCGGCAGCCCGGAAATATGATTCTCCAGCAGCGCCTTGACCACTTCGGTCAGCGGCGTCCCGCACCGGACAGGCTCAATATGATTGGACATGACATCGGAAACTCTGAGCGCACACATGGGTAGCTCCTCGCATTTCTGGTTGATCCGGCAGCATTGATCAGGCCTGACCCCTGTCCTGTAAACATAGGCAATAGGCGCCGAATCCTCCAATTATCACGAACTGCCGGTTTACACATGCCAATATCTGACTAAACTCAGCCAGTTATAACCCTTGCGGGTACAATCACAACATCAAACCATGGCACACACAAGGGGATCCCCGTGGAAGCGATTGAAAACATGCTTGGTGCAATCAACGGGCTGGTCTGGGGGCCTCCCATGCTGGTGCTTATTCTTGGTGTGGGGCTGTTTTTAAGTCTCGGCCTGAAGCTGATGCCCATTCTCAAGCTCGGCGCCGGCTTTCGACTGATGTGGAATGGCCGCAGCGCCACGGGTGCTGAATCGGATGGTGAAATCCCCCCGTTTCAGGCGCTGATGACCGCCCTTTCGGCAACCGTAGGGACAGGGAACATTGCAGGTGTTGCGACGGCGGTTTTCCTCGGCGGGCCGGGCGCCCTGTTCTGGATGTGGCTGACGGCCCTGGTGGGCATGGCCACCAAGTTCTCCGAAGCGGTACTCGCGGTGCGCTTCCGTGAAGTAGATGAGCGTGGCTCCTATGTCGGCGGGCCCATGTATTACATTCGTAACGGTCTTGGCAAAAAATGGGCCTGGCTGGGCGTACTGTTTGCCATTTTCGCAGCCATCGCCGGGTTTGGCATCGGCAATACTGTGCAAGCCAACTCGGTCGCAGACGTAATGGAGACAACATTCGGTCTGCCACACTGGATCAGCGGCATTATTCTGATGGTACTGGTGGGCATGGTTCTGATTGGCGGTATCCGCCGCATCGGGCAGGTAGCCAGCGCGCTCGTTCCTCTTATGGCGCTGTCGTATCTGATTGCGGGCCTGGTTGTCCTGGCCATTAATTACGCCGACATCCCTGCCGCATTTGCCCTGATCTTCGAGCATGCCTTCAGCCCCATCGCTGCAGAAGGCGGCTTTGCCGGTGCAGCAGTCTGGGCTGCTATCCGTTTTGGTGTTGCCCGAGGCGTCTTTTCCAACGAGGCCGGCTTGGGCTCTGCACCTATCGCCCACGCTGCTGCACAAACCAAGAACCCGATTAATCAAGGTCTGGTGGCCATGCTGGGCACCTTTATCGACACCATCATCATCTGTACGATCACCGGTCTGGTCATCATCACCTCTGGTGCATGGACATCCGGCGAATCTGGCGCGGCACTCACTTCAATGGCTTTCGCTCAGGCACTCCCGGGCGTTGGTGATTATGTGGTGGCCATTGCTCTGGCTGTTTTTGCCTTTACCACCTTGCTTGGCTGGTCGTTCTACGGTGAGCGTAGCATCGAGTTTCTGTTCGGGGTGAAAGCCATAGTGCCTTACAGGGTCGCCTGGATCCTTGCTATCCCCATTGGGGCAACAGTAAACCTGGGCCTGGTCTGGCTGGTAGCCGACACTTTGAACGCCATGATGGCTCTGCCGAATCTGATCGCCCTTCTGTTGCTCAGCCCTGTGGTGTTCAGGCTGACCAAAGAGCATTTTGAGCAAGAAAAGGCCGTGGGGCTGTGATGGAGCTCTGCTAAAACAACCATCATAGCAACTGCGCAATGGGCCAGTGCCGGCTGAGGTGAATCAACTGGCCCTTGCAATACCGTCATCCGGCACCAATGATTCTCGTATACACTCAACAAATGATCCCGGCAGCCTACCTGTCGGAATCTCGAATAACGCTATCACAAGCAGCATCGAAGGAGAGCGAATATGAGTTTACGTCTAGGCGATACCGCACCGGATTTTGAACAGGACTCCAGTGAAGGCAGGATTTCCTTCCACAAATGGTTAGGCAATGGGTGGGGCGTGCTGTTCTCTCACCCAGCAGACTTTACGCCAGTGTGCACAACTGAGCTTGGCCTGACTGCAAAGCTAAAAGACCAGTTTGCCCAGCGCAACGTTAAAGCCATCGCGTTGAGCGTAGATCCCGTTGACTCCCACCATGAGTGGATCAAGGACATCAACGAAACCCAGGGCTGCGCGGTGAATTTCCCGATCATTGCCGACCACGACGGCAAGGTCGCTGAGCTGTACGACATGATTCACCCCAACGCAGACAGCACGCTCACCGTGCGTTCGCTGTTCGTGATCGATCCGAACAAAAAAGTTCGCCTGATGATCACTTACCCGGCCAGCACCGGCCGTAACTTCAACGAAGTTCTGCGGGTGATCGATTCTCTACAGCTGACCGACGAACACAAAGTCGCCACCCCGGGCAACTGGGAACGCGGCGGAGACGTGGTGATCGTGCCCTCGCTTCAGGATGAGGAAGAAATCAAGAAGCGCTTCCCGAAGGGCTACAAGAAGGTGAAGTCCTACCTGCGGATGACACCGGACCCGACAGCCAACTGGAGCGGTGACTGATTATCAGCGCCAACTCGTGAAGCAAAAAAAGGCCGGGCAGCGTAAGCTGCCCGGCCTTTTTTATGGCTTTCGTTCTGATCAGAACGCAGGAACCACGGCACCTTTGTACTTTTCCTTGATAAAGTCACGGACTTCATCCGATTTCAGCGCCTTCGCCAGCTTCTGCATGGCGTCACTGTCCTTGTTATCAGGGCGCGCCACCAGAATGTTCACATACGGAGAGTCGGAACCTTCAATAATCAACGCGTCTTCCGTCGGGTTCAGGCCCGCTTCGAGCGCGTAGTTGGTGTTGATCAGCGCTACATCCACTTGATCAAGAATTCGTGGCAGCGTCGCAGCTTCCAACTCTTTGAAGTCGATATTTTTGGGGTTATCGGCAATATCACGCGGAGTTGCTGTGATCTTGCTGCCTTCTTTCAGTGTGATCAGTCCAGCTTTCTGAAGCAGAAGCAACGCCCGACCACCGTTGGTAGGATCGTTCGGAATGGCAATGACTGCGCCTTCTTTCAGATCATCCAGAGAATCAATCTTGTTGGAGTAGGCACCAAACGGCTCAACGTGAATACCGGCAACGGTCACGAGACTGGTACCCCGGCCGTCATTGAACTCATCCAGGTACGGCTGGTGCTGGAAGAAGTTGGCATCCATACGCTTCTGGTCCACCTGAACGTTCGGCTGGATATAGTCGGTAAACACCTTCACATCCAACTCTACGCCCTGTTCGGCCAGCTTCGGCTTCACAAACTCCAGAAGTTCGGCATGGGGCACCGGCGTTGCTGCTACGGACAGCTTCTCAGCGGACACAGCGGCAGAAAAAACAGAGACGGCAGCCAGTGCTACCAGGGTTTTCTTGAAGTTCATAAATGCACTCTCCTGTTAACTGAAAATTACTTTGATATCAGGCCTACTCGAACTAAAACTACTTCCGGCTAAAATATAAAACCAGGCGATCGCCGACCATCTGCAGAATCTGCACAAAAATCACCAGCAAGGCCACGGTAATCACCATCACGTCAGTCTGAAACCGCTGGTAGCCAAAACGTATCGCCAGGTCACCCAGGCCACCGCCGCCAATAACGCCAGACATGGCCGCATAAGAGACCAGCGTAATCGCCGTAACCGTAATGCCGGCGATGATGCCCGGAAGTGCCTCTGGCAACAAGGCACCGAAAACGATCTGCCGCACGCTGGCCCCCATAGCTTGGGTTGCCTCGATGATGCCCCGATCAACTTCCCGCAGAGACGTTTCAACCAGCCGGGCAAAGAATGGCGCTCCGCCAGCCACGAGCGGCGGAATGGCGCCCGCTACGCCCAGAGACGTGCCGATCAGCATTACAGTAAACGGTATCATCACAATCAGCAGAATAATGAACGGCACCGAGCGCAGCACGTTCACCACAAACGACAGCACGGCGTATGCCAACGGTTGTGCCAACAACTGGCGCTTACCGGTCAGGAACAGCAACACACCGATAGGCAAGCCAGCCAGAACACTGAACAGCAGCGACATAGCCACCATCACGAGGGTGTCCCAGCTCGCTATGCCAATCTCAGGCCAGTCCACGTTACTCAGTAAAGCTTCCATCAGCGCACCACCTCCACGTGAACATCGGCCGCTTCCAGAGCGCTCATGGCAACCTCCAGATCACCACCTACCAAAGACAGGGTCAACTGCCCGTAGGGCGTGTCTTTGATGTGATCAATACGGCCCGACAGAATGCTGAAATCCACTCCCGAGGCACGTGCAACGCTGCCCAATAATGGCTGATAGGTGGACTCACCCTTAAACGTCAGGCGCAGGATACGGCCCTTGGCCTTTTGCAGGTCTTCCTGCCGCTCCTGGCTGTCGACGCTTTCACTCTCGAGCACAAAATCCCGGGTGGTGGGGTGTTTCGGATGCAGGAATACATCACTCACTGCGCCCATTTCTACCACGCGCCCACCATCCATCACCGCAACCCGGTCACACACCCGGCGCACCACGTCCATCTCATGGGTAATGAGTACGATAGTGAGACCCAATTCCTTATTAATCTCTGCCAGCAACCTGAGCACCGACTGAGTCGTTTGCGGATCCAGGGCGCTGGTGGCTTCATCACACAGAAGAATCGTAGGCCTGCAGGCCAGCGCCCGGGCAATGCCCACACGCTGCTTCTGACCACCGGATAGCTGGGAGGGATACTTGTCGGCCTGATCCGTGAGGCTGACGCGAGCCAGCAACTCCTGCACACGGTTCCGGATTTCCGCTTTGGAATAGATGCCCGCCAGCTTCATCGGGAAGGCGATGTTGTCCGAAACAGTTTTTGACGAAAGCAGGTTGAAGTGCTGGAAGATCATGCCGACTTTACGGCGGAAGGCGCGTAGCTCAGAAGCGCTGTAACGGGTAATATTTTCGTTATCAATCAGGATATCACCGCCGGTCGGTGGTTCCAGAAGGTTGATCAGGCGCACCAGGGTGGATTTTCCCGCCCCGGAATGCCCGACAATACCGAACACCTCGCCGGTTTCAATAGTCATATCAGTTGGGTACAGCGCGGGGATCGCCCGGCCGCCTACCTGATACGACTTCTGTACCTGGTTAAATACAATCACGGTCAGCGCCTTGTGGGTGCAGGATTAAAGCCGGCGATTATAGACTATTCGCATGCCAAACCCGAATCCGGGTTTTCCCTACACCCAGCATCCCGCCATGCTGGTTCGCTACAGGCACAATGCCCTCAGTGCAGCGCTCGCAGTTGCCGTGGATACAGCGCAGCACTTACTTCAGGCTCTTCCAGAAGGTCGGCCAGCTCAAGGTCAATATCGCTTTCTTCACCGTGCTCCGGTAGTGGCTCAAACAGTGTGCTGAGCCAGGATGCAATCGAAGGTTCTTCATCACGCCTGTAGTCCGTAGACAAGGCTTTAATGCGGCGAAAGCCTATGATGCGCTGATGCTTCGGATCCCGGATCTGTTCAAATCCACGCCAGTAAACGTGATCCCGGGTATGGAGCTGGACAAACAAAGTGTCTATCGGCTCATTCGGCTCGTCTTCGGCGCTGTCTGAAGACGCTTCCAGACTGTCTGCAGAAGCTTCAGGGCCGTCATCTTCAACAGCCTCCTTCTTTTTATGACGGATGGTTGTCCAGGCGGGATAGAGAACCGCCACAGCGTCCGCTTCTACATGCTCGCGGGCAGCACGGAGGATCAACCCCCAGCGCGCCTTGTCGGCATCGGTTTCAAGTGAGTTGATGGGCAAGTCATAGCTTTGTTCGCTGGCCAGAACAATCGCCATCATCGGGGCGTCAAGCTCCCCCATGGCTTCTGCCTGTGCTACGGATACCAGTTCATCGATTGCCATCGGTTGGTTCATAATACGCTCGACTCCTCGATGCCATCAGGATGTATTAGGAAGAAGGTCTCCCTGATACACAGCATAGCCTGTTAAGCATACAAAGATAAACGTGGGCTTACGGCCAACGGATCACAACTCTTCATCCGCTCGCGGCCGGAAATGCATTGTCGAGGCGCTCGTAATAATCAAACCAGGGGGCTGCTTCTTCAAGCTGCGCAGCCAGTTGTAGCAATACGTCCTCACCACCATGAGGTGCGCCCAGCTGTACACCAACCGGCAGCCCTGCTGCTGTCCAGTGCATGGGCACCGACATGGCCGGCGTTCCCGTGAGGTTGGCAAGCTGAGTAAAGGGCGTTCGGGCAAGGCTCTCCATCGCCATCTGATCTACCTGACCGCTACGGTGCACCATTTTCCCGGCTTTGAACGTCAGCATCAACTTTGCCGCCAGCTTCAGGTGAGCCGGTGTCTCCAACTCCCCGATACGGGCTGGCAACTGGCCGGTGGTCGGGCAGAGGTAGAGGTCGTATCCCCCGAAAAATGCTCCCAGTGCCCGGGCGAACTCATTCCACTGCTGACGACGAAGCACGTAATCTGACAGCGGCATGGTATTACCCAACATACCAATCAGACGGGTATCCAGCTCAAAATCGCTGTCTGTTGCACCAAGCTGGCCTTTGGCTTTCGCCATCATGGCGGATACTTCACCAAAATAGAGGCCAAGGTAGCAGCGTGCCAGCGCCATGCCATCGAACTCCGGCCGGGCATACTCAACTTTGTGCCCCAGGTTTTCCAGAATCCGAGCTGTTTCCTCAACCGCCGCAACGCACTCGGGAGCTACCTCGGTGTCATAAGGAGACGATGTGAATACGCCGATTTTCAGGCTGCCAGACGATTTCTGCATCAGATCAGCATAGGCGGACTCGGGCGCGGGGATGACAAACGGATCGCCGGAGGCAGCGCCGCTGAGCACATCCAGCATGGCAGCACTGTCGCGTACGGTGCGGGTCACCACATGATCCGAAGAGGCGCCGGTCCAGGATTCGCCCATCAGGGGCCCGCTTGAGATGCGACCGCGAGACGGCTTGAGTCCAAACAGCCCGTTGTAGGCTGCGGGGATGCGGATTGAACCACCACCATCGTTAGCGCCGGCCATGGGCACGATACCGGCGGCGGCTGCAGCACCAGAGCCACCGCTTGAGCCCCCGGGGGTGAGGTTGGTGTTCCAGGGATTGCGCGATGCCCCCCACAGCTCGGATTCCGTGATCGCCTTGAGGCCGAATTCCGGTGTTGCTGTCCGCCCCAGAAATACCAGCCCACCCTCGCGGGCACGGCGCACAAACTCTGAATCCTGTGACGCAATATTGTTTTTAAAACCGCGGCTGCCGTAGGTACAGGGTCGACCAGCCTGTTCCTGCGCCAGATCCTTGAGCAACAAAGGAACACCGGCGAACACACCTTGCTCAGGGAAATCCTGGGCCAGAGCTTCGGAGAACTGGGGAAAGCAGATCGCGTTAAGGGAACCATTCACAGAGGTTGCCCGTTCCACTGCAGCCTCGCATACTTCCCGGGAGGTCACTTCGCCACGGCGTATGAGATCAGCCAGCGCGGTGGCGTCGTAACGAAGATACTCAGATTGCTTCATAATGGCGTCCATTTGTTATTGTGGTGCCCGGAATACCACGGACACATCGTTTATGAACTCAAGATTCGCAAGCTTACGACAGGTTGTTCTGATTTTCATCCTGACCGCTCTGGCACAGGTGCCAGCGCTGGCGGAAGAGAACCAGGCAGAAGACGAAAGCACTGACACCGCTGGTTGGACAGCCATCGTGAGGAACTCGCCTTACTGGGTCAGCCAGGGCGTTTACACGAACATTCTCACCATTCGTCGCTGGGTACTGAAGGAGTCAGGCTACTGTTCAAGCCCTGACCGCCACATTCTGTTCGACATGCGAGGCCAGTTTCTGGGCTGGATCAGCAACGGTTCCGACAGCGCAACAACCCAGAAGCGCCTGAACGATACTCGCCAGTCGATGCACGAAAAAGGGCTCACCGAAGAGTGGATTGCCGGCGACTCAGATACCAAGGGCTATCCGTTTGCCCTGGCGTGTGACCAGCCCCACGTAAATCTGGACCTTGCCGTTGGCCGTTACCTGGGCACACGGGCCAGCGATCGGGTATGGGGCGCCTGGGACGACCTCTCCTTTGCAACCCGCGAACAGCCCGGTTCACTTCACGATGCACTGATGTACATCGTTCAGCGCCGGAGCGAGCAAAACCGTTTTGCCCTGCCAGCGGTTTTGCCCAGATATCTGGCCGGACAAATCCTGATAGAAAGCGGAGGGCAGGCAAGAGCACACTCCCGTGCAAACGCCAAAGGCATTCTCCAGCTTTCACCTCCCGCACTGAAAGACTGCCAGATCAAACCGCAGAATTATTGGCACCGACTGGCGCAGATCGATTGCGCGCTGCGCCTGATGCATCAAAATGCCCGCAACCTCCAGCCCGTCTTCGACGAACGTTTTGGCCACCTGCCGGAAAGCAAACGCAATGAGCTGTTCGTGCTGTTGCTGGTTCAGGCATACCACGGTGGCGCAAGCCGCGTTCAGGCACTTCTTGATGACGAGACACTGGCAAAGCCAGCAGCATACTTTGCGTCAAACCACGAGAGCTTTACCGCTGGCGACATCGCGTTTGGCATAGTGTTTCACAACCTGGGCCGTGACAGACTGGGGCTGGCCTCACTGTATTACGTTGCCGATGTGCAACTGGCAACCGAAGCCCTGTGCCAAACGACAAAGCTTAAATCCGCTGAGTTCTGCGCGTGGAAGTAGCCCTGATTCCAGAAAGCCTGAGCCTGACGGTGGCGCTTTCCCTTCTCGGTAGCTCGGTTATTACGTCAATGATTACCGCCAGCCTGGGCGCTGGCGGAGGTGTTTTGCTGCTATTGCTGATGGCATCCTGGATGCCGGCAGCAGCGATCATCCCCGTACATGGCATGATTCAACTGGGCTCCAACGGTGGCCGGGCAATACTGACCTGGAAGCATATCGACTGGCGGGTTATCGCAGCTTTCGCACCCGGCGTTATCGCAGGTGCGGCAGCGGGAGCCTGGTTACTGGTAAGCCTGCCTGCCTATCTGTGGCAGCTGACCATCGCCGTATTCGTGCTCTATCTTTGCTGGGGCCCGGCACTACCCAAAGGTGCTTTCGGTCCTGCCGGGATATTTATCGCATCCACAGTAACCAGCTTTGTCAGTCTTTTTGTGGGCGCCACCGGCCCTCTGGTGGCTGCGTTCATAAAGCAGATTCATGTGGATCGGTTCCACACGGTTGCAACCTTTGCCACCGCGATGATTTTGCAGCATGCGCCCAAAGCCCTGGTGTTCGGCGTGACGGGTTTTGTTTTTGCAGATTGGCTGCTGTTTATTCTGGCCATGATTGCCTGCGGTTTTGCCGGCACCTGGATAGGCCTGCGCCTTCTGAACTCGCTCGATAACCGCTGGTTCAGCAAGGCGCTGAATATCGTTCTGACCATCCTCGCTCTGCGCTTGCTATGGCAGGCCAGCGCGGCGGCAAACTGGTGGTCCTGAGCTTCCCCTACTGTTGCTCTGCCGCAGGCATCACCACAACCCGGTTACGGCCGGCACAATGCCAATAGGCGCACCCTGGGCCAGTGACCGAAAAAACGCCTCCCGCTCGGCCAGAGAGCTCATCACCTCGTCACGCTCATCCACCACCATATTGAATATGTCAGCTACCTGACGAATTTCTGAGCCGCAGGTGCCTCTTACCGCATTGGTTCGCACGCCAAGATGGCGCTCATGCACCTGTTGCCCCAAGCCCTTTAACGGCGCCATCAGACGGCGGAAACGCCACATGGCAAGCGGAACAATCAGCACGATCACCGCCAGCAAAATCCAGAGAAACGCATCTTTAATGCGGGTGGCGGGCGCATTAGCTTCGTGGGCCGGCCAGACAGCTGCCACGAACCAGGGCACCTCAGCCATCTGCCACACCGACAGGATAATGCTTTCGCTTTCGCCATTGCGTGTCTTGGCAGTACCCTCAAAACCATTCATAGCTTCCTGGAGCATCGCGGTGGTAATGCTTACCGGCTGCATCACTTCACCAGTGCGAGCGGTAAGGCAGGGTGAACCCACATGCCCGAGCAAGTTTTCGCCCGATCAGCAACTCCTCGCCCAGCAGCTGGGCACAAGCTTGCCCACCACTCCAGGATAGTCTGAAATAAAACCTCTACTTACTGTTTTTAATGAATTTTTCGAACCTGGCGCGGGATTTGTCTATAACCAGTTGTCCAGGGATACCCAAGGACATTTATTCATTCAAACGTCACGGAGCAGACTATGCCAACTCCTTGTTATATCGCTATCGAAGGCCAGACCCAAGGCAACATCACCGCCGGTGCATTTACATCCGATTCCGTCGGTAACATCTACGTTGAAGGTCACGAAGACGAAGTGCTGGTTCAGGAATTCAGCCACGTTGTCACCGTTCCCACAGATCCCCAGTCCGGCCAGCCTTCCGGGCAGCGTGTACACAAACCATTCAAGTTCACATCCGCACTGAACAAAGCCACACCGCTGATGTACAACGCGCTGGCTTCCGGTGAAATGCTGCCGAAAGTTGAACTGAAGTGGTACCGCACTTCTGTCGAAGGTAAGCAGGAGCACTTCTTTTCCACCATCCTGGAAGATGCCACCATCATCGACATTAACTGCAACATGCCGCACTGTCAGGACACCGCAAGCGCTGACTTCACACAGCTCGTCACCGTTTCCCTGTCCTACCGCAAAGTAACCTGGGAGCACGCTGTTGCCGGTACTTCCGGCGCAGATGACTGGCGTTCGCCAATCGAGGCCTAAGAAACAGAGCCTCCAACAAAAAGGGTGCTGCAGCACCCTTTTTGTGTGTAAAAAGACGAGAAAGAAGCTGGCCGCGCTCCTGTAATAATCCACTCGTAAATAGTTTTTTTGATGCAAACATGGCATCGTTAAGCTTCAGATAGCGGTCTATCCTTGGCCTGTATTTACACTCCTCTGAGCCATCATGACAATACCCAGAACACATGCGCAGAATCTAGGCAGGCTGATGTGCGAGGTTACGCAAAGTATTCTCTGGCAACCTGCTGCAGACTGGATTCAAGAGCAGGCTTCCGGCAGCACACTGGTATGCCGCGTGGGCTCTGGTCAGGCCACATATCATCGCTTTGATCCGCAGTACAAACAGCACCAGATTACCTACGGACTTCGCATGATTCAGGCCAAACATCAGCCCGACACGGCCAGTGGCTGGCTCTCCAGCCGGGAGGTCCACAAGCGGGGTTATTTCGACGGTGAGCTGAGCACACTGAACTTGTTGGCGCATACCTGCTGTCACGAATTCGCACACCTCTTGCAACACAGTGCCGGCCAGAGATACCGCGGCTCGGTTCACAACCGGCACTTCTACACCATTCTTGATGAGTTGCATGAAAGCGGTGGTGCCAGCGCGGTGCGGCGAGCGCTTTCAGAGCGCACGGAACAATTCGGATTACCTCTACCTGATCAAGCTTTCAAAATGCCCGACACCCGCAAGCAGCAGGCTGACTGGAGTGTGGGAGAAACGATAAGCTTCAGTAACGGCCTGCGCGAATTTCAGGGTAAGGTCGTAAGAGTCAATCGCAAGACCTGCACCGTTGATGGCACCGGCAGGTCCCGGGGCATGCGTTACAGGGTGCCGATGCAAATGCTGAGGCGCGTGAGCTGAAAACGCTGCTACTCTCAATAGATGCACTAATAACAGGAAAACATCAATAACAAGGAATAGCCCGTGAAGCCACTCAGCCCCACCGACCAGCTTTTCCTCTGGCTGGAGAAGCGCCAGCAACCCATGCATGTGGGCGGGCTGCAGATTTTTTCGTTTCCCGACGATGCACCTGACGATTATGTGGCAAGGCTTGCTGAGCAGCTTCGAAAAGATACCGAAGTGACGGCGCCGTTTAACCGCCGGCTGGACAGCCGGCTGGCACAACCTGTCTGGGTGCAGGACAAGCATCTGGATCTGGAACATCACTTCCGCTTTGAAGCCCTGCCAACACCCGGTCGTATCCGGGAGCTGCTGGCATTTATTTCGGCCGAACATTCCCATCTGATGGATCGTGAAAGACCGCTGTGGGAGTTTCATCTCATAGAGGGGCTGGGCGAAAGACAGTTTGCGGTTTATATCAAGATCCACCACGCCCTGGTGGATGGTATTTCTGCAATGCGAATGTTTCAGAGAATGCTGTCCACCGACCCCTCAAAGCGCAATATGCCGCCCATCTGGGACTTATCGGCACGGCCACGGCGGGATGACGATAGCAGCGGCCCTTCACTATGGGGCAGTATTAGTCATTTGCTGGGAGAATCAGGAAAACAACTGGGCACTGTGCCAACCGTCGCACGGGAGTTGTTGCGCACCGCTAACACCGCCCGTAAAGACCCGGCCTACGACTCCATCTTCCACGCGCCGCGCAGCATTCTGAACCAGAAAATCACCGGTTCCCGGCGTTTTGCGGCCCAATCGTATTGTCTGAAACGGATAAAAGCGGTTTGTCATGCGTATGGCACCACCGTAAACGATGTGGTCACGGCCATGTGCGCCAGTGCTCTGCGCACCTACCTCATGAACCTGGATGCACTGCCGGAAAAGCCTTTGATCGCGATGGTGCCGGTATCTCTGCGCAAGTATGAACGTGCTACAAGCGAAAAAGCAGAGGGGAGCCAGCCAGAAGGCAATCAAGTGGGCGTTCTTCTGGCCAACCTGCATACGGATGAAAGCCACGCCGTCACACGGCTGAGGAAGATTCACCAGGGCATTCAGGAAGCGAAAGACCGCTACTCCCATATGTCACCTGCGGAAATCCTTAACTACACCGCTTTGACGCTGACACCGGCGGCATTTAATCTGCTGACCGGTATGGCTCCGAAGTGGCAGACATTCAATGTGGTGATTTCCAACGTGCCCGGGCCGAAAAAAACCTCTTACTGGAACGGCGCCAAGTTGGAGGGCATGTACCCCGTGTCCATCGCCATGGATCGTCTGGCCCTGAATATGACGCTGACCAGTTACAACGATCAGGTAGAGTTCGGACTGATTGGCTGCCGCCGGACACTTCCAAGCCTCCAGCGTATGCTGGATTACCTGGAAGATGGGCTGGTAGAGCTGGAGCAGGGCGCCGTTAGCTGAACTTCACTTCGCTGTTACGCTCCGAAATCTGGTCATTCAGTGTCCAGAAATCGTAAAGAACGCCAATCAGGAACAAGCCGCCGGTCAGCAGGTAGATAATCCCGGTTATCCACTTGCCCATATACAGTCGGTGTAACCCGAAAACGCCGGTAAAGGTCAGCAGCAACCAGCCAATGTTGTAGTTGACCTCACCCTCGCGGAACCGATTGTCCGCCTGTTCGTCCATGGAAGGGATGAGAAACAGGTCGATAATCCAGCCGATAAAAAATAGCCCGAATGTAAAGAACCAGATGGTTCCAGTGATCGGCTTGCCGTAATAAAAGCGATGGGCGCCAAGGAACCCAAAGATCCAGAGCAGATATCCAAACAACTTGCTGTGTGTATCCGGTCGGCTAATCATAACTACTCCGATGAAAATTATTAGTGCACTTTATATGGGGCTAAAATCTTAATTCCACAAGGCCTGCGAGTAGGGTGCCGGGGCGGAGAGATTACGCCGGCTCGCTCACCGCAATGCCTTTTGCCTCCACAAGACCCTTGTGCCATAGCCGCCATTCGCCGGGCTGGTAAATATCCCAATCCTCATCCGTGGTCAGCGGCTCGGTTACGATAACGCTGACAATATCGCCTGGCGTGGTTTCAGACTCGAAATCCACAATAACGTCCGCATCTTTCAACCGCGCCGGGCCGAAAGGTGCCCGGCGCGTAATGCTCGCCATTTTGGTGGTGCAGTAGGTGAACAGCCAGTCTCCATTGCTTAGCAAAAGGTTGAAAACACCCTGGCCCGCAAAAGCCTTTGAGCGCTGAACCAGGTGCTCTGTAATAACCTCCACAGCATCGTTGCGATCACAGCGGTGGCGCAAGTGGTTGAGGATATCGCAGAACAGCGCCTCGCTGTCTGTGCCGCCTACAGGCTCGTAAAACCCCGGCGATGGCTGGAATTCAGAAAGCTGTCCGTTATGGGCAAACACCCAGTAACGGCCCCAGAGCTCGCGCATAAACGGATGGGTATTGGCCAGGCAGATGTCACCCACATTGGCCTGGCGAATATGGCAGATCGCCACTTCGCTCTTTATAGGGTGAGTCTGAACCACTTCGGCAAGCCGTGAGTTGGCACTGGCATCCACATCGTGAAAAGTCCGCACGCCTTTACCCTCGTAAAAAGCCACGCCCCAGCCATCCTTGTGAGGGCCGGTATCACCGCCTCTGCGAGTCAGCCCGGTGAAGCTGAAGCAGAGGTCGGTTGGTGTATTGGCGCTCATGGCCAGTAGTTCACACATAAAACGAGGTGGCTCCTTGCCGTAACGGCATCAGCTATACAGGTTTTTACGGGAAAAGCGCTCTACCAGCGGCTGATACGCCGAACCCAGTAATCGGTTAATGGCGCTAATGCCCCAGGCATCCAGCCCCACGAGGATGCGGGATTCGTTCTTCAGAATGCCCTTTATAATGATCTCGGCCGCTTTGTCCGGCGTGGTCATCGCCAGTTTATCAAACCCTTTGCGCAGGGCCGCACCGTTTTCGGATGCGCTTGTGCGCGCCGAGTTGGCAATGTTGGTCTGGATGCCACCAGGGTGCACACAACTGACAGCAACCGGCTGTTTTTCGAGCTTCATTTCCTGGCGCAGGGATTCGGTGAACCCTCGAACGGCAAACTTCGCGGCGTTATAAGCGCTCTGTTTGGGCACGCCGATCAGGCCGAAAACACTGGAGATGTTCACCACATGGCCATCACCCGAGGCAATCAGATGGGGTAAAAAAGCCCGGGTGCCGTGAGCCACGCCCCAGAAATCGATGTCCATAATCCACTGGAAATCCTCATCGGACATTTCACTCACTGATGAAGACAAAGCAACACCGGCGTTGTTGATAATCAGGTTGGCCTGGCCAAAGTCCCGAACCACTTCAGCAGCATGGGCATAGATAGCGTCTCTGTCCGCCACATTCAGTACGTAGGTTTTAACGTCTGAGCCCTTCAGAGCCGCAGCCGTTTCAGCCAGCCCTTCTTCGTTAACATCCGACAGCGCCAGCCTGCAGCCGCGCACAGCCAGTGCTTTGGCGAGAGATCGCCCGATACCGGAACCCGCTCCGGTGATAACGGCCACTTTGTTTTTCAGGTCTTTCATGATCACAGGTCTCTTGTTGTGTGTTGTACTGCTTAAAGAAGATACTCTAACAAGTGTCCCTGAGCAGCATATGGCTATGGATATCTGTCTTGCACGACACCTGAGCCACTCTGACGCAGCCCTGGGTTTTGGGTACAATCCCCAATCTCCGGGGCAGCTTCGGCCTCACGGATCTCTTTAACCCTGAACCTGCGGATTTTCTGTATGGAATGGAGTATTACGCATTTCTGGCTGATTCTGGCCCTCGTGCTGGGCCTGGCGGAGCTGACATCCGGAGTGCTATTGCTGTTGGCGCTGGCTATCGCCGCCACTCTGACCTCGGTGTTGGCGTATATCGGCATGTCTTTCGAATGGCAGCTTGTTGGCATGGGCGTGTTCTCTGGCGCGCTGGTGCCCATCGCTGTTCGCTGGATCCGCCCGCGCTTTTCGCCCAAAGGCGTGGCGTACGGAACCACCGGCACGGGCGTCGAGCAGGGCCAGTGCTACCAAACACTGAAGCGGGATTTCGACGGTGCTACAGGCATCAAGGTCAACGGCGACTTTTATCGCCTGCGGGACGACACGACCGGAGCCACAGATTTTCCTGAAGGAACCGACGTTATTTTCACAAAATTCGACGGCACCACTGCCGTTGTTCAAGCCGTCACGCACAAGGAGCAGTAAGCATGGAATCCTATATTACACCGGGGCTGATCATCAGCCTGATTGTTGTTGTCATCGGTATTTCTATCATCGCCAAAGGGCTGGTGATCATCCGGCAGTCGGAAGTTATGGTCATTGAGCGCCTTGGCTCGTTCAACCGCGTTCTGGAAAGCGGCGTGAACATCATCATTCCTTTTATCGAACGGCCCCGCCCCATCACCATGATCCGCTATGTGCGCGCCGGCGCGGATTATCACGCCATGATGACCGATGAAACCCGCATTGACCGCCGCGAAACCGTCATGGATTTTCCCGGCCAGCCAGTGGTTACCACCGACAACGTTACGGTGTCCATTAACGGCGCCTTGTATTACCAGATTATCGATCCGCGCCGCGCCGTATACGAAGTAGCCAATATGAGCCAGGCTGTAGAAGTACTGGCGAAGACCACGCTGCGCTCGGTAGTGGGCAAGATGGAACTGGACAAGCTGTTTGAATCCCGCGCCGAGGTGAACAACGCCATTCAGGCCGAAATGGAAGAGCCCGCCTCCAAATGGGGTGTAAAGCTTACGCGGGTGGAAGTTCAGGACATCAGTATGCCGGAAGAAGTAGAGGAAGCCATGCGCCTGCAAATGGCCGCAGAACGCAAGCGCCGAGCTACCGTCACCGAAGCCGAAGGTGAGAAGACCGCAGCAATCGCCAAGGCCCAGGGCCAGCGTGAATCCGCCATTCTCAACGCTCAGGGCGATAAAGAATCCGCCATTTTGCGCGCGCAGGGTGAACAGGAATCCATTCGCCTGGTACTCAGCGCCATCGGCGACTCGGAAGACAACAAGCAGACGGTTATCGGCTATCTGCTGGGGCAAAGTTACATCAAGGTACTGCCGAAT
This sequence comes from Marinobacter antarcticus, assembly GCF_900142385.1. NCBI lineage: Bacteria > Pseudomonadati > Pseudomonadota > Gammaproteobacteria > Pseudomonadales > Marinobacteraceae > Marinobacter > Marinobacter antarcticus. The sequence continues at coordinate 425,976 of NZ_FRAQ01000001.1, forward strand.
ATGGCAAAAGACGGCGAGCGGGTATTTGTACCCTACGAGTCTTCTGCCCTGCTGGGCTCCATGGGCATGTTCCGGGAACTGGCCGGCAGCCCCGACGATGCAGTTCGCCAATCGCTGCAACGGGACGGTCTGCGCGGCGGACTGGTCGGCGGCGCCAGCAACGCCTGACCCTCACGAACGCACGGACAACCTGCCGGCATCAGCCCAGCAGGTTGTCCAGCGGCTCTGCATAGCTGGGCGCGAACACGCCCATGAAGTAGGCCACTTCCGGCAACGCTTCCTGCTCAAGCTTTTGCCGGATCTGTTTCTCAGCTGGCTCAAACTCACGATTACCCGCTCGAACTTCTGCCTGACACTTCAGCCAGGCCGACAGGCGATCTGCGGCCTTGATGAGTTCGCGATCCTCAGCCGGTAGCCGGGACTCCCGGACATAAGGTGAAAAATCCTCACGCAGATCCGCCGGCAGCAGTGCCAACAATTCCGCCTCTGCTTTGTGCTCAATGTCGCCAAAGGCCTCCCGCATAACCCGGGAATGGTATTTTACGGGCGTGGGCATGTCACCCGTTATCACCTCAGTTGCATCGTGGTAGAGCGCTGCAGCAGCAATCCTGTCTGCATTCACCTTTCCGCCGAAGTGTCGGTTACGAATCAGTGCCAACGCATGGGCCAGAGTGGCCACTTCCCAGGAATGGGTTGCTACGTTTTCTTCAATCGCGTTGCGCATCAGCCCCCAACGCTTGATCCAGCGCAGTCGGGATACGTAAGCAAAAAAATGACTACTGACTTGTGGCACGCGCTTTTTTCCTTTTTACCATCTTTGTGAAATCCATAGACGCCTTAGCGTGCGTCCAGCGTAAACTCGACAATGACATTGCCATCGTCCGATACCTCAGCGTTACGTGAAGGATCGAGCATGAATAACTGACTCGCCGGAACATTGTGGGTGTCTCGCAGTATTTCCTGCACCGAAGCGCCCCGCGCACTGGCAAGATTATTCAGCACCTCTGGCGCCAGAGGCCGCTCTCCGGCCAGATACGCCTTTCGAGCTTCCTCCCAGTTCTGCTCTGATAGCTTTCCATTCTGGTTAGCAGCCAGCTCATCACGCAGAAGCGCCAGCCCGTCGACAGAGGGCGAAACACCGCCACGGATGTTCAGTAACAGATCCGGGCGGTCAAGCAGGGCTTCGGCCAGGGCGGCCAGCTTCTCAGCCTCGCCCTGTACCAGCCTGGTCTTGCCGGGCTCAAAGCTCATCTGGCCCAGCTCTTCACCGCTCAGACCAGCCAGTTCGGCAATCGATCCGAGCACACTGAAAGGCGACGTAGCTGCTTTGGCCAGCAGATTCACAAACGCCCGCATGACCACTTGGCCAACGCTGAAATCAGGGCTGGCCATATCCCCACTAATGGGCAGGTTCATTTCGATAACCCCACTGCTGTTCCGAAGCAACGCCAGCCCGAGCTTCACCGGCGCATTGACGGCTTGCTGGCTGGCAATTGCCTGCCCAAGCCCAAGGCGATCCATAACAACCCGGTTCGATGCTTTAATCCGGCTGCCGGTAATCTCATAGTCGAGATCCAGCGCCAGCTTGCCGCTGTCCACAGCATAGCCCAGATAACGGCCAAAATAGGGCGAAAGTACCGGCAGCGAAAGATCTTTCATCGTCAGTTTCAGGTCGCTGGTTTCTTCGGTTCCCAAAGTGCCAATCGTGCCGTCAAACTCAACGCTGGCACTGCCTCCCACACGACCCTTTACGGAGACTTTGCCTTGCTGGGGCGAAATATTACTAAGGCCGGTAACCGTGCCATTGAGCTGATCGAGCGAGGTTGTAAAAGCCGGATCAAGAGTACGATCCGTGTAATCGAGTGCACCTTTCTCGATCATTAGCTGGCCGATGCGGAAGATAAAGCGCGCGTCTTCACCCGTCTCCTGTTTTGGCTGTGCAGAAGCATCAACAGCTCCGGACGACAGGATGATCTGCTCTACGTTGTGCACGCTATCAGTGTTCCGAACCAGATTGATGGCCGGCTGGGCCAGGGTAACCGTGCCGATTTCCAGCCTGGCCGGATGCACGTTGTACTCAATGGGTGCCAGGCGCAACGTTTGCCATGAGATCAGCCGCTCGTTACTTCCCGGCAATTGAAGGTTCAGCCCGGAAACCTCTGCAGTGCCATTAAATGTGCCCGTTAGTGGTTCCTGCTGGCTGTCCAGATTGAGGTTTCCGTCCAGCCCCAGTGTGCCATCTGCAACCGCAATATTGGCTGATTCCTGCAAATACGGCTCAAACACCGCCAGAAGGATTCCGGAGCCGGCAATAGCCGCTTCCAGCGTAAAGGGCCGGGGAGTCAACTGGCCGTTCAGGGAGAGTTTGCCACCGCTGGCCAGAGCTGCCTGCAGTTGGTACGACATCGGATTTTCCATCTCACTACTGATGTCACCCATAGAAAGCGATAGCTGCTCCAGTGTCAGCTCTGCGGGCGAGCCCGGCTGCTGATCCTGCCAAAGCACACGGCCCCCGGAAACGTTGATGCTCTCCAGTGACCAGCGAAAAGGCCGCGCGGCCGCTGCAGGCTCCGGCGCTTCTGCGCCCGGCTCTTTCTTCCCGCTGCCCTTGTTAAATGCGGCAAGTGCGGCAACCCAGTCAATCTCTCCGGCTTTATTGCGCGCCAGCGCAATGTCCGGCTGTTCCAGTGAAATCGGCCCGACACGCGCTTCGCGGGTATTGAGATCAAACCCTATATCGTCGATGACAATGGACGCAGTGGTCAGGCGGGGCTGTTCACTCTGCTTATCCGGAGCGACGGCCAGATCTTCCACCGAAAACCGGCCATTGCTGGTAGAAAAGGACAGAATGTCGCCTGACTGCAGCTCATAATCTGAACGCACCGTTACTTTACCTCCACGCAAATCATAGGGGAGGTAAGGCGCAAGGAAGTGTCCGAGAGTCTTGTGATCAACGCCAGAAATGGCGAGGTTTCCACTGGAGTAAAGCGGTGTGACACTGAGGTTGCCTTGCCACTCGATGGTCTGGCTACCCAGGGCTGCCTGCAGATGATAATCGCTGTTGCGATCATCCCGTTGCCAGGTAGCCAGATCGCTCAGGGTCAGATCCAGAGGTATAATCCGAAACTCCACCATTTCCGGCTGAGTGAAATCCCGGAACAGCAGCTCACCACCGTTTACAGTGAACTGCTTAAAATACAGCGAGGGCGGCGTCTGACCTTTCTCCGGCTCTGCCGGCTTGCCGCCTTCCCCTGCGTTAGCAGCCTGAAAGTCACGCGCAAAATTCACGCTGTAGTCTTCAAGCAGATCCAGCCGGATGAACGGCTCATCAAGCTCAATCGCCTCAAACCCGACAACGCCACGAATCAGCTCAAAGAAGTTCAGGTTGATATACAGACGATCTAAACCCACAACCTTTTCATTGTCGCTGTCCTGAGCAGACAGGTTCAGAGCCTCAACGCTGAGAGCAAACGGGTTACTGCTGATTTCACCAACATCAGCTTGCCACCCCATGCGCTGCTCCAGCTGATCGGGCACCAACTTCTCCAGCCACCAGGGCAAAAGCAGAAAACCTGCAAGGCTGTACAGAATCAGAAGAACCAGGAATCCGATCAACAGATTCCTGGGCATACGACTGTGTTGACGGCTCTGGGCCACGGACATCTCCTCATAAACGGCGGAATCCCTGGGGCGATCTTGCCCTCCTGCCTGCCCACAAGGATAGTCGGCCTGATACCGGTTTGTCAGCTGTTCAGGTTATGGCCAGGCAATACCAGCTCAGGATCAGCCCCACATTCACAAACTGGCCGATCTATTTGATCGCCAGGCGGAGCGGAACCCGACGCATCCCCACGAAGTGCATGGTCCAGACGCCCGTACCATTAGAAGTGAACCGGGCCTCACTTTATTGTTGGGTTTCTGTAAACGACTACGCCACAAGGATCACTGACAGGCGGCCCTGAACCCGATATGCTCAGTCGTCGTAATTATCCCGTGTCATTTTTTACACGCGAGAGAGAGGAAGGTTTATGGACATCGGCGATATGCGTCGCGATTTTGAGAGTGAAGGGATGGATCGCGAGGCGCTGAGCGACAACCCGACCCAGCAGTTCGAAACCTGGTTTGGCGATGCCCGCGAAGCCGGTATTCTCGAACCCAACGCTATGTCCCTGGCCACCACCGGTGCCGACAACATGCCAGATTTGCGCACGGTGCTGCTGAAATACTTTGATGAACGCGGGTTCGTGTTTTACACCAATTACGGCAGCCGAAAGGCCCATGAGATTGAAGAGAACCCCCGGGCCGCCCTGCTGTTTCCCTGGATTGGCCTGAACCGCCAAGTGCGTATTCAGGGCCCGGTTGAGAAGGTCAGCAAGACCGAATCCCTGAAGTACTTTGCTTCGCGCCCGAGGGGCAGCCAGATTGGCGCATGGGTTTCGGAGCAAAGTAAAGCCATTACGTCACGGGGGCTGCTGGAACAAAAGGTGGCGGAAATGAAGCGTAAATTCAGCGAAGGTGAAGTGCCACTTCCCGGGTTCTGGGGTGGCTACCGCGTTGTCCCTGAGCGCATCGAATTCTGGCAGGGCCGCCCCAGCCGCCTCCACGACCGATTCGAATACGTAAGGGCAGATGATGGCTGGCTCATCCAACGACTCCAGCCCTGACCCCGCCGGCGACCAGCATAAGCCGGCCATCCTGCTATGTCACCAGACCGGACAAGTGCCCGAAGCAGCACCGGACTGGCTGACGGCTCGTGAGCGTGAAACATTCTCCGCACTCAGCGATACCCGCGCGGCAGAGTTTCTCACCAGTCGCTGGTTGATACGACAGGCTCTCAGCAGAGCAAGTGCTGTGGCGCCTGCCCAGTGTCGGCCGGTTGAAGGGCGCCCAACGGCCTCCGCCAACCCGCCAGACTGGCACCTCTCACTAAGTCATAGCCACGGCCTGTCTGCCTGCGGCATCCAATACGGCTCTGCACTGGGCATAGACATTGAGCCCAGCAAACGGCACCCACAATGGCAAAAAGTGGTTAAGCGCTGGTTCTCTTCCATTGAACAGGAATGGCTGTTTCAGGAGGATGACCCTCACACTTTTCTCAGGGTCTGGACCCTGAAAGAAGCATGGCTCAAAGCCACCGGCCGGGGCATAGCAGGCAACCTGCAGACTCTGGAAGTGCGCAGGCATTTTGAGCTTTATGGCGATCAACCAGACGGTCACTGGCAGGCCTGCTGCTTTTATACGGAGGGTTTTCTGGGCACACTGGTGTATAGGCAAGCCGGTGGTTGCCGGCCGGGTTCATGGCCAGCGATCACACTGCTGGAACCGCCGCCCGAGGATTACACGCTGAGCGCTGCAGAATCACTCGACATTCACTGGGAGCCGATGTTTCAGCGACAGATCCGCTCAAAGCCCTGATTCAAATCCCTGTCAAAGTATCGGAAGGTCACAACATGCCTGTTGCACAGAAGGATGGAGCAACCCCGGAGCGTTGCCCATGGTGCGGTACCGATCCACTTTATGTGCATTACCATGACACGGTCTGGGGCCGGCCCGAATACGACGACCTCGCGCTGTTTGAAAAACTCTGTCTGGACGGACAACAGGCTGGCCTGAGCTGGATCACCATTCTGCGCAAGCAGGAAAGCTATCGTGCTGCCTATGACAATTTCAGCCCGGAAAAAATTATTCAATACGGCGATGCCAAGGTCGCAGAACTGCTAGCAAATCCGGGCATTGTGCGAAACAGGCTGAAAGTAAAGTCGATCATCGAAAACGCCAAAGGGTTTCTGGATCTTCAAGAGAAAGGCATGGGTTTTTCCGGCTTCCTCTGGTCGTTTGTGGAAAACAGCCCGAGACAGAACAAGTGGCGCAACTTTAATGAGGTGCCTGTTACCACGCCAGAATCCGAGGCCATGTCCCGGGCTCTCAAACGCGCAGGGTTTACGTTTGTAGGCCCTACCATTGTCTACGCGTTCATGCAGGCTACTGGCATGGTCAACGACCACATGGTTTATTGCCCGCAGCACGCGCAGTGCCGTTTGCTGGCTCAATGATCTTAAACGCCCACAGTCTCGTAAGTTCTGGAGAATCAGGTATCCCGGAGCTTTACTGTGAGAATTACCCTGGAACAACTCGTAGCCCAGCCAAAGCAGGTCATTGATCTGCTTGAAATCATATCCATTGAAGGCCAGCAATACATGGCCAGGCTGAGCTTTGGTGATCGGCAATTTTTGCTATCCGATAAAAAAGACGTTACTTGCCTTTTCCGCAGCGCCTGGCAACTTCAGGATACTCTTAGCGCCGTTTCAATCAGAGAAACTCAGGTAGTTCACCCCTCTGCCTATCACGAGATGATTGGCATGGAGCCTGCCGCCATAGAGCCTTTGAGAATACGAGTTCAGAGACAGAAGGTTCAGGGGCAAAAAACGTGATTTCAGTAGCGAGACTTGCGATTCTGGTAGGGGTAGCAGGGCTAATACCTTTCATTGCCTGCGCTGCTGCTCTTTTCGCAATGCCGCAGTACAGCGTCTCCCTGTTGGGCTACTTTTACCTCTACAGCGCTGGCATTCTGGCTTTCATGGCAGGCATTTACTGGCCCATAGCCATGCAGCTGGATAATCGCTGTTACCCACTATCGCCTCTGGTCACCATGTTGCTAAGCCAAGTGTTCTTTGTTGCCGCAGGCATTGGCCTCCTGCTGAGTACGCCAGCGCAAATTGTGCTCTATACCGTTGCGTACCTTGGCCTGTACGTCACCGATGCACGCTGGATGCGGGTTTACTGGCCAGCCTGGTATCTGCGCATGCGCATGGTTCTGACGCTCGTTGCGGTTACCTGCCAACTGACCGTCGGCGCCTGGTTCTTCCTGCTACACTCCAGCCAGGGCGTTTAGAGCCTGAAGCCTTCTTCCGGCCCGTCAACCAGAGCCTGCAGCTTGCGCAACGCCAGCTTCTCGATTTGCCGCACCCGCTCCCGGCTTATACCCATATCTTCAGAGATAACCTGCAGAGTATCCGGTTCCGGCAAACCTAAGCCGTAGCGGCGCGAAAGAATAGCCTGCTCCCGATCCGTGAGCTCACTGAACATGGACTTCAGCGCCCGGCGATCATCGCGGCCCGACATCCGTTGCTCCGGGCTTGCCTGATCGTCGGCCTCAAGGCTGTCGCCCAGGGTAATTGAGCCATCTTCAATCAAGGGAGCATCCGTTGATATCTCCCGCCAGGCCAGCGCTCTGAGTTCACCGATCCGCGAGGGTGTCGCCTCCATCGCCCGCGCCAGCTCCGTCTGGGAAGGCATACGCCCAAGATTCTGATGCATCTGCAACGACACTTTGTGCAGGTTGCGGATTTCATTCACAACATTTTCCGGCGTGTGAACCAACCGACCACCCCGTTGCAAACAACGTTTGACCTCTTCACTGATCCACCAGTACGCGTAGGTGGAAAAACGGAAACCTTTTGTGGGATCAAACCGCTCAACCCCTTTAATCAGGCCAACATTCGCATCCTGAATCAGATCAGACATGAGTATGCCCTGCTGGTTGTAACGGCGGGCAATGTGAACGGCCAGCCGCAGATTGCTCTGAATGAGCTTGCGGCGACAGGCGTTGGCAAGATTAAGTGCGCGGCGGCACCTGGGTGAGAAGGCACAGGCATCGCCGAGGCTGCCTATGACAGCACGGAATGTCTGGGGGGTGTCATCAGGCAGCGTCATTTCCGCACTGATGATGCGATAGCACAGCGTTAACTTGCGGGAAAGGCGGCGTTCAGACGCCTCTGTAAGCATTTCGAACCGGGACGCATCCCTGAAATACAACCCAACCAGAGAATCCCTTTCACCATCATTGGGCATTTTAGGAGACGGCCCCAGCCTGTCGGTCTTTGCCATGGCTTGGTACCGGTGAGGATTTACAGAGAATACGTCCTCATACTACGGATGGATTCATCGCAAGTCGCCCTCCCGGCGCAACGAATCCACCCGGGTTTTATCACTCAAGCTGCAACAATAGCGTACCCATGGTTATGGGGCTCAATCAGAACACCATGCAAAGCAATGATCGCTTTCTCGTAGTTATCCTCATCGACCACGAACTGGATATCAACCTGGCGCATGCACTGGTGCAGAGCCAGCACGCTGATTTCCTCATCAGCCAGCACTTTGACCGACCGCGCCAGAATGCCCGGCACTTTTATATCACTGCCAATCGCTGAAACCAACGCCACTTTACGGGTGCTGATCTCACCGTTGGGGAACTCTTCTTTCAACGCACTCACCACGCGTTTGACGTGCTTGAGCGTGCTACCCACGTAATGGGTAATCGTGTTGGCGTTGGTATCCTTGGCAATGAAGCGCACCTTGAAGCGGCTCAGGATATCCAGAATGCGGCGGTCCGAGCCCGGCTCCCCCTGCATATCCTGATCAAACACCTCAATGGCAAATACGCCCTTGGCACCGGCAATGATCTCAACCTGCGGCTTTTCGCTCACATAGTCGCCAGTGATCAGGGTGCCGGTATGCTCCGGCTCGAAGGTATTCATCACCCGCAGCGGAATCTCCGACTGGCGCAAGCCCTTGCCTGCACGGGGGTGAATTGCCTCCATACCCAGGTTTGCCAGCTGGTCTGCCACGTCGTAGTTGGTGCGACCCAGGGGAACCACTTTTTCTGCGCCCACAATGTTGGGATCCGCGGAGCTCAGGTGGTATTCCTTGTGAATGACCGCTTCACGGGCTTCGGTAATAACCGCCACACGGCTGAATGTCATCTCACTGTAGCCCCGGTCAAAGGTGCGCATCAGGCCCTCCTTACACTGGGCATATCCGGTCACGATTGGCAGCTCACGGGTGAGATCAACGGCATCGAAAGCCTGCTTCAGCTTTTCGTCCAGCGGCAGCAGTTCAGTGTCGCGCCAGCCGGTAAGATCCACAAAACGTGCATTGATACCTTCTTGCTGGAGCTTCAGGGTGGTGTTGAACGCACTGTGGGCCTCGCCAATGCCCGCAAGCATTTCACGAACCGTCAGCAAATGTTCTTCGAGCTGGAACTGACCATAGGAACACAGGCGCTGAAGATCAATCAGGCAACCGCGAACGCCCTCAATACGGTCGGTAATGAACTGGTCTGCCTGCTGCTTGAGCATCGGGTCTTCAAACAGCTCACCGTTGATATCTGTAATGAATTTTATCAACTTGGTAAGGTCATCACCCCACGCCCAGTCGGATTCTGCGTCGGCGAACAGCGCGTATACGCCTGGCTCGCCGGTTTTCTTGTGTTCCAGCAATTCGTTGGTTACGCCGCTGTAGGCGGATACCACAAAAATACGCTGATAGAGTTCTTCCTTGCTACGATCCGCGACAATGATGTTATCTCGCACGGCTTCGTAGTTGCTCATTGAGGTACCACCGATTTTCTCGACGGTATGTAATTGACTCGTCATAGTTCTTCCCTGGCTAACCTGCAGAATGAATGTAGGGAATAGAGAGGCGTCTTAAGACGCCTCGCTGATTCCTTCCTGCATGATTTCATCCACACTTTTTGCCAGCAGTTCAGCACCCAGTTTCAGGTCTTCCTTGCTGGTTGTAAGCGGCATCAGGCATTTGATGACTTCATCATTCGGACCACTGGTCTCGATGATCAGACCGTGCTCGAAGGCACGCTGGGTGATCGGGCCTGTGACGTCAGCGTGGGCAGCTTCAATGCCCCGCATCAAACCGCGTCCTTTCATTTTGAACTGACCCGGGTACTTATCGCAAATCGCCTGCAGCCCATCGCCCAGAACCTGAGCCTTTTCCTTAACCTCATTGGCAAATTTATCGTCTTTCCAATAGGTATCGACAGCGGCACGTGCCGTAATGAACGCCATGTTGTTACCGCGGAAAGTGCCGTTATGCTCGCCTGGATCCCAAACATCCAGCTCCGGCTTGAACAATACCAGTGCCATAGGCAGGCCATACCCGCTCAGGGACTTGGAAACCGTCACGATGTCTGGCTTGATGCCGGCAAACTCAAAGCTGAAGAACTCACCAGTGCGACCATTACCTGCCTGGATATCATCAATAATCAGCAGAATGTCGTGCTTCTTGCACAGAGTCTCCAGCCCCTTCAGCCACTCGGCACGGGCAGCATTCAGACCACCCTCGCCCTGAACTGCTTCCACGATCACCGCAGCCGGCAGTTCGACACCGGAAGAGCTGTCAGACAGCAGCTTGTCCATTATGGCCAGAGTATCAACGTCCTCACCCAGATAGCCGTCGTAGAACATGAAGTCTACGCCAGAAAGCGGAACACCCGCACCAACACGGTGATGCTTATTGCCGGTTGCGGCAACCGCACCCATGGTCACACCATGAAAACCGTTGGTGAACGAAATAATACCGGTACGGCCCTTCACCTTACGGGCCAGCTTCAGGGCCGCTTCCACACAGTTGGTACCCGTCGGGCCGGTAAACTGCATTTTGTAGTCCAGGCCACGGGGATCCAGAATGTACTTCTTGTAGGACTCCATAAAATCATGCTTGGCCGTGGTGAACAGGTCAAGACCCTGGCTCACGCCATCTGCCTCGATATACTCAAGCAGTGCTTTTTTCAGAATGTCGTTGTTGTGACCGTAGTTCAGTGAACCGGCACCGGCCAGAAAGTCCAGGTACTGCTTACCGTCTTCCGTGTAAAGATGGGCGTTCTTGGCGCGGTTAAAAATCACCGGAAAGGCACGGCTGTATACACGTACTTCGGATTCAGTGGACTTGAAAATTTCCATGGTTTTACCTCTTGGCCTTTCGACCTCTTCAATAGGATTATTTAAGGATAATTCTGAGGCTGGGGCGCGTGAGCAGGCAGGGCGCCCGCAAAAGTTCTCAGGGCTTCTTGGTAAACGGCCCTATGCGCAGCAGAAATTCAGAATCGTGCTGACCGCCAAAATGAGTGTCTTTCTCGAAGTGCACATGATGTTCAAGCTCGGCGCCCATATCCCGCGCAAACGAGCGAAACAATGCCCATGAAGCTTCATTATCGGCGGTGATCGTGGTTTCCATGTGGGTCACGTTTTTGCACGCTTCCCGGGCCACGATTTCTTTCAGCATCCGCTTGGCCAGACCCTGCCCACGACCTTTCTCGTGAACCGCAACCTGCCAGACAAATACAGTTTCGGCCTTTTGGGGAGGGATGTATCCGGAGATAAAGCCGACCAGATCGCCGTCCTTCTCTGCGGCCACGCCGGTTTCGGCGAAGTGGCTGCACTGCAAGAGGTTGCAGTAAATCGAGTTGGCGTCCAGCGGGGGGCATTCTGCGACCAGCTGGTGGAGCCTGAAGCCATCATCCTTAACGGGTGTGCGAAGGGCGATGGCGGTGGTATTCGAACCTTCTGATGTCATAACGTGATCAATTCGCCTTAAAAAGTTAGAGCTAAATTATATAGACCACAAAATATATTTCAAGTCGGGCTTAATGACCACGCAGCAAAGCACAACCGCCCTTTCTTTCAGAATAGACCGTATTGAAGCTTTCGCCAATGACTAATTCGTCAGGAACCGGAAGAAAAAACGACTTGCTCAGAACTCAGGGAAGTACCTTGCAGGATACGCTGCCTGTAGGATGCAGCGGCATCCGAATCCGCCGGCCACAGCTCGTCAAAACGAGATAGCCAGGCCGCCGTATCAAAGACAACGGGAAGCAGGGAGACGTGAACGCCCCGCTGCTCAAAGCTGGCTACCGGCTCAGTGACTGGACGGGGCAGACCGATGCGGGTAATCAAGCCGCGTGGATCCGCCTGCAAGTTGCCCATACCGGCAGAACCATTGTTGACCACCACGCGAGCCCGGCTCTCCATCTGCGCTGACCAGAGCACCGGCAGGCAGGTATGGGTGCAGGCAATCACATCGGCGCCAGTGGCGTGCAGCCACTCCAGCACGACGGATTCATTAGCGGCACTAAAGGATTCATGGGCCAGCCCCCAACCGGCAAGAGATTCGGGATCACCGTGCAGAACCAGAACCTTTAGTCCTCCAAACATCAAGCACCGATACCGTGGCAGAAGCGACAGCCGCTCCTGAATATCCGGATGCTGTTCGGCAACGTCCTGCAGCCGCGCCATGATGCGGTTCGAGCGTTCTACGACACGCTGATCGACAAAATCCGGATAGGCACAACCGCACCCGGCACCAGCACTGGCATTCGCCAATTCGTATTCGACGTTGCCAAGGCTGACGGTATGCGCCAGCACCCGGTTATTGATATCCCGGAACAGGCTATTACTGGCGTTAAACCAGTTGAAATCGCCATTAAAAATCAGCTTTACCCGGTGGCCTTGGCGCTCTTCTGCCAGTGCCATCCGCTCGATTTCATCAAGCGCGTAAGGATTCCCGTAGAGCCCGCCGATAATATAAAGCACGTCCTCCGTTACCTCATCCGGCTGCTGGCAGAGAGACTCAGGCCTGTATCGGTAGGCCAGGGGACAACTACGACCTTCAGTCATGGTAGTACCTCATACTTCTCTGGCCGCCAGTGAGCGACCTGCCAAACGCCGAAATGCCAATGGCAGGAAAAAGCCGCCAGTACAAATCAGGAAGCCATACGCATTCACCCCAAGCAACATGGCGTACTTGCCGTCGCCGATGGCCCAGCTGGTCGGAATCAGCCCCACCGCCAACATCACGCCGAGGCCAAGACCGGTCCAGAAACTCAGATGGAAACTCCAGGGCGACCAACTCGTGAAACCGTAGAACAGAAACACAGGGCCCAGCCCCATTACCATGGTGCCGGAAATGGTGGTGGCCTTGAGGATATCGGTGCCGGCAAACATCGGCAGATTGCCCGCTAATGCAAAGACGATCATCACCACTGCACCTACACGGATACTCGGCAACTTGTCCTTTGCCCGCTGCGCCAGGCGCGGCAGGTCCACCGCCAGCGATTTGGCCAGCGACGAAAAAGTGGAGTCCAGCGTCGAGCCTGCGGATGTCATCATCACCACACTCATAAAGAACAGCGCCGCAAGACCGAGTGACTGCCCGACCGCCGCTGGGGCATTGCCCATGGCATCAATACCGTTCAGGCGCGCATGAACCCCTACCAGACTGAAGGCGAACACCGCGACAAAGCCCAGCAAGCCCGCGACGACAAAGCTCTTGAGCATGGTTTTTTCCTTGTTCACAAAGCCACGATCCGTCAGCACCGGGTCGTGGAACGGATAGCTGAACATCTGCAGCAACGCCACCAGCAACAAATCGAAACCCGCGTTCAACCGGAACTCGCCTTCACTAAGCAACGCGGAAGTATCATTGGCCGGGATAATCATGAACAGCACTGCGCCCAGGAAAAACACGAACACAAACGTCTGGATCACATCGGTAAAAATGGAAGAACGCAGACCGCCTTTGAGGCTATAGGCAAGGGTAAATACGGTAAACAGCATAGCTGATACATAGTATTCCCACTCGCCTGGCAGTCCGAAGTAACCACCCACCACCGCCGTGTTACTCCAGACTTCGTTATACAGCCGAATCAGAATCGCCGCCGCAAACGCCAAGGCTGCAAACCGGCCAAAACGAGAGGTCAGGAAATCCTGCAGACTCCGGGCCCCGGTCTGAGTCCGGATAAGGTAGATGATGTAACCCGCCACCGGAATCGACAACCAGTAACTGGCGTAGGCCAGACCGCCGGTCACCCCGTAAGCGGCACCGAGATTGGCTGCGTTGGTCACCGACTTGGCGAAAATCCAGCTGATAAAGATACTCGCCGTCAGCGACCACTGACTGACCGGATTGCCCTGATCGTCAGCACCCTTGTAGAACGAATTCGCATTCTTGCTCTTTGGCGACAGCACGTACATCACAATGCCGTAAACCACCAGAAATCCCCAGAACAGGGCACCTTCAAAAGTCGTCATCACAAAAATCCACGTTTCTATCAGTGAACAGCACAGCGACCCGCGCGGTCTGTGGGGCGGGAATTAATTTCCGCCAGAAAAAAATGTCTGAGCGAAGCGAGTTGTTTTTTCCAAGGAAATTAATTCCCGCCCCGCAGGCCGCCAATGCCAATCTAGCCGTCCTGAAAATCAACCAGGCGCCGAACAACTGGCCCCAAACCGGTAACAGGAAAAGCACCGGTGATGCCGCAACATAATGCGCTCATCCATACTCTCCGCCAGCGAACCGCCCAGATCATACTGGGGGTCGTCATCCACCAGCGTGCAGGCATAAACCCGAACCTGCTCGCCCTTCTTCACCAGCATCCGCGTATAGGTACACATAAAGTGCGCCCGGCTCTCCTCGGTCGGATACTTGTCCATGCAGCTTTCGGTAATCTCGGGACTGCCGTCTTCAGAACCCGGTGTACCCAGATCCGGAAATGCCGTGAAGGCCAGATCAGAAGGAATCTGCCACGACTCTAAAATGTCACGGAATGCCGCTTCCACGTTCGCCGGAATTTCCTCCGGATCCGTCTGGCGAGCAATAGAGACCTTGAAACCCTGCTCAATCAGCCAGTGAATGCCCTCCAGCGCCTGATCAAAACTGCCTTCACCACGGTCTTTGTCGTGGCGGGCGCGATCCGGGAAATCGAGGCTTACACGGAAGTGAATCGGGTAGGGGTTATCCAGCAGCGGCAGCACCTGGTGCCTGCGTTTCAGCAACGGCTCGGTGGCGTTAGTGAGCACAAAACAGGGACGGTGCTGACTGGCATAATCGAGAATATTCACAAAATCCCGAATCACAAACGGCTCTCCACCGGTGAATGAAAACTGCTCCACACTCATGTCGATCGCTTCATGAATGAACGGTTTCACATCACTCAGCTTCATACCCGGAATGCGGCCATCACCGGGATGGGAGCCTTCGAGGCAGAAAGGGCAGGCCAGATTGCAGGCCGTGCCGGTGTGAATCCATAACTCTTTCAGCCTGTTCGCATCAATATACCCTCGGGGGTCACCGTTGCGAGTATGGGTCCAGCTGTCGAAAGCCCTGGGTTCGAGCACTTCCACGGCCGGAATGCGTTTACTGCGGGCCGGTCGGGTTTCGGTCAGGGGCATACATGCTCCTCGATGTTAATGGGAATAGGACACGGACACAGGCAGTGCTGTCTTGTTACAGCAACCGCCCGCTTTTTTTCAGCCCGTAGTCACTTCTTTACGTTTCGCCTGGTGGCTTTGGCCCTTTCCTCGCCGCCAGCCATGCAGTTTTTCCAGCAGTTTGAGAATGCCCTGGGGTGCGTGGGCGCGCTTCCATTCCCCCGCGGCAGCCTTGGCAGACTCGTTCCAGGTCGGATACGGATGAATGGTACCCAGAATCTTGTTCAGGCCGAGACCATGCTTCATCGCCAGGGTGAACTCGGCCAGGATCTCCCCGGCATGAGAACCAACCACCACAGCACCGAGAATCTTGTCCTTACCCGGCGGCGTCAGCACCTTGATAAAACCAGAGTCTTCGCTTTCAGTAATTGCCCGATCCAGGTCGTCCAGACCGTATTTGGTGACTTCAAAGGCAATGCCTTTCTCTCTGGCTTCGGCTTCACTCAGGCCGACGCGGGCCACTTCCGGCGAGGTAAAGGTGACCCAGGGCATAACCCGGTAATCCACCTTGAAGCGCTTGAACTGACCAAACAGGCCATTCACCGCGGCATACCAAGCCTGATGCGCTGCAGCATGGGTAAACTGATAGGGACCGGCAACATCGCCACAGGCAAACACATTCGGGTAACGCAGGCTCATGTCTTCTTCCACCGGCACGGTTCCATTAGGCAAGGTCTCGATACCGATTTTGTCTAGCCCCAGACCTGTGGTGTTTGCGGCGCGGCCCACCGCAACCAGCACCTGATCAAAGGCAATACGAACCCGCTCTCCCTTGTGCTCGCAGTAAACCACTTTTTCGCCCTCTTCGATGGCGAATTCTTTGGCCGCATGTTCCAGACGAAGGTCAACGCCATCATTTTCGAACTGAGTTTTCACCAGTTCTGACACATCGCTGTCTTCTTTAGCCAGCAACCGATCACCCATTTCTACCTGAATCACCTGGCTGCCCAGGCGGGCGAAAGCATGAGCCAGCTCGGAACCGATGGGGCCACCACCCAGCACCAGCAAACGCTCCGGTTGCTCCTGCAATTCCCAAAGGTTGTCAGAGTTCAAAGGCTCCATATCATTAAGCCCTGGAATCGGTGGCATGGCCGGCTTGCCGCCGGTGGCGACAATAATACTCCGTGCTGTCAGCCGCTCTGTGTGACCATCATTGTGCTTTACCTCCAGCTCCCAGGGAGAGACGAAGCTCGCCTCGCCAGCGATGCAATCCACGCCCAGTTCCCGATACCGCTCAGGGGAGTCATGAGGCTCTACTTTGGCAATCACATCTTTGACACGGTTCATGATGTTCCGGAATGACCCTTTCACCGGCACCGATTCAAGGCCGTAACGATTAGCATGGCGCAAGGTATCCGCCGCTTTCGCGCTGCGAATAAGTGCCTTCGAAGGCACACAACCGGTATTCAGGCAGTCACCGCCCATCTTGTGCTTTTCAATCAGCGCCACTTTCGCCTTAACCGCAGCAGCAATGTAGGCAGATACCAGACCCGCCGAGCCACCGCCAATCACCAACAGGTTGTAATCAAAGCTCTCGGGCTTCTGCCAGCCTGCGTACACCTTGCGACGGCGGATAAAGCCCACCACAAACTTGGCAATCAGGGGGAAAAGCCCGAGTAACGCAAAGGAAAGCAGCAGATCCGCAGAAACGATATCGCTGGTGGACTGGATCTGGCCCAACTGCGTACCGGCATTAACGTAGACAAAGGTCCCCGGAAGCATGGCAATCCAGCTAACCAGAGCGTAGGTGCGCAGCTTCATCGCCGTCAGGCCCATGGCCAGGTTGATCAGGAAGAAGGGGAATACCGGCACCAGGCGCAGGGTTGCGAGGTAGAACGCGCCATCCTTTTCGATACCACGGTCCATTTTCGCCACCGTCTCGGCATAACGTCGGCGCAAGGTATCGCGCATCAGGAAGCGGGCTACCAGAAACGCCAGAGAGGCACCGATGGTGGAGGCAACCGACACCGCCGCCAGGCCGTAAAGGTTACCGAAAAAAGCACCGCCTGCCAGGGTCATGATCGTTGCCCCGGGGAGTGACAGCGCTGTGACCACGACGTAGATAGCCACAAAGCCGAGCACCGCAACCACCAGATTCTGACTAATCCAGCTATCCAGAAGCTGCTGGTTATCCTTGAGATTCTGCAGCGTCAGCAGTTCATTACCACCGCTGGCGATAAAGCCGATGATCACCGCCACGATCAACCCGACCAGAATCCACTTTTTCGCTGTCATGAAATAATCCTTATTACCTTTAACGTGATACTGCAAAGACACGCCAGTCGCGGAAGTGTTACATCAAGCGCTTCAGTTTTGCTTCTTTTACCGGTTTAATCATGTTGTACGTTATTCAGACCGGCATTGTGTCAACGTTTTCTCATGAATATCTAACAATTTGGTCACGGCCCCGGTGGATGATACGCAAGGAACTTTTCGCCAGCTTTCAGAACTTACTGCTATTCTTGAACAATTGCTCATAAAAGGAAACAGCAATGTCCGATACAGACGCCCTCAAGGAAGCAGCACTGATTCAAAGCATGAAAACGGGCGATGATCAGTCCTATCAGGCAGCGGTGCGCACCTACACGCCCGGAATGCTGGCTGTCGCCCGGTTCTATCTGGATTACTCGAGTGCCGAGGAAATCGTTCAGGACTGCTGGGTGACGGTGATCGATGCTATTCAGAAGTTTGAAGGTCGTTCCGGCCTGAAAACCTGGTTGCACCGAATTGTCGCCAACCGCTGCAAGAACAAGCTCCGATCCAGCAATCGGGAAGTAGCCACTGATTTTTCAGAAAGTCTCGAGCCGGAGCTTGCCGACCGTTTCAATGCCAAAGGCCGCTGGGACCTGCCACCAAAACTTAAGTTCCACGAATCCGCAGACACTCTGATGGAAAAAGACGCGCTCAGTGATTGCCTGGATAAACATCTATCGGTGTTGCCAGAAACCCAGCGCTCAGCCCTGATGCTTTACGAAGCCCACCAACACAAATCCGAGGATGTCTGTAACATTCTGGATGTCAGTGCCTCTAACCTTCGTGTTCTTTTACACCGTGCGAGGCAGAAGATCTTTCTCATGGTGGAAACTTTCCAGGAGACGGGCGAATGTTAATGTGCAGGGACTTGGCCGGAATCGCCAGTGACTACATCGATGGCGAATTGACCGGCCGACAGAACGTGTCCGTGAAGATGCATCTGATGATGTGCAAGGACTGCCGCACGTTTATCGGCAACCTTCGCGCAAGCACGAATCTTATGAAGGCGCACTCCTCCGGCAAGCCGGACGAGGAACTCATGCGTCGGATTGATGAACGGGTGACAGAGGCCCTCCAGGCCTGGAAAAAGAATAACGGAGATAACTAACCTTCCGTCCCGAGACGACCGGATTACCGTTGGTTGCCGGCTCCTGATAACCGTTTTCGCGGTATTTCGCTGGGTTGAATTCGTCTTTTTTGCTCCGCTTTCAGTTTGTCCGCCCAACTTTCTATATCGACCGGGATGGTTCCGGTAATTTCCAGGGAACGGTCCTCAAGCACCTGCTCAAGGTTCTGCCCCTGTCGTTGTGAGACAACCTCGTCCCGGTGGTAAAGCAGGGCTTCAATTTGTGGCCTGAAACAACGCACCATCGCTGTCAGCCACCGATTCACCGGCCAGCTGGGATAAGCGTGGTCGATGGCAAACCGATCAAGTTCCGTAACGATCGTCTCTGCAGGCAACCAGCTTTCATCCGTTACCCAGCGGTTTACCGCGAACAGATCCGTGGGATAGCCCCAGGCGTCCATGGAAATCGCCACCAGGTGAGCCACCCGATCCTCGCCCGCTGGCCCCATTGCCGGCTCAGCACCTTGGGGTAATGCCGCGCTCCTCAGAAACAGATGGAAATGGCCGTGCTCAGCATGATCCGCGCGGTGAGCATGGTAGTAATACTGGGACGCCGTGTCCCGATCATAGACGTCGTCTTTCGGATAATGATCCATCTCATAGAAAGACCCCTGCCCCCTGAGCACTTCACCGACAATGTTTATGCCACCCTTCTCCAACACCCGGTAGCATTCCCGGATATCGTCAATGGCTGCCAGGCTGGCTGTCAGCTGGCTGTCGCTGAGGCTCGCCAGTTTCGGAATCTGGAGCTCTGTCATAATCTCTCACCTCCTGCAGCGCGGTTTCCGGTTATCTTGGAAACCGCGCGCGTCAGACTTGTGCTCGACCTTATGCAGCGACGTTTGCCAAGCTTTTCCCCACTTTGGCTGAACAGGGATTCTTAGCCGCACAGGGATTTTTTGTAGCGCATGGATTCTTGCCAGCGCAAGGGTTACAGGCACCACACTTTCCGCCCTTGAGCGCGCATGGGTTGCCTGCCAGCTGCTTCTGAACCTTGCCCATATAGGTAGTCAGAGCGGCCAATTCCTCACTGTCCCACGCCAAAGGCTCGGAGGCCATAGGCTGGACCATGCAGATCTGAACCATTTCATCCAGGTGCACGGAGTCCAAGCCAAAGATATCCCGGGCCATGGCCACCGAGTGCGGGTAGGCATTGGCGAAGGTTGCATTGTAGCTGGCGCCATTGTTGTGACAGGTCGAACAGGACAAGCCATTACTGCTCAGTGACGGATCGTTAAACAGTTTCTCGCCCAAGGCCATCAGTTTGCAGGGATTGCCCTCGTATGACTGATAGTTGGCAGGCCGGCTCACCTTCTTGGCCGCACAGGGATTGGGTTTGGCACCGCACTTACCCGCTGCGGCGCACGGGTTGCATCCTTTCACAGCACAGGGATTACAACCCTTGGTGGCGCAGGGGTTCTTCGCGGCGCAGGGATTTTTGGTCGCACACGGGTTTTTGGCTGCGCACGGATTACAGCCAGCTTTGCAGTGCTGTCCGGCCTTGCACTTATTCTTGCATGGGGAACACGGGCTGCAGGCGGCTACCGCCAGCCCACTGGTGCCGAGCATGGCAGTCATCAGAGCCGCGGACCACCAGGTAGTGCGACGATGTTCATAGGAACTGCGGATGGCTTTTCTCAGAGGATGTATTGTAGACATTGTCTCTCTCCGTGATTATGGAGCTATTGGCTCACCGCCCAAAGGAGCGGTTAGGATAGAGACACATGACCTCCACAACTATTACACCCATTCTCAAATTTTATCGGTTTCAAAAAACAGAGCTCCCGGGCGGAACCGGTGGTTTCCTTCCCACTACTAATACCTAATACCTGCTTCAATACCGGTCAGTTTCTCGTTGACGGGCACGGCGCACCGCAGGGCGCGCAGGCTGTTTCATCCCGCTGGCTCAGTGCGGTTTCCACATTGCCCTGCCCGGAATTGAATGCAAAGGTTGGGCTGTTCAAATGATCCACCAGGATCAGTGCCAGAATAAATCCCAGCATCACCAGAATACGGGTGCGGCTGTAAGCTCGCTCCATGGTTTCAGACCCCTTCATCAGTTTGCCAGCCGGAACCAGGGCCGTAGCCGGATACCAATCAGCGACCCGACAAAGGCACTGGCGAACCATATCCAGGCGTGCAGGCTGGCTGAGGCAATGCCGGAAAACAGCGCACCGATGTTGCAGCCAAAGCCCAGCCGGGCGCCATAGCCGAGCAGCAATCCGCCTACCACCGCCGCCAGAAACTGCCGGCCTTCGGGCTTGTTGCGACTGGCTTCATTGAACCGGTTGGCCAAGCCCGCCGCGAGCATGGCGCCGAGCAGCAATCCGAAGTTCATCACCGAAGGGATGTTGGTGAGAACCGAGTCCTTCAGAGCCATGGCGGGATAATCCCATTGCCAGAACTCGAACTGGGACATATTTACCCCCACTACCTCGAGGGCCTTGGCGCCCCAGACGTTAAACGCAAAGGTGATGCTCCAGGGTGCGCCACCGATGGCCAGGGTGAGGGCATTGCCGGCGGCCAGAATCAGGATTGCCCAGGTGAATGGCCAGCGGCCGCTGATCAAAGTACGCAATACACCGTGCCCCTGGTTTTTCCAGAGCAGTTCATCCCGTTCAACATTGCCATGGGCCTTGCGCTCAATGCGGTTGACCCACCAGGCAATCAGCCCCAGGCCGACAAGCTGGGCAAGGATGGCACCGCTAATGCCGAAGGTGTTGACCAGTGGCACCGGATCGAACCCGGGCTGATCCAGCCACCAGGGCAGATGAATGGAGCCGAGCACGGCACCGGCGATAAAAAACACCAGCGTCACCACCATTCGAATGTTACCGGCACCGACGGTAAACAAGGTGCCGGAGCCACAGCCACCACCCAGTTGCATGCCTACACCGAACAGGAAGGAGCCCACAACCAGAGAGGTGCCCACCGGCGCCACCGCACCCACCAGGCCTTCCATGCCACTGTGCAGCATGGGCACCATGATCAGTGAGGTCACACCGAATAGCAGCAATTGGGCCCGCATGCCGGCACCGCGCTTTTTGACCACCAGATTGCGCCAGCCGGCAGTGAAGCCGAAAGCTCCGTGGTAGAGCGCCATGCCAAGCACCGTGCCCACCACAAACAGCGCTACCATGAACGGTGCTGTTTCCAACCAGATCAGACCACCCAACAGGGCAAGGCCAAACAGGGCGGTTGATACAATAAAGCGGTCCACCTGCCAACCCGGCTGTTGCAGACCAGGCTGGAGAACTGCGGAATCAGTCATTACTTTGCCACTCAGTTAAACAGGTCCAGAAGCTTCCCCAATCCTTTTTTGGCAACCTGCAGCGGACGGTTGCTGTCCTGAGACCATTCCGCCATGGAGCCGTCATAAAGCGCAACCTCCTGGAAGCCCGCCAGTTCGCTCAGCACGAACCAGTCCGTGGCTGCCCAGTGGCCGGTATTGCAAAAGGCAATTGTCCGGGCCTGAGGGTTCAGTTCAGCGGTGTTGACCTTATCGCTAATGGCGTCCTGGTCCAGATAAAACACCTGGTTTTGCTGTTTAATGAACGACTGGTGGGGCAGGTTCGTTGATCCGGGAATGGTGCCGGGGGCCTTAGCGGCCGGAGACTTGGTTTCGCCACGGAAATAGTCCACGGGGCGGGCATCGACCAGCTGCGCCTGGGTGTCCCGGGCGGCCTGAACTTCTTCCAGGCTGGCAATCAGGTGCTCCTGAAGTTCAGCGGCAAATTGCGCCACCGGCAAGCGGGCGCCCTCTCCCTTGGCTACCTCGTAGCCTGCGGCTTTCCAACCGGCAAGGCCGCCATTAAGGATGGTCACTGACTCATGACCCAGTACCTTGAAGGTCCAGTATACCCGTGCGGCGCTACCGAAATCGGTCGGGCCAGTGCCGGCCGGAACCAGAACCACTGTATTCCCGTTGGCGATCCCCAGGCTGCCAATCAGACGTTCCAGGAAGCGGACCGGAGGCATCAAACCGGCCACACCATCCCGGGTTTCCCGCCAGCCATCATTGGTGTAATTGCTGTAAACCGAACCGGGAATATGGCTTTTCTGGAAGCTGCTCCGATCGCCGCCATTATCGATGCCCGAGCGCACATCCAGCACAACAAGCTTCTCCTCATTCAGGCGCTCATTCAGCCATTGGGCATCCACCAGGGCAGGCACTCCCGGCTCTGCTCCGTAGGAAAACGCACTAAGCAGCATCAGTACAAGCAATGTCGTTAAACGATTCATCGCACCACCTCCAACTTGGAGTTCATTTTTGAACGATCATTATGGATCTTTAAATCCGTTATGCATAGCCGCTCATCTAT
The DNA here is from genome assembly GCF_900142385.1 of Marinobacter antarcticus. Lineage (NCBI taxonomy): Bacteria > Pseudomonadati > Pseudomonadota > Gammaproteobacteria > Pseudomonadales > Marinobacteraceae > Marinobacter > Marinobacter antarcticus. The sequence continues at coordinate 448,736 of NZ_FRAQ01000001.1, forward strand.
TCTTTTTCGGTCTATGTAAATTGAGAATATTTCTATCGGCGGCAGGCAGATTGAGGGACCAGTCGTAGTCGATGTAATCCAGTTCCGACGTCCCGGCCACCTGTTCCGCTACCGCGTCGCCGGCCCAGCGCCGGATAAAGGCCCGAACCGATCCCTCCGCCTCAACAAAGTCCTGTTCGTACCATTTGAACAGTTCCGTGCCATACAGGGTGTTGCCAGTCACCCGAAGATGGTGTTGGGTGTTGAACGCCCGGCGAGTATTCTCTTCCAGCAGACCCTCAAGGTTGGCCGTAGTGTAAATCTGTTCTCTTAACGGTGGGCAACCCACAGAAGCGCAGTTTACGGCGAAGTGAACCCGCGCATCCTTCCAGCCTCGGGATTGATAGTCCTCACCCAGCAAAACGCCTTTTTCGATCTGGTTCAGGCTGAAGCGCTCCCCGCCAATCACGAAGTTTTCCCGCTCAAAGACACTGTCGACAAACGGGTTCACCCGGCCGCCATAATCCCAGACGGATGAAACCAACAGGCCGTCCGGCCGCTCGGTAAGTATCTGTTCGAGCATGAAAAAATTGTAGGCATTAATCCAGAAGGCTACGGACTCTTTCTGAGCCTCAAGGGTTCCGGTATCAAATTCCGCCAGAGCTTTGCGCTGCTGTTCCAGCGTCTGCGCCAAATCCGTATCCGCCAATGCGGACTGGTAATCAAACGCGGAGACCAGTCCGTTAGCGGGCAATGTTTGTTCAATGAGATAGTTGGATAACAGGCGTTGGTAGGGTTTGTAGAGGCCGGGATTGATATCCGCCCAAACCAGGCCGGGCAATAGAACCCATGCAAGAAAGCCGGTCACTAATCGATATCCACGCATAATCACTCCCAAGTCAGTCAGTCTGGTCAGTAGTAGTTCAGAATCATGACTACAGACCAAAACAACCCCGTTCTGTTACACATGCAATGCCGGAAAGCTCAGACCTTAGTATCCAGATGCAGGAAACGAGACAGCCGGGAGTGGGGGCGTCTGCCGAGATACAGCGGCAAGGTGCTCATCACCACAAGGATGACGGCAGCGGCAACCACCGTCAGCACAGGACTGAGTTCAAAGCTGTGGCCCAGTCCGGCAAACACAAAGGTCATGGGGATCATGCCGAGGGTTGTCGCGAGTGCGTAGCGCCAGAACGATATCGCAGTGACACCGGCGGCATAACTGATCAGCGCAAACGAAAACAATGGGATCAGGCGCGTCAGCGTCACCGCGATGAACAGAAAACGCTGGGACCCGGTGGCTGAGAATACCGGGTTGTCGCCCAGTTTGCGCCGAACCGCCTCACGCCCCAGGATCCGCGCCAGATAAAAAGCAATGATGGATCCGGCGAGGGCGCCCGACACCGCAATCGCGGTTCCGGTGAACGTGCCGTAAACGAGCCCTGCGGCAGCACTGATGGGCAGTGTTGGAATTGGCCCAACAACCACTGCGAGGATCATCAACAGCATCAGCAAAAATGGCCCGGACATACCCTGATCGCTAAGCCACTCAGAAAGCGCTACTGGTGCCAGACTCACAGGCATGCCCAGTTGACGAAGGATCAGCCAAATGGCCCCCATCAAGAGTGCGACAATGATCAGAATAGTGAGACGGAAAGCCCATTGTGAACGGTTCATCAGCGTATTCTACCGGTCACGTTGAGGGCGGGAAGGGTTTTCGGGAATTTTCAGCAACATCATCACGGTATCTGTTGCTGAGCGATCATTCAAGATATAATTGAATGAACATTCAAACCCGCAATTAACGGTGACACCCATGGCGAGAAGTCCCAGTTTTAATCGGGAAGCGGCCCTCGGCCAGGCCATTGGTCTGTTCTGGAAGAGGGGTTATAACGGCAGCTCAATGAAGCAGATTGAGCATGCTCTGGATATGCGTCCCGGCAGCATCTACGCAACGTTTGGCAGCAAGGATGGCCTCTATTCTGAAGCTCTGGCCCGCTATGCCCAGGCTGGCGGTGCGGAGCTGGCCAGGCATATGGCTGGTTACGATTCCATTGTAGACGGGCTCAAAGGCTACCTGCGGAAAATCGCAAGTGGCTGTGTCGATAAAGACGAAGTACCCTCCCGGGCCTGTCTCATCGTTAAAACCCTGCTGGAGGCAAGCAACACACACACCGGGCATTCAGACCAGGCCCGGGAAATCCTCGGAGCCATTGAGCAATCTTTCTCGGAATTGCTGGAGGAAGCCAAACAACGGGGCGAACTGAAAGACTCAACAGATTGCGCCCGTCTGGCCCGACTGATGCAAAGTCAGATCATGGGTCTGCGCTCCATTGCAGAGCGGAACCTCTCTGCCGGGGACCTGGAGGCTTTGGGCGACGATATGGCGCATATTCTTGACGCTTACTGAGCCGACTGACAGTGCGGCAGACGCTCCCGAATCCGCAGCATGCGAATAATCTGTAATCCTTCGTTCACTCGTGTGTCCATACCGTGAAAGCCACACCCCAGGACGTTGACTGAACTCAGATCAACAGGAGCGTGGCCGCTATACCAACGAAGAGGAACAGCATTATGAAAACTTTAACACTGATCGGTGCCCTTGTTGTATTCGCGTGGGGTGCAACAGCTTATGCGGACACACCAAGTGCCAGAGATCTCGAATGTGGAAACAACCATCCGTGCCTTCATGGCCCGATGGTCAAAGACGCAGGTGCAACCAGCTAAGCGATTTACCTGCTTCATAAACGCGATGAACCTCAGGCCTCCTGGGGTTCTAGCCGACGCACTAAGCATTCAAAAACCCGGCACGGACGACTAGAGTTAAACTGCGGAAGGCCGACGGTTGGTCATCAACACGTCCTGCACACCATCGGAGTGAAGAATGTTCCTGAACTGGCTAGCGAAACATCTCGCCGCTTACCTTTCCAAGCAAGTGGCGCAGCATTCGGTGCCCACTTCAACCTATGAAGCTCTGGGAAAGGCTCTCAGGCCGGGAGATGTTCTGCTTGTAGAGGGGGATACACGCATCAGCGTGGCAATAAAATACCTGACCCAGTCAACGTGGTCTCATGCGGCACTCTACCTGGGGCCGGATGCGGGCTTGGGAACCTCGGAATACGGTGAGCCACAAACTCTGATTGAAGCGGATCTCGAGTTCGGCATTCGCCCGCTGTCGCTATCCTTTTACCGTAACAGCCATACCCGCATCTGCCGCCCTGTGGGGCTTGATGACGAGAACATTCGCACGCTCACCGATTACGCCCTGAGCCGGCTGGGGCACCAGTACGATATGAAGAATGTATTTGATCTTGCGCGTTATCTTATCCAGACACCACCGGTTCCTGCACGGCACAGATACAAGCTGCTGTCATTTGGAAGCGGAGACCCGACACGGGCTATCTGTTCCACATTCATTGCGGAGGGTTTTCAGCGCCTGCGCTATCCGATACTTCCGACCATCGACACAATACCCTCCGACGACCCGAACTGTGCAAGCTGTATTCGTGAGCACTACCGGATCCGGCAAACATCCCTGTTCACACCGAGGGATTTTGATGCATCTCCGTATTTCCGGATTATCAAACCAACTCTGGAAAGCAGCTTCGATTTCAGAGCCATCAACTGGGCAGATCTGTAATCTGCCTCAGCCGCGCGCTGACCTTAGCGCAGGTCCGGATTCAACGTGTAGGTTCCGGTAACCCTGGCACTGGCCAGAACATGGCCGGCCATGGCGTTACGCACCGCCTCACCGTCAAACTCTCCGGAAAGACCAAGTGATTCCACATCCAGTGCATGCACTTCGTAGTGATAGTGGTGCAGCAACTCATCATTCCAGGGCGGGCAGGGGCCGTCGTAGCCGCAGTAGGTGCCTGCCATATCAGGGTTACCGGCCAGAAACTGGGTAAAGTTATTTACGCCGCGCAAGCCCACCGGGCCGAGACCTCCGTCTTTACCTTTGGGCAAAACGCCATCGCTGTCTTCGCCTTCCGGAATCCGGCTGATGCTGGCGGGAATATCCACCAACAACCAGTGGAAAAAATCCACCCGTGGAATATCTTTTGAAACCGTTTTGCCTTCCTGGTTTGCATCATCTGCCACACTGGGCACATCCGGATCAAACATCATAACCACAAAGCTTTTCGTGCCTTCCGGTGCACCTTCCCAGAACATGTCCGGGTTCCGGTTGGGGCCAAAGCTCATGTGATCTTCCGGGTTGAACACGCCGAACGCGAATATCTCCGGGACCGGCTTGCCCTCTTCAATACCCTCAACGTTCAGTTTCATGGCGCTTTCTCCTGTCGGTTATTGCAGTTAATTGCTGGGCTCTGTCTAAATGATTGTGCCAGAGACTAACCCATTCTGTGATAATACGTTGTATCAGCGGTATCGTACGCATGTCCAACCGACCTTCCAGTAACGCGTAAAACGGAGACCAGATGAACGAGCACAAGCCCGGCCAGCCGCAACAACCAGAGAGCCAGCTGGATGAAGACGCCATCGCCTTCGCCCAGGGGATTTTTGAGCTGGCACGTAACGGCGGCACCAATATGCTGCGCCCTCTGCTGGAAGCGGGAGTACCCGCAGACATACGCACCAGCGACGGCGACAGCCTGCTGATGCTCGCCGCCGGCAACGGCCATGCAGATACGGTGCAACTTCTGTTGGAAAAAGGCGCCAACCCAGAGCTACAGGACGCAGACGGTAATACCGCTCTGAGCCTTGCCCGCGCCATGGGTGCACAGGACGTCATCAAACACCTGGAACGCTAAGCCTCCGACCTCCTCAAAGAGCACCGCATGTTCAACAAAGGCGAGATTATTCACCACAGCCGGGACAAACTCGGCAGTATTCTGGTGATCGACTACCGCAAACATCGGGTACTGACCTTCAATTCGATATTTGAGCAGAGCAAGATCGACCGGCGATACCCCTACATTCCTGTGCACGAATATAGCCGGGCGATGCTCCTGCCAGCCGCCTTTTGCCCCCCGCAGCACGTCACCATACTGGGGCTGGGCGGCGGCGTAATGGCCAGTGCTTTTCATCACCTTTATCCGGATTGCCATGTGCACGCGGTTGAACTGAGGCAGGCGGTGCTGGATGTGGCTCGGGAATACTTCGGGTTACCCGACAGCGAACGCCTGAGCGTGACCATTGCCGATGCCCGCAATGCCCTGAGCGATCTTCCCGATGCCATTACCGATATGATCCTGGCAGACCTGTACAGCGCAGACCGTATGAGCCCAGCGCAGGCGCAGCGCCAGTTTGTAGAAAGCTGCAGCCGGGCACTGAGCCCTGGTGGTTGGCTGGTTCTGAACTACCACCGCGCGCCCGATCCCGAAGGGCCCTACTTCCGCCAGCTGAGAAAGCACTTTGCCACTCTGCTTATGTTCAAAAGCAAAACCAACAATACCGTTGTGTACGCCAGCAAACAGCCCTTCGACCCTATAAACCCGAAAGATCCCTCTCTTGCCGGCCTGGAAAAGCGGCTGCCGATCGACTGGAGCCGGCTAATGAGCAGGGTCAGCCGGCTTTGAATTCAACCGGGGAACTCATACCACCTCAGGACCACTTTTCCTGGGGCGGGGTGTAGTCCCTGAAGCCATCGAGCAGCTCTGTCGGAGTTTTCGCCACCACGATCATGTCCAAGTACTGCTGCTTTACAAACCCGGCGGCTACCATGGTTTTCACCATGTCCAGCAACGAATCATAAAATCCGTCAACGTTATAGAAAGCACAAGGTTTCCGGTGGAAACCAAGCTGGGCCCAGGTCCAGACCTCGAAGATTTCTTCCAGCGTGCCGATGCCGCCCGGCAAAGCGACAAAGCTATCGGCCAGCTCGGCCATCTTCGCCTTGCGTTCATGCATGTTGTTCACAACAAAAAGCTCGGTAAGGTCCGGGTGCGCCAGCTCCCGATTGACCAGATGCTGCGGGATAACGCCATAAACCTTGCCGCCGCTGGCAAGCACGGCATCGGCAATAATACCCATCAGGCCGACATGCCCACCGCCAAACACCAGATCTATGCCGTTATTACCGAAGAACTCACCCAGTTCTCTGGCTTTTTCAGCGTACATCGGCTCACTACCTGAGCGAGAACCACAGTAAACTGCTACTTTCATACTTTCCTGTCTCTTGCTGTGTGTCTAAATAATCGATACGTGTTCCGACCAATTGTGCCGACGGCACAGGCCGCGTTAGTATTATTATGGCAGTGTTAGTATCCTACCTTGTAAGCAGGCCCCAGTGACGACAGCCAAGCGTTTTTCTGAAAGAGCGCTTGGCTTTCTTTACTTACAGGCCTGATTGCTATGGATAATCTTCACCATATTGTTGTAGTCGGCGGCGGTGCCGGCGGTCTCGAACTTGTTACCAGCCTGGGCAAGAAGCTTGGTAAAAAGCGCAAAGCACGCATCACCCTCGTTGATGCAGGGCTGACTCACGTCTGGAAACCTCTGCTGCACGAAGTTGCATCCGGTTCTCTGGACGCCAGCTCCAACGAAATCAACTACCGGGCCCACGCCAGCAAGCACCACTACGAATTCCAGCTTGGGTGCATGAGTGGCCTGAACCGTGAAACCAAAGAACTGGTGATAGCGCCCTTTCTCGATAGAGATGGCGCAGAGGTGGTTCCCGAACGTCACCTGCAATACGATACGCTGGTTATCGCTGTTGGCAGCACTGCCAATGATTTTGGCACCCCTGGCGCTCAGGAAAACTGCCTGTTCCTGGACGGCCTGAAACAGGCTCAGCGCTTTCATGACTTACTGCTCAACGCTTTCTTGCGCAAAAACCATGAAGCCCTGCAGGGCCGGGATCATATACTGAACATCAGCATTATAGGGGCAGGTGCCACGGGCGTTGAGCTGGCTGCTGAACTGAGGTTGGCCTCACGAGAATTGCCGGTGTACGGCATGAACCACCTGAAAGCCTCCGATGTCTGCATCACCGTGATCGAGGCAGCCGATCGGATTCTGCCTGCACTGCCCGGCCGGCTCTCGGCAGCAGCTACCAAGGAACTTGGGCACCAGCATGTGAACGTTCTGAACGGCCAGCCCGTAAGCGAAATTCGCCCCGGTGTTGTTGTGCTGAAAGATGGCACGGAGCTGCCCTCGGAAATGACCGTTTGGGCCGCCGGCATCAAGGCACCAGCGTTTCTGGCCAACCTCGATGGCCTGGAATCCAACCGTGGCAACCAACTGGTGGTGCACCAGACCCTGCAAACCACCCAGGATACCGATATATTTGCCTTCGGCGACTGCGCCGCCTGCCCCCAACCGAATTCCGACCGGCCCGTCGCCCCCCGCGCCCAGGCTGCCCACCAGCAAGCCGATGCCTTGTTTGAAACTCTGTGCAACCGGCTGGAAGGCAAAGACGCCGTACCCTTTGTTTACAACGACTACGGCTCGCTGATCAACTTCAGCCGCTATACCACTGTAGGCAACCTGATGGGCAATCTCTCTGGCCGCAGCATGTACATCGAAGGCAAAGTCGCCCGGCTATTTTATGTATCGCTGTACCGCATGCACCAGGTGGCTCTGCATGGCTTTTTACGCACTGCCGTGATTTGGTTTATGGACAAGATGAACCGGGCGATGCAGCCGAGGTTGAAGTTGCATTGATAGACTCAACAATGGTGCTCCAGTGAAGGCAGCGGAATGACAACAAGAAAGAAATGATGGTTTCATGAGAATTGGAAAGGCAACAAAGCAACAGCCATATCCACGAGACATTTCTGGAACGAAGCGGAACCACAATTGAGCTGCCAGGTAAGTTTTCGCCATCGCCAGAATTTATACGCTGGCATCGTGAACGCCTTTTCATACAGTGAAAAAGTATAGAAGGATGCGATGCTTAAGCTTGCAAAGCACATTTTAAACGTCGAGCCACTCTGGGCTTTTGTGAAAAACCCCATTCACCCAATACTCATCCCGCCCCGGCCTGCGATCAGCGGTTTGCCAGATCGTTATCTTTTTGAGCTGCTGTAAAGCCCTTGCCCAGCTTTCCAGTTGCACCTCAGTAGCGTCGGTAAAGTCGCGGCCATTGTGTTCGCGCTGGCCCTCACCACGTTTGAAGCTCACGTATAAAACGCCGCCGGGCTTCAGAGCCTGCCAGAGTTTCGCCAGTGCCTGGGGTATCTGTTGCAAAGGGAGATGGAGCAGGCTGGCGCAGGCCCATATGCCATCGTAGACCTGATATTCGCTAACCTGATCAAACGTGCGAACGGAAACGGGGTGGCTTATGGCGCTGGATGCAAGATCGGCCAGCTTCTCGGAGGCATCGAAGGCGGTAACGCGATAGCCTCGGGCCAGAAACTCGCGGGAGTCCCGGCCGGAACCGCAGCCAGCGTCAAAAATGTGGGCGTTTTCGGGCAAGTGGGGTAAAAACCCATCGTACAACGCAGACATATCCACGTGCAGCGTTTCATTCAGAAACGCCTGTGCATGCTTGTTGTAGTAGGCAACCGATTGGCTCATACCGGGAAACTTCCTTTTATTATCGTCAGAGCACAATACAGTCTTGCCTGCGTCGAACGAAGACAAAGGCGTTATTGTGATCAAGCCGTCCCTCAAGAAGTACGGTATTTTTTCCGCCGAAAGCCCTCGGGGGAATGGTGCGTCCATGAACCACATAGTGGCCGTTTGCATTTCCCGGCCCACACTCACCTGATTTGTAAAAATGATTAAACGCTATTCGGCTCGGGAAGCGATCCGCCTGAATCTGTCTTTAACATGGCTCCGACATCGATGATTTGCCACCTATCAAGATGCGTAAAGGTTATTCTTACTTGCGCCCTGTAACGTGGCGACGGAGCAGGGTGAACAATCTGCTATTCACTCTTGCTTGTCTACTGGGCCTGCGATGGGCAAAATTGAGGGGCGATGGAGCGGGTGATGGGAATCGAACCCACGTGTGCAGCTTGGGAAGCTGCCGTTCTACCATTGAACTACACCCGCCAGAAGGCGTGACTACCCGCGCAATATAAGCGCTTCAGCCGGTCCCCGGCAAGCATTCTCTTTCGGAGTTCTGATGGATCCAACGCTCACCCTGGTAGGTGCCCTGATGATTGTCATCAGCATCGTTCTGAGCCCGCTTTCCAGCCGGGTCGGTATGCCGGTACTGCTGATTTTTCTGGTGGTGGGCATGATGATGGGCAAAGACGGCCCAGGCGGTATTGAGTTCGACGATTTCCAGCTCTCTTTCCTTGTCGCTAATCTGGCGCTCGGCGTTATCCTGCTTGATGGCGGCATGCGCACCCGGGCAGAAACCTTCCGTGTGGGTTTGAAACCCGCACTGGTATTGGCAACTTTTGGTGTTGCCATGACGGCCTTGGGGGCTGCATTCGTCGCCTGGCTGGTGTTCGATCTGCACTGGATGACGGCCCTGCTCATCGGCTCCATCATCTCATCAACCGACGCGGCAGCCGTATTTTCACTGTTGCAGGGTCGTGGACTGCACTTGAATGAGCGTGTAAGCGCCACCCTGGAAATTGAATCCGGCAGCAACGACCCTATGGCGATCTTCCTGACGCTGATGATGGTCACGCTGATTACCAGCGGTGGCGAACACGCTGTCCAGGACTCGCTGATTCTGCTGATAAAGCAGTTCAGCATTGGCGGCGTTGGCGGTATCGTCGGCGGTTTTCTGATTGCTGAGCTGGCCAATCGCATTCGCCTGACTCCGTCTCTTTATCCACTGCTGGTGGTCGCCGCCGGTATTCTGGTGTTTTCTGCCATCAACGCCCTCGGCGGCAGCGGGTTTCTGGCCATCTACCTGTGTGGCGTTGTGATTGGCAACCGCCAGGTACGGATGATGCCCATGATTCTCCAGGTACACGATGGTCTGGCATGGCTGGCCCAGCTCTGTCTGTTCCTGATTCTTGGCTTACTGGTTAATCCGTCCGACCTGCTTCCTCTGGCTGGAAGCGGCCTGATACTGGCGCTGGCGCTGATTTTTGTGATTCGTCCATTAACCGTGCTGCTGACTCTCTGGCCCTTCGGCTTTAACCGGCGTGAGCTTGGATTTATAAGCTGGGTGGGGCTTCGTGGCGCCGTGCCCATTGTTCTGGCCCTTTTCCCGATTATTGCCGGCTTGCCCGAGGCACAGCTGGTTTTCCATGCCGCGTTTTTTATTGTGCTGGTGTCCCTGCTGGTTCAGGGAACGACCCTTACACCGCTGGCACGTAAGCTGCGCCTGGAAATCCCTGCAAACGGCGAGCCCTTTCGACGTTTGCCGCTGGACGCGCCTGCGGCCGGGGACCACGAGCTGATGCTGTTCCCTTTACGGGGTGAAAACTGGGAAACACCAAGACTATTGGGCCAGCTGCGCTTTCCGGAAAACACTGCCGTTGCAGGGGTGTTCCGCAATCGGGTCTGCCTGCAACCCAATGCAGATCTTGAAGTATCCAGTGGCGATATGGTCGCCATGTTTGCCACGCCCAGCGTGCTGAAGGAGTTGGGCAAGTCACTGAGTGGGCGCCATACACCAAAATATCTTGCAGACAGGGCGTTCTTCGGGGACTTTGTACTGAACGGAGATGCGCTACTCGGTGACGTGGAACAGGTTTATGGCATCGAATTCAATGAGCTGCCACCGGAGTTGTCATTGGCGGAGTGCTTTGCGCGGCGCACCAAAGGTCACCCGGTTGTTGGCGATACCGTTGTTCTGGGGCCCGTTACTCTGGTGGCAAGGGCCACAGAGGCAGACCAGGTTACCAAGGTTGGTCTGAAAATGGACAAGTCACAAAATGCCTGATATCTGCACCGGATAACCATAAAAGTTAACAAAACCCCTTAACATCTGGCCAATCGGTTATGTTATAAACAGTCCTGCGTAAAAATTAATCATTGGTAAGTTAAGGTTATGGCTATTCCCCGTTTATTAATCCTGTGCCTTCTGGCTCTGTTTTTTTCAGCAAGCTTTCCGGCCTACGGCTCAGAATTGCTGGCCAAGGCAGATTCCCACATGCCGGCAAAGGACGATGCGCTAGGCAATTCTCTGGTGGTTAACAAGGTGCTGGTAAAAAAAGAGCAGCGTCGTCTCTATCTGATGAACGGGGAAAAAGTGATCCGGAGTTACCGCATATCGCTCGGTGATAATCCGGAGGGGCACAAGCTTTTTGAGGGCGACGAGCGCACGCCAGAAGGCGATTACACGCTGGACTGGCGTAACTCTGGCAGCGATTTTTACAAATCCATTCACATTTCCTACCCAAGTGGAAAAGACCGTGAAATGGCGGAAAGCTGGGGTCTGGACCCCGGTGGCAGCATTATGATTCACGGCCTGCCCAATGGCGCAGAAGACATGGCGTTTGCTTATACAGGCCTCGACTGGACCAACGGCTGCATCGCCGTTAACAATCAGGAGATAGATGAAATCTGGCAACTGGTCAATGACGGAACACCCATCAGAATCCTCCCCTGATCATTTCTCTATGACACAAGAATTAAGTTGTTGTCACAACCTGAAAAAAATTTACGTATACTTAGTTAACATTTCCTCTCAGAGTGTTTTACACTGTTTTACGACTCCGGTAGTCAATGCCTATCGGGCCGAAGCTGAGAGGAAGTCGTCTGAACTGACTTTCGGACCAACAGGAAGTAATTCGATCAATAAGGGGATTTATAATGCGTAAACTGACGATCGCCGGAATCGCACTGGCTACTGCTCTGACCGCAGGTTGTGCAACTACCGACCAGGGCGCTCTCGACGAAGCCAATGCAACTGCCAGCTCTGCTGAGATGACTGCAGATAAGGCAATGAACACCGCTAACAGCGCTGCCAGCTCTGCTCGTTCTGCACAGAAGACTGCAGACCAGGCCCTGGCCGCTGCTAAAGCAGCTCAGAAGTCTGCTGACGAAGCAAACGAGCGCGCTAAGCGTATGCTCGAGCGCTCCAGCCAGAAGTAAGGCTGAAGGTTAAGCACTGAAAAAAGGCCGGGAATCCCGGCCTTTTTTATTTCCTCCTCATACTCCCTGCACAGCGTTTCCAACCAGCCTGATAATACGACGCGTTACGACTCCGATTGCTGTGGCTGACTCTTGTCGGTCGCCTTCTCCATAAACATCTTTAGCATGTCTAAGGGTAGCGGGAAAACAATGGTGGATGAGTTGGTGTTGCTCATATCCGACAAAGTTTGCAGGTAACGCAATTGCATGGCACCGGAATCGGCTGACATCACCTGCGCAGCTTCCAGCAGCTTTTGAGATGCCTGCAATTCGCCCTCCGCGTGAATCACTTTCGCCCGCCGCTCACGTTCAGCTTCAGCCTGGCGCGCAATAGCACGAATCATGGATTCATTTAGATCCACATGTTTGATTTCCACGTTGGCGACCTTGATACCCCATTCTTCAGTCTGAGCATCAAGAATCTCCTGAATATCGGAGTTGAGCCTGTCCCGCTCAGACAGCATTTCATCCAGATCATGCTTACCCAGTACCGATCGCAAGGTGGTCTGGGACAACTGGCTGGTAGCAGCGTTGAAATCCTCCACCCGGATAATCGCACGCTCTGGATCCACAACCCGAAAATAGAGCACCGCGTTCACCCGCACGGTCACGTTATCCCGGGAAATCACGTCCTGGCTGGGCACATCCAGTGTGATTACCCGCAAATCCACCCGTACAATCTGCTGAATACCGGGAATCACAATGATCAGCCCAGGGCCTTTTACACCCTGGAATCGACCCAGAAAAAACACCACGCCGCGCTGGTACTCCGGCAAAATTTTGATGGCAGAACCCAGAATCAGCAGTAACACTACTATGGGTGCCAGCCAGGGAATCAGATCACCGATCATAAAGCCTCCTCGTTTCGCTGCTGGTTACTATGTGTCCGGTCAGCGTGCCGGCCGGCCGCTTCTACGCTAACGGTCAAACCGTCAATCCCGGTTACCTGTAAAGCATCGCCCTGTCGTACAGGATTGTCGCTCTCGGCCTTCCAGCGCTCTCCGCTGAGCCGTGCGTGGCCCCGGTAAGTATTATGCTCTTTGCGGAAATCATCCAGAGCAACCGCCTTTTCCCGGACTATCTGCTCGGTACCGCTTACAGGATGTTTTTTGCGTAATCCAACGAACCGGGTGACTGTCCACAGAATGAAACCTGCCGCCACAGCTGCAGTACCGCCAATGACCGGCAGAGAGATCGCACGATGGCTGCCGTCCATAAGAATGACCGATCCGGTAACAAACGCAACCAGGCCGCCCACACCGAGAATGCCAAAACTGGGGATAAAAGATTCACCGACAATAAACGCCAACCCCAGAAGAACCAATGCCAACCCGGCGTAGTTAACTGACAGCACCTGGAACGCAAACATCGCCAGGATCAGGCAGATGGCGCCAATAACGCCCGGCACCACGCCGCCCGGGTTCGCCAGCTCAAAGATAATGCCGTAGAACCCGATAATCATCAGGAAGTAGGCAACGTTGGGATGGGTAATCACAGAAAGCAGGCCGGTGCGCCAGCCCGGCTGCATGCGGACAATCTCCAGGCCGGCAGTCTGCAGGGTTCTATCGCCGGTGGCCATACGCACAGTGCGCCCGTCAATCTGGCGCATCAGCCCGGGTAGATCAGCCGCGACAACATCTACAACATTTCGCTCCAGCGCCTCACTGGCTCCCAGATTCACGGCTTCACGCACGGCTTCTTCAGCCCAGTCTGCATTTCTGCCATGGCGATCCGCGAGTCCTCGTATATAGCTGACTGCATCCTCCAGAACCTTGCGCTCCATAGCCGTTCCGCCGCGGCGCTTGCTGTTCTCGCCGGCACCGTCGTCTGGCGCCGTTTTCTGATCATCGCCGGAAGCACCGGCAGTGTCTTTTTCAGGCTGGGAGTCGGCAGGTGCTTCCGGGCTGCCCGGCAACCCACCCATCTGAACCGGCGTTGCGGAACCCAGATTGGTAGCAGGTGCCATAGCAGCGACATGGCTGCCGTAGAGAATATAGGTTCCGGCACTGGCGGCACGAGCACCCTGGGGAGAAACATAGGTCACCACCGGCACATCGGAGCCCAGAATGGTTTTGATCATTTCTCGCATAGAGTCCATAAGGCCGCCTGGCGTATCCATTTCCAGCACCACCAGCGCTGCACCTTCGGATTCGGCCCGGCGAATACCCCGGACAACATAATCCATGGTGGCGGGACCAATCACACCTTCAACCGTGAGAACCAGGGCGGTTCCGGAGCTCTTTTGCTGGGCAAATACCTGATGGGTCAGTGAAGCCAGTGAGAACAATGCGCCAGTCAGAAAAACCATGGCCCACACTCTCAACCATTTCTGACGGCCTGACCTGATAGGATGGTAGGACTGCATATCGCCTCCCCGGATCCAAAAGATGGTTCAGAACCCCCTGGCAAGCACCGAAACCGGCAGGATCAGAAATACAATTTCTGCTCAGGCTCTTCCGGTAAGGGGGGCTGTTTGTCTTTTGACGTCTTGTCGGACGCCATGCGTGTAACCTGTTCACCGACCATGGCAGGAATACCATCAGCCTGGTCTACTGCCAGCTCTATCGCCTTGCGCTGAACCTCAACACCCGGATGTTTCTGGCGAAATGCTTCAACTTCCCGGGTAACTTCACGCCAAAGGCGATCCCGATCCTGCTGACTGTATTCTTCATGGGGGCGATGAACCTCCAGCCAGACTTCGCCACCGGATATCCCCATTTTTACAGGATCATTAACAATCTGCACTGAAGTGCCCTTGCTCACCTGATAGACAAAGCGGGATATGTCTTCGTTATACATGCGAAAACAACCGTGACTCACCGGCATACCCACGCCAAACCGCTTGTTGGTGCCGTGAATCAGGTAACCCTGCTCACTCAACAGCAAGGCATGACTACCCAACGGGTTACCCGGGCCAGGGGGAATCATTCGGGGCAGAAAGTCGCCCGAGGCCTCATATTCTGCGCGAATGCTGGCAGGGGGGTACCATGCCGGCGATTCCAGTGGCATGGTTACCTTGGCATCTGTCAGTGGAGACGGGTTCTCAGAGGTACCAACGCCAACCGGATAAACCTGCACGCCATCCCCGGTAAAATAGTAAAGCCGATACTCAGCCAGGTTGATAACAATACCTTCCCGGCGTGCCTCCGGGATAACATACTGGCGCGGCAGTGTAATCGTAGTCCCTTCACCAGGCAGCCAGGGATCCACACCCGGGTTGGCTTTCACCAGCTCAAGATAGCCCAACGCAAGCTGGCTACCCACTTCGGCAAACGTATCTTCGTAACGGGTAGTAAACACACCCAACCGACCGGCCAGATCACCGTTCACCTTAAACGTTGGCACCCGGGGGCTGCGATCAGGCGCCTTTCCGGAAGCAGGTTTTTCAGATGTGCTGCTCTGCTCTGCGGCCCATAGGGGCTGGAAAACCAGCGCACCCGCCAGCAGCATCAGTGTTGAATACTTTTTAAATTCCATAAATCCCATTCCAGAAAAACCTGCATCTCCGCGTGCAGTGACAGCAGCCACCCTCAAGAGTTCCAGACCACCGATGATTACCCGGTTTGTTTCGGTAACGCGGAGCGGAGGCTATCACCTGAAGCACTATTTCTGCTTTTCAGCATTATCCAGGATTTTGTGGAACACCTTCAGTGAATTCTCGATATCGTCGAGGCTGATACCGTCAAGCATTTCTTCCCGCAATGCATCGGCCCGAGCGGACAGAACTTCCATGAACTCCCGACCGGGATCGGTGAGGTGCAACCGACGAGCCCGTCGATCCTTGGGGCAGGCACGGCGCTCTATCAGTTTCTGATTTTCAAGGCTGTCGAGCAGGCGGACAAGTGTAGGGTTTTCAATGGCCATCAGACCCGCCAGTTCACGCTGGGTAAGACCTTCGCCACCCTGCTGAAGATAGACCATGGTGGTCCAGCGGGCCTGAGTAACACCCAGGTCTTTCAGGCGCTCGTCTAAAAGCTTGCGCCAGCGACGAGTTACCCGAGCGACGGCAAAGGGGAACTGATCTTTCATGGTTAATACTCCGTTCCGGGGCCGGAATCGCGCTTCGCGAGTCACACAGTGCCGACCAAAAGGCATAACACTAAGGGAATGCTACCAATAGTAAGCTAACCATTGAGATAAAAACAGATATTAAAACAAAACAAAATCGGTGAAAACCGAAAGATGGCCCCAGACTCATGCGTCAGCCTGTCTGGCGCATGGACTCCTCATTCATTTCCTCAACCTCTGGAGACTCCTGAAACTCCGTATTCCGCGGATCCAGTTCTGCCAGTACAGAAGAGGTTTCGGGCATTGCTGGCACATAGTGCTCCTGATCCGCAATGGCCACGTCGTCAGTGAAGGTAATGCGCAGAGACGTGATCACCGCAAGCACCAGCAGGAAAGCGGCATTGCCCAAAAACAGGCCTTTTGGCCCCATAAGGTTAATCAGTTCAGCCATCGCAATGGGGCCGATAACGCTGCCGACACCGTAACTGAGAAGCAAGGTGGCACTGGCCGCCACAATCCGGGTGCTTTCCATGCGGTCGTTGGTTATAGCAACAGAAATCGGGTAGATCATGGCCGAGAGCCCGGTGAACGTACCCACCAGCAACATGAGTAGCCAGAGATTTCCGGCGCCCATAAAGCTCACAGCGACCGCTGCCAGAGCGGCAGCAAACACTACCCAGAACATCACCCGGCGGCGATCAAAACGGTCGCAAAGCCGCCCCAGTGGCCAAGCAAGAAGCATGGCCGCAATAATGGCGCTGGCCATAAAGGTTGAGGTCTTCGCGACATCAAGCCCCATCAGGGTTGCGTATACCGGCCCCAATGCATAAAAGCCGCCGACCAGCACGCCACAGACCACGGCGCCGGAAACGCCGGTAAACGACTCACGGGCAAGCGTGAAAAACGATATGCGCTGAACCTGTTCGATAACCGGTGCTTCCATCCGGGTCAGAGACAGGGGAATCAGCGCAAGCGCCAGCAGAATCGCGGCCAGGGAGAACGGCATAAAGTTGGCCGGATCACCCACATTGATAAAAAGCTGGCCGCCTGCTGCCGAGAGGTAGAAAACGATCTGGTAAACCGCAAACAGTGCGCCCCGATTAGTGTTGCTGGCGCGGCTGGAGAACCAGCTTTCGATGACAACCAGAACGCCGGCAATGCTGAACCCCGAAAGCACCCGCAAGAATGCCCAGAACTCCGAAGAAATGGCCATAGGGTACATGAGTGCAGTCACGGCAGAGATCGTCGCAAATACAGCGAACGCGCGGATATGACCAACCCGGCCGATGATCCGGTGTACGTAGAGGGTGCCCAGAACAAAGCCTATGGAATAGCAAACCAGCACCCAACCTATAATGTCGGGTGAAACCAATTCGATACTCAAACGAATACCCAACAACGTCGTCAGAAACGCGTTTCCGCTGACCAGCAGGACAATACTCAAAAGGAGAGCAGACAGAGAAGTGACCGTTCGGGTCATTACAGAAGCTCCGGGCTTTGCGGTGCAAATTGATTGGGGCTGGAAGTCAGAGTAGCAGCAAGAACCCGACTTTGCTGAAACCGTATTACAACAGCACCTAAGCAGCGTGGCCACTACGCACTTCCCGAATTTCAGCACGCGACCCAAGAGCGTCAAACCCGCCTATGGCGCGGTTTCACAATGTTTCACATTAATGTGCCGTAACAGACCTGCCTCGACATAGGAGGTAACATAAACAGCAGCTATTTAATAAACCCGTGAGCGTTTGGTTATGAAAAAAACGGACTGGCCCATTCGATGGGACTTGTTGCTTCGTTACCGACTTATTGAAACCATTGCCCTGTGGGAAGGTCGCCTGACCACCAACCACATTTGTCACAGCTTTGGTATCGGCCGGCAGCAGGCATCCAAGGATATAAACACTTACCTTCGCGAACTAGCCCCGGGCAATCTCGTTTATGATCGTCACCTCAAGGGCTACGTACCAGCAGCGCGTTACCGGCCCGTTGTTACCCGGGGGTACGTCAGCGAATATCAGGATCTGCTCGCGCGCCAGCAGAGCCTTAGCAACACCTTTGAAGACCTTGATATCGGCCTGCCGGACAGCATGGTTGTAAACAGCCCCAACCGGGTTATCGCACCCGAAACCATGCGCGCCGTGGTAGCTGCCACCCGTCATGGCCGTCAACTCAAAGCCAGCTACGCATCCCTGAGCCGCCCTGAAGCCGTAGAGGGTATTCTGGAACCGCACACGCTGGTGTGCACGGGCAACAACTGGCACCTGCGCGCCTGGAGTGAATCCAACCGCGAATTCCGGGATTTTGCCCTCAGCCGTTTCCACACTGCACCCACGGCCCTGCGACAAAAAGCCAAACATACTAGCCAGCAGGACGATGACTGGAACCGCAACGTCACGATGTCGATCTCCCCTGATCAACGCCTGACGGAAGCCCAGCAAAAGATCATCGCGTTGGATTACGGTATGGAGAACGGTCGCCTTAACGTTGATACCCGGGCCGCTCTGGCGCCATATGTATTGTCGCGGCTTGGAATTGCACTGGACAACCATCATCCTGATCCGCTGATACAACAACTTGAACTGACCAATCCGGATCAGCTCGGGTTTGGCAGCAAGCGCGAGCGTGCGCTGAAAGCCGCCGCAGGCCTCAGCTAAGCTGATCAGCGTGACCCCAAGCGCACGGTTTTTTTGTGCCCTCACTCTTACCCTGGTACTACCTGCCTCAGAGGTTTTGGCGGCGAACCTTTGTGGCGATCCGGCGATACCGGTCTCTGAGATTCAGGGCCGGGGCGACACCTCTCCGCTCGTCGGCGACCGGGTGACTGTGGAAGGCGTCCTCACTTTCGACGCCCGCATGGACGGCGGGTTTGACGGTTTTTATCTGCAACAGGCTGATGGCGAAACCGACGGCAACCCTGAGACCTCCGAAGCACTGTTGATCTATACCCGCAAAAAGACGGGGGCGTTGGGCGAGCGTTTGCGCGTTACCGGCACCGTTAAAGAATTCCATGACCTGACCGAGCTGGCCGACATCCGAACCATCACCTCCTGCGGTTCGGCACCCCTCCCGAAAGCTCAGGTTCTGGAGCTGCTTTGGCCGGATACCCTGGAGTCACTCGAAAACATGCGAGTCCGGGTGGCCCAGCCGTTGACGATTATCGATTCCTGGAACCTTGCACGTTACGGCGAGCTCACGCTGGCAGCCGGCGATCAGGTGGTGCCCACGGAATACCTGGAGCCCGACCCACAGGCCACACTGATTGCCGACCGAAACCGGCAGCAGAGACTGCTGCTGGACGATGGCCGCAGCGTTCGCGATCCCAGCCCGATACCCTGGCCACCCGGCGGCCTGAGTGATGAGAATACGGTTCGCACCGGCGATAAAATCCAGGAGCTCTCGGGGATTCTTGATTACCGGTTCGGAGCCTGGCGGATACAACCGGAAAAACCACCGATTTTCGAATCTGTAAACATGAGGCTGCCAGCACCCGGCCGGCCGGCAGAGCCCCATGTCCGGGTTATGACCATGAACCTGGAGAACTACTTTAACGGCAATGGTGAAGGTGGAGGCTTCCCAACTGCACGCGGCGCGTCAACAGCTTTGGCACTCGAGGTACAGCAAAGGCGGCTGGTAGCAGCACTGCGGCGACCAGACCCGGACATTCTGGCGATCACCGAACTGGAAAACGATGGCTATAATGAGAGCAGCGCAATAGCACAGCTGGCCAGTGCTCTCGGGCCAGAATGGGCCTTTGTTGCGACCCCGGGCGCAGACGGCCAGGACAAGATCCGCACGGGCTTACTATACCGCCGTGATCGCATCGTAGCCGAAGCACAGCCAAAACGTCTGAACACCGGCCCGTTCAGCAACAGGGGCCGCCCACCACTGGCACAGATCTTCCGCCCCGAAGGTCAACGTCATGCAATTCAGATAATAGTGCCACACCTGAAATCAAAGTCCTGCCAAGGTGCAACGGGTGACAACCGGGACAGGAATGATGGCCAGGGGTGCTATGCCGGGCGTCGCACAGAAGCCGCTCAGGCCCTTACAAAATGGCTGGATCAGCTACCGCAGATCCCCGATCTTGCAGGCACGCTGATCACAGGCGATCTCAACAGCTATTTCCGGGAAGCGCCGCTACAGGCTCTGCAGCAGGCGGGATTCACCAGCATGGTGCATCATTTTCACCCCTGCACGGCACAGCAATGTGATCATTACACATACCGGTACAAAGGCGAAAAAGGTTCGCTGGATTACGCTCTTGCTTCGTCTTCGCTCAAACCCCGGATTCTCGGCGCCAGAACCTGGATCATCAATGCCGACGAGCCAGCGCCTCTGGGGTATAAAAACAACCTGCCTGGCACAGCCGCGTCGCCTTGGCGCTCCTCTGATCACAATCCGGTGATTACCGATATCCGGCTCTGACCGGATCCTCCGGTTCCTGAAAAACCCTTCCCCCACACATCGGCTCCCGTGTGATCAGTCAATACCGATGATTTTGTGCATCTGCAAAGTCAGGCGCCAGCGGGGGTGGGCCAGGCAGTAATCCGTGGCCTTGCGGGTGTTGCTCTGCTTGACCGGGTCTGTATCGTTATCAGGGGCTGACGGGGAGGCCATGGGCGACAGGAAAAAATGCCGGGCGTTTATATGAGTGAACCTTTCCGGCATGGCCTTAGGCTGGGGATACACCAGTTTAAGCTCATCGCAGGCTTCAATTACCACAGGAGCATTCGCCTTGGGGCTCACGCAGAGCCAATCGATGCCGGCAGGCGCGGGCAGGGTGCCATTGGTTTCCACACCCACCTCAAACCCTTGCTGATGAAAAGCATCAATCAGTTTTTCGTCCAACTGCAGTAACGGCTCTCCGCCGGTACAAACCACGTAGGGTGCTCCTGGCGCATCCGGCCAGAGCCTGCGGATATGGGCCGAAAGAGCTTCTGCGGTTTCAAAGGCACCGCCGTTCTGGCCATCTGTGCCTAAAAAGTCCGTATCACAGAAATCACAAACTGCCGTTGCACGGTCTTTTTCCCGGCCTGTCCACAAATTGCATTTGCTGAAGCGGCAGAATACTGCAGCTCGACCTGCTTGGGCTCCCTCACCCTGCAAGGTATAAAACGCTTCCTTGACACGGTACATCAGCGCCCCGCCTCATAGGCCAGCGGATCTGGAAGACCGTTTTCAGCAAAGGCTTCAAGCCGCTCAACACAGGAGCCACAAAGTCCGCAAGCTTGTTCCCGCCCGTTGTAGCAAGTCCAGGTATTGGCGTAGTCGAGCCCGAGCTTCAGGCCCTCAGCCAGAA
This sequence comes from Marinobacter antarcticus, assembly GCF_900142385.1. Classification (NCBI taxonomy): domain Bacteria; kingdom Pseudomonadati; phylum Pseudomonadota; class Gammaproteobacteria; order Pseudomonadales; family Marinobacteraceae; genus Marinobacter; species Marinobacter antarcticus. Next base: position 469,974 of record NZ_FRAQ01000001.1, read on the forward strand.
TTTCGCCTTTTCTTATGTGCATGAACGGTGCTTCGATACCCACGGGCTCATAGTTGGCAACCCGGCATACGGCATCCATTTTCTCTACAAACTCCGGCCGACAGTCAGGGTAAATAGCGTGATCGCCACCATGGGCGCCATACCACACAGCACCGGCATTCACGGTTACGGCATAGCCGGTAGCCAGGGAGAGCAGGATCATGTTGCGGTTGGGCACCACCGTAGCCTTCATGTTTTCTTCTTCATAATGGCCTTCGGGTATGTCTTCGCCGGAGGTAAGCGCGGAACCGGACATAACCTCGCTCATAGCACGGATATCAATAACTTTGTGTGGGATATCGAGGTCAGCGCAAACAGAGCGGGCAACATCGAGTTCTCGGACGTGACGCTGACCATAATTGAAGGAGAGCGCATGAACCCGCAATCCCCGTGCGCGCGCACAGTGAAGCAGAGTAAAGGAGTCCATACCTCCGGAATAGATTACAACCACAGTGTCAGTCATGCAGGCTCCTGGCAAAGAGATAATGGGTTCTGTAAAGACCGGGTAATAGAATGAGGGTATTGTAACAGTGCAAAGGCGGGTTGGGTTCGCGTCCATGAAGACAGGCGGGTAGACTGACCCCAAAGTAACCTGATAACCAGACTGCCAATGACCTCCAAACTGCGCCCGGCATTTATCGACTTCGAGGCATCAAGCCTTGACCTGATTGCAAGCTATCCGATCGAGGTAGGGGTTTGTATGCCCGACAGCGCACTGCATAGCTGGCTGATTGCCCCCCACGTACTCTGGCAGGAATGGTCTGAAAGCGCAGAGGGGATTCATGGCATTCCGAGGGCACGGTTATTGACTGAGGGCCATGCAGTAACTGAGGTGGCTCATCACCTCAACCAGCTGTTGTCCGGGCAGGTTTTCTGTGATGCCTGGACGTTTGACAGTTTCTGGCTGTACCGGTTATTCAGGGCTGCAGGTGTGAAGCCCGGATTTCAACTGGAGTCTGTCTCTGTACTGCTCGATTCCCGGCAGGTAAAGCAGTGGCCATCTGCGCGACAACAGGTAATTTCTGACCTGGGCCTGCCTGTTCACCGGGCGGCAAACGATGCGCTGATTCTGCAAAAAACCTGGGAATACGTCAGTGCTTCAGAGCACGCGCTTTGAGAACGATCATCCCCAGACCATCCCTCAGGGTGCATAGCGCCCAAATGGCCCTGGGTATCTGTACGAGTTAGCGGCTACGGACTTTCCACTACCGAAAAAAAACGCAGCCAAAAAGGCTGCGTATAAAGGAGAGATCCATTGGACACCTGGCTGGCAAGTATCTGGATTTGCACAACGTAAAAAAACGTGACAAAAGAATTATGAGGGTGCTCCCTACATCCGTCTGTACGCGTTTGCCGAAGCGCTCGAGCTATTGCAAACACTGGGCTAACAGATACACTATTAGTTCAAATGAATCAGTAAAGCCGACTATGATCCGAATGATTCCACAGCACATGATGAACACCGCAGCAGATTGCCTTGAAGGGCAGAGCATGCGTTCGCGGGTAAAAGACATCTAACGGCTTTCGGTCAGTTCCCGGGAGCTTTTGCAGCAACCGGGGTAGCATCTCCGCAAAACCCCGGTTGCTCTCGGCTCCGGGGTTTTGTTTTTGCCGTCGCAAAACGACAAGGAGATCACCATGAGAAAACCAGCGACAACGCGCGCCGCTAACCAGACCATGAACAACCGGCCAGGGCCCATCCGTCGCCCAGAGAAACTGCCGTTGCTGGATGCTATCTGTAAAAAGCTGAACCAGCGCGTTAACTTCGATGACGAGCAGAGAGTGCTTGGGGTTTACGAGCGGGGCTGGATCTTCAACGGCGTGCTAGCCACCCTGGGTACTGCGGAAGCCCGCTACGTTCGCGCTCTGGCTAGCCGCCACAACTCCTGGATCGCACGCCAGGTAGCTTAAGAACGCACGAAGGAGGAAGGAGCCTGAGCCCGTCAATGGTGCCGGTTCAGGCCCTGCATCATTGCCGAGTCGCCGCCATGTACCACCGCATAATTGCTGACCACATCAAGAATCTTTTCCTGGGAATAGGGTTTGACCACATAACCGTTGGCTCCAGCGCTGATTGCCCGCTGAATGCTGTCAATAGAGTCATCCGCAGTGACCAGCACAATATGCTGCCCATCCCGGGCCGTCTTGAATGCCTTCATCAATTCATGCCCATCACCATCCGGCAAACCGAGATCCAGCAGTACAATCTGGAACTTGCCCGCATCAAATGCCTTGCGGGCTGAAGCCGCATTCTCGCACTCTGTTACGTCAGTAGCTCCGGCCTTATACAGCATCTCAACCAACCGCTCGCGCATCACTGGCTCATCTTCAATAACCAATACGATCAAATTACCCATCCTCTATCTCCTTTTTTCACCAGGCGCATTGCTGCCCGGAATCCTTGCAAAACCGCAGTTACCACGAGTCGGTATCGGTATGGCGGGGAAGATCCAACGGCGCATGCCCGGCTTTCGGGGCGCGGGCGATATCCGTCAGATGCTCATCGGTGCGGGCAGCATAAGATTCCTGGTCGTCATCCCGGATCAGTATATTGCTGATACTAACAGCCGTTGAGTAAAGCGAGATTGCAATAATCAGCAGCACTGGCTGCACAAAGGCCACAAACCCCGGCACTTCGGCACCACCCGTTATGCTCAGCATCAGGATAATGGTCGGCCCCAGCACCACAAACAGTGTCAGAGCAATAAAAAATACACTACGCTCCTTGTAGCGGCCAAGATCCCGGTTGGTAACCAGCCCAAGCACGAACAAAATATCGGCATAGGTGCCATACATCATGCTCATGGACTGATGTTCACGGTGTAACTGGCGCTCACTCATTGGCCCGACCCTGTTTTACTCTGTGTTTGTTCACGCTCTATCATCTCATCCAGTATCGCAAGTTCGCTGCGAACCTGGCTCCATTGCGGATTGGTGACTTTTACGAGTGCTTCCACAATGCCCGCCTGGCGGGTCATCACCGGATACCCCATGGCGCCCGCAGAGCCTTTGATCTGATGCGTTTCAGCTTCAAGCACTGTCTGATCACTGTTTACCAGTGCCTGATTCATTCGCTGCCGGCGCTCAACCAACCCTGACAAGAATCTGGCCGCCAGGCGACTGATATCGTCATCTTCATCAGCACTGCCCTCGCCGGGCGGCACAGGCTTCAGAAAACGGCCCAACAGCGCTTGCAGACGGTGCTCATCTATCGGCTTGTCCAGCACCCCGTCGCAGCCTACTTCGCGCAGTGCGTCGGTTTCCTGCTGATCGCCCGCCGTAAAAGCAATGATTGGGCGCCGGAAACCCGCTTGTCTGAGCAGCTGAGTTGCCGCCACGCCGTCCATCTCCGGCATATGTCGATCCATGAGCACCATTTGCACAGATTCTGAAAGCGCTTTACGTACGGCTTCCGCACCCGAGGCAACGGCTACAACATCCAGGCCCAAGCGGTTCAGCATCCGCTCCACCAGCTGCCGGTTTTCTTCGTTGTCCTCAGCCACCAGCACACTGCCATGGTATTGCTGCGAAGCCTCGGCGGAACTGCCGGTACGAACCTCAAGGTAACGCGCAAGAACGTCATAGAATCGCTGCTTATCGATGGGCTTGGCCAGATGTTCGTTACAGCCTGCCCGCCGGTAATCAGCGATATCCTCGGCCATGACATTAGCTGTCAACGCAATGACCGGTGTGTTCACCCCGGCTTCCCGCAGCGCAGCAGCAGCATCACGGCCATTCATCACCGGCATCTGAATGTCCATCAGTATGAGATCAAAATCCTCCCTGATACTCACCTCGAGAGCTTCGGTCCCGTTACCCACGTGCACAAGCTCAGCTCCGGTGCGGCTCACCAGCAAAGATACCAGGCGGCGGTTTACATCGTTGTCTTCAGCACAGAGTATCCGCCCGGAAAGGCGCGGCGCTACAACCATCGGAATGGTTCGCCGGCGCTGGCTGAGCTCCGACGCGTCCCGCAGGAAGTGAACCTGCTCCAGAGTACCGGTGCGAATCGATAACTCAAACTCGCTGCCCTCTCCATATGTGCTGCTGACACGAATACTGCCACCCAGCATTTCTGCCAACCGCCGCGAAATGCTCAAGCCGAGGCCTGTGCCGCCGTACTGCCGGGAAATAGCGGCACTGCCCTGGGCGAAGGGATCAAACAGCCGGCCAATCTGCTCAGGCTTCATGCCGATGCCGGTATCCACGACCCGGGCAATCAGCACTTCCTGTTCGGGATCACAGCGGATCGATAGGGAGATCGACCCTTTTTCGGTAAATTTAAGCGCATTTCCACACAGATTGATAATAATCTGGCGCAGACGCGTCGGGTCTGTCTGAATGTGCTCGGGCAGCGGAAACTCACAGAGTATATGGAAATCCAGCCCCTTTTCCCGGGCCCGGGGTGCAAAGAACGCCCGGATCTCAACCAGCAGCTCCGGCAGGTTCACCAAGACTACATCCACATCCAGCTTGTTTGCATCGATTTTGGAGTGATCAAGAATATCATTCACCAGTTCCAGCAGGTGACGCCCACTCCGGACGACAGTGTCCGCGTTGCTGCGCTTTTCCTGGTCATCAAGATCCGGATCCATAAGCGTTTCGCCATAGCCAATGATGGCCGCCAACGGCGTCCGGATCTCGTGGCTCATATTGGCAAGAAACTGGCTCTTGGCCTCCGCGGAATTGCGGGCCAGTTCTTTCTCCAGTCGCTCCTGTTCCCGCTCGCGCTCAATGCGCTGGCGCCGGTGACTTTCCGTGGAGTCAACGCAGGTTCCTTCCAGGTGCGTCGGCGCACCGCCGGCATCGTAAGCCGTGTGGAGTGAGATAATAGCCCAGTGCTCTTCTCCTCCCTGGGTCAGATAACGTGCCTCCACACCTTTTACCGTGCCCCGCGCCTCCAGCTGCCCAATCTGGGGCGCATAAATGGTGAACGTATTGAGCGGCAGATAGCCCATAACCGTCAGGGCATATATACCAAAACCGATGAGTGCCAGCGTCCAGGCAAAAAAGTAGGAGCGAGCAGCAGGGTTGTAATAACGCCAGGACAGATAGCTCACCACAATCAAAATAAGGCAGAGCAGCACCTACCCGATAACAATCCATTCCATAGCAACGTGGTAGGGAAGGAACAGGGACAACACAAAGGTGAGAAGCACTGACGAGATGCACATCTTGATAACCCGGTCCAGATCCATCGACCGGGTACGGGTTTCCAGCAGAGCGCGGGCCATCAGCAGGCCCCAGAACCAGGTCATGATGATCTGAAAGTGCAGGTATTCCTTGTTAAAGATCGCCGGGCGGCTGTCCAGTAACTGGATACCGTGAACCTGTTCGGTAGCAATAAACACCGCCGCCGATACCAGATAGAGCACGTAGTAGATATTACTGCGCTCGCGAACCGAAACCGCCACAAACAAGTTATAGGCCAGAATAGCGAGCAGGCTGCCCAGCAGTGCACCCCGGACAACCTCATCCACCGACACCTTTTCAATATAGCTGTCTGGACTCCAGAGGCTGACGGGCAAGCGGAATGTGTTGGTATTGATAATACGCAGGTACACCGAGGTAACGCTGCCCGGTTCCAGCTGCAGCCGAAACTTTGGCAGCATCGAACTAAGGCAGGATTTCATTCAGGCGAGAACCGACACGCTTTATATCAAGAGTTCGGACAAAGCAGTACTCGATCTGAATCGTTATGACGGCATCAACCTGAGTGAGCCAAGCCCTGACTGCTTAAGGGTTGAACTGGATTACACGAACTCAGAGCTAAGAATATTCTATTCCAATGGCGAGGCTGACCAAAGGAGCGCTAATGAAGCCTATTGCGACAACCAGCCAGACGACGCTGCGGCTATAATCTGGACAGCAGCGGGCGCTTCCCGGCGTCAGTAATAGCGTCGCTCATCAAGATCACAGTTCTGCAAAAAACTTTTTTTGTGGTCAATCATCCGCTCATAGGCTGAAATCATAACGGCTACATGGGGTGCTTTGGTCAGGCGCAGAACTTCAATACGGCGTTCCAGCCGCTCTACTTCCGTGCTGACTTGTTGGTGCACGTGGCTACGGACACTATCGTGATGATCGAGCCGGACGTTTCTGACCGTGAAAGGGTATTCGTGGTGCGGGTATATGGGCTTGTCCATTGTGTCTCTCATCCATTGAGTGGCAGCAGTTCCTTTACTGAATTTAATTTTGCACAACTGTCCGACAAAGCGCAACAAAATGAATAGAGTTTCACTTTTACGTCACAATTACGCAACAGACCCGGCACTCAGAGATTCCCGGCGAATCCGCTGCTATAGTTTCCCTTACTGTTTCTTTTTCAGCTACCGGGATTGTTTATGAGCCAGACATCCGTTGCCGATACCCTCCGGGAATACCTTTCTCTGCTTGAACTGCTGGACGATGCTTACTGGGAAGCCGCCAGCGTCCAGCACAAAGACATGCTGTACGACATCATCAGTATTTTCAGCCAGGAAGTATCCGAGATAAACAAGCTCAGCACTCAGGATCACCACTACCCTTATGAGGTGATCACCGAAGGCATTCGTCGTGTTGTGCCCAAGCTGGAGCGACTGGACGAGAATCGCGAGGAAGTCATTCAACGCACTCAGACACTGACTGACTTCCGGGATATTCTGTCATCCGTACTCGGTATTCTTGAAGCCCAGCTCAGAACTCTGTGAGTGGCCGCCTCAAGCGGCGACCACGGGGCGCTCACTCTCCGGGCGGAGCGGGAACTGACTGGCAATGGTATAGACGAACTTACCCAGTGCAGGAAGGTGGTGCCCGACAATGGGGAACCCGGTGTTGAGCAGGCTTACGGAGATATCCCGTGCGGCATCAGCCCAGCAGAGCTTGTTAATCAGGCCAACGTGGCCGAATGCATAGCGGCTTTTCTGACCCCACAAGCCAACCGGATTGCCACCGAGCATCATGCCGGCACTGAAGCGCATGGGAATCATCATGGTACGGTCAATCTGTAACGAGCCGAACTGCTGAATGGCACGACGAATGGTGATCTCACTGCAGATGCGCTTGCCGTTCCAGATGCCGCCGTTAAGCATCATCTGGAAGAACCGCCCCATTTCCTCGGCCGTACCGCACAGGTTGCCTGCTGGAATCACGGCTTCCTGAAAGCGGGGATCATTGGTTACCTGCTCCACGGTCGAGATATCACCGCCAAGCGCACGGTTAACGATCCAGGACACAGGAAAGCGCGGCCTGAGGCCGGTGGCGTAATTGGTGGCCAGTTCATTAAGGTTCTCGGGCTGAATCCCGTAAGTGAACCATTTCATTCCCATTGGCTGGCGCAGGTGTTTATCGAGATAATTTTCAATGGAATCGCCGGTAACCTTTTCGAGTACTCGCTGCAGTACATAGCCTCCGGTTATTGCGTGATACGCGACCTTGGCACCATTTACCTCAACGGCTCGGGCCTCGCATAGCAGGCGCCAGATCTCGTCCTGATTCCACAAAACATCAATCGGGGTCTCGTTGGGAATAGCAGGAATTCCACCCCGGTGTGACAGAATCTGGTGTACCGTAATAGTGCGCTTTCCGTTTGTAGCAAACTCCGGACAATAATAGGACACGGGATCCATCAGGTTAACCAGCCCCTGCTCAACCAGCATGTGCATCAGCAGCGCCGTGACCGCCTTGGAAGCAGAAAAGTAGCAGATGGGCGTGTCTGTAGTCATGAGTACTTTAGGTGTTCCAGCGGGATCATGGGGGCCATTACCGCTCGCATGACCAATCGCGCGATGCAGGATCTGCTCACCCCGGTGGCGCACAGATATCTGAATGCCAGGGTGCACACCAGTGCGATACAGGGCTTCGACGCTTTTCCAGATAGTGTCTACGGTGCTGGCGTCAACGCCGGCTGCTTCCGGCTTTTCGCCTGCAGCATCGCGATGAGTTACGGTAGAAAGATCCTTGGGAACCTTGCAACTGTGAAGTGCACGACGGGCTATTGGGTTCATCGGGTACGCCTTGGTATTGGTGACTGTTTTTATTCGATCTTCGGGCTGGCCAGCTCTGAAGTTATCATAGACCGTTGAGCATCAGAAAAACCAACGATTTCAGGAGCAACCTATGACGCCCGGTGTCGATGCGGTAAGTAAAGCCGGCATTTCTCACGCTATCCATGAGTACGAGCACGACCCCGGCAGCACCGAGTACGGCAATGAGGCGGCAGAAAAACTGGGTGTTGATCCGGCACGGATATTTAAGACTCTGGTTGTCATCGTTGATGGCAAAATGCTCGCTGTAGGCGTGGTGCCAGTCACCGGAATGCTGAGCATGAAACTGATAGCCAGGGCTGCGGGCGGAAAAAAAGCCAATATGGCTGACCCACAGGAAGTGCAACGCCGCACCGGCTATGTGCTTGGGGGCGTTAGTCCCCTGGGTCAGAAGAACCGGCTGAAAACCTTCATTGACGCCTCTTCAGCAGCCTTTGACACTATCTACGTCAGCGCTGGCCGCCGCGGCTTGGAGATTGAGCTTTCACCCGAAGATCTGGCTCGGCTGACCGGGGGGCGACAGGTGCCGCTGCAGCAGGAGTAAGCTATGTCCCACGCGCTGGATCTGGTGCTAATTGGCGGCATCATGTTGTTGGCTCTCGGGGCCCACACACTGGGCCAACGGGTGCATGTACCCAGAGTGACCCTCTTGTTACTGGTGGGCGCACTGTCCGGCCCCGAGATTCTTGATCTGATTCCAGCCAGAGTCAGTGACAATTTTGGCCTGGTGACAGAGCTTACTCTGGCGATGGTAGGTTTTCTGCTTGGCGAACGCATGTCTATGCGCGATCTCAGACAGGGTCGGGAAGCCATTATCGTAAGCCTGGCAGTGACCCTGGTCACGGCCTTGCTGATATTCGCCGCAACCTGGGCAGTGACGCAAAATTTACCGGCCTCATTGGTGCTTGCTGCCATCGCAACGGCGACCGACCCGGCAGCCACGATCGATGTAATGAGAGAAACCGGGTCCCGAGGGCCGCTGACCCGGGTAGTGGCACAGGTTGTTGCCATCGACGATGCCTGGGGTGCCATTCTGTTCAGCATCCTGCTGGTATTTGCTGAACTGTTGTCGGGAAGCGGCGCGCACTTGTTCGAAACCATCGGGTATGGGCTCTATGAAGTTCTTGGAGCCATGATACTAGGAGTACTCTTGGGCCTGCCCATGGCCTGGATGACGGGTCGTCTGAAACCGGGCGAGCCGATGCTGCTGGAGTCCGCGGGGTTTGTTTTCCTGGCAGCCGGCATTGCCGGCTCACTGGACGTGTCCTACCTGCTTACCTGCATGACCCTTGGAATAACTGTGGCAAACAGGGCATACCATCATGTGCGGCCATTCCGCTCCATTGAGGGCATCGTTGAGCCCTTCCTGGCAACGTTTTTCTTCCTGGCGGGTTTCGGTCTGGACTGGAAATTGCTGCCGACGCTGGGGATGCTCGGCGCTGTCTATATCCTTGCCCGGATCGCCGGCAGGATTCTCGGCGGGTACACCGGCGGAGTTCTTGCCGGCTCCAACCATATCGTGCGCTGGCGTAACGGTGCCTGTCTGTTACCTCAGGCAGGGGTGGCCATGGGCCTGGCTCTGGTCGCAACTCACCGCATGCCGGAGATAGCCTTCATCCTGCCGCTGATTATCGGCTCCACCGTGTTATTCGAGCTGATCGGGCCGCCAGTCACAATGTATCAACTCAGCAGGGCCGGAGAGTCCGGCAAAGGCTACGAGGAAGAACCGGACGACGATTAAGACCAGCCACAAAAAAACCCGAAGAGCCGTATTACGGGCTTTCCGGGTTTCTGTCTCAGGCGGCCGGGCAAAATACCCGGATGCCGTCAGGGATTACTTCACCGATGCGCGGGCATCTTCCATAATCCGGTTGAGGGTTTCACTTGGTTGCATGATCGCCCTCACCTTTTCCGCAGGTGGGTGGTAGTAGCCGCCAATATCTGCAGGATGGCCCTGGATAACACTCATTTCCTCCAGGATTTTATCCTTGTTTTCTTCAAGCTGTGCTGACATTTTCGTGAAGAACTCTTTGAGTTCCTTGTCGCTGTCCTGGCTGGCCAACCCTTCTGCCCAGTAGCGGGCCAAGTGGAAGTGGCTGCCACGATTGTCCAGCTCACCGGTCACACGAGAAGGCGACTGGTTGTTTTCCAGCAGGCGTTCGGTAGCTTTGTCGAGTGTCTGACCCAGCAGGCGTGCACGATGGTTATCGTGCTTCTCACCCAACTCATCCAGAGACACGGCAATGGCAAGGAACTCGCCCAACGAATCCCAGCGCAGATGGTTTTCCTGCAGCAGTTGCTGCACGTGCTTGGGTGCAGAACCGCCAGCGCCGGTTTCATATAGACCACCACCGTTCAGCAGGGGAACAATCGACAGCATTTTGGCACTGGTACCCAGCTCCAGAATCGGGAACAGGTCGGTGAGGTAATCACGTAGTACGTTACCGGTTACAGAGATCGTATCCAGGCGGCGGATCAGGCGCTCCATGGTCCAGCGGATAGCCCGGACAGGCGACATGATGCGGATGTCCAGGCCATCGGTGTCGTGATCTTTCAGATAGGTGTTTACCTTGGTAATCAGCTGAGCGTCATGAGCGCGCTCGTCGTCAAGCCAAAAAACTGCCGGCATGCCGGTGGCACGGGCACGGTTAACAGCCAGCTTGACCCAGTCTCGGATCGGCAGGTCTTTGGTCTGGCAGGCGCGCCAGATATCGCCCTTCTCCACGTTATGCTCGGTCAGGACGGTGCCGTCTTCGGCAATCACACGCACAACACCGTCTTCCTTGATTTCAAAGGTCTTGTCGTGGGAACCGTATTCTTCAGCTTTTTGCGCCATCAGGCCCACGTTTGGCACCGTGCCCATAGTAGTGGGGTCAAACGCGCCATTGGTCTTACAGAAGTTGATCACTTCCTGATAGATGGTGGCGTAGGTGGACTCCGGCATAACTGCCTTGGTGTCCTTGAGCTTGCCATCGCGAGCCCACATCTTGCCGGAGTTACGAATCATCGCCGGCATGGAGGCGTCAACAATCACATCGCTCGGTACGTGCAGATTGGTGATACCTTTTACGGAATCAACCATGGCGATTTCCGGACGATGCTCGTAAGTCTTGTGCAGAGCTTCCTGAATCTCTTCCTGCTTGGATTCCGGCAATTGCTTGATTTTCTCAGTCACGGACGACAGACCGTTGTTCGGGTTTACATCGATTTCATCGAACAGGTCGCCGTACTCGTCAAACAGCTCTTTGTAGAAAATCTTCACCGCGTGACCAAACACGATAGGGTGAGAGATTTTCATCATGGTAGCTTTCACATGCAGGGAGAACATCACGCCGGTCTTTTCGCAGTCTTCGATGGCATCTTCGAAGAATTTGCAGAGCGCTTTCTTGCTCATGAACATGCCATCGAGCACTTCGCCTTCGAGCAGCGGCAGATCAGACTTCAGGACCGTCTGCTTGCCTTTCTTGTTCTCGAAAACGATGCGGGCATTGGTCGCTTTGTCGAGAATCAGGGACTGCTCGTTGGAGTAGAAGTCGCCACCACGCATGTGCGCCACGTGAGTGCGTGAAGCCGGGCTCCACTCACCCATGGTGTGGGGGTATTTGCGTGCGAACGCTTTGACGGCCGCAGGAGCACGACGGTCTGAGTTGCCTTCACGCAGAACCGGGTTTACGGCGCTTCCGAGTACTTTGGCGTAACGGGCGGTGATCTCTTTTTCTTCGTCGGTTTCAGGGTTTTCCTTGTACTCGGGAAGTTTGTAACCCTGATCGCTCAGTTCTTTAATGGCGGCGCGCAGCTGCGGGATGGAGGCAGAAATGTTTGGCAGCTTGATAATATTGGCATCGGGGTCTTTGGTATACTCGCCCAATTCCAGGAGGGCATCCGGAACCCGCTGATTTTCTTCGAGGAGATCCGGGAACGTTGCCAGGATACGAGCCGCGAGAGAGATGTCGCTGGTTTCGAACTGGATGCCAGCCGGCTTGGCGTAGGTTTCCAGGATAGGAAGGAGAGACCGTGTAGCAAGAGCAGGCGCCTCGTCGGTCAGCGTGTAGACAATCTTGGCTTTGGAAGATTTCATTTTCGTCCTCAGGCTAATAGGTGGGTTCAGGACGGTCATGGCAGGATCCGGCGCCTTGTGGGCGTCCGATCTTTGCAATGACTGATTTTGGAACTTTTAATAGGGCTACTAAGATACCATTTTTTTGTAATCTCTGGTTACGATCTTAGTATAAGAACGGAGTAAAAACTCCTGATCTTCGGTAACAGGGCGATGAAATGGCGGGAATTTACGAAACATTCTAACATTTTGGCCTGTAGGCTTAGGAGTAAAGCGTCGTGATTAACGCCTCCCAAAACCCGCTCAAGCACATCCCTGTGGCGCTTGGGCTCCGCCATCCATGGCTCCGCACAGTTTTGGGAAGCGTTAACCCCGCCACTTCTCGAGCTTCTAAGTTGCCTTCCGAGATTAAAAACTACCCCTTCGGCAGCAAATTCTCTTCGGCAAGCCGATCTCGAATCTGGTCCAGCGCTTCCGGGTTGCCTAGGGCATCGCGGTTATCGGCTTTGCTGGAGCCATTGATCAGGCGGGCAACGGCCAGTTCCACTTTTTTGCCGCTTCGGGTGTAGGGAATGTCTGGCACCTGCACGATGTGTTTTGGAACGTGGCGCGGGCTGGCGCCTTTGCGGATTCGGGCTTTAAGCTGCTTCAGGAGGTCGTCCGTGAGTTCGTGGCCTTCTGCAGGTACTACAAACAGCACTACTTCTACGTCGCCGTCGATCTGGCGTCCGACTACGAGGCTGTCTTTGATGGCCGCTTCCGTTTCTACCTGGCGGTAAATTTCTGCGGTGCCGATGCGCACGCCACCAGGGTTGAGCGTGGCGTCGGAGCGGCCGTAGATGATGGCACCGCCGTGTTCGGTGAACTCGATGAAATCACCGTGTGCCCAGACACCGGGGAAGCTGTCGAAGTAGGCAGCGCGGTAGCGTTCGCCGTCGGCGTCGTCCCAAAAAGCGACAGGCATGGAAGGCAAGGGTTGGCGGCAGACAAGTTCGCCACGGCCCTGATCAACGGGTTTGCCATCGTCGCCGTATGCGACGGCGTCAACGCCCAGCAAGCTGCACTGGATTTCGCCTCGGCGCACGGGCAGTAGTGGGGTAGAACCGACAAAGCAGCCGCAGATGTCGGTGCCACCGGCAATGGAGCCGAGCAGCACTTCGGGGGCGCCATGGCTGTATACCCAGTCGTAATCTTCTGGAAGCAGCGGCGATCCGGTTGAGAACACGACTCTGAGCTTGCTGAGATCCAGGGTTTTTGCAGGGCTCAGTTCAGCTTTACGACAGCCTGCAATGAATCGCGCGCTGGTGCCGAAGTGGGTGACGCGCTCGTCGGCTACGGTTTCCCACAGGAAGCTGAGGCTGGGGTAGCCGGGTGAGCCGTCTACGGTGATGACGGTGGCGCCGGTCAACAGGGCAGAAGCCTGCCAGTTCCACATCATCCAGCCGCAGGTGGTGAAATAAAGGAACCGGTCTTCCGGGCCTACATCGCCGTGCAACATAAGTTCTTTGGCATGATTGACCAGCAGGCCTGCGGTACCGTGGACGATGCACTTAGGCTTGCCGGTGGTGCCGGACGAATACAGGATATAAACCGGATGGTCCGGATCTACCGGGGCATACGAAGGTGCCTGGCCTGAGCCAAAAGCAAGGGCCTCGTCCCACGTGGTAACCAGTTCACCCGGAACCGCCGCCTCACCCGGAAGCTGCTCAACACTGACAACACACCTGAGTGTTGGCAGGCCAGCAATCAATTCAGCAAAGTCGTTCTGTCGGGCGAAGGTCTTGCCGCCATAACCGTAGCCGTTTACCACGATCAGTGCAGACGGCTCAATCTGACCAAACCGGTCAAGGATGGCGCCAATACCAAAGTCCGGCGAAGCGGAACTCCAGATGGCCCCCATGCTGGTTGCAGCCAGCATGCCGGCGAGAGCTTCGTAGCCGTTAGTAACAACACCGGCTACCCGGTCGCCTTTTTTGACGCCGTTGCTGCGGAGAAACGCTTCCAGTGCACCAACATCGGCTTTCAGTTCGCCATAAGTGCGACGCAAAACAGGGCGTGTCTCACAATAGGCTACGACGGCTTCCTGGCTGGCGTGGTCGCCCTCTGCCAGTCGCAACAGGTTGGCGGCAAAGTTCAGTTTCATGCCAGGGAACCACTCGGCGCCAGGCATATCCCGCTTACCCAGCACTTTGCTGGCGGGTGTCTCGCAAATCAGGCCGCAATAATCCCAGACTTTGGCCCAGAAGGTGTCCAGATCATCAACTGACCACTGGTGCAGCGCGTGATAATCAGTAAAGGGGCCATAGCCCTGATCTTCCAGCCAGGTTTTGAACCGGCCCATCCGGGCGTTGTCCAGCGTCTGCTCCGATGGAGACCAGACTACGGGTGATTGTTCTGTAAGGCTCATCCGTCGCTCCTGTTGCTTACTGCATGTGCCAGCCGTGGCTGACAACAATAGATTGGCCAGTGAGGGCGGCCGAGGGAAAGGCTGCAAGGTGCACGGCCATTTCGGAAACATCTTCCAGCGTGGTGAACTTGCCGTCCACTGTATTCTTCAGCATGACCTTGCTGATCACGTCTTCTTCAGAAAGACCAAGCTCTTTTGCCTGTTCCGGTATCTGCTTGTCCACCAACGGCGTTCTTACAAAGCCCGGGCAGATGATATTGCTACGCACACCGTGTTCCGCACCTTCTTTGGCAACCGCACGGCACAAACCCAGCATACCGTGTTTCGCCGCCACGTAAGGGGCTTTCAGGGGTGAAGCTTCCAGCGAATGCACAGAGCCCATGTAAAGCATAGTGCCCCCGCCACCCACATACATCTGCTTGAGCGCGGCCCGGGTTACCAGGAAGGCGCCATCGAGGTGCACATTCATCACCCGGCGCCAGTCCGCATAGGCCAGTTTGTGCAGGGGATCTATGTGCTGGATACCGGCATTTGCCACAGCGATATCCAGGCCGCCCCAGGTTTTAACAATGGTGGCGACACCTTCATCGACAGCCGCCTCGTCGGTCACGTCCATGGCCAGGGCCATAGCCGTGCCGCCGGCTTTTTCGATGGCGTCAACGGCCTCTTGTGCGCTTTCCAGCGTAAGGTCAGCTACCACTACACGGGCACCTTCACGGCCATAGTGTTCGGCAATGGCCCGGCCGATGCCACGTCCCGCCCCGGTAATCAGGGCTATCTGGTTTTCTAGACGCATTATTATCTCCTTAGTCGTAAGCCACGCTGGGCAGCCAGGTCGCGATCTCGGGTACCAGGAATACAATCGACAGTGCTATCAGCTGAATAATGATAAAGGGTATGACGCCCTTGTAGATGTCGATCACCGTGATTTCCGGCGGCGCCACGCCCTTGATGTAGAAAAGTGCAAAGCCTACCGGTGGCGTCAGGAACGACGTCTGCAGGCACATGGCAAAGAGGATAGTGAACCACACCAGGTCGAATCCGAGATGTTGGACCACCGGTGCCACCAGCGGAAGAATAATCAGGGTGATCTCAACCCAGTCCAGGAAGAAGCCAAGCAGGAACACCGCGAACAGAATGGTCAATATCACGCCATAGGGTCCGAATGGCAGCCCCAGCAACGCATTTTTGATCACCTCGTCGCCACCAAGACCCCGTAGCACCACGGAGAAAGCCGTTGCGCCAAGGAAAATCGCAAAGATAAAAGCGGACGTGCGGGTGGTCTGTTGAATCGATGAGCTGAGCACTTTCAGGTTCAGGCGTCTTGCCATCAGGGCCAACACAAGAGCCCCCAGAGCACCAACGCCGGAAGCCTCCGTGGGCGTGGCTATACCGGCAAAGATAGAACCAAGCACACCAAGAATCAGCGCAGCCGTGGGCAGAACTGCCTTGGCCACTTCCCAGACAATGCTCCAGGATACTTTCTCAGTGCCCTCCGGCACCGGCGCAATGTGCGGCTGCAGCAGGGGGCGGATCATGGCATAGGCAACGTACATGGCACCCAGCAGCAGGCCGGGCAGGAACGCTCCCATGAACAGATCACCCACCGACGCTTCCGGAACCGCCAGCCGGTCTGCCATCAGCACCAGCATGATGGAAGGAGGAATAAGGATCCCAAGAGTGCCTGTGGCGCAGGCTGTGCCCACGGCAAACCCCTTGTCGTACTTGTTCTCCATCATCACGGGCAAAGAGAGCATGCCCAATAACACCACGGAAGCGCCAATGATGCCGGTGGTGGCCGCCAACAGTACGCCAATGATAATCACCGTTACCGCATACCCGCCGCGGACCGCGCCAAAAAGTTTTACCATGCTGTTCATCAGTCGCTCGGCGACACCCGACTGATCAAGCATGATACCCATAAAGATAAACATGGGCAGAGCCACAAGGGTCTCACTGTTTACGACGTTCCATACCCGCTCGGGCACGAGCCCCATGGAGGAGGAATAGTCGAACCACAGATTGGCACCGAAATTTTCAACAGCCACCACACCAACAACTGTCCAGATGACTGCGGTGCCACCCAACACCCAGGCAACCGGAAAACCGGTCATCAATAGTGCCCCGAACGTCAGGAACATACCGATTACAAACAGGGTTTCAAGCTCCATCAGGACGCATCCTCTTTCTTGTTATTTCCAGTCTCGATCCGGATTGGTTTCGGAAAACCGAAAAGCAGTGCGGTGACTTTCAGCAAGCGGGATAGCGCAGCCAGAATCAGAAGAACGAAAGACAATGCCAGAATACCCTTGAGAGCCCAGCGGTAAGGAAGCCCGGCAGGCGCCTGACTGGTTTCACCCTGCTGCCAGGAACTAAAGGCGTAGGGGATCATTTCGTAAACCGCCAACCCGAGAAACGGTAACAACAGGAATACCAGTCCGAACAGTTCAATCCAGCCCTGGCCTTTCAGGGACAGGCGCTCATGGAGTACATCCACTCTCACGTGATCATCGACCACCAGGGTATAGGACAGCCCCAGCAGCCAGCCCACTCCAGCCAGATGCCACTGGACTTCTTCCAATGTCACAGAACCATGGTCAAAGGCATAGCGACCAACCACCGCCCAGATGATCACTCCGGTAAGCACGACCCATAGCCAGGAAGCACCCTTGCCGATCGCAGCGATCACACGGTCCATCACCTGACTGACCCGGGTTGTTGGCAACTCTGTGTGATGATGGAGAAATTCGTCGGTGTCGGACACCGATGTCCGCACGTTCTGCGGTGAGCCTTTACCAGACACCGTCATACAACAGTTCCTCGCTCAGAAAGCCCGTTGTGAAACAAGGATGGCCCCGAAGGGCCATCCAGACTTGGTTAGAGAGCACCAGAAGCTATTCCGGTGTCTCAGGGTCAGCCCGAGACCTTAAAGGTCCGCCGGAACATAGGCGCGTGTATCCCACACCTTGTAAGTCTCCATGAACTCGTTCTGGCTTTCATAGACACGCTTGAAGTCAGCATCCTTGGAGGCTTCTTCTTTCAGCACTTCCCCGGTAACCGCTTTCAGCTCACGCAGAACGTCGAGGGGGATCTGGTCAGCCTGGACGCCCTTCGCCTGGAAGCCGGCCAAAACCTTACCGTTCTTGTACTCACCCTCGGCCAGGGCCATGGTTGTTGCGGCAGTGCAAGAGGCCACAACCAGAGCCTTCTGTGCTTCGGTGGTTTTGTTCCACTCGTCCTTGTTGATCAGCATGTACTGGGCAGTGAACTGCTGGTGCCAACCCGGGAACAGGTTGTACTTGACTACCTGATCAAAGCCGAGGATCTGGTCGATGGCTGGCATGGAGAATTCGGTCGCATCGATGGTGCCTTTTTCCAGTGCCTGATAGAGCTCACCACCGGGCATCATGGTAACCGAGGCTCCCAGTTTTTCCAGAACCTTACCACCCAGACCCGCGAAGCGAATCTTCAGACCCTTGTAGTCTTCCAGTGTTTCAATTTTTTCCGCATACCAGCCCGCTGTTTCAGGCCCGATAATGCCGCACAGCTGGGCGTGCACGTCGAAGCCCTTGTTGGCATAGACTTCCTGCAGCATTTCATGGCCACCACCGTAGTAGTACCAGCCAGTATAGGCCCAGGGCTTCATGCCAAAGGGTACAGCCGCAAACAGGGGAATCGCAGGTACCTTGCCCTGGTCGTAACCGATCCAGGTGTAACCTGCTTCGACCTTGCCATCGGAAACGGACTGCAAGATATCAAAAGGCGGAACCAGCTTGCCGGGCTCATAGACGCGAACCTGGATGCTGCCATCGGAAGCGGTGTTGAGGCTATCGGCAACCCAGGCGGCAGGCGAACCCAGGCCAGGGAGATTGGTAGCGAAGGCGACCGGCATTTTCCAGCGCAGGTCATCGGCGAAAGCTGATCCCGTGGTCAGGGCGATCGCGGCGGCGATACCGGTAAGGGCCTTGATGGATGTCATTGGCGAGTCTCCTAGCATTGTTATTTTATATGGCCAGCAGGATGGTTTTCCCGATGGCCTGATCTGAGTCTAGTCAGACATTGCAGGAAACGAGACGGACATTTGTAATTTTCGGGTCCAACGAAAGCGTCAGTCTTGTTTTCTGCGTTGTTCTGACGTCCTGCATTTGGGAACTAGCAGAGACTATGCCAAAAAAAAATTATTTTATATATCAATGGCATAAATAAAATTAAAAAAATAACGACTATCAGGACGTCCGGAATACCGGACAATACAATGCTATAGTCGTAGGTACTTGTACAGATATCAAGACACATGTCCGGTAATCAGGACATTTTTGCCAGTTTTTCGTACAGCACCGAGCGGGAAATACCCAGTAGCCGGGCGGCCTTGGTACGGTTACCTCTGCATGCAACCAGCGCCTCTTCCACTGCCTGAGCTTCCGCCTCCGCCAGTGTTGCGGCCAGTGGCCTGACAGGCCGCGACGCAATTTGCGAGGCGGGGCGCGCGCCAACCCGGGGCAGCACTTTGAACATGGCATCGGCATCCAGCACACCACCTTCCTCGCTCATGGTCAGGGCTCTTTCCAGCACATTACGTAATTCGCGGATATTCCCGGGCCAGTCATAACTTGCGAGAGCCGCAACACCAGCATCCGTAATCTCCGCACGCATATCCAGCCCTTCGCTGATATCCCAAAGCAGGGTTTCGCAGAGCAAGCCGAGGTCAGCGAGGCGGTCTCTCAGAGGTGGTATGGGGATTTCCAGCACGTTAAGCCGGTAATAAAGATCTGAGCGGAAAATGCCATCGGCAATCATGGCTTCGAGATTGCGACTGGTTGCCGCGATGACCCGAACGTCTATCGATGTCACCTTATTCGAGCCAAGGGGCTCGACCTCTCCTTCCTGCAGGACTCGCAAGAGTTTGGCCTGCAGCGGCAAGGGCATGTCGCCAACTTCGTCGAGAAACAGTGTGCCGCCGTTAGCGAGCTGGAACTTCCCTTCCCGTAGCTTGCGGTCTGCGCCAGTATAGGCGCCCGGCGCCACACCGAAAAATTCGGCTTCCAGGAGATTATCGGGAATGGCCGCCACGTTCACACCCACAAACGGCTTTTCTGCACGGCTGGAGACGGAGTGAATCGCCTGAGCCAGCACTTCCTTGCCGGTACCTGTCTCACCCAGCAACAGCACCGCCATCTCACGGCCGGCAGCCAGGCGGGCACGGCGCTTGACCTCGAGAGCTCCAGGGCTGGCGCCAACAAAATCTCCGAGGCTGTATCGCGTACTCCTCGCTTTTTTTGCCAACGCCTTGCGAGCCGCAGCGAGATCCTGATGCAAACGCCGATACTTGCTGACCAGCGGCGTAAGCGGCTGCAGGTCGTCGTAGAGCACGAACGCCACAGCGCCTTCGATCTCGCCAGCCTCGTCATAAAATGGTAACCGGGTAACCACCAACTGTTGTTGCTGGTGCTCCATGATATCGAGCAGCAGTGGTTTGCCGGTTTCCACAACTTCGGGCATGCGGGTTTCAGGAATCACCTGGCGCACGGGGCGGCCGATAACACCAGCCGGGTCTTTCAAGCCAAGCAGCTGGGCATAGCTGTTGTTCATCCAGGTAATGCGAGCCTCGCGATCAACGGCAATCGCGCCTGCACTGGCTTCCTCGAACATGGGGAAGAGCGCTTCAATAAGGTCCCGGGTCAGCCCGCTTTTGTTTTTCTCACCAAACAACTGTGTCATGTAGCGCGTACCGCCGGGTTCAATATCGTTCATTGCGAAAGCCCTGACACCCGGCATGGCCGGGTGAGTTGTCGGAAGTATATGGCCCTCCCTGTAGAGTGAGCAAATGAGAGGACCCGCGCGACGATCAAAACACCCTTATTCGGGGATGCGCAACTCGTCACCAACCAGACTGATAAGATCTTCCGGTGCAGGTTGTGCTGCTATCTCAGGCAGGTTGCTCTCGGCCAGCGGTGTGGCGAGATCTCCCCGTGGGACTGTCCGGACGACCTGGCTTGGCGGCAGCTCAGTGCCGTTAGTCAGACGCTCCCATACCAGGTCCAGAGCCTGGAAATAGTAGTGATGCAGCGGTACATACCAGGTACCAATGCCGTCAAACTGGTTCAGTATGTCCAGGTGATGAGCGTTGAGCACTTCGTAGTAACGAAGTTCGCTGCTTGCACCTTCCACCCGCTGGTTAAGCCCAAAATAAGGCCGGGATGTGTGGTTGATGGGAAGAATGGCATCAGCCCGGCCAGTTACAAACACCGCAGGCTTGCCGTGAAGATCGCCGGTAGCTCTGACTTCCTCGATACCCACGGTGATCGCGTCGTGAAGCTTTGCATCAGCAACAGACAACGAACCTCCTGTAATAACATTGCGACCCAGGGCCAGGCTGTGCAGGCACAACAAGGCATCGAGACCATAATCCTTCTGAAGGCTGCTGGGGGACGCGCTGTCGGTCAGTCGAGTCGGTTGGCCGTCAGCAAGGTCGTAAACGATATTGACGTTCCCTGTAGGTGGAATACCGTTACTTACCGCGAACAAAGCCGCTTCTTCGGTCTGCGTCAGCTGCCTTACAACGCCGGCACCGTCCGTTGCAGCCATGCTGAGCCCGCACACGCGATCTTCAACACCCGCGCGGCCATAAGCGTTGACATAGGTCATCGAAATACCCTGAGACACATTCGAGGCAAAGTGCACCGGTGCCAGCAGGTTCTGCTCAGGCTGGATGCCGAAGTCCTCGTTCAGAATACGCTGTGCTTCGGTGGCGTAGTCGTCAATGGTTGCGCTGGCTGCACCTGTGAGCAGTCCTTTGTTGGCCAGTGAGTTACAGATGTTATCGCGCACCGTCGATGAGTTGAGGAAGTTCAGTGGTGCGATATCGCGAATGGCGGGCGCCTGGTTGGCACACCCCTGGTACACCGCCAGGGCTGTGGTGTATTCGAGCAGGCTTCTGCTGTGATGCTCAATGGCTGAGTTACTACCCTGCTTAATGGTGAAACTGGCATCGACAACCGGGTTCACATTGGGCTCAGAGACCGCAACACCATCGATCAGACCTTTCGTGTCCTGCTCTGCCGCGCGAACCGATGAGCCTCCACCGTTGGAAACACTGGAGGCAATAACCACCGTGTTTGCCGGCGTGATAGGGGCAACGTTGCTGTCACTGCCGAATTGCTCGTTGAGTGCCCAGAACCCGAACTCGACAGACTGCAGAACATGCTGCCCCCAGTCTGCTTCCGGATTGGTTTTTGAATGTGCGTGTTTCCAGGCAAAGCGGTCGGGCCAGGCTGCGCTAAACTCACTGCGCTCAGTGGCCGTCAGATCCGCGCGGAATTGCACGGGCTCGTCGGAGGTCGTAAGAGTGCCATCCATGCGCTGGGCCGTGTTGGTTTCCAGGTTGTGCGCGCCAGTGCCACTGCCCTTGTCGGTATAGACTACGACGCAGCCCTTCTTCAGCCCCCACTCACCGGCGGTACCGATCGCGCCATAGATGCCCCGGGAGCCGGACGAAGGAGCGGTAATCATGCACGGACTCTGTGGATCAAAACTGTCAGGTATCTGGGCCATAACCGTAACGGGCACGTCGCTGCCCGGAACCGTCATGAAAGCAATATACTCACGCCCTGGAATCAGCCCTTCGGTGCCATTGCCCACGCCGGGGCCAAAGAACTCGCCGTAACCACCACCAGAGGTGGTATCGACCAGTGCACGGTAGTTATTATAGATCGCACGCTGGCGCAACTCAGCGGAGGTCGGGTTGAGCGGCTCTAAAAAAATAGGTTCCGGGCCATTGCGCAAGCCGGTGGCGCCAAGACCCGCCGTCAGAAGGTCATCGGTAATTCCGTCATAGTCGGTGCGCTGTATATCGCCCTGGATGAACCCGGGCACCTGGTTTACCTCAGCAGGATTGTCGTTGTTGCTGTCATTGCAGGCACTCAGAGCAAAGCCTGTAGCGCCGATCAGCGTACAGATCATGATACGTTTCATGGTCATTCCTTGTTTGTTGTTGTTAAGAACGGGCCGGGACCAAGACCCGAAACCACACTCATGCGCGTCCTGTGCCATAATTTTACACGTTTGTTTTTATTGATTATTTCCAGGATTTATTTTGGCGAGAAGGGATGTTCGTCTTGATTGTCGGACAGCCGATTAAAGCGACACAAATCCAGCCCTGTCCGCAAAACATAAATTCGCTTTGCGGAATGGCCAGGAAATCTAACCTATGTGGATAAACGGCAGCAGGCTCAGACCAATCATTACCAGAATGGCAAAGCAGGCGGCCAGCGTGCGAACTGGCTTATGCCGGAACATCTGCCAGACTCCACCTGTTTCGCCGCTCAGGCGCCGCGCCTCATAGGTTGCACGCTGGCTTTCCAAGCGCTGGCGTTGGTAATCCTGCAACAGAGCTCGGGCTCTGTCAGCTTCGTCGGTATCGTGAACCCAGAAACCGCCCATGCTGATGCCCCACCGGCTTGGCGGGGTCTCATAGAAACGCACATCGTGGGCGCCAAACAGGGCCCGTATTTCCTCGGCTTCGTCATCCGGCACGTGGCGCAGATTCATCAGATGGTGGGGCATGAAGGCTCGTTGTCTGGTATCGGACAGGGTAATGCCGATATCCTAACACCAAAGACCCACATACCGAATTCACTACCGGAACCGTTCATGACAGATCATTCCCTCCGCCTGCTGCTGGATTTTGATGCCTGCGCCCAGAGAGACCAGGGGCAGGCTCCGGCATTTCTGCACCGGCGGGACCGCAAGTTTGCGCTGACCTGCGAACAGCAGGGAGTCACACCCGGCCCGGACCGCTGGCTGGCCCACATAAACCATCTCAGCGGCCCCGGCGCAGGCTCATCCGCCGCAGAACAGACTCTGCGCTTCTGGCGCCGGATCAACAGCGGCTTCATGGCAACAGGGGCCGCATTCGGCTTGCTGACCATGCTTGGCCTGCTGTTTTATGATGGCGGTCAGCGCATCAACGTTACCGTTATTCTGGCCTTTGTCGCCTTCCAGTTGCTGCTGGCACTGCTGACAACCATGCAGTCCCTGGCGGGCTGGCAGCCATGGCGCGGACTGCTCCGGCGCTTTCGGAACACTCCGGAATCTACTGTTTCTACGAGGCTTCAACCGGTTCTGATGGCGCAGGCCGCACAGCTTGGCGGGCTGTTTTTTGCGACTGCTGGCCTGGCGACCTTACTGGTCATGGTGGTGCTTCAAGACCTTGCCTTTGGCTGGAGCACCACACTCGATACCGACGCCAACAGTTATTACCGCATGACATCTGTGGTTGCCGCACCCTGGGCCTGGCTGTGGCCGGCCGCAGCGCCCGACTTTGCGCTCGTGGAGGCCACCCGGTTCTTTCGCGCCACCACCGGAGAAGGCAGCGTAAACCCGGCACGCTGGGGCCAGTGGTGGCCCTTCATCGCCATGCTCTGGATGACCTGGGCGCTATTGCCCCGGCTCGTTCTTTCCGTGCTGGCAGGTGTGCTTATCCGGCGGAAAGCCCGGCAACTGCTGGCCAGCCACCCCGCTTTGCGCACTTTGATGTACCGTATGGAAACGCCGGCTCTGGATACCGGCAACGAACATAACGATGCCTCAGACCTGCCCGACACCGAAACACACGTGAGCCTTCAGCCCTTGCCGGATGCCCGCATCGTGTTGTGCTGGGCCGGCGCTGGTGACCCAGAGCTGCCAGATGCGCTCAGTACCGGCAAGAGCCTGGTTGCCAGAGCCGGTGGAAGAATGACTCTGGAGGAAGACCGGCAGACGCTGGAGCAAGTAGCCTCACAACTGGCACGGAAGCCACGCTTGCCCGTTCTTCTGGTTACCCGCAGCTGGGAGCCGCCAACCGGCGAGCTGGACGATTTTCTGGCCAGCGCCAGGGAGCTCTGGCCCAAAGGCAGTCAGATCGTCCTGGTGCCACTGGCTACTCACGTTGAGCGCGAGCCGGATGTACACCAGGTTCAGCAATGGCTGCGATTTGCCGGGCGGGCAGGGCCGGAGTTCATAGCGGTCAGCCTTATTCCGGCCTACGGAATCGTTCCCGACATAGACGGGGGAGTTATCGAATGAAGACCGCACCCATCTTTGCCGTCGTGGGGCATCCGAACAAGGGCAAGTCCAGCATCGTGGCAACGCTGTCGCAGAACGATGCCATCGCCATCGCACTGGAGCCGGGCACCACGCGCACTCGGCAGTCATATCCCCTGAGCGTGGACGGTAAGGTTCTCTATACGCTGGTGGATACGCCCGGCTTCCAGCGACCCCGGCGGGTTCTCGAGTGGCTGGAGGCTCACAGTGTCTCGGCATCGGATCACAGCGAAACAGTGCGCGCGTTTGTGGTTCAGCATCAGGGCGACGGTCGTTTTACCGACGAGTGTGAACTGCTGGAACCTTTGATTGAGGGCGCAGGCATCATCTACGTGGTAGACGGCTCCGCACCCTACAGCGCCCAGCATGAGGCCGAGATGACCATTTTGCGCTGGACTGGGCAGCCCAGCCTTGCGCTGATCAATAGCATCGGGCCCGACGATTACAGCGACACCTGGCAGGCTGCACTGGGCCAGTTTTTTCAGGTGGTGCGCAAGTTCGACGCTGTTCGCGCCCCGTTTGAACAACATCTCAGCCTTTTACGGGCCTTTGGTCAGCTTGAACCGGACTGGGAGCAGGCTTTGGGTGAGGCAACCCATCACCTGTCCGCCCAGCGCGAGCAGCGTCGACTTCAGGCCGCAGGCATCATTGCCAAAGCCTTGAAGGACATGATGTCGTTCCAGGAGAAGCGTACCCTGACTCTGGATCAGGTGGCGGGCACCAGCGACAGCACCCTTGCGGACCAGCTCCGGCAACGCTGGTATCAACGCCAGCGCCAGCGGGAGCAGACTCTGCGGGTGGAAATCGAACACCTGTATCAGCATCAGACTATCCGCCGCCAGGAAGCAGAACTGGAATGGCACAGCGATCATGACCTGTTCTCGGAAGACAGCCGCAAACACTGGGCCGTCAGCAAGCATTACCTCGCAACCGCAGGCTTCGGGGCGGGCGCGGTCAGCGGCGCCGGACTGGACGCCCTGACCCTGGGTTCCTCACTGGGTGCCGGGGCGTTGGTGGGCGGCCTGATAGGTGCGGCGGGAAGTTATTATTACGGGGGTCGGTTTACACTGCCGGTACTAAACATTGGCCTGCTCCGGGACGGCCTGAAAACAGCTACTTTCGGACCTGTGCAGGACAGCCAGTTCGGCTACGTGGTACTGGGACGAGCTGTGGACCACTGGTGGCACATAAGCCATCGCAACCACGCTGGCAGAGAGTTGCTTGACCTGGAACCGGCAGATCATCACTGGCTCGAACGCCTCGACAAAAAGAGCCGTCAGACCATTCAGAAAACCCTGGACAAATGCCGTAAACAGCAGCCTTTGGATGAAAACCAGCGGCATAGATTCCATGTTGCTATAGAACAGTGCATGGCAGTTTATGACGACTGGCGGTTGAACCGAACCTGAAATGAGTGTTTATATTGTACTGTTATTCCATCACAAAACGAGGAATGCTCATGAAAATTGTACGAGTTAAGGACATCATCGGTACTGAACGTGAAGTGCATGGCCCAGGCTGGACCAGCCGTCGTATGCTGCTGAAAAAAGACGGCATGGGCTTCTCTTTTCACGAAACGATTATCCCTGCAGGGGCCGAACTGAACCTGTGGTACAAGCATCATCTGGAAGCGGTTTACTGCGTAGCCGGCAACGGCACCATTACCGACAAAGCAACCGGTGAAACCCACGAGATCTCCGACGGCACGCTTTACGCCCTCGACAAGCATGATCAACACACCCTTCGCGGTGGTACGGAAGACATGCGCCTGATCTGCGCGTTCAACCCGCCCGTCACCGGACAGGAAGTGCACGACGAAGACGGCGCCTACCTGCCGGATACCAGCGAAGACTGATCGTCCTTGTCTGCGATTGAAAATCCCGCGACATCCACATCGCCATCGACAGCAAGCCTGCTGCCGGTGGCGATGTTACTTTGGCTCGCCGGAGTCTATCTGCGCATCCCGATACTGGTTGCGCCGCCGCTGGCACCGTTTATCGCTGATGAACTGGCCCTTTCTCAAACCCTCACCGGCGCTCTGACGACACTGCCCATCCTGATGCTTGCCATAGGTGCCATGCCCGGCTCGCTGTCCATATCACGAATAGGCCCGCGCAATACGCTCGCGCTCGCCATGGTCATCATGGTCATCGGCTCCGCCGGCCGTGGCCTGGCTCCGGGCACCTTTACACTCTTCTTAACCAGCGCCGTTATGGGCCTGGGCATTGCCATGATGCAGCCCGCCCTGCCGGCACTGCTACCACGCTGGCTGGAGCCCAAACACCTGGCCTTTGGCTCTGCCATTTACATGAACGGCATGCTGATGGGCGAGTTCATCGGCGCCGGCATCACCCTGCCGTTAATTATGCCTCTGCTGGAAAACAGCTGGCGCGCAACATTGTTGGTCTGGTCACTGCCCGCGCTGCTGGTCGCCGCAGCCCTGTTCCTGCCCAAACGCGACCTGGCCCGCCCCACCCGCAAAGTCGCCTGGCTACCGGACTGGCAAAACCCACTTACGCTTAAGCTCGGTTTGCTGCTTGGCGTCTCAGGCTCCATGTTTTTCGGCGTAAACGCCTATATGGGCGCTTTGCTCGAGCAAAGAGGCGAGTTCGAAAACCTCACCGAAGCCCTGTTCTGGTACAACTTCGCCCAAGTGATCGCCTCATTGCTGATGCTGAAAATGGCCCGCCACTGGGTAGGCCGAAAAGCCCCACTGATCATCATGCTGATATTCAGCCTGCTGGGAACACTAGGAATGTTGGTGTTTACGGGATGGTGGGCGATCGCCAGCGCGACGTTCATGAGCTGCACCGCCGGCGTATTGCTGATTATGATGGTGGCACTACCACCACTTCTGGTGCCCGCCAGCGAAACCGGCCGGCTATCTGCCGGCAACTTCCTGATTGGCTACACCATGGCCTTTGCAGTGCCCATGCTAGGCGGCTTGCTATCAGACTGGACCGGCGACGTAAGACACGCCATAGCAGTAATCATTACCTACGGAATACTGATTTCTCCCCTGGCAATCAAGCTAAACCTGCAACGGCAGTAAGCGCCCTGCACCAATGGCCAAAGGCTGCGGAGCGGGGTGTCTTTTCTGCCGGAAAAAAATGTCTGAGCAAAGCGAGTTATTTTTCCCAGAAGAAAAGACACCCCGCTCCACAGCCCACTCCAATGAAGCAGGCCCTCCAGTTTTAGATGTAGTAGTCTTTTAACGGAGGAAATCCGTTAAATTCCACAGCACTGTAGGTAGTGGTATAGGCTCCGGTAGAAAGCCAGTACATGCGATCTCCAATAGCCAGGTTCAGTGGTAACGGGTACTTGTGGTGCTCGTACATAATGTCCGCACTGTCACAGGTAGGCCCGGCAATCACACAGTCTTCGCCTTCGCCCTTCTTGTCCGTCCAGATGGGGAATTTGATCGACTCATCCAGCGTCTCGATCAGCCCATTGAACTTACCAACATCCGTGAACACCCAGCGGTGAAGAGCCGTACGGGATTTACGGGCAATCAGCACCACCTCGCTCACCAGAACACCTGCGTTGGAAATCAGCGACCGGCCTGGCTCAATAATGATCTCAGGCAGTTCATCACCGAAGTCCTCCTTCAGGAAACGGGTAATCTCCGACGCATACACACCCAACTCGTTGGTACGGTTGATGTAATTGGCAGGAAAACCACCACCCATGTTAATCATCTTCAACTCGATACCGTCTTCTTCTTTCAGACGCTCGAAAATGACCTTTACCTTGTTCAGTGCCGAATCCCACGCGCCAATCTCCCGCTGCTGGGAACCCACATGGAATGAAACGCCGTAGGGCACCAACCCCAGATCCCGAGCCAGAATCAGCAAATCCATAGCCATATCATTCTCGCAACCAAATTTGCGGGAGAGCGGCCAATCCGCTGTTTGCGTGCCATCGGTCAGGATGCGCACGTAGATCCTTGAACCAGGAGCTGCCTTGGCGAGAGTGCGCAGGTCCGCTTCGGAATCCGTGGCAAACATACGCACACCCTTCTCATAGAAGGTGCGAATATCCCGGGCCTTCTTGATGGTGTTGCCGTAACTGATCCGATCAGCGGTCACACCGAGCGCCATCACCTTTTCCAACTCATACACCGACGCAATATCAAAGTTCGCACCCTTGTCCCGCAGCATGGTCAGAACCTGCGGAGCCGGGTTTGCCTTCACAGCGTAATAGACATTGGCATAGGGGAAACCTTCCACCAGCTCGTCGTACTGACGATCGATGGTAGCGGTATCAATCACCACAAACGGTGTTTCTTTGGTATCGGCAAACGCCTTGATCCGGCTAAAGGTCTCGGCGGTGTAGTAATCGGCGATGTTAGCGTTAGCTGAATCGGTCATGGATGGTGTGTCTCTCCAGGGATACTAAGTTTATGTGTAATAGCAGGCGCCAAACCCAGTTTGACCCCCGACAATAATCGCGATAGTCGGGCTTTTTTCACCCGGCTGATATGAGCATATCTACCCATAATTTATGGCAAAAGCCTTCCCTACTCACGGCCCACCGCCAAGACAAAGGGCCTTAGCGAACACCACCGGAACCCTCTATAATCTTACACCAACAAGCGATTCCTTCAGGAGCTCCTCAATGGCGCGACTCATTACAGCAGCACTCCTAACCCTGCTGTTCCTGGCCGGCTGTGCCGAAAAAACCTCGTCGCCCACTTTCAAACAGGCGCTACCCACCGCCACTCAGCAACCCGTCAGCTTCAACGAAGACGTTCGCCCCATTGTCGAAGCCAAATGCCTGGCCTGCCACGGCTGCTTTGACGCCCCCTGCCAGCTAAAAATGGAATACTCCGACGGCCTGATTCGCGGAGCACATAAAGACGCCGTTTACGATGGCGCACGCCTGGAAACCCAAAAAGTTACACGCCTGGGAATCGACGCCCAGAATGAACAACAATGGCGAGACATGGGTTTTTACTCCGTACTGGCCCGGGGCGACCAGACCCGCAGTCTGTTTGAAAACATGGTCCGCCTGGGTAAACAGTATGAGTTTGCGCCCAACAGCAAGCTGCCCGAGAACATCGAATTGGGCCTGTCCCGCGCCAATCAGTGCGTCAGCAACGGTGACTTCTCCAACTATGCCAGCAACCACCCCTACGAGGGCATGCCATTGGCCGTTGCCGGCCTGACCGACGACGAATACGCCACGCTCACCGGTTGGCTCAACCAGGGCGGCGCTATCAGCCCACTTGTAACCAGCGTCAGCGAAGCCGAGCAGAATCACGTCCAGCGCTGGGAAACCTGGCTAAATGAAGGCAGCCAGCGCCGGCAATTGGTCAGCCGCTGGATCTATGAGCACCTCTATCTTGCGCACCTGTACTTCGAGGACGATGGTGCCAAAACGCGATTCTTCGAAATCGTACGCTCCCACACGCCGCCGGGTAATGAAATTGAGATCATCGCCACCCGCCGCCCCAACGATGATCCCAAAGGCGAGCTTTATTACCGCCTGCGTCCGGTGGCCGGCAGCATCGTGCACAAGCGCCACATCACCTTCGGTTTTGGGAAAAAACAGTTCGAGCGCACCCGCGAGTTGTTTGAAACCGGTAACTGGCAAGTGGAAACTGCGCCGGATTACAGCCGGGACAAACGCGCCAACCCGTTTGCCACCTTTGCCGCCATCCCGGCAAAAGCGCGCTACCAGTTCATGCTGGATAATGCAGAGTACTTTACCCGCACCTTCATTCGCGGGCCTGTATGTCGGGGCCAGATTGCCACGGACGTGATCCGTGATCACTTTTGGGTGACCTATCGCGACCCGGAAAACGATCTGTATATAACTGACGCAGAGTATCGTAAAGAAGTAACGCCATTACTGGCGCTACCCGGGCAGGACAACGGCCTGCTGGATTTGGGGGATAACTGGAGGAACTACAAAGACAAGCGCAACCGCTACCATGAGATACGAAACATAGCTTACGGTGATGCATACCCAAAAGGTGCGTCACTTGATCATATCTGGGACGGTGACGGCAACAATACCAATGCGCTCCTAACCGTATTCCGCCATCACGACAACGCGTCTGTGCAGCGCGGCCTGATCGGCCAGGTTCCGCTGACCAGCTGGTGGATGGATTATCCTCTTTTCGAGCGCACCTATTATGAGCTGGTGGTGAATTTTGATGTGTTCGGCAACGTGGCCCATCAGGCCCAGACGCGCCTCTACTTTGACCTGATCCGCAATGGCGGCGAACAGGACTACCTGAGACTGGTGCCCCCGGGGGAACGCAACCGGGTTCTGCGGCACTGGTACCAGGGGGCTGGAGAGCTGAAACTGGACTACAGCTACGCCAGCATGGACGAGACGACACCGTCACAGGTGCCCTACGCAACCTCAGCCTTCAACGAAGAGCTGGGTGCACGTCTGCTGCTGAAATTCCACGAACTGAACGCAGAACGGGATGACCCCATCAACCGCTGTGGAGGCAGTGACTGTGGCCGCAAAGACGAACCGGAATGGATTCGCGAGGCAGATCAGGTGCTTTCCGAACTGGCCGCAACCCGAGCCGCGTTCCTGCCAGCGATCAGCTACCTGCCCAACGTCACCTTTCTACGGGTATACAACGAGGAAGGAAAGCGCACGGTCTACACAGTAATCCGCGACCGCGCCCACAGCAGCGTCGCTTTCCTGCTTGGGGAGGATCTGCGCTACCAACCAGAGAACGATAAACTGACCATCTACCCGGGGATAATCGGTAGCTACCCTAACTTCATGTTCGACATCCCGGCATCGCAGCTGGGGCTGTTCAAAGACCGGATGAAAGCGCTGAAAGTGGAGGAGCCAGAAGCCTTTGAAGAGCTGGTGAGCGTATGGGGCGTGCGCCGCACCCACCGGCATTTCTGGGAGATTCTTCACGATATCACTGCCTGGCAGCTGGAACATCAGCCCCTGCAGGCGGGTATTTTCGACATTAACCGGTACAAAAACCTGTAACAGGTCCGCCCCGGGCTCAGACCGCCAGAGGGTGGACAGGCTCGGGGGTATTAGGCCCGCCCGGATCCCGGGGCTCACTCTGCTGTTCCAGATATTCCAGAATAGCCTCTTTCAAGTCACTGCCCTGGCCCAGCCCCTGATTACCGAATAAGCGGTTAAATTCCAGTACATAGGGGTAGCCTGCCACCAGCGCAATATCAAAACCGGCGTGATCCACTTCCAGGTCCCGTGCGAGCCGGAGAGCCAGATCGGTCATCACTGCCGGCACCGGGCTATTATCAATCCGGCCACCCTTGGATACGTTGTTGTAAAAGCCCTGATCAGCCTGTGTACGCCAATACGCTGTTACCACTTTATCGCCCACCACCACAATGCGCGCGTCGCGATCCAGCGGCAGGTATTCCTGAACGTAAAGAACATCTGTGCGCTCGCAGTATCTGTTCCAGTCGTCATAGGTTTCAATCAGCCAAACGCCTTCACCCATACTGGCCTTCGGCAGCTTCGCCACAAAGGGCAGCGCCATAACACTCCAGATATGCTCGCGCTCTTCGGGGCCATTGGCTTCAATAATTGTCCAGGGAATATGTTCCGGTGCTACCGCCTCAAAAGCCCTTGTCATTTCCACCTTGTCATGGCCAATGCGATAGCTGGCAATGCTGGGGAAAACCCGGCATTTCAAACCGTGCACCAGTGCATTGAGCTGCCAGTATTCAGGGAATAGCACCCAGTCCGCATTGCGCAACAATTCTTTATGACGCAGGAAATACTCGGGCTTGAGCACTGTCGTGTCGGGAAAGCCGAGTGTGCGGAAAATATTAAACGATACGAAGTGCATGAGTGGGGTCGCGCTGGCCAAAGTGGGTGAATTTTAGGCAGTTTTGACCTGTGTACAAGCATTTTCAGTTACTTTTTTTGACGCCTTGCCTTTTGACGCCCTGCTGAGCGACGGCGGTTAGCGGATCTTCTGGCCAGGGATGCTTGGGATAGCGTCCACGAGTGTCTTTACGCACCTGTGGATAGACGTTAGACCAGAAACTGGCCAGATCTGCCGTGACCGCAAGTGGCCGCCGGGCCGGAGAAAGCAGGTGAATGACCACCGGCACCTTGCCGCCCGCAACCTCCGGCGTTTTTGTCCAGCCGAACAGCGCCTGTAACTTCGCTGCCAGAACCGGGCCGTTCTCAGCCGCGTAATCCAGACTCACGGAGCTGCCCGTAGGAATTATCAGAGCGCTCGGGGCAAGCTCTGAAAGCTGCTGCTGTTGCGGGTATTCCAGCAAGCTGTTCAGGGCGTTCTGCAGATTCAGCTTTGCCAGTTCAGACCAGCGGCTAATACCGGTCAGAAAAGGCGCCAACCAGTGTTCCAGCGTTTCGGTCAGTGCCTGGTCACCGACATCCGGCCACTGGCCGGGAAAGTGTCTGCCCAGCAGCGCGACTCTGGCCTGCCACTGCCGGGCCCCGGGGGTCCAGGGCAAACTATCCAGCCCTTTGCGCCGCACAGCCGCGAGTATGCCCTGCTGAATGAGCTCGGGTGAGGGTTTTGCCAGAGGTTTTTCGGCAAGAAGCAAAGCACCCAGCCGGCGTGTTTTACGGGCAACCACCGTGCCGCGTTTGTCATCCCATTCTGCCTCGTCCTGTTCACGGATGTGGGCTGCCAGATCGTCTTCCAGGGTTGGCAGGTCTACCGGTGCCGCAAGATAGATGGTTGCCTCTCTGGATTTACCATCCAGGTCTGCGGCCACCAGCCACTCATGACGGGCCAACCCATCGTCCGCACGCAATAGTGCACCTTTACCATTACTGAGCTGATAGCGCGGCGTGTCTCCAGGCCGGCGCTTTCCAATACGATCAGGATAAGCGAGTGCTAACAAACGCCCGACTTCAGTGGCTGTTGGCACCGTTTCCTGCTCGCTTTTGTCGTTAGCCCCGGGTTCCGATAAGCGCTTTGCCTGCAGGCGCAGCGCCTGCAATCGGTGCGGGTCTGTGCGCGGGGATCCGCCCTCACCACGCAGTACGCGGATGCGCTCATGCATATCGGCACCGGCGCCCGGGCCCAGCAAATCCCGGTCTTCCAGTAACGCGGCCAGTTCTGCCGCCAACCTGCCCAGCTTAAGCGACCGCCCAAGTATAACCATGTGCGCCAGCCGGGGATGGATGCCCAGTGCCCGGGCCGACTTGCCGTGTTCTGTAATAGCGCCTTCATCGTCCAGCATCTCCAGCCACTGCAACAGCGCCACAGCCTGCTGCCAGTGCGCAGGAGGCGGTGGGTCGATCCATACCAGCTTGTCCGGTACACGGGCGCCCCACTGGGCAAGCTCAAGCACCAGTGGCGCCAGATCTGCCTCGCGAATCTCCGGCGGCGTAAACTCAGCCAGTCCGAACTGCTCCGACTCACTCCATAGCCGGTAACAAACGCCCGGTTCAACCCGCCCGGCGCGGCCTTTGCGTTGCTCCGCTGAAGCTTTCGAGACTCGCCCGGTTACCAGCCGCGTCATCCCGCTGTTGGGGTCAAACACCGCACGGCGCTGCTGGCCGCTATCAACCACTACGCGCACGCCTTCAATGGTCAGGCTGGTTTCTGCGATGGCGGTTGCCAACACCACTTTACGAGTACCCGCAGCTGCCGGCGTAATGGCCTGATCCTGTTCTGCAGCTTTGAGATTGCCAAACAGGGGCGCAATCACAACATTCGGGGCCACCTGTCCGGCCAGCGCCTGAGCCACCCGGTGAATCTCCCCGGCACCTGGCAGGAACACCAGCACCGAGCCTGGCTGCTGTGCCAGGGCTTCCGCAACTACAGCCACTACCTGATCCAACAGCCGCGGGTTGCGCTGTGCACCAGGCGCAGGACGGTAAAATACGTCCACCGGAAATGCTCGCCCCTCGCTGCTTAACACGGGCACATCCCCAAGCAGGCGGGCAATCGGGGCAGTGTCCAGTGTGGCTGACATCACCAGTACCCGAAGATCTTCCCGCAACGCTTCCTGAGTCTCCCGCACAAGGGCCAATCCAAGATCGGCCTGCAAGGAACGCTCATGAAACTCATCAAACAGCACGGCGGCGTATTCTTCCAGCATGGGATCACTCTGGATCAGCCGCGTAAGAATGCCTTCGGTCACAACTTCTATGCGCGTCGCGCCGGACACTTTGGTATCCAAGCGCGTTCGGTAGCCCACTGTCTGCCCGGCCTTCTCGCCCAGCTGAGCTGCCATATACCGTGCGGCCGACCGGGCCGCCAGTCGCCTTGGCTCCAGCATCAGGATTTTACGGCCTTGTCTCCAGGGTGCATCCAGCAGGGCCAAAGGCACTCGCGTTGTTTTACCGGCGCCCGGGGGTGCCTGAAGCAGGGCTGTGGTGGTCTGCTCCAGAGTCTGTTTCAGCTCCGGCAGGATGTGGTCTATGGGGAGCACTTTTTTGTCAGTCAAAGCGGAGGGTTCGCGCATGCCAGACTTCGGGGCGGGGTACGAAGAAGACGAAGATCAGCCCGAAGGCCAATGCTGCTACTCCTATGCCGAAGGCTGAAACCAGGGTGCCACCGGCGTCCAGCCATTGCTTGGTCAGCCAGGGTCCGACCATCTGGGTAAAACCGTAGAGCGCAACCATGGCGGCAGACAATCGGGGGCCCTGATGTGGGTGCAGGGCACGGCCAATGCGCTGGGTGAGCAAGACGGTTCCCAGGAAGGTGCTGCCTACCAGCGCGGCACACAACACCAGGCCGATGGCACCGGGCAAGAGAACGACGGCCAGCACACCGGCCAGCTGGATCAGAAAGTTCAGTTTCAGAGCAGGGAGGTCTCCCATTTTGGTACCGAGCCGGTTCCACAGCCAGGCAGCCGGGATAGTGCACAGAGCAACAATAACCCAAACACCATCGAGCAACCAATGGCCGGCTTCGAGTTCCAGTTTTGCCAGCAGGGGCAGGAACGTCATTGGGAGGATGTAACCCAACCCGGCGCCAGCATAGGACAAAAACAGTGGGATACTGGCACGATCAATAAGTGGTGTGGTGGTTGCGGCTTTGCCATCACTGCCGTGCTCGTGATCCTGCAACTCCAGCCGCGACAGCCGGTAGGCGCCCCAAGCGGCCAAAGGAATGGAGATCAGAGCCGCAGGCCACCAACGCTCTGCTCCTTCCAGCCAATCGGCACTGCCGGTGACTAGTCCGCTGGAAACCAACAAGCCCAGGCCCACGCCGATATACACAAGCCCACTCATGCTGGCTCGATTGCGCAACACAAGCCACTCAAGAATCAACGCCGGAGCCTGAACGAAAACTACACCGTTAGCGACTCCGTTCAGCCAACGGCTGGCGGAAATGGCGGTCAAGCTGTCCGTCTGGGTGACGAGCAGGGTCGTTATGACATGCACCACCAAAGAAACAGGCAGCAGCACACGGATCTGGCTGACCCGGTACCAGCGGATAGCGAGTATGGCTCCCATGAGGTAGCCGAGGTAATTCCAGGTTGCCACCGCCGCGCCGTCTGACGCGGTGAACTGGCCGTCGTCTACCAGATAGGGCAGCAGAGGGGTGTAGATAAAGCGACCGAGCCCGTGCACAACCATTAGCATAATGGCGCCAGCTGCCAGAACGCCAAAGAGCTCTTTCGGGGTCGTGCTGTTCTGCTGATACATGCTATCTGTTCCGGCGAGTGTGTTTTCAGCCGGGCAGTCTATGCGAGTCGCGCCACTATGTCAGTTTGACCTTGGCAGAGATGCCTGCTCAACCGGCTCAGGAACGGGCGTTTTCACGATTGGCTTTAGCCCACTTGTAAATGCGCTCAAAAGCCTCTGCCAGATGCTCAGGGTTGTGGGGCGGTTGAATAAGTGCCGCTAACTCGCCATCCGGGTTCACCAGTGCAAAATGCCCGCTGTGGTCTACTAACAGCTCGCCGTCCACCTGCCGATGCACAAAAACCGCACTCAGACTTGTCGCCAGCGCCCGCAGTGTTTCCAGATCCCCGGTCAATCCATGGAAGTTCTCGCCAAAGAATCCGGTATAGGATTTGAGCTGCTCCGGTGTATCGTGCTCCGGGTCCGCACTGACCAGCAGGTAATCTGGCTGCGGCAACTCCTTCGACAGTAGTTTGTCTGTTCGACGCAGATTGGCCATAGCCGCCGGGCAGATATCCGGGCAGTTTGTGTAACCCACAAACGCAAACGTCCACCGGCCCCGAAGGCTTTCCCGGGTAACGGTTTCCCCGTTTTCGTTAATCAGCGTGAACTCTGCCAGAGGCCGTGGCTGGTCATAAACATAGGTGTTCATCTCGGCAAGATCCGGGGCTGGGGTCGGCTCGCCATTGCTCACCGTAAATACCTGCCGCCCAACGACCAGGCCGAAAACCAGAATTACAAATAAAAAAAGGAAAAATAAGGTGATTTTCACCGAACGATTCATTACGACTCCGCTAGCCAAGCTCTGCTTCGACACAGTGTACGGAGGAGGGGGATGTCTTTTCCTCTGGGAAAAACAACTCGCTGCGTTCAGACATTTTTCCCGGCAGAAAAGACATCCCCCTCCTCCCCGTGAACCTGTGTAGCGTCAGAAATATACAAAGTGATCTACAAGAAGTACCACAAACAGGGCCATCAGGTAAGTGATGGAGTATTTGAAGGTGTTAAGAGCTACACGGCGATCGTCGCCTTTCAGCAACCGTATGGCGTAGTGGAGGAAGCGCAGGCCTAAGGCCAGAGCACCAGCCAGATAAATCCAGCCGGACATGCCTGTGACAAAAGGTAGCAGGCTGACCGCCAGCAAAATAAGGGTGTAAAGCAGGATGTGCAGTTCGGTATATTTGTTGCCATGGGTAACGGGCAACATGGGGATGCCGGCTTTGGCGTATTCTTCTTTACGGTGAATGGCCAGCGCCCAAAAATGGGGGGGTGTCCATGCGAAGATGATCAAAACCAGCAGTAGAGCATGGCCGTCTACTTGCCCGGTCACCGCCGTCCAGCCCAGCAGGGGAGGCATGGCACCGGCCAGGCCGCCAATGGTGATGTTCTGAGGGGTCGCCCGCTTCAGGAACAAAGTATAGACACCGGCGTAACCCACGAGAGAAGCCAGGGTGAGCCATGCGGTCAAGTCGTTCACTTGCCACATCAATACCGCCATACCTACACAAGCAAGCAACGCGGCAAACGTGATTGCTTCCAAAGGGGAGATCTTGCCTGTGGCCACCGGGCGCTTACGGGTGCGAGCCATCACGGTATCAATCTTCTGATCGACAACGTGGTTGACTACTGCAGCAGCGCCCGCAAGAAAGGCAATGCCCATATTGCCATAGATCAGTACACTCCAGCTGGGTAACTCGGAGGTCGCCAGCAGCATGCCGATGACCGATGTCAGGATCATCAGCGCCACAACCCGGGGCTTGGTCAGCTCCAGGTAATCCCGCCAGGAAATCGAACCGGCGGATTGACTGGAAACTACCTGGGCCGGCAGTACGTCCACTTGCTCACTCATGCCGTAACCTCCTGCTTCATTGCTGTTGTATGTGTTGCTGTTTCAGCCTGTGGCTGCAATTGATGGTGCCGCCAGATCAGGTAAATGACTGACAGCAGCAGGCCAGCGCCCATGGCGTTGTGGGCAACTGCGACCGGAAGGGGAATATAGAATAGAACGTTGGCAATACCGAGAGCAACCTGCGCCGCCAGTGCTGCTGCAACCAGCCGGATGGGGCCGTGCAGCTCCCGATTATTGTTCCGGCGCCAGATCAATACCAACAGAACTGAAAAATAGGCCAGAACCACCAAGGCACCTGCCCTGTGGGTTACGTGAATCGCCACTCGTCCGTCCGCTGTGAGCTGCCCTCCCAGATAGTTAGGACCAACATGCTGGGTAATGTCAAAACCGTGCTGGAAATCCATGCCTTCTGGCCACCACTGACCCTGACAGGTTGGCAGGTCTGTACAGGCGACTGCCGCATAATTCGCGGCCGTCCAGGCACCCAGCGCAATCTGCATAATGATCAATAGCAAACCACCGAAAAGCCACGGGCGGAAACCCGCCAGGCTGGCCCCCAGTTCTGACGGCTTTGCCGAAGCTGCAGGCGTTGTGGCCGCCGCCGCGACCTGATCAGCCGAAAACTTCCGCAACCGAAGCACCCACAACGTAAGCAGGCTCAGTGTTGTAAAACCACCCAGCAGGTGCAAGGCAACAACCTGGGGCCAAAGCTTAAGGGTGACCGTCCACATACCGAAGGCACCCTGCAGCAGTATAAAACCGGCAATGAAGAGGGGTAATTTGAAGGGGACGCCACTCCGGCGCTGACGCACCGCGCTGACAGCCAAGCCGAACACCACCAGCCCCAGCGTGCCGGCAGCGTAACGGTGAATCATTTCAGGCCAGCCTTTGGCCACATCCACGGGTGTATCCGGGAAACGGGCATTGGCAATCGCAACATGTGAATCGCTCTGGGGCACGGTCAAGAAGCCATAACACCCCGGCCAGTCCGGGCAGCCCAGGCCCGCATCAACCAACCGTGTCCAGGCGCCAAGCATGATCACCACTACGGCGAGAAGAACCGAAAACGTAGCCCAGTTCAACATGGCTCGTGCTTTTGGCTGACTGCTGGTGGACAAATGATTCAAGGTAATTCCTCCAGGCTGAGCCTCAGCCCACCTGTGACAGTTTGAGCAGGTGTTTCAGATCCTTGAGCATGTCCTTGCCAGAATTTTCCGGACCATAGTGCATCATAACGTTTCCAAAAGGATCAATCAGCATGATGCGTGGCTCTTTTTCCGGGTTTATACCCACAGGCCAAGCTGGTGTTGTGCCCGGCGCCGGCACCAGGCGCTCCATTAAACGGTACTCAGTAGGCCAGCGCGCAGCCAAATCACCGGTAATACCACCCAGCACAGCGGCTCTGGAGACACGGTTGGCGTTTTTGCCCAACGCAATATTTGCTTGCCTCGCCAAATAGAGCAGCTCTTCACAACGGCTGTCACACTCGCCGGCTGCGACCAAAAGCAACCATTGGGGCTCAGCCTGTGCTGCGCTGAACCTCTCGGCAAGCGGCTCACCGGAAAGCGTTTCAAGGCTGAGGTCCGCCACAGGCACCGTCGGGTTGATCAGCACCCCCTGATTGGTGTGTCCTGCCGGGTTCAACCAGCCGGTATAGAACATGAGCGTGGCCAGGATCATCGGCCCGAAGCCAAGGGCAAACAATAAAAACGCGGTACGCCGGCCTCTGCGAGCCTGCTCGGGCGTCGGGCCGTCTTTATCTTCCTGCTGTGGCATCCGGTCAGCCATTGTCATTGTCATTATTGGTTCCTGTCTTTCGATAGCTCGCTACTACACTCAATACAGTCAGCACCATTGCAAGCGCAAACCACTGTGTCGCATATCCGTAATGTGTTTGTGGCCCCATCCGATCCGGCTCCCAGTCGGCACGATAAGCTCCCGGCTGCTCGCTGTTCTGCAGCCGGATAATGGCACCAGGCAGCCTCGCAATCTCAGCTCTCGCTACCGGTCCTGGAAGCATCTGCACCCGACGGGGCCAGCCTTCTGCCTGTACTGACTTGCTGGACAGAACCGGCGGCTCCGGGTACGGGCCTATTCGACCGGTCATACTGAATATACCTTCAGGGGGAGTTACATCTGGCAATTCATTTCGGGTTCTCGGGGCCGCGACCCACCCTCGGTTTATCAGAACTGGCGGGCCCTCAAGCGGGTAAAAAGCTGTCAGCACCTCGTAACCGGCGATACCATCACGGGTCCGGTTATCCAGCAACCAGCTGCGCTCACCAAAGAGCCCGGTAACTGTAACCGGCCTGCCGTTCTCCAGCCCTCTGGCCACCAGTTCCGGCCAATCTAGATTCTGAGCTTCCTGTTGCCACTGGTCCAGTATGATCTGCTTTTCTTCCGCCCGATTCAGTTGCCAGATACCCAGCGCTATCAATAGCGGCAAAAAGGCACCCGTAAAAACCATTAATCGCCAATCAATACGCCATTGTCGGGAGTTTTTCTTTGGCTCAGTCATGGTCTGCTATAGTAAATGTGGCAGCAACCAGAACAAAAAACCAGAGAGATTTTTATGCTCAAAGCCCTTATTATTTTTCTCATGCTCGCCGTCATCGTCAGCCTTTTCAGCGGCCTTTTTTTCCTCATCAAAGATGGCGGTAAAACCAATCGGGTGGTGAACTCCCTCGCCGTTCGGGTAACACTAAGCGTGCTTTTGCTGGTCGTCATTATTTTGTCAATATGGCAAGGGAGCCTGACACTGCACCCGACTCCCTGACGGCAAATCATTGTTGCATCAGATGACATACACAAACACAAACAGGCCCAGCCAGACCACATCCACAAAGTGCCAATACCAGGAAGTTGCCTCAAATCCGAAGTGGTTGTCCCCTGTGAAATGCCCCTTGTGAATGCGTATCAGCATGATGATCAGCATCAGCGTTCCCAACATTACGTGAACACCGTGGAAACCGGTGAGCATGAAGAAGGTACTGCCATAGATACCGGACTGAAGCGTCAGGTTGAGCTCCTGATAGGCGTGCAGATATTCCTCTGCCTGCAGAGAAAGAAATGCCAGCGCCAGCACGATTGTGGCTGCAAGCCAGATTTTCACTTTCTTCCGGTTATCGGCTTTGAGCGCATGGTGGGCAACCGTCACGGTAAATGACGAAGTAACCAGAAGAATGGTGTTCACAAGCGGCAGGCCCCAGGCGCCGATCACGGATTCCGGTGCCGGGAAGGCTTCCGGATCCGGATTGTTAATCAACGGCCAAGTCGCCTGAAAACCCTCCCAGAGCATGTTGGAACTGCCCCTGTCGCCTTCGCCGCCGAGCCAGGGCACAGCAAACACGCGGGCGTAGAAGAGCGCTCCGAAAAACGCCGCAAAAAACATGATTTCCGAGAAAATAAACCAGCTCATACCCCAGCGGAACGAACGATCCATCTGTGGACTGTATAGGCCAGAGCGGCTTTCTTTGATGACGGTGCCAAACCAGCCAAATAACATATAAATCATGATCAGTATGCCGACTGCGAATATCATCCAGTCGCCGCTCGTACTCCCGCCTTGTTTGCTGCTGACCATAATCGAGGCTGCCCCGAACAGGGTAACCCCCAAGCCCACAGTCGCAACAATAGGCCACTTGCTCTGTTCAGGAACGTAATAGGTCTGAAAGTCCGCCATAGCAATCTCCGATGGCTTATCCATTATCGATTATTGTTGTTTTCAACGCAGCAGCCTGTGATTCGCCCTGGTCATACAGCGTATAGGACAGCGTCAGTTTGGTAATGTGGCTGGGCAAATCCCGGTCCACAATAAAAACCAGAGGCATTTCTGTACTCTCACCGGCAGCCAGTGGTTGCTGGTTGAAGCAGAAACACTCTGTTTTATGGAAATACAAAGTTCCCTCGGATGGCGACAGGCTCGGTACCGCCTGCGCCACCATATCCCGGTCGGTCGGGTTCTCGGCGTAGAAATTTACCTTAATCGCCTCACCGGGATGAGCCTCGACACTTCGCGCCACCGGACGAAAAACCCATGGCATGTCCGGCCCGTTCTGCGCCACAAACTGTACTTTGACGGTGCGGGTCATGTCTGCAGTCGTCAGCTCCGTGGATTCATAACGGCCACTGGTCTTGCCATTAATGCCCGTAATGTCACAGAAAACGTCGTACAGAGGCACCAGCGCAAAGCCAAAGGCAAACATGCCAACTACGCTGGCAAGGCACCAGCCTACAACCCGCGCATTGCTGCGCTGGGGGGGCGCGTTATTTGCCGGTTGCTCAGCCATGTTGCCAGCCCCCTATTTGACTTCGGGCGGAGTGGCAAATGTGTGGTAAGGCGCTGGCGAAGGCACCGTCCACTCAAGACCCTCTGCACCTTCCCAGGGCTTGGCAGCTGCTTTTTCACCGCCTCTGACACACTTCACAACAATCAGTAGGAACAGCAGTTGGGTAGAGCCGAACATAAAGGCACCAATACTCGACACCATATTAAAATCTGCAAACTGCAGAGCATAATCCGGAATCCGGCGGGGCATACCGGCAAGACCCAGGAAGTGCATTGGGAAGAACGCCAGGTTCATCCCGACAAACGACAGCCAGAAATGGGTTTTACCAAGGGTTTCGTCATACATGTGACCGGTCCACTTGGGCAACCAGAAGTATGCCGAAGCGAAGATACCGAATATGGCACCAGGCACCAGTACGTAATGGAAGTGGGCAACCACGAAGTAGGTGTCGTGGTACTGGAAGTCCGCCGGTGCAATCGCCAGCATCAGACCGGAGAAGCCGCCGATCGTAAACAGGATCACAAAGGCGATGGCGAACAGCATGGGAGTCTCGAACGTGAGCGAACCCCGGAACATGGTGGCCACCCAGTTAAACACCTTTACCCCCGTCGGTACGGCAATCAACAAGGTGGCGTACATGAAGAACAACTGCCCGGCGACGGGCACGCCGACAGTGAACATGTGGTGCGCCCACACCAGGAATGAAAGCATCGCAATAGCCCCCACCGCATAAACCATCGAGGCATAGCCAAACAGCTGCTTACGGGAAAACGCGGGAATGATGTGCGATA
Organism: Marinobacter antarcticus; assembly: GCF_900142385.1. Taxonomy (NCBI): domain Bacteria; kingdom Pseudomonadati; phylum Pseudomonadota; class Gammaproteobacteria; order Pseudomonadales; family Marinobacteraceae; genus Marinobacter; species Marinobacter antarcticus. Next base: position 513,090 of record NZ_FRAQ01000001.1, read on the forward strand.
TGGCTCCAAACGCCGGCAAAATCATGATGTACACCTCGGGATGCCCGAAGAACCAGAACACATGCTGAAACAGAACCGGATCGCCGCCACCGGCCGCGTTAAAGAAACTGGTACCGAAGTTGATGTCCATCAGCATCATGGTTACCACACCCGCCAGCACCGGCATCACCGCGATAAGCAGAAACGCTGTGATCAGCCAGGTCCATACGAACATGGGCATTTTCATCAGGGTCATGCCCGGCGCCCGCATGTTAAGTATGGTGGCGATTACGTTAATAGCGCCCATGATCGACGACACACCCATGATGTGAATGGCAAAAATGAAGAAGGTCGTACTTGGCGGCCCGTAGGTTGTGGAAAGCGGAGCATAGAATGTCCAACCGAAGTTGGGGCCACCGCCTTCCATAAACAGGGTTGAAACCAGTATCAGGAAGGCACAGGGCAGCAGCCAGAAACTCCAGTTGTTCATCCGTGGCAGGGCCATATCCGGCGCGCCGATCATCAGTGGAATCATCCAGTTTGCCAGCCCTACAAATGCAGGCATAACGGCACCAAACACCATGATCAGGCCGTGCATGGTGGTCATCTGGTTAAAAAATTCCGGCTGAACAATCTGCAACCCCGGCTGGAACAGTTCTGCCCGGATAACCATCGCCATGGTTCCGCCCAGAAGGAACATGGTGAAGCTGAATATCAGGTACATCGTCCCGATATCTTTATGGTTGGTAGTCAGCAGCCAGCGGCTGATGCCGCTCGCTGGGCCGTGGTGATGATCCTGTGCGTGGGTATCTGCAACCGCACTCATTAAAAACCCCCGTTACCGCCAATTATTGTGGCTGGTGATATCTGTTATCTGGCGTTGATTACTGTGCATTCTTGTAATCGAAGATTTCTTTCGGTGTGACCATGTCGCCAACTTTATTACCCCAGGCATTGCGCTCGTAGGTAATGATGGCCGCAAGATCCACTTCATTCAGCTGGCCGCCAAAGGCCTGCATTGCCGTACCGGATTTTCCGTTCACCACAATGTCGATGTGGGCGGCTATATCTCCGGTGGCGATGGCACTGCCTTTGAGCGCAGGAAATGCAGGAGGCACGCCACTGCCATCCGCCTGATGACAGGCGGCACAGGTGGTAGCGTAGGCTTTTTCACCGCGCACCATCAGCTCTTCCATGGTCCAGTCTTTCTGGGTCAGCTCACGCTCTTTCTCCGCCTCGGCTTTCTGTCCGGCAACCCAGGTGTTGTACTCCTCTTCCGGCACCGCCTTTACAACCACCGGCATAAAGCCGTGGTTCCTTCCACACAGCTCGGTGCACTGGCCACGATAGGTGCCCGGCTTGTCTACGCGGGTCCACGCCTCATTGATAAAACCGGGAATGGCGTCTTTCTTGACGCCGAAATCCGGCACCCACCAGGAGTGAATGACGTCGTTTGCCGTCAGCAGGAAGCGGATCTTCTTGCCCACCGGAATCACCATCGGGTTATCCACTTCCAGCAAGTAATTTTCGCCCTTGACCTGACGGTTACTGATCTGTTCCGCGGGTGTCGCAAGGTTGGAGAAATAGCCGAAATCTTCGTTGATATACTCGTACTGCCACTTCCACTGATAGCCGGTGACCTTGATGTCTATATCCGACTCTGTGGTGTCGTACATGTCTATCAGAGTTGCGGTGGCGGGAATCGCCATAATGACAAGAATGACTAGCGGTATGAGCGTCCATAGAACCTCAACCAGCGTATTCTCGTGAAAGTTTGCAGGTTTCGCGCCCTGGGACTTGCGGTGGGCGAAGATAGACCAGAACATAACCCCGAATACCACAACGCCGATGGCGACGCAGATCCAGAAAATTATCATGTGAAGGTCGAAAATATCGTTACTGGTGCCGGTCACCCCGGGGGTCATGTTTACCGTCCAGTCCGCAAGGGACAGGGCGGGGAACGACAGACCGCCTAACAGGGCACCCGCCCGCTGAGCGTGCACGCGCATGCTGTGTCTCCACAGAGTGTTATTCTTGTAGGATTTTGCGTTATCCCTCTGATTCTTACCGGTGCTCTCGCATTCACCGGACAGTTCAGAGTGAAAGCCTGCTTATAGATACATCAACGTCGAGTATAGACACAGATCAAGAAAACACGAAAAATTGGCTAAACCTAAAAATACTAACCAACACTTTTTAAGAATTAAATCGAATATGACCTTCAGACTGTCGGTTACAGACCGGCGTTTATGGGCTCTGGCGTGGCCACTGATGCTCACCAATCTCACTGTTCCATTACTGGGGCTGGTGGATACCGCTGTGCTCGGGCATCTCGAGACCCCGGAATACCTTGGCGCAGTGGCGGTTGGCGCCAACCTGTTCAGCCTCCTGTACTGGACGTTCGGCTTTATGCGCATGGGCACAACGGGGCTCGCCGCGCAGGCCTGGGGGAAGCGCGACAGTTTCAGCCAGGTTGCCCTGCTGTTGCGCTCAGTCATGCTGGCGGTTGGCATCGGCCTGCTGCTCATTCTGTGCCATCAGCCTTTGATACAGACCGGACTGACCTTGATGAACCCGAGCGCAGGCGTTACCGAGCTTGCCGCCGAATATGCCGCCATAAGAATCTGGAGCGCGCCGGCGGTGCTGTGTCAGTACACGCTTGTGGGCTGGCTGATCGGAACCCAGTTTCCCCGGGGCCCCATGGTCATGCTTATCGTCGCCAACGGGCTGAATATCGTTCTGGATGTGCTGTTCGTAACGGTACTGGGCTGGAACAGCCGGGGGGTGGCCATTGCCACGGTGATCGCAGAGTACGGAGCCGCAATCATCGGTTTCGCCATTGTGCTGCGCCGTATGCCAGATGGACAACGACTCACCAGGGAATTATTCGGGCAGCTTGCGGACTACCTGGCCATTCTTCAGGTAAACCGCCACATCATGGTTCGCACCATCGCCCTGCTGCTCGTGCTGGCGTTCTTTACGGCTCAGGGAGCCCGCCAGGGCGACACCATACTGGCAGCCAATGCGGTGCTGATCACTTTCCTGCTTCTGATCTCCAATGCTCTGGACGGCTTCGCCAATGCCGCTGAAGCCCTGATCGGCGAATCTGTTGGCAGGGACAGCCGGCGGCAGTTCTTTGTGGTGTTCCGCTGCGCGTTACGCTGGTCCCTCTGGGGTTCACTGTTACTGACCATTCTGTTCGTTGTTGGTGGCCGCAGTCTGATCGCTCTGTTGACCGGCATTGAAGAGGTGCGCACCACCGCCTGGCAATACTTGCCCTGGCTCTGGCTGCTACCTCTCGCCTCCGTATGGGGCTTTCTGTTTGATGGTGTATTCATTGGCGCTACGCGCACCCGGGATATGCAGAACACCATGCTGTTTTCCGCGCTGGGCGTCTTTGCACCCGTGTGGTGGCTGACCACAGGTTGGGGTAACCACGGGCTCTGGTTTTCACTCATCTGCCTTATGCTCGCCCGCGCAGCGAGTATGGGTTGGCTGTGCTGGTCACATACTCGCAACGACCGATGGTTCAGTACCCGGTAACCCTGGTGCGCTTGTTAACAATATCTGACAGTCCGGAAATCGCAGCTCACGAAATCTCGTCTACACTTGTCAGAAAAGACGGGCATCTCGTGGCAGTAACCAGCCGCCGCTTATAGTTGTCCGGTTAATTGTTGCCCGTTACAGGAGGCGCCTTGCGACCTCAATTTGTTCAGACACCGGCATGCCCTCAAATGACTCCACAGGCAGTCCTAGAGATCATTGACCACGCGCGGCGCAAGGAGGCCCGCTCGGGCACCTTTCTGAAGCAGTTGCACGAGAAGGCAGCGGCATTGCCTTCTGCTGTCACGATTAAGGGGTACAAGCCTGCCAACTGTCTGTTCCAGTTCGCTATCGAATACATTGAAATGGCACCCAGGCTCATTGAGTGTGTGGATGCCTGCGCGCGGGAAGCGGGCACAGCACAGTTGTTTGATCCGTTTGTGAAGGCGGCAATTGGTTACTTTACCGAGCCGTCGGCATTTCTGGTGCGCTACGATGGCCTGGATGGGCTTCTGATCCGCGCCTATCTATGCCACCGCCTGATGGAGGAAATGCACGAAAATAATCACTCCATCCGAACCGGCGGGCTTGTCGATATGGAAGCAACTCGTGCTAATCTGCTGGTTCACGAACTTATTGGCGAGCCTTTCGCAAACGAACTGGACGATTCAATCACCGTAACCGTGCTGCAGATTGCAGGTACGCCGGACTATTACGAACTGAACCTCGACCCCTTCGTTGAGCAGGTGAATAATGATGCCTGGAACTGGATGCGGCGCTACTGGGAAAACCTCCTGATCCGCAATCATATCCGCTTCTCTCTGGGCTCTGGTCTGGCCTGATTCTACCCGGCTCTGGAAGGTTCTGCGCAATTGAAAGGCTCATAGCCCTAATGAAGATACAAACGGTTTTACTGCTGGGCTGTTGTCTGTTGCCGGCTCCCGGACTGTCAGATGAACTGACAGTCCGGGTTCAGCTTGCTGATGGGACCGGCCCGGTGACCGGCGCTGTGGTGTATATGAATGACGGCAGCAGGGCCGCTCCTGTGCGGGCAGAAATGATTCAGAAAGATCGCATGTTTCACCCCCACATACTGATTCTGCCTACAGGCTCAAGCGTGGATTTCCCCAACCAGGACAACACCCAGCATCACGTCTATTCCTTCTCGCCGGCGAAAACCTTTGATCTCGAACTCTATGCTGGCAGGCCCGAAGCACCCGTTGTGTTTGATCAGCCAGGCGTTGTCGAGCTTGGTTGTAATATTCACGACCACATGCAGGCGTTTATTGTGGTAGCCGAGACCCGCGCCATCGGGCAAACCAATGAGCAGGGAGAGGTAAATCTGGCGCTGGACTTCGGCGCCGCTCAGGCAACCGGCTCACTGAGCCTGAATATCTGGCATCCTCGCCTGCCGGATAACACCAGGCCGGTGGTTCGGGAAATCGATGCCTCCAGTCTCGCAAACGCTGCTACAGAAACCGTCAGCATTGAACTGGAGCCCGAGCCACTCCAGGAAGGCCCGATGGATCATCTTCAGAAACGCTTCCGGGAGCTTTGATGAGCGGCATGACTAACCGCATCGGGTTCCGCGGCCGCCTGGTTACGGCCATGGTTGCTCTGGTTGCTCTGGTCAGCCTGTTGATTGGCGCGCTGCTGATGGTGTATCTGTTCGAGGATGAAAAGCTCCGGGCGCTGGAACAACTCACCATAGCCGAGCGTCTGACCAACGAGGTAATTGAGCGCCGCACTGATCTCGAACTCTCCCGGCTGAATGTCATTGTTCGTGATTTTGGCTTCCGCTCTGCCATCGCCAGCCGCGACCCTGCAACCCTGAGCAGCGCCCTGGAAAACCACAGCGGGCGAGTCGGGGCGGATTTTGCGCTGCTGCTGAATAGCCAGGGGGAGCTTCTGGCCTCCACGCTATCCCGGGCTCTGCCCGACATTACCCCCTCGCAACTTGCCAATGCTCGCAGAAGCGGAGCTGATCGCTCACTCCTGACCATTGATCAACGCGGCTACGAAGTTCTCATTGTCCCCGTGGTAGCGCCCGGATTACGGGCATGGCTGGTGGCCGGTTTCGCGATGGATCAGCAACTGGCAAACGTAATCGCCAGGCTCAGCGGAAGTTCCATCATTTTCCGTGCAAGCGCGAATAATCCTGGCGGCTTCACCAGCTTTGCGGCATCTGCCGATATCGACAGCACCGTGGAACCTGCGCTGCTCAGGTCTTCCGGTGGCAAGAACTTTATCGAGAGCGCCCGCTACTTCACCCGCACCCTGAATCTCGGCGCATCCGGGCAAGACACCTTCGAGGCAGTTCTGATGACCAGCCGAGAGGCCAGCCTGCAGAACTACTACAGCCGAGCCCTGGAAATAGGCCTGCTGGTCGCGGTGATTATGGTGTTTGCCATAGTGCTGGCACTGCTAACGGCCAGATACCTGGGCCGGCCAGTGCTGCAGCTTGCCCACTACGCCCAGGCAGTCGGGCGGGGAGATAATCCGCAAGCGCCTGACATTCGCACCGGCGGTGAGCTCCGGCAGCTCCGGGATGCCCTGCGCGATACACTGGCCCGCCTCACCCGGCGCGAAGGGGAAATTCGCCATGCCGCAACCCATGACGAGGTCACGAGTCTGGGTAACCGTAACGCCCTGATGCACACTGCGAAAGAAGGCTTCAAGGCCCGAGAGTCCTTCAGCCTGATCGGCCTGCGCGTGAGAGACCTTTCCGATATCAACGATACTCTTGGCCTGGAGTTTGGCGACAAGGTACTGCTGGGCCTCTCGCAACGGCTACGTGATGAACTCCCGGATGCCAGCCTGATTGCCCGCACCGGTAGCGGAGAGTTTCTGGCACTGGTTTCCGAACAAGACCCGGAAACCCTGGAGCAGCGAGCACAGGCTCTGCATGACACCGTGGAAGCGCCTTTAAATATCGACAATACCCCATTTTCACTACGCACTAACCTGATCACACTGCAATTGCCCGCAGATGCCAGCAACACCAATGAGCTGAGAAGGCGTGTAAACCTGACCTTCGAGCAGGCCCTGCAGCAGGGCGTTGCGGTCACACGGTACGAGCCTGGGCAGGATGAGAACCACCTGCGCGAACTGAAGCTGGTCTCGGACCTGCACAGTGCGATAAGACACGGTGGCCTGCATATGAACTATCAGCCCAAACTGGATAACCGCACAGGCCAGTTACTGCAAGTGGAGGCTCTGGTGCGCTGGATACACCCGGAGTTGGGCTTCATATCACCGGAAGAGTTCATCTTTCTGGCGGAGCAGTCCGGGCAGATTCACGATCTGACGGATCATATCCTGCAGCGAGTTGCCGATGATGCCCGCGCCTGGTTCAACGCCGGCCTGGATGCGGGCGTAGCGATCAATCTTTCCGCAATGGATCTGACCTGGCCGGCGCTGACCGATCGCGTAGCCAGTATTTTTGGCGGCTGGCATCACAACATGGCGCGAATCACTCTGGAGGTAACAGAAAGCGCCCTGATGGACGACCCGGAAGAGGCCATGGCCACGCTGAACCGCCTGCGGGATCTGGGCGTTACCCTATCCGTTGACGACTTTGGCACCGGTTATTCCTCGCTGTCACAGCTGCGCAAACTGCCGGTGCAGGAACTGAAAATAGACAAATCCTTTGTGTTAAAGCTGAATTCCGAGCCTCAGGATCAGCTGATTGTAAAATCCACCATCGATATGGCCCATGGCCTTGGTCTCAAGGTGGTCGCAGAAGGTATCGAGAACCTGGCAACCTGGAAATTGCTACAGACCTGGGGCTGCGATCTTGGCCAGGGGTTCTATCTGAGCCGCCCGGTTTCTGCAGATGACCTTGCACAGACTGCCGTAGCCCTTGCAGAGCGTCAGCTCGATCTGGCCGAGATTATGCCAGAGCATTCGTCATGACACCCTCTATCAACAAACTGTGGGCCGGAACGTTCGCGTCGCTATTAACCCTGGGGCTTCTTGCAACGCCTGTGGCCATGGCGGATGTCGGCAGCCGTCTCTGGGCAACAGGTGGCGTTACCACCATAGAAGGCAGCGCCGGTGGCGGGCTGGTGCCCTGGGCTCTGCTTGGCAGTTACGCCAGTGACGAGGAATGGGGTGGCACACTCGCTCTGAGCCGCGCTGAAGTAGGCGACTACACACTCTCGGTTACCGGTGCAGGCTTAAACTGGAACAACCGGATTGAGGTTACCGTCGCACGCCAGACCCTGGATCTCGACAGCCTGGCATTCACTCTTAAAAACGGCTTCGGGCTGGAGCAGGATGAGCTCAACCAGGACATCTTCGGGGTGAAAGTACGGCTGCTCGGCGACGCCCTCTATAGCCCTTGGGGCCAGTGGTCTGCAGGCGTACAGCACAAACGACAGCGGGATTTCATCGTGCCCGAAGCCATCGGTGCCCGGGATGACAGCGGCACGGACGTCTATTTTTCTGGATCGAAAGTGTTTTTCGCCGCTGTATTTGGCCGCAACCTGCTGGTAAACGCCACCGTGCGTGGAACCCGTGCCAACCAGGGCGGGCTGCTAGGCTTTGGTGGCGACTTGAATAACGGCTATGAAGTCATGGCTGAAGCCGGTGTCGGTGTGTTTATTAACCGGCAATGGCTGCTGGGCACCGAGTTCCGGCAGAAGCCTGATAACCTGAGTTTTGCCCGTGAAGAGGACTGGTGGGACATGTTTATTGCCTGGGTGCCGGATCGCCGGCTCGCGGTGACCGCTGCGTTCGTCAATCTGGGTGATGTTGCAACCCTGGCAGATCAACAGGGTGTTTATCTGTCTCTGCAGGGAAGTTTCTGACAATGCGCCTGAGCACAATAAAGATGTATGTGGCTGCACTCATGATTATGGCAGGCCTCGTTGCGAGCGGCTGCCAGAGTCTTCACAGCGAGCCGGACAACAGCCTGTACCTGCAGCTTGGTGAGCGCGCCGGTATCGCCAATGTGGTGGAAGACCTGCTTTACCTCATCGTGGATGACGAACGCATCAATGAACAGTTCAAAGGTATGGATGTTGCGCAGTTCCATCGCAACCTTACAGATCAGTTGTGTGAACTCAGTGGTGGCCCTTGTGAATATTCAGGACGCGAAATGCGTGAGCTGCATGCAGCCATGGGAATTACAGACACCCAGTTTAACGCCCTGGCTGAGAATCTTATTCTGGCCATGGAAGAAAACCATGTACCAACAACCGCGCAGAACCGGCTGATTAAACGACTGCTGCCGCTGTACCCGGATATTCGCCATCTTTAAGCGGGTGGCACTGAACAGCTACAACACAGAAATTCCGCAGCAAAAATAGAGGTGCAGGATGACTGAACGCAAGAACGACATCCGCCCGGGCCGCTACCGGCACTATAAGGGCAAGGATTACGAAGTGATCGACATTGCCCGCCACAGCGAAACCGAAGAAAAACTGGTGGTCTATCGCTGCCTGTATGGCGATTACAGCCTTTGGGTGCGCCCCCTCAGCATGTTCCGCGAAACCGTAAACGTGGCGGGGGAGCAGGTTCCACGTTTTGCGCGTATTGATAAAGCCTGACCGTTACACAAGCCCTTTGACTAAGCCCGCCAATTACTGCAAATTACCGCGCTTTCATGATACCGGCCTTCACAAGAAGGTCGGATAAACCATTACGCGTACCCGGAGTTTTCCCATGAATGCCGTCGTTGCCGCGGTGCTGATCATGCTCGTGCTGAGCCTTGCCCGCATCCACGTTGTAGTTGCCCTTATTGTAGGCGCCGTCTCCGGCGGTTTGATCGCCGGACTGTCCCTGGAAGCCACCATTGCCGCCTTTAATAATGGCCTTGGCGGCGGCGCTACCGTAGCCCTGTCCTACGCCACCCTCGGTGCCTTTGCCGTTGCTATCGGCAAATCTGGCCTGGCTCACGCGCTGGCGGACAAAACCCTCGCCATGGTTGGCCAGCAGGAAAACAGCGCAGCGGCAAAAAGCGTGCGTTACATGATTATCGGCGTACTGGTGCTGATTGCCCTGTCCTCACAGAACATCCTGCCCATTCACATCGCGTTCATCCCGCTGGTCGTACCGCCCATGCTTTACGTAATGGCCAAGCTGAAAATGGATCGCCGGCTTATCGCCTGTGCGCTCACCTTTGGTCTTATTACGCCATATATGTTCCTGCCCATCGGCTTCGGTGGTATTTACCTGAACGACATACTGATGGCCAAAATCAGCGCCAACGGGGGCGAAACAGAAGGCCTTAGCGTAATGCGGGCCATGGCCCTGCCAGCTCTGGGGATGCTCTGCGGCCTGCTGGTTGCAGTGTTTTTCACCTACCGTGGCGAACGCGATTACGATCTGGAGGCCATTACCCGCACCGAGCGCGTCAACATCGCTTACAACCCGCGCACACTGGCCATGGCTCTAGCCGCCATTGTGATCGCCTTCGTGGTTCAGCTCTGGCTCGGATCAATGATTCTCGGTGCACTGGCAGGCTTCCTGCTGTTCAACCTTTCTGGCGTGGTGAAGTGGAAAGAGGCCGACGACCTGTTCACCGAAGGCATGAAAATGCTGGCCATGATCGGCTTCATCATGATCGCCGCCTCGGGTTTTGCGGAAGTTATGCGGGAAACGGGCGAAATCGCGACTCTGGTGCAAAGCTCTGTCGACATGATCGGCAGCAACAAGCCTCTGGCGGCGTTGCTGATGCTGCTGGTCGGTCTGATGATCACCATGGGCATCGGCTCATCGTTCTCGACCATCCCCATCATCGCCGCCCTCTACGTGCCCCTGGCACTGGAAATGGGCTTCAGTTCTCTTGCCATCGTCGCCCTGGTAGGCACTGCCGGCGCTCTGGGTGATGCAGGCTCCCCGGCCTCCGATTCCACCCTTGGGCCCACCGCCGGCCTGAACGTAGACGGCCAGCACAACCACATCTGGGACTCCGTAGTGCCCACGTTCCTGCACTACAACCTGCCGCTGTTGGGCTTTGGGTGGTTGGCGGCTATGGTTCTCTGACTTTGGAGTTTGCCTTCGTTTCGTAGCCTGCTGGTTTTGGGGGATGCGAAGCCGCGGGGGTACTTTCTTCTGGAAAAAGCAACTCGCTGCGCTCAGACATCTTTTTTCCGCCAGAAAGTACCCCCGCACCTTCGTTCCCCTCTCAAGCTAGCAGGCTAAAATCCTTAAAATCTCTAGTCCTCATCAGACCCAGCCTTAAAAAAAACAACCTGCTTAACCGTATGATCATCCTCGTTATCACGCGTGTTAACCCGAGTCGTCAACTCAGGGCCCGCAGGCTTCTCGGCATCCGATACCGCATCGGTAAAACCACAAGCCACACACTCGCGAATCTGCTCGTCCGCATCGTCGGTGAACATCATGATCTTGTCCATCTCCGCACAGCGGGGACAAACCGCACCGGCTATAAAACGTTTAGGGCTAGCCACAACGTAACTCCAGATTAAAGTCTCCGGTGGCTATAACGACCACCGGAGAGAATTGGATCAGGCCGCTTCGTCCGTGATGCCTGTCTGCTTCAGCAAAGCATTCACCTGAGGCTCGCGGCCACGGAACGCCTTGAACAGTTCCATGGGTTCCTGTGATCCGCCTTTTTCAAGAATGTTCTGCAAAAACGCTCTTCCGGTATCAGGATCAAAAATTCCCTTTTCCTCGAACAACGAGAAAGCATCCGCAGCCAGCACTTCCGCCCACTTGTAGCTGTAATAGCCCGCTGCGTATCCGCCAGAGAATATGTGCGCGAACGAGTTCGGGAAGCGGTTGAATTCCGGGGACTCCACTACCGCGATGGTCTCACGCACTTTGCGGTGCACGTCCAGCGGATTAGTGGGGGCCTCTTCGGTGAATTCGGCGTGCATGCGGAAATCGAACAGAGAGAATTCCAGCTGCCGCACCATAGCCATGCCGGACTGGAAGTTCTTGGCCGCCAGCAGTTTCTGTAACAGGTCTTCCGGTAACGGCTCTCCGGTTTCGTAGTGGCTGGCAATCAGCGCCAGGGAGTCGGGGTTCCAACACCAGTTCTCCAGGAACTGGCTAGGCAGCTCGACGGCGTCCCAAGCCACGCCACTGATGCCGGACACATCCATGACTTCCACCTGGGTCAGCATGTGATGTAACCCGTGGCCGAATTCGTGGAACAGGGTGGTCACTTCGTCGTGGGTGAGCAGCGACGGTTTGCCGTTCACCGGAGGTGTAAAGTTGCAGGTGAGGAAGGCTACCGGCAACTGCAGCTGGCCCCGCAGGTTGCGCCAGCGTACCCGGCAGTCTGCCATCCAGGCGCCACCGCGCTTGCCCTGGCGGGCAAACAGGTCGAAGTAGAACCAGGCGATCGGCTCACCGTTTCGGCTGATGCAGTAGGCGGTGGCGTCTTCGTGCCAGGTTTCCACCTCGGGTCTGGCTTCAATCTGTACGTCGAACAGTTTCTCCGCGACCCGGAACAGGCCCGGTACTACCTTGTCGGCAGGGAACCAGGGGCGGAGGGTTTCGGGTGAGATGTCGTAGCGCTGCTGGCGCAGTTTTTCGCTGTAGTAGCCCACGTCCCAGGCGTTCAGGTCGTCGAGGCCGTGTTCGTCTTTAGCGAACGCCTTGAGCTCGGCAAACTCTTTCTCGGCAACCGGTTTGGACTTGGCAGCCAGCTCAGTGAGAAAGCCCAGAACCTCGTCGGTATCCCGGGCCATTTTGGTGGCCAGCGAGCGCTCGGCGTAGTTGTTAAAGCCCAGCAGTTTGGCCAGGGCGTGGCGGCGTTTAAGAATTTCGGCCATTACCTGGGTGTTGTCCCATTTTCCGGCATCCGGGCCCATGTCGGACGCGCGGGTAACAAAAGCTTCGTAGACTTCGCGACGGAGCTCGCGGTTGTCACAGTAGGTTATGACCGGGAAGAAGCTAGGGAAATCCAGGGTGATCACATAGCCATCCAGCTCTTTCTGGCTGGCGGCTTGTTTAGCACCTTCAATTGCAGATTCTGGTATGCCAGCGAGTTCTTCCACATCGGTGATGTGTTTGAACCAGTGCTGGGTGGCATCCAGAACGTTGTCGCTGAAGCGGTTGGACAGTTCGGACAATTCGCGGGACAAGGCCGCGTACTGTTTTTTCTGATCGTCGGGCAGGTCGACGCCGCCAAGGTGGAAGTCTCGCAGAGTGTTTTCCACGGCTTTGCGTTGGGCTTCGCTCAGTTCGCTGAAGTCTTCCCGGGCTGCGAGTTTTTTGTAGGCTTCGCACAGGGCGGTGTTCTGGCTGACTTCGGTGCTGTACTCGGTGAGCTTTTCCAGGCAGTTTTTGTAGACTTTGCGCAGGTCGTCGTTGTTCATGACGCCGTTGAGGTGCGAGATGACGGACCAGGCGTTGCTCAGTCGGTTATCGAGAGACTGCATGGGCTGCACGAGGGTGTCCCAGTCAGGATCTTCGTTCTGGGCGAGGCTCGCTATTTTCATGCGGTTTTCGCTGAGAATCTGGTCAATTGCCGTTTCCATGTGCTCGGTGCGCACATGATCAAACTTCGGCAGCAAATCATCAGTCAGTAACGGGTTATTCATGGATCCCCTTCTCAGCAATGAGTTGGTAAAGTAGCGTGACAGGTGTAACGCTAGACTGTTGGGCCCCGGGAGCGGAGTTCGGGGAATAATCTCATCTATCGAGTATATGTAATGACGAATGTACGTTCTCACAAGGGTATCACGCCAGATTTAGGAGAACGCACTCTGGTGGATCCCAGTGCTGTCGTGATCGGTGACGTCAAAACCGGTGACGATTGCTCCATCTGGCCGATGACCGTGGTGCGGGGCGATATGCACAAGATCCGCATTGGTGACCGCTGCAGTATTCAGGACGGCTCGGTGCTTCATATCACCCATGCCAGCGATTATAACCCGGGGGGTTATCCGCTCATCCTTGGCGACGATGTAACCGTGGGGCATAAAGCGCTATTGCACGGCTGCACCATTGGCAGCAGGGTACTGGTGGGTATGGGTTGTATCATTATGGATGGCGCAGTGGTGGAGGATGAAGTGATTGTCGCCGCTGGTTGCCTGGTACCACCTGGGAAAAAACTGGAATCCGGTCACCTCTACGTCGGCTCTCCCTGCAAAAAGGCAAGAGCGTTGTCCGAGGAGGAGCGCAGTTTCTTCAAATACACCGCCGCAAATTACGTCCGGCTAAAAGATGAGTATCTTAACGAGGCGTAAGCGAGTGATCTGTACAACAGTCTGACTCCGTATTACCCGTGTCTGTGAGCCGTAATGGAGAACGTGCGTTATGATGCTCCTCTGGCTGTTGCTTCTTAACGGTCTGTTCCTGATTCCGGCTATGGCCTTACCGGGGGAGATGCCTTGGCTGTCGATTGAGGCCATTGCTCTTTGGGCGCTGTTTTGCCTGCTGCCGGATCAATATCGACACAACCGCATCACAATAACTTTGGCGGTGACCTACAGCGCACTGGCATTCCTGGTTCTGGTGGACGCTCTGGTGCGTGAAAGCCTGGGACGAGGACTGAACCTCTATCTGGAGGTCGGGCTGCTGGGTGCCGCCTGGAACCTTTTGGAGACCAACCTGGGCGCAATAATGGCAGCTCTGGCTTTGGTGCTTCTCGTGGGCCTTCTGGCAAGTCTGGGCTGGCTGTTTCATATAAGCCTGGAACGTCTTCGATATCACTCGCCCGGAAATCGCGCTAAACCGCTTCTGTTGGTCACCGGTCTGGCCATTGCAGGGGCGGCGACCCCCCTTATCGGCAGTCCAGCGCTGGCATTCGTGGCCAATCAGGCTTCCCTGGCAACCCACACCTATCAGGCGACCGAGGCCTTTGCCGAGCAACTTCGGAATCAGCCGGAGGCTGGCCAAAACCCGCAACCGCTAGCGCAGCTGGCCGGTAAGGATGTGATCCTTGGCTTTCTTGAATCCTATGGTATATCCACCCTGACGGACGATCGCTACCATGCAATGATCGACCAGCGCCTGGAATCCATGGCCCAAGAACTGGACTCGGCAGGCCTCACAGTCGTAACCGGGAGGCTGCAATCTCCTATCCAGGGCGGACAGTCCTGGCTTGGGCATCTCTCGGTGCTCAGTGGGCAATGGGTTCATAACCAGCTCGCCTACGAGACTCTTCTCAGCAGCAACTATCCCACCCTGATTGACGACTTTCGCAGCACAGGCCACAAGACTTTGGCGGTGATGCCTGCTATTACCCAAGCCTGGCCCGAAGGTCGGCTACTCCGGTACGAAAACATCTACAATCATGAAAATATGGATTATCAGGGGCCGCCTTTCAACTGGGTGACCATGCCGGATCAGTATACCTGGCGCTGGTTTCAGACACTGCGCGAGCGATCGCCCGAGCCGCTGTTCGCCGAGCTGGCGCTCATCAGCGGCCATGCGCCCTGGGTTCCGATTCTGCCGGTTCTTGAGGATTGGGAAAGCATTGGTAACGGGGAAGTATTTGAGCGCTGGAAGGGCGCGGGAGAAGCGCCCGCATCGCTTTGGCGCGATCCGGACCGCGTTCGTGACCACTATGCCAAGGCAATAGCGTATACCCTGACCGTTGCCAGTGGTTTCGCAGCCCGATATGTAGAAGAGAACACATTGATGATTATTCTTGGCGATCATCAACCCGCCCCGCTGATAACTGGCGAGAACGCCAGTCGGGATGTGATCGTCCACATCATCAGTGGCGATCCCGCGCTGGTTACACCGTTTCTATCCGGTGAGCTACCAGGATTCCAGCTGGGCACCAGGCCCGATCTGCAAACAGCGGGCGCATCCATGAGCCGATTCCGGCCATTTCTGCACCGGCACTTTGGCAGTCTTTAAAACCACCCTTAAAAACTTTTTTTGGCGCCTGCGTCTTCTAACGTACGGACATAGTCCACGCTTTTCCGATGTTCAGCGATTCGATCCAGCAGGGTTTCGCCACTGTCATTCACCGCATTGAGATCCCCGCCCGATTCCACGAAGAAACCTATAAACCGTTCAAAATCTCCGGC
This sequence comes from Marinobacter antarcticus, assembly GCF_900142385.1. Classification (NCBI taxonomy): domain Bacteria; kingdom Pseudomonadati; phylum Pseudomonadota; class Gammaproteobacteria; order Pseudomonadales; family Marinobacteraceae; genus Marinobacter; species Marinobacter antarcticus. Next base: position 528,575 of record NZ_FRAQ01000001.1, read on the forward strand.
TATCATCGCCTGATAGGCTTTAAGCAGCGTGGTGTAATCCGAACCTTCACCTTTGGGAGGGGGTACGAGAAAACTTTTTACACGCTCATCGCTCCACTCTTCGCCAATGACTTTGGGTTTATCCGGTCCACTCATATCCATTGTCTCCTTATTCGCTCATTTTGTACTCAGGGCAAGATTTCCACCGGCAGGTCTCCCGTGGAGATGGATTCATCACACTCGGGATCGCGAATGGCGATTTCCACCCGGCGGTTCAGCGCACGGTTCTCAGCTGTATCGTTCGGGGCAAGGGGGTTAGTTTCTGCGCGGCCGGCGGCAACTACGCGTTCAGCAGGCACCTGCTGACTCATTACAAGTTCATGCACCACGGACACAGCACGGGCTGCAGAAAGATCCCAGTTGGAGCGATATCGGCTGCTGGAGATAGGCCGGTCGTCGGTGTAGCCGGAAACCAGCACATCGCCGGTGCAACCCGCCAGTACTCCCACCACCCGCTCGATGATGGGGATCATCTCCGGTTTGATGGCCGCCTCTCCGGAGCGGAAAGTGGCTTCCTCGGAGAAACGGATAACCACTTTGTTTTTGTCGTAATTAACGCTCAAAGCCCCGGACGCCACTTCGTTTTCCAGTTCACCGATCATTCTGCTGGCCAGATCTATGACGCCACCAGAAATAGCGGTGGCAGCAGACTCTGGCGCACGCTCATCGATGAATTCCGGCTCCCGGGCCTGGGTTTCAGTGGGCTCTGGCAGGGATGCTGTGTCTGATTCCACCAGAGTAATCGGCGAGCCGCCGATATCGTCAGCCAGTACATTGGCGGAGCCAAACGCAACGGACATAGAGTTCGCCATCGCCTTGTACTTTTCAATATCCATTTCCGCGAAAGACAACAGCAGAATAAAAAAGGTCAGCAGCAGCGTGGCAAGATCGGCGAAGGTAACGATCCATGCAGGTGTCTGGTTCTTCAACCGGGGTTTGCTGTTTTTCCGGATCTGTTGCAAAACCTCAGGCCTCCCGCTCCGGCGCCAGTCCGGTGCGCTGATCCGGCGTTACGAACGAGGAGAGCAGTTCTGTCATTACTCGGGGGTTTTCACCGCGCATGATGTTGCGGATGGATGTAATGATCAAAATCTGGTTGCGGCTTTCATCTTCCGCCTTAAGCTGAAGCTTGTCCGCCAGAGGAAGCGCAATCAGCTGGGCAATGAAAGCGCCGTATAGTGTTGTCAGCAAGGCAACAGCCATGGCCGGGCCAATGGAGGATGGATCATCCAGCGAGTTGAGCATCTGTACCAGACCCACCAGGGTACCCAACATTCCAATAGCCGGCGCAGACTCGCCAATACCCCGGAATACCCGTTCAGCCACTTCGTAGCGCTCTGCCATCTGCTGGGATTCCTGAGCCAGCGCCTCCTCAACCAGTTCAGGCGGATGGCCATCCACACACAGATTGATGGCTTTTTGAAGGAATTCATTGCCTGTCTGGTGGTTTTCCAGGCCCAGAACGCCTTCTTTGCGCACCACCAGAGCCAGCGCCCCCGCCTCGCGGATCAGCTCCGTAGGTCGGTCAACTTTATCGGTAAATGCAGCACTCATAGCCAGACGAAAGGCGCTCATCACAGAGGACATGCGGAATTTTATGAGCGTTACCGCAAAGGTGCCTCCAATAACAATGGCCAGGCCCGGCAGGTTAAGGAAAGTCAGAAGCGTAGCGTTTGCCAGCATCGCCAGAATAACAATCAGAATACCGGCGACAAGCCCTACGAGGGTAAGAATATCCATGAATAGCCCTTACGGATTGTTGTCTCTGAGACTGGCCTGGCTGCGAAGCACCCTTTCAGTCGTTACGCAACGCATCAATGACCGGCGCCGTTTCCGGACGCACTCCCCGCCACACCCGGAACGATTCGGCTGCCTGTTCAACCAGCATACCCAGACCATCAAATACCCGGACAGCTCCGTTATCAAGAGCCCACTGATTAAACGTTGTTGTCTGTAAAGAGTACATCATGTCGTAAACCACTGTGCCGGCCGCGATCACATTTGCACAAAGAGGTGGCAGGTCTCCCTGCAGGCTGGCGCTGGTGCCGTTGATAATGACATCAAACGGCTGATCCGGCTCGTTAAACCCGCACGCGCTCAGGGTTGCAGTGCCTGCCTCATCGGCAAACAGCGCAGCCAGTGCCTGGGCCTTGGCCACCGTTCGGTTTGCGATGGTCAGGCTGGCGGGCTGCTGTTCAAGCAAGGGGCCCAAAACACCACGTACGGCGCCACCCGCGCCCAGAACCAGCACTCGGGCGCCTTGGAGCTGAACGCCATGGTTGGTTGCCAGATCACGCACCAGCCCATAGCCATCGGTGTTGTCGGCAACCAGTTGCCCTGCACTGTTCTGATACAACGTATTGGCTGCACCGGCTTTTTCGGCTCTCGCGGCAAAGCACTCGGCCAGTTCCCAGGCCTGCTCCTTGAAGGGGACGGTTACGTTCAGCCCCTTGCCGCCGCCCTCAAAGAACCGGCGAACCGTTGCCGCGAAGTCATCAAGAGGCGCCTGAACAGCGGTGTACTCCACCGGTTCACCCGTCTGGCTGGCGAACAAACTGTGGATTCTGGGCGATTTACTGTGGTTTATCGGGTGGCCAACCACCGCATAAAACTCATTGTTCATTCCCTACCTCGCTTACTTCGCGTCATCGGCCAGCCAATCGCGCCCGGTGAGAAAATGCTCGGTCAGGCGTGCCTCTTCGCTGCCTGCTACCGGCACCCGGCTGTAATCCCAGCGCACCAGCGGCGGCAAAGACATCAGAATAGACTCGGTGCGCCCGCCGGACTGCAAACCGAACAGCGTGCCACGGTCATACACCAGATTGAATTCCACATAGCGTCCACGCCGGTAAAGCTGGAAATCCCGCTCACGCTCACCGTAAGTATGATCCATACGGCGCCGGACAATAGGTTCATAAGCATCAATATAGCTGTTACCCACGGATTTCATCAGCCCGAAATCTTTTTCAAAGTCACCGGTGTTGTGGTCGTCGAAGAAAAGCCCGCCTACGCCCCGTGGCTCATCCCGGTGGCGCAGGTAAAAATAATCGTCGCACCAGTATTTGTAGCGTCGATAAGTATCGGCGCCGAACGGCGCGCAGGCAGCTCTGGCAGTTTCGTGCCAGTGCACGCAGTCTTCATCAAAGCCGTAATAGGGTGTCAGATCATAACCACCGCCAAACCAGTAAACCGGCTCGCCGTTTTCCGGAGTCGCGATAAAGAAGCGCACGTTGGCGTGGGAGGTTGGCACATAAGGGTTGTTCGGATGAATCACCAGTGAGACACCCATAGCCTGCCAGGGTGCACCTGCCAGATGGGGGCGGTGCGCCGTGGCAGACGCAGGCATGGTATCTCCCATCACGTGGGAGAAATTGACCCCACCTTTTTCAAAGATCCTGCCATCGCTGATCACACGGCTCACACCGCCGCCGCCCTCGGGACGATCCCAGGCATCACGAACGAACTCTGCACCGCCTTCCAGCGCTTCGAGACGCTGGCATATCGTATCCTGCAAGCCAAGCAGATACTGTTTAACCGCATTGCTATCCGGTTGCTGTGGCATGAATTCTCCTAACGAAACTGTCTACCGCTGACAATATCAATAATCCGGCTGGGTTTCCGGTTACCGCCAAGGGCACCCGGCACAATCCAGTCAAGCTGTTCATTAAAGTACCGACGCACCTGCAAAGCATTTCGCGCAGGCTCTCTTCCGGCCGGGTTACAGGAAGTGGAGACCAGAGGCATACCGACGCTTTCACAGAGCGCTTTAACCACCGGGTGTTCACTGACTCTTACCGCAATCGAGCTGTGGCTGCCGCGCACCCACTCCGGAATCTGCTGATTCACATCCGGTAGCAGGCAGGTAACCGGGCCAGGCCAGTGGCTCTGGGCGTTGAACTGAAGAGCCTCGGGCAAGGGGTCCAGCAGAAAGCGAACCTGCTCCACAGACGCTGCCACCAGAATCATGCCTTTTTCCATCGGCCGGTTCTTGAGTTCAAGAATGCGCGTTACTGCATCAACGTTCCAGGGGTCGCAGCCCAGGCCCCAGACAGCCTCAGTAGGGTAGGCGATAACGCCGCCTTGCAGGATCGTTCTGCGGGCACAGTGTAATTGCCAGTCGCTGATGGGGTTGAGCGCAGCCATGTTGATGTTGTCAGACCAGAAGCAGAATTAATCATCACACCGGGCTCAGGCGATTTTCTGGAAACCTCCGGGCGCAGAACTCACCAACCCCTCAAGCTCAAGAAGCAGCAGAGACTGGACAAGCTGATCGGCCGGAAGGCCTGTCGCCGAGCATAGTGCATCGGTTGATTGGGGATCATACCCTAATGCCTCAAACACCGCGATTTCCCGGCTGTCCAGAGCATCCATCGGGCCGGGCGCTGGTTGTGTGGCCAATTGCTCTGGCAAAGTGCAACCGGCAGGAAGTGACCAGGACGCACCCAGCTCTTCCAGAACATCGTCCACCTGATCAACCAGCCGGGCCCCCTGCTTGATGAGGTGGTGGCAGCCACGCGCCACCGGGCTGTGAATGGATCCGGGGATGGCAAAAACCTCACGTCCCTGCTCCAAAGCCATGCGGGCAGTGATCAGGGAGCCACTTTTCAAACCGGCCTCGACCACAAGAATGCCCCGGCTCAGGCCGCTGATGATACGGTTACGCTGGGGAAAGTGAGCGGCTCTTGCGGGCGTTCCCGGCGGATACTCGGATACCATCAGGCCGTTTGCGACAATCCGCTCGCCAAGCCGGCGATGCTGGTTCGGATAAATACGGTCAAGCCCGCAGCCAATTACCGCGATCGTCGCGTGCCCGGCATCCAGCGCCCCCGCATGGGCCGCGCCATCGATGCCCAATGCCAGGCCACTGGTTACAAGCAACCTCCGGTTGCTCAACTCTGCCGCAAAGCGGCGGGCGTGATCCAGCCCCGCAGGCGTGGCATTGCGACTGCCGATAATGCCAATCTGTTCATGGCGCAACAGGCTGGGATCACCCCGGGCGTACAACACCAGTGGCGCATCATGGATGTGCCTCAGAGCCTCCGGATAATCGGAGTGCTGCCAGCTCACGATACCAATACCATGCCGCTCACAGTCCAGCAGAGTCTGCCGGACTGTGTTTACCAAGGTATGGGCTTCATCCTGTTGTTGCCACGCCAGGATTGCCGCCACCGTTTCGGCGTGCAAGCCATGCGCCCGGAGTGTCGCAGAGTTTCTGGTGAGAAGGTCAGTGAGATCGGGGTTTGTTGCGAGCATGGCGCGCCGACGGGTGCGCCCGAATTTGGGCAAACAGGTAAGAAACAGCCACTGAGCAGAAGGAGAGGAAAACACAGCATCATCCTTGAAAACAATAAAGCCGGGCCTTCCTGGCCCGGCCTTTGATTAACCGGTTATGAGATCAGGGGTTGGTGACCTTGTCGCCTACCGCCAGCGCACGAGTTGCCTGCAGTATCAGGCCGTAGCTCATTTTTTCATAAACCTGGAATATCATCAGCAGGCCGGCTCGCTCGGAGGGCAGCTCAACAGTCTCGTTGGTGATGGGATCACGCGCCAGATTGCCGCTTTTGAGAATGGCCATCACGTTGCCGGCTTCCAGCCCTTCGCGACTGCCTCGGTTGACGGCAACCACATCGTACTGGCCAATCTGGGTGACACCGCCATCTACCGATATCATCTTGCCTTCGATCGGCTGATCGGGAGAACTGGGTGCAAAGCTGGTGGTCAGGCGACGATCTTCACTGACCAGCAAACGGTCACCAATACGCACCTCTTCACTGGAGCGTGTCAGGTCCAAGGTCAGCACATCACCGTCTTCGGCAGAGATATCACCTCGGGCTATGCTGCGCGCTTCAAGGCCGAGAAATTCTCCGGTGTCCGGATCGACAAATTCCTTACTGCGGCGGAACACACCCACTTTGTCGGCCGGCTTTTTACCACGGGCATAGACACGGTCACCCGCTCCGGTCAGGATGCGACCGTCTTTACCTTCCAGCACATAGGGTGCCTGATTGATCAACTCCGAGCTGACAATCCGGGTGTCGGTCAGAAAGCTGCCGATGGCATCCAACGGGATCGCAGGAATGGGTGTATCGATCTGCTCGGAACGCACCTGCGGTGACAGTTTCACAATCCCGTTGTTCGAAGTCACCTTGGTGATCCGCGGTTTGCCGTCGATATAAACCAAGGCAAGACGATCACCCGGGTAAATCAGGTGGGGGTTTGCGACCTGTGGGTTAACGTGCCAGATTTCCGGCCAATACCATGGGTTGCTCAGAAAGCGTCCGGAAATGTCCCAGAGAGTATCACCCTTCACAACAGTGTAACGCTCAGGATGATCAGACCGCAGTTCGGGTGCAGCATGAGCCCAGGAGGTTAATAGCAGCGTAGTGGCTGCCAGAGCGTACAGCAGTTTCCTCATTATCTAAGTCCTTGATCGCGTGCCTTGATTCTGTGAATTCTGGTAAGGATGCAGCCAGTTGTCTGCAGCTTATTACGTTGTTATGCCAGTTACTATAGAAGAAGTCTCGCAAATTGTGATGTTATCTTTTGTTCTTCCAGTAAATTCTATGCTATTTGCAAAAGATTTTAACTATTGCCTGATCAGTTTGTACTCAATCGGCGAATTGTTGGATAATATACCGACAGAGGCATGACCTTGCTTATATTAGTGCGAAAGGAACAATTTGCGCAGTACGCTGTCTCATTTAGGTGATCGCTTTCACACAGTTACAAAAGACAACGTTAAAAGTCAGGCAAAGCCATAAAGAATGCCAGTCAGAAACCCTGACATTCGTCATACAGGCCAAAAGTACGAGCACTATGATACTAGAAATTCTCGAATATCCGGACCCCCGTCTGCGCACCATCGCCAAGCCGGTTGATGAACTGACAGACGCCGACCGTAAGCTGATCGACGACATGTTCGAGACCATGTACGATGCGCCGGGCATTGGTCTGGCGGCTACACAGGTGAATGTCCACAAGCAGATCCTCGTTATGGATCTGTCCGAAGACAAGAGCGAGCCAAGGGTGTTCGTCAACCCGCAGATTGAAGTACTGGATGGCGAACGTGAAGCCATGCAGGAAGGCTGCCTCTCGGTACCCGGATTTTATGAAGACGTGGAGCGGATAGAGCACTGCATCATCCGGGCACAGGATCGTGACGGAAAGCCTTTTGAAATCGAAGCGCGGGGCCTTCTGGCGGTCTGCATCCAGCACGAAATGGATCACCTGAACGGCAAGTTGTTTGTCGACTACCTCAGCAACCTCAAGCGCACCCGCATTCGCAAGAAATTGGAAAAGCTTCACAAGCAAAGTGCGTGAACATTGCCTGAAAGGCGCATGAGGATTTTGTAGAAAGTATCGGACCGGGCCATGGCCCGGTCTTTTCGTATTCAACGAAACAGAGACCCAACACCGTGCGACTCGTTTTTGCCGGCACTCCGGATTTCGCAGCTACCGCCTTGAGGACGCTGCTGGACACCCACCATACCATCGTGGGCGTTTACTCCCAGCCGGATCGGCCAGCAGGCCGTGGCCGCAAGCTCCAACCCAGCCCGGTCAAGCAAGTTGCTCTGGACAACCAGATTCCGGTATTTCAACCAGAAAGCCTGAAAACCCCGGAAGCGCAGCAGGAACTTGCAGATCTCCGGCCCGATATCATGATTGTCGCGGCCTACGGGCTAATTCTGCCCCAGACTGTACTGGAAATTCCCGCCCACGGCTGCCTCAACATTCACGCCTCTCTTTTGCCTCGCTGGCGTGGTGCTGCCCCTATCCAGCGCGCCATTGCCGCAGGCGACAAAGAAACCGGCATTACCATCATGCAGATGGACAAAGGCCTGGATACTGGCGCAATGTTGCTAAAATCCCTGACCGCCATTGATGCAAGCGATACCGGCGGCAGCCTTCACGACCGCCTCGCCAATATGGGCGGTAATGCCATTGTTGAAGTACTGCAGCTGCTGGAAAGAGGTGAACTCCAAGGCGAGGCCCAGAATGACGAGCAGGCCTGTTACGCCCACAAACTCTCCAAGGAAGAAGGCCATATCGACTGGTCTCAGGACGCCCCTGCCATCGAACGCCTGATACGCGCTTTCAATCCCTGGCCCGGTACTTATACGGATCTGGAGCAGCAACGCCTGCGGATCCACGAGGCCAAGGCCACCGGTGAGCGCAGTCAGCAACCGGCCGGCACCGTGATACGACGGGAACGGGAAGGTATTGATATTGGCTGCGGTAACGGCACCCTGCGCATCACCCGGCTGCAGCTGCCAGGATCCCGCGCCCAGAGCGTGAATGACCTGATTAACGGTGGCAAGGAACTACTTTTGCCCGGCCAGGAGCTGCACTGATATGGGCGACCACGACCAGCCCATGCGTGCCATTGCTGCCAGCGTGCTGCTTGCAGTAGAAAACGGCGAGTCTTTGTCCCAGTGCCTGCCGCCGGCTCTGCAGCGACTTGCTCCCAGCGAACGCCCAGTGCTTCAGGCCCTTTGCTACGGCACCTGCCGCTGGTTTCATCGCCTCGACGGTGAACTGAGCAGCCGGCTGAAAAAGCCCTTAAAGAAACCAGATCGCATTGTTCACCATCTGATGCTGATCGCTCTTTTCCAGCTCCGCTTCAGTCAGCAAGCAACCTACGCTGTTCTGAACGAATCCGTAGAGGCCTGCCGCGCCCTCGACAAACCCCACCTCACCGGTCTTGTAAATGGTGTGTTGCGGGCTGCCGAACGTGAAGGTGCGCCGGAGCCGGCAAACGATGCCAGCCGCTTCAGTCATCCCGTCTGGATGGTGGAAAAGCTGCGCCATAACTGGCCCGATAACTGGCAACAGATTCTGGAAGCGAATAACGCCCAGGCACCCATGACACTGAGAGTGAACGCTCTGCGCTTTAGCCGCGACGAGTATCTCGCGCTGTTAAACGAAGCAGGTATTGAAGCGACCGCTACCCGCTTTGCGCCTCTCGGTATCCAGCTTGGCAGGGCGGTACAGGTCGATCGGTTACCCTGGTTTGCTGACGGCGCCGTCAGCGTTCAGGACGAAGCAGCTCAGCTCTGCACCACGCTACTTGATCTGGCACCGGGACAACGGGTTCTGGATGCCTGCGCAGCACCCGGGGGTAAAACCTGCGCCATTCTTGAGAGTCAGGCAGAGCTGGCCGAAATCGTTGCCATCGACGAATCGGCAGCGCGCCTGCCCCGGGTTCAGGAAAACCTGGATCGGCTGGACTTGCACGCCAGCCTGCTGGAGGCGGATGCTGCTGACATTGAGCAGTGGTGGGACGGACAACCTTTTGATCGCATTCTGCTCGACGTACCCTGCAGCGCCAGTGGCGTTATCCGCCGCCACCCTGATATCAAGATGTTGCGCAGGGAAACCGACGTTGTGCCCTTGGCAGCTATACAGATTGGGCTTCTGGAGGCTATGTGGTCTGTGCTCAAACCGGGCGGGCGCCTGGTCTATGCAACCTGTTCCGTGTTCCCCCAGGAAAACCACCGTATAATCCAGCGGTTCCTTAAACAGCAAAACACTGTCGTTCTTATTGAGCCAGAGGTTCAGTGGGGACGCGACATGGGCGCGGGGCGACAGCTTCTCCCCGATCCAATCAGCCATGACGGCTTTTTCTATGCCGTACTGGAGAAACCTGAATCATGAAGATCCTGATCCTCGGTGCCGGCCAGGTGGGCGGCACGCTGGCTGAAAACCTGGCCAGCGAAGCCAACGATATAACGGTCATCGACACAGACGCAGTGCGGCTCCGCGAACTGCAGGATCGCCTCGACATCCGCACAGTTCAGGGCATGGCCTCCTATCCGACGGTACTGAGCCAGGCTAACGCGGAAGACGCCGACATGCTGATCGCTGTCACCAACAGTGACGAAACCAACATGGTCGCCTGCCAGATTGCCAGCATCCTGTACAACACGCCCACCAAAATCAGCCGCGTGCGGGCCAGTGCCTATTTATCCAACAACAAGCTTTTCGGGAAAGAAGGCGGTTTTCCGATTGATGTCATGATCAGCCCGGAGCATCTGGTTACCCGGCACATTACACGCCTGATCGAGTACCCTGGCGCCCTGCAGGTGTTGGAGTTTTCCAAGGGCCTGGTCCGGCTGGTGGCTATCCGCGCAACAGAAGGCGGCCCGCTGGTAGGTCGTGAGCTGTCTTATCTGCGCACTCACATGCCCAAGGTCGAGACCCGGGTTGCCGCCATTTTCCGCAAAGACCGGGCCATCATGCCCCGGGGCGATACGGTGCTGGAAGACGGCGACGAAGTGTTTTTCATCGCCGGTGCCGACCATATCCGCTCGGTCATGAGCGAGCTCCAGCCTCTGGTCAAAAACTACAAACGTATTTTTATCTGCGGCGGCGGCAATATAGGCCAGCGCCTGGCGCACACCCTGGAAAACCGTTATCAGGTGAAGCTGCTGGAGCGCAATCACGAACGCTGCGTGCTGCTTTCAGAAAATCTGCGCAAGACAGTCGTGCTTGAAGGCAATGCGGCAGACAAAGACATACTGCTGGAAGAAAATATCGAAAATACCGATGTGTTCTGCGCGGTCACCAACGATGACGAAGCCAATATCATGGCGTCTCTGCTGGCCAAGCGGCTGGGCGCCCGCAAGGTGTTCACCCTGATCAACAACCCGGACTATGTGGATCTGATCCAGGGCGGCGAGATTGATGTAGCGATTTCCCCCCAGCAGACCACCATCGGGAGCCTGCTCACTCACGTGCGCCGAGGCGACGTTGTAAACGTTCACTCACTGCGCAGAGGCGCTGCTGAGGCCATCGAAGCCATTGCCCACGGTGATCACAAATCCTCCAAGGTAATTGGCAGGCGGTTGGATGAAATCAACCTGCCCCAGGGAGCGACCATCGGTGCAATCGTCCGCCATAACGAAGTACTGATCGCCCACGACCATCTGCGGGTGCAGCCGGATGATCATGTAATCATGTTCCTGGTGGACAAATCCCGGGTGCGGGAAGTCGAAAAGCTCTTCTCCGTGGGGCTGACGTTCTTCTAGTTCAAAATCAAAAGCATGAAGCCCCCTTAGAAATACCGTTTTGGCGCGCGTATAATGCGCCTTTTTTCCGATGACCCTCTGGCGAGCGAATCGAAGATTGGCTTGGGATTGACTCGATATTGAGCCGAAGAGTGGCTACACACAGACCGAATCAGCAGGCAAACGTAGTGACAGACAAGGCGACAGACAAGGCGATGAACAGCAACACACCGGACACCAGGACTTTTCAGGGCCTGATTCTGGCTCTGCAGAATTTTTGGGCGAAGCACGGCTGCGTGGTACTTCAGCCACTGGATATGGAAGTGGGTGCCGGCACGTTTCACCCGGCCACCTTCCTGCGGGCGATCGGGCCGGAAACCTGGAATGCCGCGTATGTGCAGCCGAGTCGCCGCCCCACAGACGGTCGCTACGGCGAGAACCCGAACCGCCTGCAGCACTATTACCAGTTTCAGGTGGTACTCAAGCCGTCGCCGGACAACTTTCAGGAACTTTATCTCGACTCACTGAAAGCCCTGGGGCTTGACCCGCTGGTGCACGACATCCGCTTTGTGGAAGACAACTGGGAATCACCCACCCTGGGCGCCTGGGGGCTGGGCTGGGAAATCTGGCTGAACGGAATGGAAGTCACCCAGTTTACCTATTTCCAGCAGGTGGGCGGCCTTGAATGCTATCCGGTTACCGGCGAGCTTACCTATGGCCTCGAGCGCATTGCCATGTACCTGCAGGGCGTCGACAGCGTTTACGACCTGGTCTGGACGGAAGGTCCCGACGGAGTGGTTACCTACGGCGACGTGTTCCACCAGCAGGAAGTGGAAATGTCCACTTACAACTTTGAGTACGCAGACGTCGAGTTCCTGTTCCAGAGCTTTGATGTCCACGAACGTGAAAGTGCCCGACTGATCGAAGCTGGCCTCGCGCTGCCAGCCTACGAACAGGTTCTGAAGGCGTCTCATACCTTCAATCTGCTGGATGCCCGCCACGCCATCTCGGTCACCGAGCGTCAGCGCTTTATCCTGCGCGTGCGCACTCTTGCCCGTGCCGTTGCCCAGGCGTACTTCGACAGCCGCCTCAAGCTCGGCTTCCCGCTCGCCCAGGAGGCTATACGCCAGGAAGTGCTGGGCGCAGCCGAAGCCACTGACCACAAGGCTAACGGCAAGAAAGGCAAAAAAGCGAAGCAGGAACAGCAGGCAAAGGGGAACGCATAATCATGGCAAAGCAGGATTTTCTGGTCGAACTGGGCGTCGAAGAACTGCCCTCGAAAGCACTCAAGCCGCTGTCTGATGCGTTCACTCAGGGTATCGCCAAGGGCCTGGAAGAGGCCGGAATCACATTTGGCAAAGTAGAGTCCTTTGCCGCGCCGCGGCGCCTGGCGGTTCGTATCCGCAATCTGGCCGATGCCCAACCCGACAAGCCGGTTGAAAAGCGCGGTCCTGCGATCAAAGCCGCTTTTGATGATTCCGGCAACCCGACCCGGGCCCTTACCGGCTTCGCAACCTCCCTGGGTGTAACCCCGGACCAGCTCGACACTCTGGAAACCGACAAGGGTGCCTGGGTAGTCTATCGCACAGTGGAGCAAGGCAAGCCGACCGTTGATCTTATGCCCGGCCTGGTTGAACAATCACTGGCCGCCCTGCCGATTCCCAAACGCATGCGCTGGGGCGCCCACCGCACGGAGTTTGTCCGGCCTGTTCACTGGCTGGTTATGCTGTTCGGCAACAAGATCATTGATACGCCCATCATGGGGTTGACTCCGGGCAACAAAACCCGGGGCCACCGTTTCCATTGCCCGAAAACACTGATCATTCCCACGCCGGCGGATTACGAAGTTGTACTCGAGCAAGAAGGTTATGTGATTGCCGATTTCGCCAAGCGCCGTGAGCAAATCCGCTCCGGTGTCAGCGCCCTGGCCAAAACCGAAGCCGGCGCTAAAGCGGTGATTAATGAAGACCTCCTGGACGAAGTTACCGGCCTGAACGAGTGGCCGGTGCCGCTGATGGGCCGTTTTGACAAGCGGTTCCTGAAAGTTCCGGCCGAAGCACTGATTTCCTCCATGGCGGAACACCAGAAATACTTCCACCTGGTGGGTTCTGACAACGAAATGTTGCCTCTGTTTATCACCGTCGCCAACATTGAGAGCAAGGATCCTTCCCAGGTGGTTTCCGGTAACGAAAAGGTGATTCGTCCACGCCTTGCAGATGCCGCCTTCTTCTACGAAACAGACCGTAAAATCCGTCTGGAAGACCGCATCGAAAGGCTCAAGCCAATTGTGTTCCAGGAAAAGCTCGGCAGCGTTTACGATAAATCCGTTCGGGTTGCTGCGCTGGCCAAGAAAATTGCCGCCACTATTGGCAGCGATCCGGTTCTGGCCGAGCGCGCCGCCATGCTGGCAAAGACTGACCTGGTTACTGAAATGGTGCTCGAATTCACGGATCTTCAGGGCATCATGGGCCAGTACTACGCAGCCGATGACGGTGAGCCCGCCGATGTGGCCAAAGCTCTCAACGAGCAGTACATGCCGCGTTTCGCCAAAGACGGCCTGCCCACAACTCTGACCAGTTGCGCACTCGCCATCGCGGATCGCCTGGATTCACTGGTAGGGCTGTTCGGCATTGGCCAGCCACCCTCTGGCACCAGGGACCCTTTCGCCCTGCGTCGGGCCTCACTGGGCGTGCTGCGCATCATCATCGAACGGGAGCTGCCGCTTGACCTGCAGACCTGCTGCGAGTGGGCGGAGGACAACTTCACCGGACTGAGCACGGAAAATACCGCCTCCAGCGTTGTTGATTACATGCTGGACCGTTTCCGCGCCTACTATGACGAGCAGGGCATCGGTGCCGAGGTATACCTCGCAGTCCACGCTCGTCGCCCGACCCGTCCGCTGGACTTCGACCGTCGGATAAAGGCCGTGGAAGCATTCCGCCAACTGCCAGAAGCGCTGGCTCTGGCCGGTGCCAACAAGCGCGTTTCCAACATTCTGTCCAAGCAGGGTGGCGAAAGCGTGGGCGAAACCGTCAACAGCAGTCTGCTGCAGGATGCGGCTGAAAAAACCCTGGCTGCACAGGTAGACCAGCAAGCCGAGAGGGTGCTCCCGCTATTTGAACAGGGCGACTACGCCAGCGCGCTGCAGTCATTGGCGAGCCTGCAGGAGCCGGTAGACAGCTTCTTCAACGAGGTTATGGTTATGGCAGAAGATGAAGCCGTGCGGGACAACCGCCTTGCGCTGCTGAACCGCCTGCACAACCTGTTTTTACGAGTTGCAGATATCTCACTGCTGCCCGCCGCCGGCTGACCGATGCTGATCATCCTCGACCGGGACGGGGTCATCAACGAGTATGACGGCGGTTACATCTGCTCTGTGGATGAGTGGCAACCCATTCCCGGCAGCATCGAGGCGGTGGCAAGGCTTTGCAAAGCCGGCCACCGTATAGCGATTGCGACCAACCAGTCAGGTATTGCCCGGGGCTATTACGGCACTGACGTATTGGATGCTATGCATGAAAAGCTGGAGCGGCTGCTGGAAACCTTGGGCGGCTGTATCAGTTTCATCGCTTACTGCCCGCATCATCCAGACGATGGCTGCGGTTGCCGCAAACCCCTCACCGGCCTGCTGGAACAGATCCGTGATCACTTTCACCTCGACGCCCTGAAAGGCTCCGTGATGGTCGGCGACAGCCGCAAGGATCTGGAAGCAGGCTTTGCCGAAGGCTGCCAGCCCGTGCTGGTTCGCACCGGCAACGGCCAAGATACCGAACGCCACCTTAAAACCCACCCGATTCCCGGCGCCTGTGTGGCAATCCATGACAATCTCAGTGCATTTTCGGATGCCTTTTTATCAGGCTCGGGGCTGGTAAAAAACGAGTGAATCCGTATAATACCGGCGGTTGATCGGCGTGTGGCGCAGCTTGGTAGCGCACTTCGTTCGGGACGAAGGGGTCGCAGGTTCGAATCCTGCCACGCCGACCACTTTCCCGTTTTTTCCTGCTCTAACTCCTCCATCAGTCGCTGCTCATCAACCTGCTGCCACGTCTGGGAGCCAAAGACAGCTCCGAAATTAAAAACATTGTCACCACAACCGACAATCTGTTCCGGTATTCACAAGAAGAGCAGGGGGCCGACCCTGCAACAAAAGAAGCCCTTAGGTACCGAACCGCGCTCTATGAAGGATTCGTTCAGCTTCAGCGTAAACCGCTATGCACGAACACAGCCGTGGCTCAACACGGGGCAATACCGCCATACCCGAGCCTAAACCGCCAAATGCCGCCGGAACAGCGCCAGCGCGACGCTGAAAAACACCACACCTATAGCCACCAGTGCCAGCATTTGCGGCCATACCACATCTAATCCTGCACCCCTGTAGAGGATGGCTTGCGCCATGCTGACAAAGTGGGTGGTGGGTGCGGCCAGCATGATGTTCTGCACCAGGTCGGGCATGCTTTCGCGAGGGGTTATGCCGCCGGAAAGCATTTGCAGAGGCAGGATGGTAAGTATCAGCAGCAGGCCGAACTGGGGCATGGTGCGGGCGACAGTTCCAATCAGAATGCCGATTGCGGTGGTGGAGAACAGGTGAATCAGCACCCCTAATAAAAACAGTAATACCGAACCCCGCACGGGTACGGCCAGCACCTGCTGGATCACTACCGTCACGGAAAGTGTGGCGGCCAACATCACAATCAGGCCGTTCGCCCACACTTTTGCGGCCATGATTTCAAAGGGTTTTATCGGCATCACCATCAGGTGTTCCACGGTGCCGTGTTCGCGTTCGCGAATCAGCGCGGCACCGGTCAGAATAATGCTGATCATGGTGATCATGCTGATCAGCTCCATCACCCCGCCAAACCAGGTGCCATCGAGGTTGGGGTTAAAGCTCACGCGGCTCACCAGATTGATAGGCAGGGCACCGCCGGCGCTGCCGGTTTGCATAAACTCCGCCACTTCGGTGGTCAACAGCTGTTCGATGTAGCGCGCCCCGATAAACGCCTGGGTCATGCGGGTTGCATCAATATTCAGCTGCACGCTGGTTACTCGGCCTTGGCGGATGTCGCGCTCGAAACCCTCGGGAATCACCAGGGCAAAGGAATGGGTGCCTTTATCCAGCACCTCGTCAATCTGGCCAAACTGGATCAGCTCGGGTGGCAGAAACCAGGGCGGTTGCAATGCGCCAATCATATAGCCGGAAAGCGCGCTCTGGTCTTCATCCACCACAGCCACAGGTGCGTTGTGCAACTCCATAGAGCCTGCAGAGCCGGCGGTGTACACCATGAAGGTAAAAGCCACCAACACAAACAGCAGCAGCACCTTATCGTGCCAGATGCTGCGCAGCTCCTTTACACCCAGATTCCAGATATTACCGAGGGATTCCATTATCAGCGCCCCTGTTTACGAAGAAACAGCACCGACATCAGAGTAAGCACCGGTATGAACGCCGACAGCATCAGGAAGGCGTGTTGCATATCACCTAAGGTCAGGCCCTTGGTAAACACCCCGCGGCTGATCTGCAGAAACCAGGTGGCGGGCCAGAACTGACCAATGATTGCGGCGGCGCCGTCCAGCGACGACACCGGCTCGGTCATGCCAGAGAACTGCACCGTGGGCAGTATGGTGATGATCGCGGTGGCCGCCAGCGCGGCAATCTGGGTGGATGCAAATGCCGAAATCACCTGGCCCAAGCCTGTGGTGGCGGTTACAAAGAGCAGGGCTCCCAGGGTCAGGGTCAGCACGCCGCCCTTGATCGGCACATCAAACAGGAAGATCGCCAACAGCACCAGGCTGGCGTAGCTGACCATGCTGAAACCGATGTAGGGCAGCTGTTTGCCCAGCAAAAACTCCAGCCGATTAACCGGTGTCACGTAAAGATTGGTAATGGAACCCAGCTCTTTTTCGCGCACAATGCCCAGCGCCATCAGAATGGCCGGAATGAAGATCAGCAGTATTGGAATCACCGCCGGCACCATGGCATCCAGGCTGCGGAAATCCTGGTTATAGCGGTAGCGGGCTTCCACCGTTACCAGACTAAAGGCGGGCACGCTGCCGTAGGTACGCCGGGCCAGGTCTTTCAGATAGCTGAAATGCAGGCCTTGTATGTAGCCGCGTATCGTCTCGCCACGAAAGGGCATGGCGCCGTCTATCCACACCGCAATCTCTGTGGGCCGGCCGCGCTTGAGGTCTTTGCCAAAACCCGGCGGTATGGCCAGCGCCAGACTGAGCTCGCCGGATTTCATCCGCTGTTCCAGTTCGGCCATGGTGGCCACAGGTGGTTGCTCCAAAAAGTAACGGGAGCCGGAAACAGCCGTAATATAGTCGCGGCTTTGCGGGGTCTGGTCCTGATCCAGTACCGCGAACGTCAGGTCTTCCACATCCAGGGTAATGCCGTAGCCCAGAATCATCATCAGTAAAGCCGAGCCGATAAACGCAAACGCCATGCGAATGGGGTCACGCAGCAGCTCGCGCGTTTCGCGGCGGGCATAAGCCAGCAGCCGCTGAAGGCTGAAACGGCGATAGCGCGGCCGGGCGGTCGCGTCATCACCCAGCACCTTGCCGTCGCTGCTGCTTGCGGGCTCTTCATCCACCACCTCGAGGGTTTGCATAAAGGCGGTTTCCAGGCTGCTTGCCCCGGCCTGCTTAACCAGCGCGGCGGGAGTATCGCAGGCCAGCACTTCGCCCGCGTGCATCAATGAAATGCGGTCGCAACGCTCGCCTTCGTTCATGAAGTGGGTAGAAATAAAAATGGTGACGCCATCCTGCCGCGACAATCGCATCAACAGTTGCCAGAAACGGTTGCGGGCGCCTGGGTCCACCCCAGAGGTGGGTTCGTCCAGAATCAAAAGTTCTGGCGAATGCACCACCGCCACCGCCAGTGACAAGCGCTGGCGCACACCCAAGGGTAACTCACCGGCGAACTGTTCCATCACGTCCACCAGACCGAACTCCTGGGACAGCTCATCCACTCTGGGCTGAATACGCTCGGCCTCAAGATGGAACAACCTGGCGTGTAATTCCAGGTTCTGGCGCACGGTCAGCTCGCTGTATAGCGAGAACGACTGAGACATGTAACCCACCCGCTGGCGGGTTTTCAGATCTTTCGCATCGAGGGTTGCGCCAAACAGCAAAACCTCGCCCTCGGAAGGCGTCAGCAAACCGGTGAGCATTTTCATGGTGGTGGTTTTGCCACAGCCATTGGAGCCTAAAAAGCCGAAAATTTCGCCCTTGGGAATCGTGAAACTGACATCTTTCACGGCGGTGAAATCGCCAAAGCGCAGGGTGATGTTGTGGGCTTCTATGGCTGGAACATCGCTGTTAACCGCCCCGTTACTTGCCGGGTTTGTGATTTCGTCCTCTGCGGCCAGGGTTTCACGGTTATCTTCCGGCAACAGGGCAATAAAGGCATCGTCCAGGTTGTCTGTGCTGGTTTGCTGCTTCAGTTCCTGCGGCGAGCCCGTGGCAAGAATGGCACCGCTGTCCATCGCCACCAGAAAATCGAAGCGCTCGGCTTCTTCCATGTAGGCGGTGGCGACCAGCACACTCATCGACGGCTGCTGGCTGCGAATGGTAGCGATCAGATCCCAGAAGCGCTGACGCGAAAGCGGATCCACACCCGTGGTGGGTTCATCCAGAATCAGCAAATCCGGATTATGGATCAGTGCGCAGCACAACCCCAGTTTCTGCTTCATACCACCAGAGAGTTTGCCGGCAGGCCGGCTGCGAAAATCCAGGAGGCCGGTAGCATCCAGCAG
The DNA here is from genome assembly GCF_900142385.1 of Marinobacter antarcticus. Taxonomy (NCBI): domain Bacteria; kingdom Pseudomonadati; phylum Pseudomonadota; class Gammaproteobacteria; order Pseudomonadales; family Marinobacteraceae; genus Marinobacter; species Marinobacter antarcticus. Next base: position 547,371 of record NZ_FRAQ01000001.1, read on the forward strand.
CCGGTTAATCTGCTCTACCCGGGCTTTGCCTCGCAGGCCAAACAGGTCGGCAAAAAAACCGATATTCTCGTCTACCGTCAGAGTGTGGTACAGGTTGCCACCAAGGCCTTGGGGCATATAAGCAATGCGCGGCGACGCTTCACTGCGAAATTGTGAGCTGGCCATATCGCCACCCAGCACCTGTAACCGGCCCTGCTGCAATTGGCGCGCACCGGCCACCAGACCCAACAGAGTGGACTTGCCCACACCGTCCGGGCCGATCAGCCCGACCATACAGCCGGCAGGCAACTCCAGGCTGACGTCTTTCAGTGCCTGGCGCTTACCATAGCTGTGGCGCACCGCCTGCAGGCTGGCAACCATGTTCTGACAGCGCGGGCTTGCCTCCGGGCCAGTGGTGTCGGGCAGGTCATCCATTGGGCAGGGTTATTTGCAGGTTTTCCGGCCAGGACTGGCTTTCATCCAGGCGAACATAGGCAACCCCCGGAACGCCGGTTTTCACCCGATCCCTGTAGGCGTCAAGCAGTTCCGGGTTGATACGCATGCGCACACGGAACATCAGTTTCTCGCGTTCGGTGCGGGTTTCCACAGCCTTGGGCGTGAACTGCGCTTCGGCGGCTACAAAGCTCACTTGTGCAGGCACTACGTAATCAGGCAGAGCGTCCAGAATAATGCGTGCCTCCGAACCTACCCGCACCTTGCCGGCCTGGGCGGTAGGCAGAAAAATAGTCAGATACACATCGGTGACATCCAGCACCGTGGCCACCTTGCCACCGGCCGCCAGCACTTCGCCAGGTTCCGCCAGCCGGTAAAGCACACGGCCACCCACCGGGCTGTTCAGATGACTGTCATCAATGGTGGTTTCAATTTTATGGATGTTGGCTTTAGCCGCCTCGATGCCTGCTTGCGCCGAAGCAATCTGAACCTTGGCTGCCTGAACGGCAGCCTCGGCAGTTTCTGCAGCAGTGCGTGCCTGGTCAAGCTGCTCACGTGAAACGTGGCCTTTTTCTACCAGAGACTCAAACCGGCCCAGCTCTGCGCGGGCCAGTCGCCTTTCACTTTCCCGCTGCTTCACAATAGCCTCAGCAAGGCGTTTGCCTTCTACCGCCTGGCTCAGATTAGCCTGGGCAGCGGCCAGGGTGGCCTGCAGTTCGGCAGTGTCCATTTCCGCAACCGGGTTGCCGGCATCAATCAGGTCGCCCTCGGCCACAAAAAAGGTTTGCAGGCGGCCAGGAATGCGCGTGGCAATGTCCACCTGGGTGGCTTCTATGCGCCCATTACCAGAGGCAATATTCTCCGGGAGCCTGTTTTTATCCGGCACAAACTGCCAGGCGACAACAGCAATCACAGCGATAACGGCAAAAGTAATCAGAAGTTTCTGGCGGGCTTTGGGCTTTGAACCGGACATTGATCTTCCCTGGTGCGGACGAGAATTTATACAATGACAATAACACTGAAGTCAGTATAGCGGCCGCTTTTTGTGCCCGCTTGATGCGCATCAAGAGCCCGCGGACTGGCTACAACAAGGGCTCAATAGGCAAAATTGAGAACAGAAAAACCAGCATACGCTGCAACGGCCCGGTTCCCGGATCGTGGCCGTGCCGGATCACTTCCTCTCCGTTACGCTCCAGCCATTGCAAATGGCCATCCTCGTCCAGCACCAGTTCGTAGGCAGTAAACCGTGTTTGCTCTTGAAACCGTGCTTCCATCATCTGAGTCAGCTCCGGGCTTTCAATAACAAAACCCAGTTCCGTGTTGATATGGACCGACCGGGGATCGAAATTGAACGAGCCGACAAACAGGCTTTCACCATCCACGGCGAAGGTCTTGGCGTGAAGGCTGGTGGATGAACTTCCCATCAGGCCTCTTTGTAATTTGCCCTCCACAGACTCTCCTCCGGGCAGTTTGCGCAGCTCAAACAGTTGAACTCCGGCTTTCAGCAGAGGCTTGCGGTATTTCGCGTAGCCAGCATGCATCATGGCCACGTCATTGGCCTCCAGAGAGTTGGTCAGCACACGCACCTGAACACCTTTACGCTCCAGATTACGGAACATTTCAACACCGGTTTTGGTGGGAATGAAGTAGGGCGACACCAACGTCACCGAGCGCTCCGGGCTTCCCATGGCTTCTGCCAGTTGCCGGCTCAACAACCCGTTCTCCGGTTTTTTATGCAGCACCTTGGCAGGGTCGTCGCTAACCATGGAAACCGGCGCCCAGGTAAACTCCAGGTTTCCCGCCAGCAGTTTTTGCAGGAGCTCTGAGTCAGCCACTGCGCGGACATACTTGTTTGCCTCAGAACTGGCACTGCATTCTCTGGCTGTTTCCACAACTTGTGCCAGGTCTTTCTCGCCAGCTTCCGGCAAAATGATAGCCACCGGATAAGCCGAGGCGCTTGACCAATAGCGGTCAAAATCATCAGAGAGTTCATGCACTACTGGACCGATGGCTAAAACATCAAGATCGGCAAACAACGCCCCCCGGCCAGCTCCGAAATATTCATCAGCAACGTTGCGCCCGCCGATGATGGTAGCCTGATTATCAGCGGTGAAGGATTTGTTGTGCATGCGGTGATTCAAACGTCGGAAGCTGGCCAGGTAACCAATCCATTTGGGGCTGCGCACAATGGACGGATTGAACAGGCGGATCTCTATATTCGGATGAGTATCCAGCGCGGCAAGTAGCTCATCAAGCCCGGAGATGCCGTTGTCATCCAGCAGGAGGCGAACCCGGACCCCTCGCTCGGCCGCCCGGTAAAGCACATCAAGCAGCATTGTGCCGGTGATGTCGTATTGCCAGATGTAATACTGGACATCCAGAGAGGCGTCAGCGCCCTCGGCTAACAATACCCGTGCAGCAAAAGCGTCATAGGCGTTTTCAAGCAGTAATACCCCGCTCTCGCCCGGGTGTGTTTCTATCAGCGGAGCAATAACGCTTCCCAGCCGGGTATCTGCGGTTTGCTCGGTGGGCACCGACCAGCTCACGGTGCGGTCAGTCATGGGAGGCAGAGCACATCCGCTTATGGTCAGCAATGTGGTGAGAACGGCTATCACTCCCGGGTAGTGTCGCTTGGGCCGGTTCAACAATTGAATGACTCCCTCTGGTCAGATGAGGATATGTAACAGCTCCCCTTGAGCTAGTTTGATCTTGATCAAACTATAGATTATAAGCTTATTCTAAAAATTGAGACTCCAACCCCTTGGGGGTATGGTGAAAGCTGCACCCCACTATATTTCGATTTCAGGAGAAAAAACGATGAGGCTGTTATTGGTTACACTTCTCATTACCTTCGGGCTGAGCTTTCACGCTTCGGCGCAGGAAGCTCAGTCACTGACCGCGCAGCAAACCTATGACCTGGTTCAGAAGCAGGGCGATCAGATCCTGTTCGTTGACGTGCGAGATCCGGTAGAAATCATGTTTATCGGTTTCACCGACGCTGTGGACACAAACATTCCGTTCAAGCTCGCCGATCGTAGCGCTTTTCTATCGGACAAAGGCCGGTTTGCCATGAACACCAACCCGGACTTTGCGGCCGGTGTTGAGCAGGCTCTTAAGGATAAAGGGCTCAGCAAGGATGCCCTGATTGTCACCATGTGCCGCTCCGGCTCCAGCCGCGGAAAGCCCAGCGCCGACTATCTTCTGGAACACGGTTTCAGCAACGTGAAATACATTGATCATGGCTTTCAGGGCAGCGGTGCCAAAGAGGGCAAAAAAGCCGGCATGAGGATTGTAAACGGCTGGCAGAACGATGGTCTGCCCTGGTCCATGAAGCTCAATCCGGAAAAAATCTACCAGCCCTGACAACAGCTATACTAGCAGGGGCATAGGCGGTTCCTTAATCTGCGAATAATATGGAGGGCGTCATGGCCAAGCTGATCACGGCTAACTCAGGCCGGTATCTGGCTGTGAGTTTACTGGCAGCCCTGCTGGTGTTTGCAGGCTCCCCTGGCATGGCGGCGGTTGAGCGCGCTCCCGCCACCGCCGACCACAGCAAGTTCAAATCCCTGAAAGGCCCATTTGAATCCGCCAGCGAGGTGACTGAAGCCTGCCTGGAATGCCACACCGAGGCGGCCGGTCAAATCAAGGCAACCACGCACTGGACCTGGCTCTACAAGCATGCAGAGACCGGCCAGACACTGGGTAAAAGTCAGGTTATCAACAGCTTCTGCGGTATGGCCATCACTAACGAGGCCCGCTGCACGTCCTGCCACGTAGGCTACGGCTGGAAAGACATGAGGCAACCGCCGCCTGAGGCAGAATCCGCGGTGGATTGCCTGGTGTGTCACGACACGACCGGTGATTACTGGAAGTTCCCGACTCTGGCCGGCGACCCTACCTATGTGCCCCGGGAATGGCCCAAGGGCAGTGGCAAGATAGTTCAGCCGCCGAATCTGCCCGATATAGCCCAGAATGTGGGTGCCACTGGTCGTGCCAACTGTGGTAGTTGTCACTTCTATGGTGGCGGTGGTGACGGTGTAAAACATGGTGACCTCGATTCTTCGCTGGTTTCACCCGAGCGTTCACTAGATGTGCATATGTCTCCCGATGGCGGCAATTTCAGCTGTTCAGACTGTCACTCAACCTGGGGCCACAGTGTTTCCGGGAGCCGCTATCAGGTAAACGCCAAAGATACCCTCGGCATCGACATCCCCGGCCACACCGATCTGAGCCGGGCGAGCTGTGAATCCTGTCATGGCGGCCAGCCCCATCATAAAGAAAAGTTGAACGATCACGTGGACAAACTCGCGTGCCAAACCTGCCACATACCGGCTTTCGCCCGGGGTGGCGTACCGACCAAAATGTGGTGGGACTGGTCCACCGCCGGCAAGCTCGACGAAAACAACAAGCCCATCACCGAGTACGATGAAGCGGGCCACGTCAGCTATCTGAGCGAAAAGGGCAACTTCCGCCACGGCGAAAATGTGGTTCCCTACTACGCGTGGTTTGATGGCACCGTCGAGTACACGATGATTGATGAACAGTTCGATATTGAAGACCAGCCGCTGGAGATCAACCGGCTTGAAGGCGGGCCTGATGACCCTGCTTCACGCATCTGGCCGTTCAAATTGATGCGCGGCAAACAGCCTTTCGATACCGAGCGCAGAACTCTGCTTGCGACTCACGTGTTTGGCGCAGATGACTCGGCCCTCTGGAGTAACTACGACTGGTCCAAAGCTTTGAAAGCCGGTAGTGAGATGTCGGGCTTGCCATTCAGTGGCAACTACGAATTCGTGGAAACCAAAATGTACTGGCCTATTACCCACATGGTACCGCCCGCCGACCAGGCCCTGCGCTGTAGTTCCTGCCATACCGGAGAAAGTCGCCTTGCGGGTATTGGTGGCATCTACATGCCGGGGCATAGAGGCAACCCCTGGCTGGATCGCATTGGCTGGCTGCTGGTGGCGCTGACTCTTGTCGGGGTGGTTATCCACGGTCTGATTCGCATGGCATTCAAAGGGAGGAAGCAATCATGAGCCGAGTATTGATCTACAAACGCTTTGAGCGCTTCTGGCACTGGTTTCAGGCCCTGCTGATTTTCAGCCTGCTGATTACCGGCTTTGAAATTCACGGAAGTTACTCACTGCTGGGCTTTGGTGACGCTGCACGACTGCACACCATCGCGGCCTGGTCGCTAATCGTGCTCTGGCTGTTTGCGATTTTCTGGCATATCACGACCGGTGAATGGCGCCAGTATGTGCCCACCCGCGATGGTCTGTTCGCGGTGATGCATTACTACCTTATTGGTACGTTTACCGGTGCCGAACACCCTTACCGCAAAACCACCAAGGCCAAACACAACCCGCTGCAGCGACTGGCATACCTGTTTTTCAAACTGGTGATCTCACCCATCATCTGGGTGAGCGGCCTGCTGTACCTGTTCTACAACGACTGGCCTGCCATGCTGGCAGGGGCGTTCAGCCTTGAAGCTGTGGCACTGCTACATACTGCTGCGGCCTTTGCCATGCTGGTTTTCATTATCGCTCATGTGTACATGGCTACGATGGGCCATACGCTAACCAGCCTCATCAAGCCAATGGTGACCGGCTACGAGGACCTGGACGAGCCTGCCGGTAAGCCCTGAGAGTGCTGGCCACTCACAGCTTATTAGGTACCCCTAAAAAAGCCGACCCTGTTAAAAGGGGCCGGCTTTTTTACGCCTTGCCGATATGCAGAAGAGACTTAGAACGTAAAGGTACGCATCGCCGGGTTCAGCATCTGACCCGCCATTTCCGGCGGAGTAGCAACACCCACACCCTCAATCAGGTCGTTCTTGCTGTAGTCACTGTTGGGCAGGTACAGCGCGCAAACGTTGGCCACGCCGCCCTGCTTCATCAGGCCACGCAACATCTGGCCGGGAGTCACGTCTTTCGGTTTCAGAGCCGGTGCTTCGTAGCTCTTCAACGCAAGGTCACCCGCTTTGTCACACAGCAGTACGTTCACCTTGGAACCCTGCTGGGCCATGGTGTTGGAAAGAACCATCGCCATACCCTGAGTTTGCGGGGAATCGCTCGAAAGAATCACCAGTACTTCCTCAACCATCTTCTGATCTCCTGCCTGAGCGCTGATGGGGGCAACGGCAACCACGGCCGCTGCGATAAGTGCCTTGAGTGATTTGACCATTATGAGGTGCTCCTGTGTTGGTTTATCGTCGGTTTGAGTCCAGAGTAGGTCCACTGTCCGCTCCGTTCAGTGACAAAGTCACCTTCAGTCGGATTAAAACTCGGCGAAATTCTCTTCAGATCGGTCTTGGAGTGAACAACCTTTTTATATTACTATTTTATATAACGATAGAACTCATTGTTTGGTACGCTTTGACTTATCTCAAGAGAAAACCGCACTTTCAAATAATGACAAGAGGTTTCAGGCATGAGCACCAACACCCCAGAACAGGGCAAAAACAAACAACACACGGTGGTTATCGTAGGGGGCGGGGCCGGAGGCATTTCCATTGCGGCCAGTCTCCACAAAAGAGACAGCGCCCTTGATATCGCGATTATTGAGCCGGCACAGACCCACCACTACCAGCCTGGCTGGACCATGGTCGGTGGCGGGATATTCAAGCCGGACGTAACGTCAAAACCCATGGCTGCCGTCATGCCCGGATTCGCCTCCTGGTACAGGGAATCGGTTCGGTCTGTCGATGAGGAGAATAACCAGGTAACTCTGGCAGACGGTTCAACCATCGGTTATCAGGCCCTGGTTCTTGCTCCCGGACTGGAACTGAACTGGGGCGGCATCGACGGCCTTAAAGAGGCTCTGGGCTCGAACGGTGTTACCTCCAACTATCAGGAAGGTATGGCCCGTTACACCTGGGAGACTGTACAGAATCTGAAAACAGGCCGCGCACTGTTCAGCCAGCCACCCATGCCCATCAAATGCGCCGGGGCACCCCAGAAGGCCATGTACCTGTCATCGGATTACTGGCTCCGGAACGGGGTTCTGAACGACCTGGACATTCAGTTCCACAACGCCGGCGCCGTGCTCTTCGGCGTTCCCGCTTACGTTCCGGCGCTGGAAAGCTATATCGAAAAGTACGATATCGGGCTTAACTATCAGAGCAATCTGGTCTCGGTGAACGGCCCGGCCCAAAAAGCCACATTTCGCCGCACAGACGCTGAAGGCAATACCGAGGACCGGGAGATCGGCTTCGATATGCTGCACGCCGTGCCACCCCAGCGAGCGCCTGAATTCATCAGACAATCCCGTCTTGCCAACGAAGGCGGCTGGCTGGATCTGGAAGATGACACACTCTGCCATAAGCGCCACACCAATATCTTTGGTCTGGGGGATGTGAGCGGGACGGGCAACGCAAAAACCGCAGCCGCGGTGCGCAAAATGGCGCCGGTGGTTGCCGAGAACCTGATCGCAAGCCTGCGTAAACAGCCGATGAAAGCCGCCTACCTTGGTTACGGTTCCTGCCCGCTGACCGTGGAAAACGGTCGTATTGTGCTGGCGGAATTTGGCTATGGCGGGGTGTTGCAGCCCACCTTTCCGTCTTGGATAAACGATGGCACCAAAGCCACAAAAATTGCCTGGTTTCTGAAAGCCAAGCAACTGCCCGCTCTGTACTGGCACGGTATGCTTAAAGGCCACGAGTGGCTTGCAAAGCCGGCACGCCGCTCAGTCTGACAGCGTAAGCCCGGACGCTTTGGCAACCGGCTTTTATGTGAATGAATGCCACAGCACCCTGGCGCTGTGGCATTCATTGCTATTATCTTATCTCAAGGTCCTGACATGCGGCGGTCGTGAAAGACTGAGGCCCATTTTCACCCTTTCATGCTTCACCAAATGTCACAAAGTAACAAATCACAATCTGTTAACATTTCGTTCGCTGGCTTTACCAAGGACCCCGAATGAATGACACGGAAACCGAAAAAAGACGACTTGCGGCGGTCATCCGACTGGGGCTTCTGGATACCTCTCCTGAAGAACGTTTTGAGCGCCTTACCCGCATCGCACGCCAGCACTATCAAGTCAGAACCGCTTTGTTCACCGTACTGGATCACGACCGTCAGTGGTTCAAATCCCGGCAGGGGCTTGATGTTACCGAAACGCCCCGCTCTGTAGCATTCTGCGACCATGCCATACGGCAGGATCAGATATTGGTTGTGGAAAATGCCTTGGAGGATCCGCGCTTTCGCACCAATCCTTTGGTACTGGGTAATCCACACATCCGTTTCTACGCCGGTATGCCGGTGCGGGAGCCTGGTGGTTTCAAAGTCGGCACCTTGTGCATCATTGACGACAAGCCACGACAGTTCAGCGAGAAAGATCTGGATGTGCTCCGCACCCTGTCCACCATGGTGGAGGAGGAGCTGGAGCGTTTATACGTCGCGTCTGATAAAAGTGAATATGTGCCGGTTTCCCACCTCAACCGGGCCATCCATCATGCGCAGAATGTTTTCCTTACAAGCGACAACGAAAACTCAGCATTTGCGCAGATGCTCAACGATCTGCTCGCCTTGACGGGAAGCCAGTTCGGGTTTATCGGAGAAGTTCTGCACGAGAACAACGGTACCCCTTTTCTGAGAGTTGGCGCCATCACGAACATCGCCTGGAGCCCCGAGACCCAGGCTCTATACCAGGAGGTGGAACGTCGGGGCATGGTTTTCGACCAGCTGGATAATATCCTCGGCAAACCCATGGTGACCGGCGAGATTATTATCTCCAACAATCTCGCCACAGATCCTCGACGCGGCGGGCTGCCTGCCGGGCATCCGCCCATTCATACGTATATTGGTATTCCGGTGTTCTCCGGGCATACGCATGTAGGGCTGATAGGGCTCGCGAATCGGGCCGAGGGCTACACTCGGAAGCTTGCAGACGAGCTGGCGCCGCTGTCACAAACCCTCGGCAATCTGATCGAGCGCAAGCGACTGTACGAGGAAAAAAGAACCCATAAAAAGGATCTTGAGCTGGCAACTAATTACGATTCGCTGACAGGCTTGCCCAATCGCCACCGGCTCACCGAACTGTTCGAACAGGAACTGTACGAAGCCGGCCGGAGAAACGGCCTGGTATCGGTGTGCTTTATTGATCTCGACGGCTTCAAGATCATCAACGATGAGCACGGCCATGCGGTGGGCGATGCGGTTCTGAGATCCGTGGCCGCCAAACTGCAAGCCACCGTGCGCAGCCATGATATCGTGGCTCGCCTGGGTGGTGACGAGTTTGTGGCCATCCTCCGTGATGTGGGCGATGAACGGGTCTATGCCAGGCTTCTGGAGGTCATCCGGCAGCCCATCAGCTTCCGGCACCACGTGCTTCAGATTTCCGGCAGCATGGGCATCACTGTGTACCCGGACGATGACTCGGATACCGATCTGCTGATTCGCCATGCGGATCAGGCCATGTATGCCGCCAAGGAAACCGGCAAGAACTGCTACAAAGTATTTGATCTTCAGTCACATTCGTCCCGTAAAGAACGGATCAGGGTTCTGGATCAGGTCGGCAGCGCCCTGCGCGAACAGCAGATGGAATTGTACTATCAGCCCAAAATCTGCTTTCGCAACCGCACAGTGAACGGTTTTGAAGCGCTTATACGCTGGAATCATCCAAAAGAGGGTATCCTCGGCCCCGGTCACTTTCTGGAGCATATCGAATACACCGAGTATGCACGCACCCTGGGGAACTTTGTGATCCGGGAAGCAGTAAAGCAGCTGGTGGAATTCGCGCGACAGGACCTGCCTTATACCCTGAGCATCAATCTGAGCCCGTCGCACTTCCTGAGCCAACAGTTCCGGGACGATATATCCGGTGCGCTGGAGGGTTGCCCCAGAGACATACGCGCTAAGCTTATTCTGGAAATTCTCGAAACCACAGCAATGGACGATACCGAAACCGTTCTGCAAAACCTCAAGGCCTGTCGCGAACTGGGCGTGGATATTTCACTGGATGACTTCGGAACCGGTTATTCGTCACTGGATTATTTTCGCCGGCTGCCGGCGCAAGAGATCAAAATCGACCGTTCGTTCGTAATGGATATGCTGAATGATGCGGACGACAGTATGATTGTCAGCGCTATTGTGAGCCTTTCGAAAAGCTTTAAGCGGCGGCTGGTTGCTGAAGGTATTGAAAGCGCGGACGTTGAACGCAAACTGATTGAGCTTGGCTGTGATATAGGCCAGGGCTTTTTTTACAGCAAACCTCTGCCATTACCCGAAGCCGTAAGCTGGGCATCAGCATATCAGCGGGATAACGGAGTAATAGCTCAGACCTAACGTCAAAAAATGAACGCCACATAACTGGCTGTGCCAGAAAAGGAGAATAAGCATGATCGGATACGTCACCATTGGTGTCAGTGATATGGAAAAAGCCAAGAAGTTCTACACGGACCTTCTGGGCGACATGGGCGCGAAACTCCTGCTGGATATGGGCCGCATTGCGTTTATTGGTGAAAGCATGAAATCCCCTATGCTGGCCGTTTGCACACCGTTCGACGGCACGCCAAACCATCCCGGTAACGGCAATATGCTGGCGCTACAGCCAGGCTCAAAAGAAGCGGTTAATACCTATTACCAGAAAGCCATTGAACTGGGTGCGACCTGCGACGGAGAACCGGGGCAGCGTATTCCTGACCAGTTCTACGGTGCCTACGTGAAAGACCTGGACGGCAACAAGCTGGCGTTTTTCCACTTCGGCTGATCCTGCCCTGTTAGAAGCTGGGGCCGCTTTAGTCAGCGGTCTCGGTTTCAAACCACCATCCCGGCAACAACCCGCGAATCTGCGGCTGTAAAAAGCGGTCGTCTATCAGCCAGATCACTCCCTGATCATCCGGTGTACGAATCACCCTTCCAGCGGCCTGAGCCACTTTCTGCAAGCCTGGAATCAGATAGGTGTACTCATAGCCGGCGCCAAAACGTTGCTGCAGCCGGTGTTTGAGAATCTCATGCCAGGCATCAAAAGGCGGTAAGCCCAGAGTGGCGACAAAGGCTCCGATCAACTGATCACCTGGCAAGTCAATTCCCTCACTGAACACACCACCCAGAACAGCGAACGCCACGCTGCCGGATTTTTCGCGGAACCCCGCCAGAAACTCCCGGCGCTGCTGCGGATTCATTCCGGGGTGCTGGGATCGCTGGGGTATATCCGGGGCATTGCTGCCCAGTGCCTCGCTCACCTCGTTCAGATATTTGAAGCTGCTGAAGAATGCCAGATAGTGCCCGGGGCGCTCCCGATATTGCTGCGCAATCAGCGCGGCAATAGGCGTTACCGACGCGTTGCGATGGGCCTGGCGGGTGCTGATCTTTGGCGTGAAATGCACCTGCAACTGGTCGGCGCTGAAGGCGCTGGGCAACGAGGTAAAACGGCTGTCCTCCGGCAAGCCCAGCAGGTCCCGGTAATAGACACCGGGGCTAAGGGTGGCAGAAAACAGCAACACCGAGGCCGCCGCCTGAAAACGGTCGCGCAGGAAATCTGCCGGGACCAGGTTCTGAATGGTCAGGCTGGCACGGCCCCGGCCTTCGCGGCGGAACTCGCACAGGGAATGATCACCAAAGGAATCCGCCAGCTTCATAAAGGCGACGGATTCAAACAGCACTTCCTGCAGCGCCAGATCCGGCGGGTTGTCCGCCAGAAAATCCGTGAGTCCGGAAACCAGCCCCAGCAGGCTGCCGGTCAATGCTGAGGGAAGGCTGTCCAGAAACACCGGAGCGTCACCCTTGTCTGAGAGGTCACGGACAACGCCCTGCCACGCGCGTGCAGTGCGATCCAAGTGGGGTTTCAAAGCCCTGGGTGCGGTTTTGCGTACTTTCAGCAGTCGTTGTTGATCCAGCTGCACCGAGTACATACCCCGGCCCCGATCCACAAGGTTGTGGGCTTCGTCCACCAGAACCACGGTTTTCCAGTTGTTTTGCCGGGTGAGGCCATGAAGCAAGGCCGATTGATCAAACATCCGGTTCACATCACCAATCACCAGATCGCACCAGCGGGCCATTTCCTGCCCCAGAAAATAGGGGCAGATGTTGTGGCCGGTGGCGATCTTCGCCAGCACTTCCTGCGTGAGCGTTGTGCCGGCCTGAGCGGCTTCGGCGCGGGCATCCGGCAATCGATCGAAGAATCCTTTGGCAAGCGGGCAGGAATCCCCGTGGCAGGCTTTGTCCGGATGCTCGCAGGCATCGGCCTTGGCCACCAGTTCCAGAGTGCGCAGGGGCCAGATCTGTGGTGCTTCCTGCGCGGCCCGCAGGCGCTCGACGGCATCCACCGCCAGTTGGCGGGCAGTGTTGCGACAGGTGAGGTACGTCAGCCGGTCGTGACCAGCGGCAGGCATGGCCATCAGTGCGGGGAACAGGGTACCCAGGGTTTTGCCCAGCCCCGTCGGCGCTTCCAGCAGCAACGTGCCGCCTTTTACCGTGTTCTTATAAACAGTTTCGGCAAGCTGACGCTGGCGGGAACGAAACTGTGGGAACGGAAAACGCAGGCCGGAAAGGCGAATATCACGCTGTTCCCGGTGATGGGCTTCCTGTTCCGCCCAGAGTCGGTAACGATCGCACAAGGCTTCCAGTTCATGCCAAAGCTCATCGGCAGTGGCGGTTTCGGTGACCGGTGTTTCACGGTTTTTGCCAAAATCGAAGTAAATCAGCGCCAGCTTCAGGGTTTTTCGGTTTTCCTGGCGGCAGAGCAGGGCGCCGTAGGCTCGTAACTGCGCCCGGTGCAAAGCACGCTGATGGGGTCTTACACGGGATAAATCCCCACGATGGGTTTTGATCTCTTCCAGCAGGCCGGAGTGTGGGTTATAAACATCAGCCCGGCCATAAAGCGCTAGCCCCAAGCACTTGCCAGTAAGTGAATACTCGCTTTTATATCCGTAACCACGTTTACCCTGAATGGCCTGATGGCCGGCCACGCCCTCTTCGGCACTGGGCGCCGGAGTATAGCGAAAGTCCAGATCGCCTTCGCGGGCAGCAAACTCGCAGAGGGTTCTGACCGCAACCTTCACGCTGTTACTCCGCTGTCCTGCCAGCGCAGATAGCACACACTGGCGGCAATGCCCTGGCGGGCGAAAAAATGCAGCCAGCGAATTTGGTGATCCTGCAGCCTATCGCCGGGGCCTTTCACTTCAATCATTTCGTAACGGGGCTTATTGTCCGCGTTCTCCGGGTAAAACCGCACAAGATCGGGGAACCCGCTTCGGTGCTCGCGTATATTCAGTAAAAGGCGCTCAAACAGAATACGAAGATCCCCCGAGGGAATACAATCCAACGCCAGAGTCAGTAGCTCTTTATTAAGCGCTGGCCAGATCACAAAGGGGTTGGTGATGCCCTGCTTGGCCTCATAAGTATCCAGAATCTGCTGGCGGTACCGGCCATCATGCAGCGCCGCAAAACACAGATTGAAAGCTGCTTGCCGACGGCTGACAAAGTCCTCCCGCACCAAATCCGCCGGCCCGGTGTGAAACGGGTGAAAGAAGGCACCGGGTATGGCTTTAAAGATGGTGTGCCAGCAAAGCAACCCGAACAGGCTGTTGATCAGTGTGTTTTCCACATAGAACACAGGTGCTTCAGGCGTGGACAGGTGATCCCGAACCACCGCCTCCACAGAGCCACCGGTTTGCGGGAGGGTCAGTATGAACTCATGGATCTCCGGGGCCCGGGGTGCCGGAGGTGCCGGCTGACCCACTTTTACCGCCAACCGCTTCAGTATGCGTGCCAGCCCTTGGGATTCGGCGTCGCTCAGCTCGTGGTTTTGCCAGTGCGCGGCGATAGCCCAGGCTTCTTCAAAGCGCTTCATCCGCTCCAGCAGGCGCAGCTGTTTCAATCTTGCCTCCCGATGGCCACTGGCCGCCAGCGCTTGCAACGCCAGCTCCCGTTCACCCTGCCGCTCCGCCTGTCGGCCCAGCTCCAGCAAAAGGCGATCACGGCGGCTGGTCAGCCACGGGTTATCCGAGGGATGCGGAACCTCTGCCCACACTTCTGCGGCTAGCACTCCGGCATCCAGCCACTCACGGCAGTGGTGCATTGCCAGGTAGGTATCCACATCGCTGCGTTGGGAAAAAGCCCGTACTTCGGGTTTAAACTCCACCGGTTCATAGCGGTGGTGGCCCAACTCCACCAGCACGAAGTCCGACCAGCTCTGGCGCAGGTTGCCGAAGAACATCAGGCGGATACGATCGAACAACGTCATCTGTTTGACCCGTACTACAGAGGCCACCTCTTGATCGAACCAGTCTGTCAGTGTTCGGGCATCAACGAAGGTGTCCCGTAGTACTTCGAGCATACGGGCTTTGGGCAGGTTTTTGGCATGTCCTGCCTGTGCCAGAACGGGTGCAAAGGCGGGACGCAGTTCGGCCAGGGTGAACAGGCGAAAGAGTTCGTCCAGCGTCAACAGCGGAGCAGCATCCAACCAGTTATCGGCAATCAGCTCATTCAACGCGTCGGCTTCCGGGCTTCCCAGTTCCGGGTAATTCAACTTGTCAGCCCGAAACAGATCACCGCTGCGCATCACCATCCGGGTCAGCAACGCGCGGGAAGGGCGAGGCAGCTCAAAGAAATCGCGCAGGCGGGCGCGCTCCGGCTCCAGCAGCAGATCCGCGTGGTGATTGGCCACCCAGGACACCACCGTTTCCATGTTTTTCAGGTAATACAGCGGGTTTTCAAGATCCGCTGCGGCGGGCCGGAGGTGCATACTCATAACGACAATGGTAAACCTTGCTACTGAGGGTTATTCAGAACGACACAATCTGTCGCTGCCTTTCATCATACTGTGTGGTGTCTACGGTCTGATTCTGCCACCAGTTGCGGTACTCTTTACTATTAATACGATGACCTGGTTACCGTTGAAACGATAATCCGATAAGGAACACAATGCCCGAGCATGCCACCATCACCCCCGGTTTTCACGCCGTCCACGCCAACTATCTGGAAGATCTGCGCCGGGCCGTGGTGTTTATCTGCCAGCAAAACCCGCTGCCGCCGCTGCAGAGCGAGACCTTTCTGGTGCAAAGCAACGGTATTGCCCAGTGGCTGAAGCTGGCACTGGCGGAAAAACGCTCGGAGGATGGCAGCGAAGGCGGGCTGGGCATCGCCGCTGGCATGGATTTCCTGTTTCCGGCGCGGTTTATCTGGCAGGCCTACCGCGCTGTGCTGCCCGATGGCGAGGTGCCGGAACAGTCCCCCTTTGATAAACGCCGGCTGGTGTGGCGGCTTTACCGGTTGCTGCCGGAACTGGTTCATACAGACGATGTGTTCAACCCGCTAGCGCGCTTTCTGGAAGGCAGCGATCCTGATTTGCGGGCGTTCCAGCTGGCCGAGAAAGTGGCGGATTTGTTCGACCAGTACCAGGTTTTCCGCGCCGACTGGCTGGCCGCCTGGGAGCAGGGCCGGGATGTGGTGATTAGCACCCGTAACGGCGAAAAACCGATTGAAGAAGACACCCGCTGGCAGCCAATGCTGTGGCGCAAGCTGGTGGAAGACACCGGCGCTGAATCCCGCACCAGCCGCTCGCAGATTCACACCCGGTTTATGGCTGAAGGCCAGCGCATAACCACGCCAGCTCACCCGAGCCGGTTACCCAAGCGCATTGTGGTGTTCGGGGTGTCATCGCTGCCACGACAGGCACTGGAAGCATTATACGTGCTGAGCCGTTTCAGCCAGGTGGTGCTGTGCGTGCACAATCCCTCACAGTATTACTGGGCTGATATTGTCAGCGACCGCGAACTGCTGAAAGCCGAGCGCAAGCGCGGAGCCAGCCACCCAACGCTGTCGCAGATTGAGGATGCTGACCAATTGCACCAGCACGCCAATCCGCTGCTGGCGGCCTGGGGCAAGCAGGGCAGGGATTACATCCGCCTGCTGGACGAATTCGATAATCCCGATGAGTACCGCGCCAGCTTCCAGACCCCGGACCAGAAGATCGATATCTTCTCGGAGCATGGCACAGGACAGGCGCCCTGCCTGCTGCACCAGCTGCAGAACGACATTTACAATCTGACTCCGCTGCAGGAGATTCGCGACGAACAGCGCGAGCTGGATTTTAACCAGGATGGCTCTTTACCCGCTGATGGCTCCATAACCTTCCACGATGCCCACAGCCCACAGCGGGAAGTGGAAATTCTGCATGACCAGCTGCTGGCCGCGTTTAACGCTGACGCCACGCTGCGGCCCCGCGATATCATGGTGATGGTGCCGGATATCAACGTCTACGCGCCGCATATCCAGGCGGTGTTTGGACGCTATCCGCCGGGGCGCAAGCGCCATATTCCCTTCACCATTTCCGATCAGGGCCAGCGCCACCACGAGCCCGTATTGATTGCTCTGGAAACGCTCATGTCGTTGCCCCGCAGCCGTTTCGGGGTGAGTGAGATCATCAGCCTTTTGGAAGTACCCGGCATTCGCGACCGTTTCGAGATTGCCGAGGAAGAGATCCCCCTGGCCCGACGCTGGGTCGAGGGCGCCAACATCCGCTGGGGGCTTCACGGCGCACACCGGGAAAGCCTGGAGCTACCTGCAGATCTAGAGCGCAACACCTGGCAGTCTGGCCTGCGTTCCATGCTGCTGGGTTACGGTATGGGCGACGACGAGCCCTGGGCGGGCGTTCAGCCCTATGGCGAAATTGGCGGCCTGCAGGCCAGCCTCGCGGGGCGCCTTGGTGAGTTTGTGTACCGTCTGGAAACCCTGTGGCAGGATCTGCAGGCAAGCCGCGCACCCCAGCAATGGGAAGCGCTTTTCTCTGCCATGCTCGAGCAGTTTTTCCACAAGGTAGAAGGCCACGATCTGTTGTTGCTGAACCGCTTCCGGCGGCAACTGGAGCAATGGTTGGAAGACACGCTCACAGCGGGGCTGGAACAACAGCCCATGCCGCTGAACATCGTGAAGGACGTGTTGCTGGAAGGCCTGGATGAAGGCGGCCTGAACCAGCGCTTTCTGGCCGGCAAGGTGAACTTCGCCACGCTGATGCCCATGCGGGCAATTCCTTTCCGCAAGGTGTGCCTGCTGGGCATGAACGACGGTGATTACCCGCGCTCGCGACCGCCGGTGGATTTTGACCTGATGGCTCAGGACTATCGGCCGGGCGACCGATCCCGCCGGGAGGATGACCGTTACCTGTTTCTGGAAGCCATGCTATCAGCCCGGGAACAGCTGTACATCAGCTGGGTAGGGCGCAGCATCCGCGACGATTCTCCACGGCCACCGTCGGTTCTGGTGGGCCAGTTGCAGGATCATCTGGACAGCCTCTGGAGTGTACAGGGGCAGCCAGACATTACTTTGACTGCAGCCCTCACCACATGCCACCCCCTGCAGCCGTTCAGCCGCGACTATTTCCCTCAGGTCCAGCACGCTCGCAGCCTGTTCACCTACGAACACGAATGGCGCGGCGCCCATGGCAACGAGGCTGCGGAGCAAAAGGAGCAGCAAAAAGAGCAGCTTCAGCAAGAAGCCCTGCCATATCAGCAGCCCGAGGAACCCATCACCCTTAATGACCTTGCGGGCTTTCTGAAAAAGCCCGTAGATACGTTCTACCAGCGCCGCCTGCAAGTGCGCTTCGAAGACGTGGAAGATGACGACACGGATAACGAAAACTTTGACCTGACCGGTCTCGATCGCTGGCGCCTGGACACCGAGCTGATTGAACAGGGCCTGCTGAAAGCCGGTGATGAAGAAGACCTGCACGAACGCCTGGAAAGCACTCTGGATCGCATGGCCAGGCGTGGCGACCTCGGCATGGGTGTAACCGAGCACCGGCTGCGCAATGAGCTCTCCGGCCGCCTGCCGGATCTGTTCCAGCGTTATCAGGGCGCACTGGCCGAATGGCCCGAGTTAGTCAGCGAACCGGTGCCGTTTGAGCATCACCTGACCAACAACATCGGGTCAGTGGAGGTGCTGGATCTGATTGGCAACCTGCGCCGCAACCACGAAGGCAAATTCTGCCGGCTGGTTATCGCCGGTTCCAGCCTGCTCAGTGGCAGCGGTAGTAGCAAAAAAATCCGCTATGCCAATTTAATGCGGGACTGGGTCATTCATCTCGCCGGACAACTGACAACACATCCTTTTGAAACTCTGATTCTGGGTAAGGAAGAAAAACGCAACGTCTTCTTTGCGCCTCTGCCAAAGGAAACCGCAATCAAGCATCTTAACGCCATGCTGGCACGCTGGATAGAGGCCAGCACCCGCCCTTTGCCGCTGCAGTGTGAGGCTGGTTTTGCCTGGATTTACAGCTTCTACCAAAGCAAGAAATTCCTCGGTGACCATGAGCGCGCCATCAGCGACGCGCAACAGGCTTACACCACTGCGCTGGAACGGGATACCGGCTACCTGCGAGGCGCCTTTGAAAGTGCAGAAGCGCTCATGGAAAGCGGCGAATTTGAGGCGCTGCTGCACGCACTTTATGTGCCTCTGTGGGAAGCCGAACAGGACAAATCCGCCGCTGGCCAGATTGAGGGCAAGGTATGACAGCCATGACAGCTAAGACAGGCGCGAACCCCAACCTTGATCCGCTAGCACTGCCCCTGAATGGCAGCAGCCTGATCGAGGCCAGCGCCGGCACCGGCAAAACCTTCACTATTGCCATCCTTTACGTGCGCTTGGTACTTGGCAACGGCCAGCCCGAGGGCAGCGCCCTGGCTGCAGGCATGCTGCCGCCGAATCTGCTGGTAGTCACCTTTACCGACGCCGCCACCAAGGAGCTGCGGGATCGTATCCGCACCCGGCTCACTCAGGCTGCCGAGGTGTTTTCCAGCGCCGCTGACAGTATCCAGCCCTCGGCGGAAACGGCGCTGATTCATAAGCTCCGGGACGAAAGCTATCCAGACCCCGACACCTGGCCAGACTGCCGCAAAAAGCTGCTGCTGGCCGCCGAGTGGATGGACGAAGCGGCAGTATCCACCATCCACGCCTGGTGTAATCGTATGCTCACTGAGCATGCGTTCGACAGTGGCAGCCTGTTCCGGCTCACACTGGAAACCGACCAAAGTGATCTGCTGGATGAAGTTGCGCGGGATTACTGGCGCACCTTTATCTATCCGCTCTCGCCGGTACTGATGGACGAAGTGCTGAGCCACTGGAAAACCCCGGACATCCTGCGTGCAGCCGTGCGTAACCTGATTGGCGATGCCGATTCTTTGAACGTCGCCACCGACGACGTTAAGCAGGCCATTGAAGCCACCGTGCAACGGCGGATAGAACAGGCGCAGGCACTGAAAGCGCGTCCCTGGGCAGACTGGAAGCCCGTAGTAACCGACATGCTTATCGAGCTCAACAAGAGCAAACGCCTGCACGGTGGCAGCATGAAGCCGATGATTGCCGCCTGGGACAAGCTTTTGGACTGGGCAGCCTCCGATGAGCTCTACCCGGAAGGGCTGGAGAAAGCCGGTTTCCAGAACCAGACGCCGGACATCCTGCCCACAAAACTCAAAGGCGATGGCGATGTGCCTCACCACCCAGCCTTTGATGCCATCGAAGAACTGATCACTTTTGCAGAAAGCCTGCCCAGCGTCGAGGCTGACATTCTCAGGCACGCCACCCGCTGGATTGCGGCGCGGCTGGAATCGGAAAAACAGAAGCGCTCGGAAATGGGCTTCGACGATCTGCTCACGCGCCTGGACGATGCCCTTCATGGCCCCCGTGGCGACCAACTGGCCGCCACCATCCGCCGCCAGTTTCCGGTGGCGCTGATTGACGAATTCCAGGACACCGACCCGGTGCAGTACCGCATCTTCAACCGCATTTACCGGGTTGCAGAGAACCATCCGGACACCTGCCTGCTGATGATCGGCGATCCGAAACAGGCCATCTACGGCTTCCGCGGCGCCGATATCTACACCTATCTGGATGCACGCACCGGTGCCCGCGATCGCACCTGGACCCTGGGCCGCAACTTCCGTTCGTCCAAACCCATGGTGAAAGCAGTCAACCGGGTGTTCGAGCATGGCGATCAGAACAGCCCTGAGGGGGCCTTCCTGTTCGGCAAAGGCGATACCTCACCCCTGCCATTTCAGGGCGTGGAGGCCAACGGCACCAAACGTCTGTGGTCGGTGAACGGCGACATACAGCCCAGCCTCACCCTGTGGTCACTGGAAAGCGATCAGGAACACAACAGCGGCAACCGCAAAAGCCTTGCCAAAGGCACCGCGACCACCGAAGTAGCAGAAACCTGTGCCAGCGAAATCGCGCGCTTGCTGACTTTGGGCCAGCAGGGGTTGGCAGGATTTGCCATAGAAAACAACGCTGAAGATCTGGAGTCAGTTGCACCTAAAGACATCGCCATTCTGGTGAACAATCGCAACGAAGCGGCTGCAGTGCGCGATGCTTTGGGCCAGAGACGCATCAAAAGCGTGTACCTGTCCGACCGGGATTCGGTGCTGACCTCCCAGGAGGCCAAGGAAGTACTATGCTGGCTCAAAGCCTTTGCCGAACCCCGGCAGTTGGCCTATGCCCGGGCGGCACTGGCCACCCCCACACTGGGGCTACCCTGGAGCTATCTCGATCAACTACTGACCGACGAAATGGCGCTGGAGCGTGAGATCGAGCGCTTTATGGGCTACCAGCAACAGTGGCAAAGCCAGGGCGTGCTGCCCATGCTGCGAAGCTTTCTGATGGACTTCGAAGTGCCCGGGCAATTGCTGCAGCGCGCTGATGGCGAACGCCGGCTAACCGACATTCTGCATATTGCAGAACTGCTGCAACAGGACAGCCTGCAACTGGATGGCGAGCACGCGCTGGTACACCACTACACCCAGATTCTGCGGGCAGCGGACGACGAAGACGAACACCGCACTCTGCGCCTGGAAAGCGACGCCGGGCTGGTAAAGGTCATCACCGTGCACAAATCCAAAGGCCTGGAATATCCGCTGGTGTTCCTGCCCTTTGGCACCGCGTTCCGCGCTCAGAGTGAAAAACAGTCGTTCGTGCGGTATCACGATGACAGCTCACAGCTGATCACCGTCTTCGATCCCACACCGGAAGACGTTGCCCGTGCAGACAGCGAACGGCTGGGCGAGGACATCCGCAAACTCTACGTGGCCCTGACCCGCGCCCGCTTCGCCACCTGGGTGGGCGTTGCCGACATTGAATACTGGCACCTCAGCGGCTTGGGTTATCTGCTGGGTGGTGAACCTGCGGCACAGCAGCCGCTGAGTGACGCGTTGAGCAATCTCGCCAATGGCTACACCGAGCTCTCTGCAGAGCCGCTGCCGGCCGCTACCGATCTGCGTTATGTGGAAGAAGCACCCGCAGCGCTCGGGCCCGCACTGATCTCTACCCGCGAAGCTCGGGAAGACTGGTGGATTGCCAGTTACTCATCTCTGGAATACAGCGGGCTCTCTGGCACGGGCATTGTGTTCTCCGGCGAAGTGGAAGACGCAGAAACCCAGAACCTGCTGGAAGAGGGCGCCCACAACAGCGAGGAGGACGACATAGCCGTTCCGCTCAGCCACAGCCTGCATCATTTTCCCAAAGGCGCAGGCCCGGGTACGTTTCTGCACGACCTGCTGGAATGGTGTGTGCAGCATGGTTTGCAACACATTGTGGATAACCCGCTGTTGCTGCGCGAACAGCTCATCCGCCGCTGCAGTACCCGGGGCTGGAGTGACTGGGTAGACACTCTGGAGCAGTGGATACTTGCGCTGATTCAACAACCACTGCCATTGAGCCGCGACAGCGGCGAAAGCGCCAGCCTGGCGAGCCTTGGCACACTGCGCCCGGAGCTGGAATTCTGGTTTGAAAGCCGCAACGTCAGCACCCGGGCCATGGACAGGCTGGTTACCCAACACACTCTCAATGGCGCTGACCGACCACAGGTAGATGGCGGGCGCTTCAACGGCATGCTGAAAGGCTTTATCGATCTGGTGTTTGAACACAAAGGGCAGTATTACGTGCTGGATTACAAATCCAACCATCTGGGCGATAACGACAGCGCCTACACCGATCAGGCCATGGGTGAGGCAATTCTGGAGAAACGCTACGACCTGCAGTACATCCTCTACCTGCTGGCCCTGCACCGCTTGCTGAAAGCGCGCCTGCCGGACTACGACTACGACCAGCACATAGGCGGCGCGGTCTATCTGTTTTTACGGGGTGTGAATGCGCCGGGGGCCGGTGCGTTTACCGATAAACCACCCAGAGCACTGATCGAACAACTGGATGCCATGTTTGACGGCAAGGCAGCCTCCGGGGAGGTGGCGGCATGAGCAAAACACGGAATACCGAAAACCAGTTTACCTTTGATCTGGACGAAGCTCTTGATCTGGAAAAAAAAGCGCCCGCTGCTCCCGTCCATGGTAGTGGTAGCCCCGGTAACAACAGCCTTGCCCTGAATCAGACAGAAACGGTTCTGGAGCTGCTGGATCACTGGCAGCAAGCCGGCTGGATTCGACCGCTGGACGTACGCTTTGCGCGGCTGATTCAAGACTTGTCGGAAGAGCAGGGTGATGCACCGCAACCGCTGGTTTTACTGCTCGCCGCACTGACGTCCCATCAGGTGGGCCGGGGCCACGTGTGCGTGGATCTGGCAACCCTACTGGCCGATGCGGATAGCACTCTCTCGCTGCCACCAGAGGAACCTAACGGTACCAGCTCTTTTGCAGGCCCGACAACCGGTGACGCCAGCCAGACCGGACCGGGCGAACTCCTGGCCCGGGTGTCCACTCAGGAGTGCCTATCCGCTCTGGGCAATGCTTTGGCGGTAAGTGATGGTTCACACACTACGCCGCTGGTGTTGAATGGTACCCGTCTGTACCTGCGCCGCTTCTGGCGTTATGAGCAGCAGATTGCTGCCGGCATTTTGCAGCGCCTGGCGCAGCCGTCCACTCTGGCGGACCCGGCTTCGCCAGCTGCCGTAACACTGAGCGAAGCTCTGGAAGTACTGTTCAAACCTCAGAATTCTGTGGGCTCTCCTGTGGACTATCAAAAGCTCGCCTGTGCCTTGGCAGCCCGCAATCGTTTCGCCGTCATTACCGGCGGCCCGGGCACCGGCAAGACCACCACCGTGGTGAATTTACTGGCAGCCCTGCAGTCCGTCGCCGGCGAATCCACTGAGCGGGAGGGGCGCAAATACCGTATTCGCCTGGCCGCGCCCACCGGCAAAGCCGCAGCACGGCTGAACGAATCCATTGGCGGCGCGGTCAGCCGCCTGCCACTGGCGCAGTTGCCCGGACAGGTCACTCTTGCAGACATTCCCACCAAAGTAACTACCTTGCACCGGCTGCTGGGCAGCCGCCCCGACACCCGCAAATTCCGCCACAACCGGGACAACCCGCTGCTGGTGGATATTCTGGTGATCGACGAAGCCTCCATGGTCGATCTTGATCTGATGGCGTCGGTATTTGATGCCCTGCCCGCCAACGCCCAGCTGATTCTGTTAGGCGATAAAGACCAGCTGGCGTCGGTAGACGCCGGTGCAGTGCTGGGCGAGCTATGCCAGCGCGCGCCAGACGGGCATTATCAGCCAGCGACAGTGCAATGGCTGCAAGCCATAACCGGTACCGACATCCCGATAGCCTTGCAGGACACCGAAGGCCAGCCACTGGATCAGGCGGTGGCCATGTTGCGCAAGAGTTATCGCTTTGCGGAAGGCAGCGGTATTCGCCAGCTGGCCGAAGCGGTTAACACCAACGCCTTGAACGCAAACACCCTCCAGCAGGCCCGTAACGCCGAGTTTGAGGATGTGATATGGCTGAATGGCCGCAACAAAAAACCATCGCTGGAAGATACCCAGGCGCTGATCTGCGGCCATGCGGGCAGCGGCAGCCCTCAGGCGTTCAGCAACAACGGGGAAGGGCGAATCGATGACAACGGGCAGCCTCTGTCGCCACCGGTGGGTTACCGCCATTACTTATCGCTGATGCAGAATCACAACCTCGACAGCAACAGCACAACCGAGCAGTGGGACGAACTGGCCAAATCGGTATTGCAGGCTTTCAGTGATTTTCAGGTACTGTGCGCCCTGCGCCGTGGGCCCTGGGGCGTGGAGGGCCTGAACGAGCTGATCGCCCATCACTTGCTTGGGCAAGGGCTGATTCCAAGAGCCGAAGGCTGGTACGCCGGGCGCCCGGTGCTGATTACCGGCAACGATTACAACCTGGGGCTGATGAACGGCGACGTGGGCATTACCTTCAGCCTGCCCTGGGGCGCTGGCTCTCAAAACACGCAAAACAGCGGTGACAGCCCTCAAACAGTGTTGCGCGTTGCGTTTCCCGCCAGCGACGGCAGTGGCGCGATCCGCTGGATCTCACCCAGCCGGCTGCAGCAGCTGGAAACCGTGTACGCCATGACAGTGCATAAATCCCAGGGTTCGGAGTTCAATCACACCTGCCTGGTGTTGCCCGATCGCCTGAGCCCTGTGCTCACCAAAGAGCTGGTCTACACAGGCATCACCCGGGCAAAGAACTGGTTCAGCCTGATTACCGGCGACACCAGCGTATTCAGCGAAAGCGTCGGGCAGAGGGTCGTGCGCGCCTCAGGGTTGGCTTCAGTGCTGGCTTGAGTGCTGACTTCAGTGCTGGTGGGGCGCCGGCGCTCTGCCCAGCAACCAGCCGGAGCTTGAGGATTACGAATTCCGCCGGGCGCTGCGCTGCGAAACCCACCATCAAGTTGACCCGGCCCAGATCGATGTCGTTCTGTGATGTGGTGCTGGCATCACAGCTCACGAAATAAGCATCGGATGCCTTGGTTCCCGAGAATGCACCCTGCTGGAAAAGGTTGTGCATGAACAAGCCAACGGCCCCGTGTATCACCATCCACAAATTCCCATCATTCTGCTCGTACCTGGCGAATGCCAGTCCACGATAAAGACTTTCCTCGATGAAGAGCGCCGTACGCCGAACGGAGATGTATTTGTATTCGTCCCCGCTGTCAAAACCGGCCATGGTGCGCCCGCCCCAAACCGCCGCGCCGCCGGCGAATTGCCGCAGAGCGTTGACCCCTTGGGGGTTGATCACTCCGTTCTCGGCGCTCGAAATCACATGCTCCAAGCCGGTTGCCCCTAGAATAGACGCATCCCGGCCCGCTGCCGCCTTCCAGACGCCACGCCGAGTGTCAGTGCGCGAGATGATGCCCGCAATGGTGCCGGCCGGGTCAATGGGTAAAGGGGCCGAAGCCACCTTGATGCGCGGCCAATAGATGCCGGCATGATCGATAACGGCCCCAATACGCATGCCCGGGATTCCAGCTGCGACATCGTTCACCGTTTTCCAGTCTTCCCGCGGATCGACAATCAGGAAAGCTCGCCGACGCTGACAGAATACGCTGGCAGTGCCCCATAACAGTTGCCGCTGGTCATCGGTCTGCCCGTAGCCACGGGGCAAAACCAGCAAGTTGAATGGTTCGACCGCAGACTCCGGCGAGTTGAAGACGTTTGCGTAGTCGACCAGCTCCGGAGTGTCTCCGTCGTCGCCTGCAATACGCACGACAATCGCTTCGGCGCCGCCGTTTAGGAAAAACTGCCGGATCTGAGACACCAGCTCGCCATAGGCAGCATCGTTGCCGAAGATCTGTTCGAACTGAGCAAAGTTGCTGATCGGGGTCGGGTTACCCAGGTCACCTTTGCGAGCCATACCGATAAAGAGTGTGATTGATGTTGGTAAACTCGTGATCGTTGCCATTTTCAGTTCCTTAGGTGCGTTCCTCTTCTTCATCGCTGTGCTGTTGCTGCAACCACAATCTGGCGTAGTAACCGTTCTGTGCCAGCAACTCACCGTGACCGCCGCTTTCGACAATCTGGCCGTGATCCATCACCAGAATCGTATCGGCGTCACGCACGGTTGATAGGCGATGTGCGATAACCAGTGTGGTGCGCTGGCGGCTAACTTCGTTGAGGGCGCCCAGAATCGCCTGCTCGGAAATGGAATCCAGCGACGAGGTAGCTTCATCCAGGATCAACAGCGGCGGGTTTTTCAGCAGCACCCGGGCAATAGCAACGCGCTGTTTTTCGCCACCGGAGAGTTTCAGGCCGCGTTCACCTACTTTGGTGTCGTAACCCTCCGGCAGGCTGCGGATGAAATCGTCCAGGTGCGCCTGGCGGACAGCATGGTGTACTTCGGCTTCTGTGGCCTCAGGGCGGCCGTAGGCCAGGTTGCGGTAAAGCGTGTCGTTGAACAGCACGGTGTCTTGCGGAACCACACCGATAGCCGCGCGCAAGCTATCCTGGCTGACCTCGCGAATGTCCTGGCCATCAATGGTGATATAGCCTTTATCCACATCAAAAAACCGGAACAGCAGGCGCGCAAGGGTGGATTTACCGGCACCACTGGCACCCACAATCGCCAGGGTATGCCCGGCGGGTATGGAAAAATCCACATCCTGCAGAATCCGGCGGTCCGCACGGTAGGCAAAATACACATGATGGAAGCCCACCTCGCCTTTATCCACAACCAGCGCTGGCGCCTCCGCAGCGTCTGCAACCGCCGGCTTTTCGTCCAGCAGACCGAACAGGCGCTCCACATTCACCAGGGACTGACGGATTTCCCGGTAGACAAAACCCAAGGCGTTCAAAGGGATGAACAGCTGAAGCAGGTAGGCGTTGATCATGGTGAAATCGCCCAGAGTAATGGCACCACTGGCCACCTCCCGTACGGCCATCGCCATCATGACAATCATTGCTACGCCAATGATGAACGCTTGGCCGGTGTTGAGTGCGGCGAGGGACAGTCGGTTTTTCAGGCGCGCCTGCTCCCAACCTTCAAGGTCCTGGTCGTAGAGGTCGGCTTCAAACTGCTCGTTATTGAAGTACTTCACGGTTTCGTAGTTAAGCAGGCTGTCTATGGCACGTGAATTGGACTGGTTGTCCCGGGCATTGGCCTCGCGCACGAATCGGGTTCGCCATTCAGTGACCACAATGGAAAATACGATATAAACCGCCACGGCAATGAGGATGGCAAACACATAACTGGCGTTGAACGCTGCCAGCAGAACGCCCGCCACCATCAGGATTTCCAGCAGGGTCGGAACAATGTTGAACAGGGTAAAGCGCAGCAAGAAGCTGATACCGGTGGTGCCCCGTTCGATGTCCCGGGCCAGGCCTCCGGTTTTGCGATCCAGATGGAACGCCAGTTCACGATTATGGAGATGGCGGAACACCCGCAGTGATACTCGCCGCATGGCGCGCTCGGCAACACGCGCAAACACGGCGTCCCGCAGCTCACTGAACAAGGTGCTGGCAAACCTCAGCACACCATAGGCGAGCACCAGCACCAGGGGAATCCACAGCAACAGCTCACCTTCGCGGCCCTGATCCAGATAATCCACAATGTATTTCAGCGCCACAGGGGTGGCTACCGTGGCCAGCTTTGCCAGTATCAGGAAGGCGACAGACAGAGCTACCCGCCCACGAAACTCGGCGAGATAGGGCCAGAGCCCGGCGATCACTTTCCAGTCGGGTTTGTGGTTAGCGGGGTAATCACTGTCAGCGTATGCGCGCACGGGAATTCCTTCATTGTCACAGAGGGGACAAGCGTATGATAAGGCTCGTTGGGAGCAGACGTCGTATATCTGCCCGAGTTTACAGCACCGCAGCTTTTTACAGCACCGCAACTTTTTACGACGCCGCAACTTCAGGAGGCACATCATCAAAACTCGTCACCGGCAGGCCTTGAAACTGGTCATCGGCTTTATTCTTCCCTATCGCAAGGCAGTTGCGGGTGCTCTGGTGGCGCTGATCTTCACCGCGGGTATCACGCTCGGGTTGGGGCAGGGCCTGCGGATTCTGGTCGATCAGGGTCTGGCAACGGAATCCCCGGCCAATCTGGCCCGGGCTATCGGGCTGTTTTTCATTCTGGTGCTAGGGCTGGCGTTCGGATCCTTCGCCCGGTTCTATCTGGTGTCCTGGATTGGTGAACGAGTAGTAGCCGATATCCGCAAACAGGTCTTCAATCATCTGATCGACCTGCACCCAGGTTTTTTCGAGCAAAATCGTGCTCTGGAAATACAGTCGCGCTTTACCGCCGATACCACGGTGCTCCAGTCGGTTATCGGCTCGACGGTCTCCATTGCCTTGCGCAATTTGCTGATGCTGATGGGCGGCCTGCTGTTGCTGTTTATCACCAACGCCAAGCTGGCCGGGATTATCCTGCTGGGCTTTCCTCTGGTTATTGTGCCGATCCTGTTTTTCGGCCGGCGGGTCCGGCAGCTGTCGCGGCTCAGCCAGGACAGAGTGGCGGATGTGGGCAGTTACGTGGGAGAAAACCTGACCCAGATAAAAACCGTGCAGGCCTTCAATCACCAACCCCACGACCGGCGCTTTTTTGCGGAGGTTTCTGAACGCGCCTTCGACATTGCCCGTGCCCGCATAAAACAGCGCGCCTGGTTGACCACTCTGGCTATTTCCCTGGTGATGGGAGCGGTCGGCGTTGTGATCTGGATTGGCGGCCTGGATGTTATTCATGGCCGCATTACCCCGGGAGAGCTTGCGGCGTTTGTGTTCTACAGCCTGCTGGTGGGCGTAGCCGCTGGGGCTATCAGCGAAGTGATCGGGGAGCTTCAGCGGGCTGCCGGTTCTGCTGCGCGGCTGTTTGAATTGCTGCAGACTGAGCCGGCATTTGACCGACCTGCGGGACAGGCATCTGGATTCCCGGGAACCATTACCGGCGATATAACCATCGAAGGTCTTAATTTCAGCTACCCCGGCCGCAGTGAACACCCGGCACTGACCGATATCTGCCTGCATGTCCGTGCCGGGGAAACCCTGGCTCTGGTAGGCCCCTCCGGCGCCGGAAAATCCACATTGTTTGACCTGCTGCTGCATTTCTATCAACCCGACAGTGGCACCCTTTACATTGACGGTACGGATAGCGCCACGGTGTCCCTGGAGGCACAGCGCAGCTGCTTTTCACTGGTGCCCCAGAACCCGGCACTGTTCCATGGCACAGTGGCTGACAACATTCGCTACGCACGCCCTGACGCTAGCCAGGCCGATGTTGAAAACGCCGCACGCATCGCTCACGCCCATGAATTCATAGAGATGTTACCCGAGGGTTACCTCACCCGCCTGGGAGACGCCGGGTTGGGGCTTTCCGGGGGCCAGAAGCAACGGCTTGCTATTGCCCGGGCACTGCTCGCCGATGCGCCCATTTTGTTGCTGGATGAAGCCACCAGCGCTCTGGATGCGGAAAGCGAGAATCTGATCCAGCAAGCCATGCCAGCGCTCACGTCCGGCAGAACCACACTTGTGATTGCCCACAGGCTTGCCACAGTGCGGGACGCGGACCGAATTGCCATTCTGGATCAGGGCCGCCTTCTAGCGGTGGGCAGTCATGACGAGCTTATACAGGAAAACGCGCTATACCGGCGCCTGGCAGAGCTACAATTTCGGGAGTCGCCGGTATGAAATTCAACGTTATCCGTTTGTGTCGCGCCACGGTACTCCCTACACTGTTTAATGAAACTGATAAATCAGAGACACAGGGAGAAAGGCAAAGTGAGCAATAAAGAATTGCAGGCACTCAAAGAACGCTATGTTGCAGCCGGTGTGGCAAGCCCTAATGAGCAGTTTGCCGACCACGCAACCAACGCAGAACTGTGGGATGCAGACGGCAAGCGCATGATCGACTTTGCCGGCGGTATCGGTGTACTCAACATCGGTCACCGGCATCCGAAAGTGGTTGAGGCCATAAAAGCCCAACTGGACAAGCTGATGCACACTTGTCAGACCGTCATGCCCTATGAGGGTTATGTGCGTTTGGCACAGAAGCTGAGTGAAGTTGCGCCGGTAAAAGGGCACGCCAAAGTAATGCTGGCAAACTCCGGCGCAGAGGCTCTGGAAAACGCCCTCAAGATTGCTCGTGCAGCCACTGGCCGTACCAACGTAATCTGCTTCGACGGCGGTTATCACGGCCGTACGTTCATGACCATGGCAATGAACGGCAAGGCAGCGCCCTACCAGACGGACTTTGGCCCTATGCCGGGAACCGTCTTCCGCGCGCCTTACCCAGTGTCTTACCACGGCGTAAGCGAAGATGAAGCCCTGCGTGGCCTCATGATGACCATGAAGGCAGATTCACCCGCGAAGCATACCGCAGCCATTGTTATTGAGCCGGTGCTGGGCGAGGGTGGCTTTTACGCGGCTCCGGCCGTACCGGCAAGATGTTTGCCATTGAGCACAGCGGTGTTGAGCCGGACATGATGACCATGGCCAAGAGTATGGCCGACGGCATGCCCATCTCGGCGATTGTCGGAACGGATAAGCACATGGACGCCTCAGGCCCGAATTCGCTGGGTGGCACCTATACCGGCAGCCCCACAGCCTGTGCCGCAGCACTGGCCGTATTTGATGTGTTCAAAGAAGAGGACATTCTGGGCAAGAGCCAGCGCCTCGGGGAGAAGCTGAAATTTTGCTTTGACCAGTGGCAGAAGCAGTTCACTCATGTGGATAATGTCCGCTGTCTCGGCGCCATGGCGGCGTTCGAGCTGGTCGAAAGCAAGGACAGCCACAAGCCCATGCCAGAACTGGCTGCAGCCGTTACCAAAAAGGCCAAGGAAAAGGGCCTGATCCTTCTGAGCTGTGGCATGTACGGGAACACCTTGCGCTTCCTCATGCCGGTCACCATTGAGGATAAGATCCTTGAAGAAGGCTTGGCGATTCTTGAGGAGAGTCTGAAAGAAGCCGGCGCCTGATCTGGAAACCGGTTGTTAAAATGCCGAACCTCCGGGTTCGGTTTTTTTATGGCGTTCGTCGTATACTGCCTCTAGTTGTTTCACAAACCAGGCAGAATCATGACTTCACCGAACACCACGTCAGTGCCCGATCACAAGCCCAGACCCTGGGTTGATCTGCTAGTCAGTATTATCATCCCATCCGTTATCCTGATGAAGTTCAGCGGGGACCAATATCTTGGAAGCGTCAATGCGCTGATCCTGGGCCTGGCATTCCCCCTCAGTTGGGGGCTGTTCGAACTGATTCGCTACGGCAAGAAAAATTTTATAGCGTTACTAGGTCTGGTGAGTGTCGCGCTGACGGGCGGCATTGGTTTACTTGAGCTGGATGCCGGTTGGCTGGCAGTAAAGGAAGCGGCCATTCCCGCAATTATTGGCCTGGCAGTGCTTGTTTCTACACGTACAAAATACCCGTTGGTTCGCACACTTCTCTATAACCCGAACGTACTCGACGTGGGAAAAATCCACGGGGCGCTGGAAGAGAAAGATTGTGTAGGGCAGTTTGAAGAACGCTTGTTGAAAGCCAGCTACTTTTTTGCCGGCACCTTTCTGTTCTCATCCATCATGAACTACGTTCTTGCCCGCTGGATTGTGGTCAGCCCCTCTGGTACTCAGGCTTTTAACGAGGAACTTGGCAGGATGACCCTGGTGAGTTATCCGATGATCGCTATCCCATCCATGGTAATGATGATGCTTATCTTCTACTACCTTTGGAGAACCATACGTCGCCTTACGGGTTTTACGTTGGAAGAGGTGATGGCCCCTCACTTGGCGGAGAAAGAATAAGCTGGATCGTCAGGCTCCGCGTCTGGTAAATAGCGTTATATTCCAAAAACATAGTCGTTTTTTCGGACAAAAAAAAGCGGCCAGAGCAATCATGCTCTGGCCGCTTTTTTTTTACTTATCAGAAATTTATCAGATATCGAGATTGCTCACTGCCAGCGCATTGGTCTGGATAAAGTTTCGACGAGGCTCAACATCGTCACCCATCAGGGTAGTGAAGATCTGGTCTGCCGCTATGGCGTCATCAATCTTCACTTTCATCATGCGGCGGCTTTCAGGATCCATGGTCGTTTCCCACAGCTGGTCCGGGTTCATCTCACCCAAGCCTTTGTAGCGCTGGATGGTCAGGCCTCGCTGGGCCTCTTTCATCAACCAGTTCAGCGCACCCTCGAACGAAAGTATTACCTGTTTACGCTCACCACGCTGAATATAGGCACCTTCTTCAATCAGCCCGTTCAGGGTTTCACCAAGGCGGGCTATTGCCCCATAAGACGGTGAATCGAAGAAATCGTGGTTGAATACGTGCTCGTAAGGAATACCGTGCACGTAGATGGTTACTTTCGGCAGATAGAGCCCTCGCTCAGTATCCTTGGTAACAGAGAAGGTGTACTTGGTTCCCGTGCGAGTATCAACATTCAACCCATCGCCCAGACGGCTGGACCAAGCGGCAACTGTCTCCTCATCCTTCAGGTGTTCCCCCTTCAGAGTATCATTGTGAAGCATCTGCTCCAGTACTTTGGCCGGGTAAGCACGGGACAGGCGATCAATCATCGCCATCACTGCCTGATAGTCCTTAACCATCGTCTCCAGGGCAGAGTCCTTAATAGGTGGCGCTTCGGGGTTCACATACAGCTGTGCACCTTCCAGAGACGTCTGGGTGAGATAAGCTTCTTTTGCCTTCTCATCCTTCAGGTACTGTTCCTGCTTGCCACGTTTGACCTTGTAGAGCGGCGGCATGGCGATAAACACGTGGCCACGCTCAATGATTTCGCGCATCTGACGAAACAGGAAAGTCAGCAGCAGGGTACGAATGTGGGAACCGTCAACGTCCGCATCCGTCATGATAATGATGGAGTGATACCTGAGCTTATCCGGGTTGAACTCTTCCCGGCCAATACCGCAACCCAGAGCAGTGATCAGAGTACCTACTTCTGCGGAGGACAGCATCTTGTCGAAGCGTGCTTTCTCCACGTTCAGAATCTTACCTTTCAGCGGCAGAATTGCCTGGGTTTTGCGATCCCGGCCCTGTTTGGCGCTGCCGCCGGCCGAATCACCCTCCACTATGAACAGTTCGGAGAGGGCGGGGTCTTTCTCTTGGCAGTCTGCCAGTTTTCCGGGCAAGCCTGCGATATCCAACGCACCCTTGCGACGGGTCATATCCCGGGCCTTACGAGCAGCTTCACGAGCCCGTGCAGCTTCGATCATTTTATTGACAATGAGTTTGGCTTCGCTGGGCTGTTCCTGCAGATACGCGGCAAAGTTCTGATAGAGTTCCTGCTCAACCGCTGTTTTCACTTCCGAAGACACAAGTTTGTCTTTGGTTTGCGAAGAAAACTTGGGATCGGGCACTTTCACGCTGATTATCGCCGTAAGGCCTTCCCGGGCATCGTCACCGGAGGTGCTTACCTTGGCTTTCTTTCCCAGGCCTTCATGTTCAATGTAATTGTTCAATGACCGGGTAAGCGCGGCACGGAAGCCTGCCAGGTGTGTGCCTCCATCACGCTGAGGTATGTTGTTGGTGAAGCAGTAGATGTTTTCCTGAAAGGCATCATTCCACTGCATGGACACTTCCACCACAATGCCGTCTTCGCGCTCACGGGTGAAGTGGAAAACCCGGTTGATGGGGGTTTTGTTCGCGTTGAGGTGCTCAACAAATGCCCGCAAGCCTCCATCGTATTGAAAAAGCTCTTCTTTACCACTGCGTTCGTCTGTCAGGCGGATACGCACACCGCTGTTCAGGAACGCCAATTCTCTTATGCGTTTGGCAAGAATGTCATAGTGAAATTCGATGTGGGTGAACGTTTCCGGCGATGGGATAAAGTGAACCCGCGTACCAGAAGCTTCCGTATCACCTACGGCCGCCAAAGGCGCATTGGGCACACCGTGTGTGTAAACCTGCTCAAACACCCGACCATCCCGGCGAACGGTCAAAGTCAGCGTTGAGGACAGCGCGTTTACAACCGAGACGCCAACACCGTGAAGACCACCGGACACCTTATAGGAATTATCATCAAACT
The DNA here is from genome assembly GCF_900142385.1 of Marinobacter antarcticus. NCBI lineage: Bacteria > Pseudomonadati > Pseudomonadota > Gammaproteobacteria > Pseudomonadales > Marinobacteraceae > Marinobacter > Marinobacter antarcticus. The sequence goes on from NZ_FRAQ01000001.1 coordinate 581,461, forward strand.
TACCCCCGGCGTGGAGTACCGTCATGATAACTTCTGCAGCCGATACACCTTCTTCCTCGTGGAGATCCACAGGAATACCCCGGCCGTTATCCTGAACACTCACCGATTCATCCGGGTGAATGATAATGCTGATTTCGGAGCAGTGACCTGCCAGAGCTTCATCGATGGAGTTATCCACCAGTTCAAACACCATGTGATGCAGGCCGGTACCGTCATCCGTATCGCCAATGTACATTCCTGGCCGTTTTCGCACCGCATCCAGCCCCTTCAGGACTTTGATACTGGTGGAATTGTAGATCGATTCACTCATTAGGAAACTCCTGAAGCGTAAGGGCCGGCGCTTTCCTTAAAGCCGCTTTTCTGCAAGCCAAGGATTTGGTAAGCCGGTTTTATTCTTCCTTCAATTTGCCGTGTTCCACGTGGAACATTCGGTAATCAGGTATCTCGTTACCTTGCCACAATGACTCCGGATCGGGATGTTCAATGGAGGTAATAAATACCTGGCAACCTAATTCCTGTAACTTGCGAGCCAGCATTGTTCTGTGGCTCCCATCCAATTCGGCGTTAATGTCATCAATCAGAAAGCTGACTTGCTTTCCGAGCTCATTCAACACCATGCTTTGGGCAATCTTCATCAGAATAACGAGGGTTTTCTGCTGGCCGCGGGAAAATGTTTCCGCCACCGGCCTTCCCTGAAATCTGATCCGGATGTCCGCACGGTTCGGCCCATAAAGGGTGTGCCCCATACGAGCTTCCTGCTCCCTGTGACGGGCAAGCACGTCTATCAGTGATTGACTGGTATCCCACCCAGGATAAAACTCCAGCTTCAGCCCCTCTGTCCAGCTCACATCCACTTCGTGAACAAGACTGTCGAACGCTCTTTTGAATTGATCAAAGGCAGCTTTCCGGGCTTCGCTTATTCTTTCGCTCAGTGCTGCGTACTGTGTATCCCAGATGCGCAACATGGATTCGTCTAGTCTACCATTTCTCAACGTTTGATTCCGCTGTGATGTGACTCTCTGACACTGCTGCCAGCTTGCTGCGAAGGAAGGTTCCACGTGGAACACTGCCCAATCGAGGAATTGGCGACGTTTTCCTGGACCGCCGGCCACAATGTCGAAGACGCCAGGATCAATAACCGAAACTGGCAAGTGCATTGCAAGAGCAGAAAGGCTGCGCACGCCTTCACCGTCTACCCGAAGCGTGGTTTCCTTCTGGACTACGTCCCGGGAGATTCCTAAACGGTGAGCAAGCGAGTCTGCCGACCGTGTATTACGTTCCCTATCAAACCCGTGATCCAGACCACCGAATACCGTGAATCGTTGTTGCCCGTGTTGAACAACAGCCTGATGGCGATTTATACGGAAGGATCGTCCAAGGCCCAGATAGCCGATAGCCTCAAGCACGCTCGTCTTGCCGCTCCCATTGGCTCCATAAAGTAAATTGAACGAAGGCGAGAACGAAACAGGTTCAGCAGAGGACAGGTTGCGAAAAAACTCGGTATGAAGTTTTACCAGCGCCATATAAAGGACAGCTCGTTGCGGCAGCAAGAGAAATGGAACGTATCCATGAAAAAAGGCAGCATTTCACCGTTTAGTGGAATGCTGCCTTAGTGTACAAAACCACACAGGTGAAGGCGACCGCCTCAGTGAAGCATATTAAGGCGCTCATCCATGAACACATCCATTTCCGGTGCCAGGATATGTACGTAACGGTCAAAATACAGGAACTGTTTCAGTAACAGGGCAAACTCCCGGGGGAAGTGCAGTCCGTGGCTTTCGCCGACCTTAACCATATCCATAAGAATGCCATTCACATCATCTTCTGCCTGATCGGCCTCATAGCGCACGTCATCCGGTACCATTTTATCCATCTGCTGATAAAGCTTGCGCAAGTCCGCCGCAAGATCATCTGCTTTGACAGTATGGCTGGTAATGCCAATACGGATCATAGCCTCGGCCATGCCATCGAAATTCCCAACCATCACCGAAGAAATAAAATCGCTGACCGCTTCCCAGGTATCCGGCCGAATTCTCCCGACAATTCCGAAATCGATAAAACCAACTCGCCCATCCTTAAGTACCATAAGGTTACCGGCGTGCACATCGGCGTGGAAAAACTCACACTGGGTAAGGCTCGAAAACCAAGTGTTCATTGCAGTGATCAGTGTCCGCTCCGGATCCTTTGCGTAACCCCGGATACTTTCAAGATCCGTTAAAGGCACACCGTGGAAGCGTTCCATGGTGAGTATGCGCCGGGTGCTGCAGTGTTCATAAACTTCGGGGACGGTGGCATCTTCGTTATGAGTGTCGTGGAGAAAGTTCCGGAACACCTTCAGGTTGTTCGCTTCCTTTATGAAGTCGCATTCTTCCATCATGGTGCGCTGGATTTCTTCAACGATACCGGAGAGAGATGTCCAGGAAATTTTCGGCGCAAGCGTTTCGAGAATTCGCGCCGAAACGTACAAAAAGTTCAAGTCGGTCAGAAGTATGTTCTCGACGCCCGGTTTCTGAACCTTTATTACAACGTCTTCGCCAGAAATCAGCCGAGCTGCATGCACCTGCGCGATTGAGGCGGAGGCCAGAGCCACCGGGTCAATTTCAGAGAACACCTGATCTATTGGCCGATCCAGCTCCTCGCGGATGATGCGTTTGATCACGCCAAAAGGCAGGTTGGGCGTCCGGTCCAGACAATACTGAAACTCTTCCACGTATTCTTTTGGGAAGAAGGTCGGAGAACTGGCAATGAACTGTCCCAGCTTGATGTACGTTGCACCCAGTGACTCAAACGTCTGGCGCAGGAGCCTCGGGGCAGGGGGGCGGTCACCCCCGACCCATTTGGCACCTGTCCGGCCCAATACAGAAAGTGTTTGTCCAATTCTGAATACGCCTTTGATTCCGTTCGTTACGGTGCCCATCAGTCTTCTCCTATAGCCTCATCGGCATAACCACATAGAGGCAGCGGTTATCATTTTGCGATTCAATCAGTGCGCTGCTGTTTGGATTGGAGAGGGTAATCTTGACCTGATCCTCTTCCAGAGCATTCATTACATCCACCAGATAGCCTACGTTAAAACCAATCTGCAGTGATTCGCCCTGATAATCCACCGGCAGCGCGTCTTCGGCCTGTTCCTGGTCCGGGTTGTTGGCAAACACCTGGAGTTCATTTGTCGCCAGGTTCAGGCGCACACCACGGATATTTTCATGAGAGAGAATGCCGGCTCGCTGAAGCGTGTTCTTCAGAGTGGCACGATCTGCCAGCACTATCTTGTCCCCACCGCGCGGAATCACCCGATTGTAGTCCGGGAACTTGCCCTCAATGAGCTTGGAGGTAAAAGTATAGGATCCAACGGTTGCACGCAGATGGTTATCCCCGATAACCAATGTGACCGGTGTTTCCACATCATCCAGCAAGCGTGAAAGCTCCAGAACGCCCTTACGGGGAACGATGACCTGGCGCGGTTCAGCACAACCCGTATCCAGCTCAACATGAGCCATGGCCAGCCGGTGACCATCAGTTGCTACGGTGCGTACATGATCCTTATCTACTTCCAGCAATAATCCGTTCAGATAATAGCGGACATCCTGCTGCGCCATGGCGAAGGCGGTAGCATCAAACATGCGTCTCAGTTCTTTCTGTGGCAGTTCAAGCCGGAAGCTCTCGGGTTCGTCTTCGACATTCGGGAAATGCTCGGCTGGCAACGTGGAAAGCGTGAAATGGCTCGCACCACACCGTACATGCAGGCGGTCGCCTTCAAGCACCAGTTCTATCGGCGCTTCGTCTCCCAACGCCCGGCAGATGTCGGAAAGCTTGCGGGCCGGTACGGTAATCCTCCCGGGCTGATCCACATGGACAGGTGTCACCCGTCCTACCAGCTCAACCTCCATATTCGTCCCGGTCAAGATCAGTGTATTGTCTTCGGCCACCAGCAGCACATTGGACAGCACCGGCATGGTCTGCTTTTTTTCAACGACACCGGCGATGCTTTGCAACGGTGTGAGCAGGGATTCACGGCTGATCGTCAGTTTCATGTCACTCAGCTTTCTGTTGTTGGAAGGATGAATGGTATTTGTTTGTTACTATTTCAACACGCCACGCGCGATTCTTTTTGTACGATTCCGTGTCCACTCGCTGGAGACTCCCGGATTCAGGTGGTCAGTAGTCTCATAAAGTTCTGATAATCCTCGCGGATGCCCGGATCCGTTCCCTGCAGTTCCACGATTTTCTTACACGCATGCAAGACGGTTGTATGATCACGACCACCAAACGCATCTCCAATTTCCGGCAGACTGTGATTGGTCAGCTCTTTCGAGAGCGACATAGCTACTTGCCGGGGACGGGTGACCACACGAGTTCGCCTTTTGGAATGAAGATCGGCCACCTTTATTTTATAGTACTCGGCCACCGTCCGCTGAATGTTATCAATACTCACCTGTTTTTCATGCAAAGCGAGCAGATCTTTCAGGCTTTCCCTGATAAACGGTGGCGTAATCTCAGACCCTGTGAAGTGAGCATTCGCTATCACTAGTCGAAGCGCGCCCTCCAGCTCTCTTACGTTGGAACGAATTTTCTGGGCAATAAAGAATGCCGCTTCGCTACTGAGTTTTACGTTTACCTGCTCGGCCTTTTTCATCAGGATCGCCACCCGTGTTTCCAGTTCAGGTGGTTCTACCATCACAGTCAGACCCCAACCAAAACGGGATTTAAGGCGCTCCTCCATATCCACAATTTCTTTGGGAAAACGGTCACACGTTACGATCACCTGCTGCCCGCCTTCCAGCAACGCATTAAAAGTGTGAAAAAACTCTTCCTGGGAACGCTCTTTACGGGCGAAAAACTGGATATCATCAATCAACAGTGCATCAACCGACCGGTAATACCGTTTGAATTCACTGATGGCGTTCAGTTGCAGCGCCTTCACCATGTCCGCAACAAACCGCTCCGAGCGCAGATACGCGACCTTTGCATTGGGGTTACGCCGCACAATATCGTTCCCAATGGCGTGCATCAAATGGGTTTTACCCAAGCCGACACCCCCGTACAAAAACAGCGGGTTGTAAGCTCCACCAGGGTTTTCCGCTACCTGCATAGAGGCTGCCCGGGCGAGCTGGTTCGACTTACCCTCAATAAAGGTATCAAAAGTAAACCCTTGATTAAGAAAGCTCTGGTGTTTGATATCGCCTTCTACCTGAGTCTGCCGACGCCCCCCACCATACCCATTACGTTGTGATGGGCGATTGTTGCCTACGGTTGCCGCAACGCCTTTTTCTTCTTCAGTGACTCTGCCACCTGATTCGTCCTTGGCTCGTCTGGTTGACCCTTGCTGAGCCAGTTCCGAACGCAGCACCGGCTCGCTCTCTCGGGGAGCTGACCCCACCTTCATACCGACTCTAGGAGCCTGGCCACCGTTTAATTCCTTGAGAACTTCCTCTATGCGCCGGAGATACTTTTCGTTCACCCAGTCCATGACAAACCGATTAGGAGCAAACAACATCAAATGCCCCTCACGGTGATCGGACTGAAGGGGTCTGAGCCATGTATTGAACTGTTGTGCGGGAAACTCGTCCCGGAGTACTTCAAGACATTGATGCCACATACTGTTCGGCACGACAGTCCGCTCCCGATAACGCATAAATTTCTCAAACCGGACAAGGAGCGTCCGATTCCGAAAGATGACCCGAGATTCTAACCCGCCGGCTCCGCCAGTGAAAGAGTAAACACCACATCATAAACAACCTGTGGAAATTAATATTGTTTTTTATCAGTCTGTTATAGACTTATATACAGGGTTGTGTACAGAAAATTCTTTAAAGGTAAGTTACCCACACACCTATGTGTACAACCGGTCGCCAACTCTGTGCGCAACTCTGGGCTTTTCGGTGGATAACTAAAGCTTTTCCGACTGGCGCAACTTATACACAATCCGTCATAGGCTTATACACAGGACTCAAGGGTGCTTGTACGCAGCTTTGTAAATGCTCCAGGTTACGGATTTATATGCCAGAAACTGGCTTTTCCACAGAAAAAGGCCTGTGTAATAACAGTAATAATAGAGTCTTTAAAAGAATTATAAAAACACCTATTACTACTGTTAGTCTTCAGATCGATCGAGATATTCACGCCCTTTCGCAACCTCCCAGAAGACACAACCTCCCATCGGCATAAGCGCGTACCAATAAACATTGAACCTGCAGCAGAATTTGCATAGAATGCCGCTCCTGTTTTGGTTATTAATTTTTCAACCAACTCCCGAATGTCAAACACACGAATTGTGAGATAATCACCATGAAAAGAACGTTTCAACCAAGCGTCCTGAAGCGTAAGCGCGTTCACGGTTTCCGTGCCCGTATGGCAACTGCCAACGGCCGCAAAGTAATTTCCCGTCGTCGTGCCAAAGGCCGTGCACGTCTGTCTGCGTAATCTGTCGTTCGCCTCGTGAAGGCTTTGAACTTCCCGAAATCGCACCGTCTGTTACGACCAGCCGATTACGGCAAAGTTTTCAACGACGTACAGCTGAAGGTTCCGCACAGGAATTTTCTGATCCTGGCGACTCCGAATAATCTCGGACATGCCAGGATTGGTCTTGTGTTTGCGAAAAAGAACCTGAAGCTGTCGGTACAGCGGAACCGGATCAAACGCCAGGTACGAGAGACTTTCCGGCATCTGCCCGAACTTCCCAGAATGGATATTATTGTTCTGGGGCGTCAAGGGCTTGCTGCTCTGGATAACGAAACGGTTTGCACATCTCTGAATGGACTCTGGCAACGGCTAGCGAAAAAGTATCATCAACTCCCCCAATCGCAACCAGCAGCAGTATCTTCATCTGCCGGTCAGGGAACAGGTTAATGCGTAATTTTCTGCTTCTACCTATCCGCTTCTACCAGTACGCCATCAGCCCTATGATGGCCAGTCATTGCCGCCATTATCCCACCTGCTCACAATACGCTGTGGAAGCCATTTCTCATCACGGTTCACTGAAAGGTCTGTATCTTTCCGTAAAACGCTTGCTGAGATGTCATCCATGGGCTGAAGGTGGTTATGATCCAGTACCTGATACCTTGATATCCGGACCAGAAAAAGTGATCGAATGCTGCTCGCAGACTGACCATTCCTCAATAACAACCCAGACCAGACAGTAACTCTATGGATATTCAACGCATCGTATTATTCTCCGGCCTGGCTGTTGTCAGTTATCTGATGGTACTTGCCTGGAATGATGATTATCACCAGCCAGTCCCTACTGAGCAGGTAACAGAGTCTGCGCGCGTTAAAGCCGACAACAGTTCTGTCGGGTCTGATTCTATGCTGCTTCCGGGTGAATCGTCACAGCAATCAACTGCCACCAACCGTGCAGACGAGGAGTTTGCAACTCCGGAAGGAGGCCAGTCAGTTTCGAGCGTGGCCGGTAACGATCTCAGCGTAAACGATCAGTACATAACGGTTCGAACAGATGTGCTTGATCTCGTTATTGATCGTGTGAGCGGCAATCTTGTCAGAAGCTCTTTGCTTGATTATGACAAGACGCTAAAGGGCAATAAGCCACTGAGGCTGCTTAACAACACCGAAGACCGATTTTATGTACTGGAAAGCGGGCTTATCGGACAGAACGGGCCAGATAGTGCAAAAAATGGCCAGGCGCCCGTCTACAATACCGACGCTACCAGCTACGAGCTTGCGGAAGGCGAAAATGAGCTGACCGTTAACCTTGTACACACTATGGAAAACGGTGTTCGCATAACCAAACGTTATCAGTTTGGTCGCGACAGCTATGAAATTGGCGTGCGTTATCTGATTGATAACCGCTCCAGCGAAAACTGGCAGGCTAATTTTACCGGCAAGATCGTTCGCGACCAGGCAGCGGATCCTACCTCCGGGCCAAGCATGGGTATCAAGGCGTTCCTTGGCCTGGTGACCAGCTCTCCTGAAGATCCTTATGAGAAGTTTGATTTTGGTGATCTGGAAGAAACACGTATCAATCAGACGGTAACCAATGGCTGGATGGCGTTTCTGCAGCACTATTTCCTTACAGCCTGGATACCGGACAGGGACCAGCCGGCACAGTTCCAGACCACTCGCCGTGGCGCATTACATGTAATGGGTTTTGTATATCCGGCAACGACCGTAGCGCCTGGAGAGACCACAGAAATAGGTGCTCGTGCCTATGTTGGCCCGAAAATCATCGACCGTCTTGAAGCGGCAGCACCCAATCTTGATCGCACCGTGGATTTCGGCTGGCTGTTCTTTATTTCATTGCCGTTGTTTTTCGTTCTGGATTGGTTCCATGGCCTTTTAGGCAACTGGGGCGTTTCCATTATCCTGCTGACAGTGTTGGTCAAAGGCCTGTTTTTCAAACTTTCTGCCACCAGCTACCGCTCCATGGGGCGTATGCGAGCGGTTGCTCCGCAGCTCACCAGGCTGAAAGAGCTTTACGGTGATGATCGACAGCGTATGTCTCAGGAAATGATGGCGCTGTACAAGAAGGAGAAGATCAATCCGCTGGGGGGGTGTTTGCCTATTCTGGTTCAGATGCCAGTGTTCATCTCCCTATACTGGGTGCTGTTTGAAAGTGTTCAGCTTCGTCATGCGCCTTTCATGCTGTGGATTCATGACCTGTCGGTTATGGACCCTTACTTCATACTGCCGATCCTGATGGGCGCCAGTATGATGTTGCAGATGCACCTGAACCCGACTCCACCGGATCCGATGCAGGCCAAGATTATGAAGCTGATGCCAGTGGTCTTTACAATCTTCTTCCTCTGGTTCCCAGCCGGTCTGGTACTCTACTGGTTGGTGAACAACATTCTGTCGATCAGCCAGCAGTGGTACATTACCCGCAAGATTGAAGCAGAAATGGCCGATAGAAAACACTGATCCAGTGATCAGTCAGGTATCTGGTAAAGGCTCCGTAATGGGGCCTTTACTGTTTAAGGAATGCAAAAAACTGCCATGTAAGAGGCACATGTGATGACCCAGAGCCCTGGAACTCTCCACGCTCCCCACACCCCCGAGACCATAGCTGCCATAGCCACGGCTCCCGGTCAGGCCGGAGTGGGTATCGTCCGGGTATCCGGTCCACTGGCAAAGGTCATTGCTGCTGCTATGTTGGGGTATACGCCGAAGCCCCGATACGCACATTACGGGGCATTTCTCGATCAAAAGGACGAGATCATTGATGAAGGAATTGGTCTGTTCTTCCCGAACCCCTATTCTTTTACTGGCGAAGATGTATTTGAGCTGCAGGGTCACGGTGGTACCGTAATTCTGGATTTACTGCTGCGGGAAGTGTGCAGCCTGGGAGCCCGTCTGGCACGTCCCGGGGAGTTTTCTGAAAGGGCCTTCCTCAATGACAAGCTGGATCTGGCGCAGGCGGAAGCTATTGCTGATTTGATTGAAAGCAGTTCAGAGCAAGCCGCCCGTTGTGCCGTGCGTTCCATGCAGGGCGTATTCTCTCGCCGCATCGACGACTTGGTAGACGCGGTGACACACCTTCGCATATACGTGGAAGCAGCCATCGATTTCCCCGAGGAAGAGATCGATTTTCTGGCCGATGGCAAAGTAGCCGGGGATCTGGAGGAGCTGCTGGACCGTCTTAACACCATTCTGGCGGAAGCCCAGCAAGGCACGATTCTGCGTGACGGTATGAAGGTGGTTATTGGCGGGCGGCCCAACGCCGGTAAATCCAGCCTGCTGAATGCCCTTGCTGGTCGCGAAGCGGCTATAGTAACGGCCATAGAAGGCACGACCCGGGATGTCTTAAGGGAACATATTCATATCGATGGTATGCCACTGCACATAATTGACACCGCCGGGCTGCGGGATAGCCCCGACGAAGTGGAACAGATAGGAATCGCCCGTGCCTGGGATGAAATCCGCCAGGCAGACCGTATCCTGCTTATGGTGGATGCGACTACCACCGATAAAACCGAACCGCATGAGATCTGGCCGGATTTTATCGACCAGTTGCCTGCCAAGGCACCGATTACCGTCATTCGTAACAAGGTGGATCTCTCCGGTGAAACCATTGGTATTACCGCCGAACCACAACTGGCGGCCCCGGTTATCCGGCTTGCGGCCAAATCTGCGGAAGGCCTTGAGATCTTGCGTGACCATCTGAAACAATGCATGGGCTTTGCCAGCACCACCGAGGGTGGTTTTCTTGCTCGCCGCCGGCATCTCGATGCTCTGGAACGCGCCCAGGATTCCCTGTTGCAAGGACAAAGCCAGCTGGAAGGCTATGGTGCCGGTGAACTTCTGGCGGAGGACCTGCGGGCAGCACAGGATGCTCTGGGAGAAATTACCGGTCATCTGACCCCGGATGACTTGCTGGGTAAGATCTTCAGCAGCTTCTGTATTGGCAAGTAGTCCTGGAAGAACCGGTTCTACTTTGCCTCTCCCTGATACATTCCCTGCATTTTTACACAGGCTTGCTAAGCTGTGTATCGACGCTTTGTGGTTGTCGTCAGATTTTCATTAATTTTTTTAAGGCTTTCTTAAGCTCTCTGGGCCACAATATCGCGCTCCAAAAAAAGACATCAAACCCAGTTAGTGAAGGTACCCCGGTCAAGGTTGCGTCAATATGGATTCAGAAACATCTTTATCTGTTGTGATTCCAGTGATGAACGAGGAAGACAGCATCGGTAAACTGATTACCGAGATATACTCAGCGTTGCATGACTACCCCCGTTTTGAAATCGTGGTAGTGGATGATGGCAGTAGCGACCAGACCCTTGTCATGGCGCTTGCTACGGCAAAATCCCTGGAGTGTCCACTTCAGACAGTTCGCCATGAGCGCAATGCCGGACAGAGTTGTGCTGTAAAAACCGGTGTGAGGTACGCCCATGGTGATTGGATTGTGACTATCGATGGTGATGGTCAGAATGATCCAGCCGATATTCCCGCCATGGTGCGACGGGCAGAAGCCATTGATGCCGATGATTTCTGCATAGCAGGTTACCGCAAGAACCGCAAAGACACCGCCTGGAAACGTTTTCAGTCGCGGCTGGCGAACCGGGTACGGAATGCCCTGCTGCATGACGGCGTTCCCGACACAGGTTGCGGTCTGAAACTGTTACCCAGGGACACTTTTCTTAAACTACCCTGGTTCAACCATGGTCATCGCTTTATCCCGGCTCTGGTTAGAGCGGTTGGTGGGGTAGTTGATATTGTTGAAGTGAATCACCGGCATCGCGAACAGGGCGTTTCAAAATACTCTGCATGGAACCGGGCCTGGGTCGGCATTGTTGATCTGATGGGGGTGATGTGGCTGATACGCCGCACGCCGGTTATTCGTATCAGCGAACATCATGACACGAGCCAGTCCTGATATGAAAAGCTGGCTCAAGCCACTTTCATTTGTACTATTGGCAATGGCCGGAGCGTTGGCTATCAGCCAGGGCTGGCTTGACCTTCTGGCGGATCAGAAGCAGTTTGCCAATTATCTTCACAGTCATGGTCTGATGGGTGTTCTGCTGATTACTGCTGGCAGTGCTGTGTACACTGGGCTGGGAGCACCAAGGCAACTGCTTGCGTTCGTATTTGGTTTTGCCATGGGTACAGTCATGGGGACAGTTTTCTCCACTCTGGTGACCACCCTGGGCGCTGCGGGTTGTTTTTACACCGCTCGATTTCTGCTCAGACCCACGCTGACCAAGCGATTTGAGCGGAGGATGACGGCCTTTGACCGCGCCATTGCGCTTGATCCGCTGTTAAAGATCATGCTTATCCGGTTACTGCCTGTAGGCAGCAACCTGCTCACAAACCTTCTGGCTGGTGCCTCCGGTATCCGGGTATTGCCATTCCTCATTGGCAGCACTCTGGGTTATCTTCCCCAAATGCTGATCTTCGCGCTGGCCGGCGCCGGTATCGGCAACGCCAACGAATATCCATTGTTGTTGGGTGCTGCCCTTTTCCTTATTGTTGCAACAATTGGTGGTGTGCTTTACCGCAACCGGAGAATACGAAACCTTTCTGACCCTTTATCTGAAGAATTCTGATGCATCCTATGTCTGTGTCCCGCCTTCTTGATGATCTTGTCCACCGGATAACCCATTTATCGGAGCGGCAGCTTTTCCTGTTGCTGATGGCGTTTGCCGCGCTTATGGTTTTTATGGGAATCGGCTTCCGCTCCCCCTGGCCGGCGGATGAACCCCGTTTTGCAGAAGTAGCCCGGGAAATGGTGGACTCGGGACAGTGGCTGATTCCTATGCGGGGTAGCGAGTACTATCCCGACAAGCCGCCAGTTTTCATGTGGGTTATTGCTTTTTTCTACTGGCTGACGGGCAATCTTAAAATTGCTTTCCTGCTGCCCAATGCCCTGTGTGGTTTGCTGACCACCGCACTGGTGTTCGATCTGGGCCGCAGGCTCTGGAACCCACGTACTGGTGCTATCGCCGTTGCTTTGCTGTTCCTCGCCCCCCAGTTTCTGATTCAGGCCAAGAGAGCCCAAATCGACGGTATGGTCGCCTGCTGGATAACCATCGCCTGCTACGGTTTGCTGAGACACTTTTTCGAGCGACCCTCTTGGGGCTGGTATTTTACTGCCTGGGGCTTTATGGGGCTGGGCATCATTACCAAGGGTGTCGGATTCCTGCCTATCTTCATGTTCCTGCCAATACTGGCACTCGCGATCAAAGACCGTAACCGGTTTGCTGGTGCACTTACATGGCGCTGCGCTGCTGGCCCACTGGTGATGCTCCTCGTCGCTGCTGCCTGGCTGGTGCCCATGGTGATGTATGTCGACAGTGTTGGCACCGATGCCGCACTCGCCTATCGGGACAATATACTGTTCAAACAGACGGGTGAGCGATATGCCAATTCCTGGGGGCATTTGCAGCCCTGGTACTACTTTATCGTCAGTGTGATTCCGGCACTCTGGTTTCCGCTTCCCTTGCTGATCCTGGCAGCCTGGCGCCCATTTGTTCAGCGTTTGCGCCAGCAGCCGGAACTTATTGTACTGTTTGTCTGGGTCATTCTGGTTGTGGTGTTTTTCAGTCTCAGCCCCGGTAAGCGTGGCGTTTATATATTACCCGCGTTGCCGATGTTTGCGCTTGGAATTGCTGTGATCCTGGACAGCTTGCCAGGACTTCGGGAAGGCACGGCCACCTGGTTCGGGCCGTTAATGACAGCGCTACACGGCGTAATGGTGGTGGCTCTGATTGCGGTCGGAATTCTGGCGTTAACCGATCACCCAAAGCTCGTGGACAAATTCAGCGATTACAGCCGGGATCCTGCCCGCCTCCATGCAGCTGGAAGCTTCTTTCTGACCTTCGGCATTCTGTGGTTGGTGTCGTTGGTTATATTCTGGCGCAGTCACGCCATATCTCGCTGGTTCCTGGCGTTAATGGCTGGCTGGCTGCTGTTTTCCACCTGGGGGTATAGCATCATGGAACCCCTGCGTACGCCAAGGAATATACTCGCCGCTGCAGAGCAGAGGCTGCCCCCCGATGCGGAACTGGGCCTGCTTCGTTTCAGTGAACAGTTCATCCTGTTTTCCCGGCTCGATGTAACCCAATTCAGCTATTTCAGCAGCGAGCAGGAGATGGAACGTAATGCCTGGCGGTGGATGAACGAGGGTGCCGAACGGTATTTGCTTGTAGAGAATGGCCTGGAGCTCGCCTGTTTCGGTTATGAGGGCGCTCCCAAACTCGGTGTTGCCCACCGGGATGCATGGTACCTCCTTGGCCCCGACCAGCAAAAAGCCTCATGCCAGGCACCCGTCAAACGGCAAGAGTTTACAACTCCGTTTCCGTGCCGTGAGAGCACTCACTTGTGCAAAGGCGTTCCCAGTGAGCCTGACCGAGGAACAAGCCCTAATTAACGAAAAAAGGGAAGTACTATGTACTTCCCTTTTTTGTTTGTGGTCCCGGATTTATCAACAGGTTTTCTGACACTTCCTGAACGGATTATCCGGGCTTCGGAAGAACGGCGCCGCCTCGCAGGCAACAGGCTTTGAACTTCTTGCCGCTGCCACAGGGGCAGGGTTCATTGCGCCCGGGTTTCAGGACGCCCTCGTGGGGTTGGCCCTGCAAGTAATACCAGCGGCCGTCTTCCCGCACAAAATCTGAGTTTTCCTGCAGATAACCCCACCCGGAATCAAGCCGATAAATAGCCTGAAAGTGCACCTGACCGGTGTCGCCAGTTTCTTCGCTATCAAGGATCCGAAGCGAAACCCAGTCCGGTGAATCGCCCAGATTCAACGCTGTTGGCCGGGTACTGATGTGCCAACTGGCGCGCAGGTAGTCCTCAAGTTTCAGCACAAACGCGGTGAAGCGCGAGCGCATCAGCGCTTCGGGCGTGGGAGCTGTTTCGCCGGCATGGTAGCGCTTGCAGCAATCGGCGTAGCGGCTCTGGCTGCCACAGGGGCAGTATGGGATAGTAGTTTGCTCAGGCATTGATCTGTGGTGTTTGCGTCAGGGGTTTGTGTCTGCAGTATAACAACCGCACTCAGACACAAAAGGATTGATTCAAACCATGTCTATTATCCGGTGAAGGCCATATCGTCCGCACTCAGCTGCATCAGGTTTTTACTGTGGCTCATCATGCTGCCGGCGTGGGCCCTGGGCAGCAGTCGTTCGTAATAGAATTCCGCAGTGGCCAGCTTGGCTTTATAGAAGGCCTCCGATTCATCGCCCCCTTTATCCAGACGATCCGCCGGAGCCATCAGTTGATCGAAGAACCCACTTTTGGCGTATTCAATTAACATTGGTGAACTGTGAATGATGATGGAGTCTCTCAACGAAGGACTCTTATGGAGAACCCCGATGGATAGTGTAAAAAACATGCAAAACCTGTGTTCTTTAATTCCCCAAGGCGGCCGGCGCTCTATACTCATGCTGATAGCGGCTTTAGCGCTGTTGAGTGGCTGTTCCGGGCCTGGGCTGACTGATTATGCAGAGCGCGGCCCGAAGCTGATCCCGGAGCAGTTTTTCAGTGGTGAACTTACGGCTCGTGGTGTGGTCAAGGACATTTCCGGGGAAGTCATTCGCACCTTTGATGCGGATATCTCTGCGTCCTGGGACAGCGCCGGAGTGGGCACTCTGGACGAAGAGTTCCGCTTTGATGATGGCGAAGTGCAAACCCGTGTCTGGACTTTGACGCCATCAGACTCCGCCGACAGTTACCACGCCAATGCGGGGGACGTGGTTGAGCCGGGAACCATGCGCTGGAGCGGTAATGCCATTCATATGAATTATGTGCTCCGGGTTGCTTATGGCGACGGCACTCTTGATGTGCGCATGGACGACTGGATGTACTTGATTACGCCTGACACCCTGATCAATCAAACCACCATGAGCAAGTGGGGGATTGACGTTGGGGAGATTGTTCTGGTTATCCAGAAACGTTAAAGAATATCTAATCAAACCTGACGGGCACTGGAAGATCTATGTTGAAGCAATGGTTGATTGGGCTGGTAATGGTTGTCATCGCAGCAGGGGCTGCGTTTACCTACCGTTCAATGGATAGTGACAAGGCGGCACAAAGCGATCGCGAACGGCCTGCCAGTGTCGTCAATACACGGACACCCGAGCTTGATACCGTGCGTGATGTGGTCAAGGCGGTTGGTAACCTCAAGGCTCTGGACGCGGTGGAGTTGACCACTGAAATCAGTGGGCGCGCTGTGGCACTTAATCTCAAAACCGGTCGTAGGGTAGAGCAGGGCGATGTCCTTCTGCGACTGGATGATCGCCAGGCGCGGGCTGATCTCAAGGTTATTGCGGCCCAGTTAGCCGATGCCCGGCGAAAGTTGGAGCGCGCCCGGAGTCTCCGCTCCAACAACAGTATTTCCCAGGCCCAGGTGGATGAACTGCTTACGGCAGTTGACGTGGCCGAAGCCCAGCGTCAGGCCGCTCAGGTACGTCTGGAAAACCATCGGATTGAAGCACCGTTTGCCGGCGTTGTCGGGCTAAGTGATATCAGTATCGGTGCCTATGTTACCGCCGGTACGACCGTCACCACGCTCGATAACACGGAGCGCATGGAACTCAACTTTGCCATTCCCGAACGGTTCCTGGGGCAGGTCGGCCTGGGCCAGCAGGTAGGTGGTACTTCGCCCGCTTTTCCTGATACCCGTTTTTCCGGAGAACTCGCCGAGCTGGGCACCCGCATTAACGAACTCAGCCGGACTCTCCCGGTGCGGGCTCTGCTCGATAATTCCGATGGCAAACTGCGTCCCGGACAGTTTATCTCAGCAACGTTGACCCTGCGGGAACGGCAAGCACTGGTGATTCCCGAGCAGGCGGTCATGATCCGTGGCGATGAACAGTATGTGTTTGTCGCTGAGGATGGTATCGCGCGGCGCATTTCGGTGGTGCTTGGCTCCCGGATGCCCGGCCGGGTGGAAGTGGCCGAGGGCCTGGCTCTGGAGGATGCTGTGATCGTTACCGGACAGGACCGTCTAAGCAGTGGTAATCGCGTCCGGGTAGTGGATGAGGACAATGCCATACCGGATAACCGCTTTGCCCTGCCCACGGAGTCTTGACCGTGATTCTTTCAGATATCTCCATCAAGCGACCCGTCTTTGCAACGGTTCTCAGTCTGCTGATTGTGGTGTTCGGCCTGGCAGCCCTGCTGGGCCTGCCAGTTCGCGAGTACCCGGACATTGATCCGCCCGTGGTGTCTATTTCCACTGATTACACGGGTGCAGCAGCAGAGGTGGTGGATACCCAGATTACCCAGGTGATCGAAGGGGCCATCAGCGGAATTGAAGGTATCCGCTCTATTGAGTCGTCCACCGAGCAGGGTGAATCCCGCACCAGTATTGAGTTTTCCACATCCCGGGATGTGGATATTGCGGCGAATGATGTACGCGATGCCGTTTCCCGGGTCGCTAACCAGCTGCCCGAAGAAGCGGACCCGTCGGTAGTGCGCAAAGCGGATTCTGATGCCCGCCCAATGATGTGGGTAACACTGCGCAGTGACGTCTGGGACAGCGCCGAACTGAGCGATTTTGCAGATCGCGTTCTGGCTGACCGTTTGTCCGTTCTGGATGGGGTCGCAGATGTCCGAATCGGCGGTGAACGACGTTATGCCATCCGGGTCTGGCTCGACAGAGAAAGACTGGCGGCCAGAAACATCACGGTGGCGGAAGTGGAAAGAGCTCTGCGCGCCAACAATGTGGAGTTGCCCGCCGGCTCAGTCGATTCTTCTACACGGAACTTCACGGTGCGGGCCGAAGGCCGGTTATCCACAGTGGAAGAATTCCGCGAGCTGGTCATCCGACGAAACGACAACGACTTGCTGCGTCTGGGCGAGGTTGCCAATGTTCAGATGGGGGTGGAATCCGACGTCAGCCGCCTTCGTGCCAACGGCCAGACAGCCATCGGCATGGGTATTATCCGCCAGTCCAAGGCCAATACGGTCGCTGTGTCTGACGGAGTTCAGGCGGAGCTGGAGAAAATCCGGGAAACCCTGCCGCCAGAAGTGACGATCGCTGAGAGCTATGATGAGTCCATCTTTATCCGGGCTTCAATCAAGGAAGTGGTCGTCACGCTTGCGATTGCTGTGTCTCTGGTAATTCTGGTGATTTTCCTTTTTCTACGTTCCTGGCGTGCCACCCTGATTCCGGCCGTTACTATTCCGGTCTCTGTCATCGGTGCTTTTATTGGCCTGGGATTCCTGGGCTTTTCGATCAACGTGTTGACGCTGCTGGCCGTGATTCTGGCCATTGGTTTGGTTGTAGACGATGCCATCGTCATGCTGGAAAACATCCAACGCCGAATTGACGATGGTGAGCCGCCGTTGCTGGCTTCTTATCGCGGCGCCAAGCAAGTAGCTTTCGCGGTTATTGCCACTACTTTGACGCTGGTGGCGGTGTTTGTGCCCATTTCGTTCATGGGAGGCAATATTGGCCGCCTGTTTGCAGAATTTGGCTTCACGCTCGCCGCTGCCGTGGTGGTGTCCAGCCTGGTTGCGCTGACCCTCGCGCCCATGCTGTGTTCGAAATGGCTCAGGCATAGCCCGGAGTCGCTAGAGGGCCATCGCCTGTGGGCGGCCAGCGAAAAAGTTTTGAACGGCCTGACCCGAGGATACCAGCGGCTGTTGCGCTTCTCCCTGAATCAGCCGGGCCTGTTACTCGGCCTGGGCATGGTGGGGTTGATCGTAACGGCGGTGATTTATCCAAAGCTGCCTCAGGAGCTTGCGCCTACGGAAGATCGTGGCGTTATCATCATGCCTGCCAGTGCTCCCCGGGGTGCGACCGTGGAGTTCACCGATCATTATGTACGCAAAGCGGAAGAACAGCTGTTGCCCTATCTCGAGTCCGGCGTAGCGAATCGTCTGCTCTCAATCGTCGGTTTCCGGGATGAAGAAGACAATGCCTTCATGATTATGGGCCTGGCACCCTGGGAAGAGCGGGACATCAAGCAACAGCAGATCACAAGCGAGCTTCGGGGCAAACTGAGTCAGGTTTCTGGTATCCGGATTGTGGCTGTGAATCCTCCGGGGCTGGGACAGAGAGGGTTCAGCCAGCCTGTGGAGTTTGTTGTTGCCGGCCCGGACTACGAATCGGTTCAGGCCTGGAGTCAGGAAATCGTTGAGCGGGCCAAGGAAAACCCGGATCTGCTGAACCTGGAAACTGACTTTGAACTGACCCGGCCGGAACTGCGCCTGAACATTGATCGCGAACGGGCGGCAGACCTGGACATTACCGTTGAAGATGTCGGCCTGACCTTGCAAACCATGCTCGCGTCCCGGCAGGTGACGACGTATCTGGATCGTGGTCGCGAATATGATGTAATCGTACAGGCGGCGGATGCTGACCGTGCCACGCCGGCCGACCTGGGCCAGATTTTTCTGCGACCGAGAGAGGGCGGCACCCTCATTCCCCTTCAGGCCCTGGTATCAGTCGATGAAATTGGCGCTAATCCGGATTTACGGCGGATCGACCGCCTTCCGGCTGTGGTCATAAGTGCCTCCCTGGCGGATGGCTATGACCTGGGCTCGGCGCTGACCTACCTGAACAACCTGGCGGTGGATAACCTGCCACCGGAAGCGCGGGTGAGCTACCAGGGTTTGTCCCGGGAATTCCAGGAATCCTCATCTGCAATCTACGTGACCTTTGCCCTGGCTTTTGTGATTGTGTTCCTGGTGCTGGCGGCCCAGTTCGAAAGCTGGATTCACCCACTGATCATTATGCTTCCGGTACCTCTGGCCGTAACCGGCGCATTGTTGGCTCTGTGGTGGAGTGGCATCAGCCTGAACATATACAGCCAGATCGGCATCATCATGCTGCTTGGGCTGATGGCAAAGAACGGTATATTGATTGTTGAGTTCGCCAATCAGCTCCGGGACAAGGGTTACGAAGTGAAGGACGCTATCCTCGAGGGCGCCAGCCTGCGTTTCCGGCCTGTATTGATGACTACCATATCCACCGTCTTCGGTGCGGTGCCATTGGTCATTGCTACGGGTGCTGGCGCGGAAAGCCGCGCGGCTATTGGTATGGTTATTCTCGGTGGGCTGATTTTCGCCACCACCCTGACGCTGTTTATTATTCCCGTGCTGTACAATCTGCTGGCAAGGTTTGCCAAATCCGCTAACGCAGTAGAGCGGGAACTGGAGCGCCAGGCAACTGGAAGTGCTGGCGGGGCGGGAATGGCGATTGCGCCAAGCAAACAGGCCGACGATTTCTGACCGATACGGTTGTGTTCAGAGTGTGGTTGGAAAGCACAGTTGCCCGTTGAAGACCCCATCAGGATGTACATCCACACAGAAGACCTGTGGACCGGATTCCGTCGGCAGGGTTGTGGACAAAGTGACGGTGCGCCTGGCATCAGGCAGAGCGACATAGGGTCGTGAACTGTTGATGTACTGTTGCCGTTCCAGGGCATTAAGGAAATATTCCCGGTGGCCCCAGCAGGCGCCAGCAGAATGGTACAGCGGGTTGAACCCCCCTCGCTTGGTGTCATGGCTGGCGTGGGCAAGATTGCCTTGCTGGATGCCGTTCCCGTCGAGCAGGAAACAGCGTTTGACACCATCCATCTGCAGCAGGAGTTTGCAGGCTTCCTTGAATGGGTTGTTTCGCACGATCTGGTGGCCGGCATCCATGATTTCGAACCGCAGCAGTCGCAGGTAACTTTCCTGGTCCCTGCTGTCCTGCAGCGACCATTCACTGGAGTCGGTCACCACGGTACGCAGCCGGGATTCGGACTTTTCCACAGTTGCACTGTTGATGGCCCCCGGTCTGGCAAACAGAAATCCTTGTAACAGATCCGCTTCCGTATCCAGCGCAATTCTGGCCTGGGCACCGTTTTCAATACCCTCCAGCAACACCAGACTGCCGCTTTCACGGATCATCCGCACGAGACTTTCCAGGAGCAGGCGGGCACGGTTGTTGTTTTCCGCATTCACCAGCAGGCTTCGGTCCAGTTTGACGATCAGGGGATTGATGCGCCACAGGCGCTCGAAATTGGAGTCCCCCATGCCAAAGTCATCAATGGCGATCTGGAAGCCGAAGGCTTTGGCCTTGTGGATAAATTCCATCAGTGCTTCTGGATTTTCCGAGGCAGTTTCTACCAGTTCCAGAACGACTTTCTCAGGGTGTATGCCACTGTTTTTGCACTGTTGTGCCAGCCGTTCCAATGACGCTTCAGGGTGAATACAGGTATGGGGATTGATGTTGAGAAATAGCCAGACCGGGCTGTCTCCGGCGGAAAAACCGGACAGATGCAAGTGCAGCAGATGGCGGTCCAGCTCCGGGATCTGATCAAGACTCGCCGCTTGCTCAAAAAGCTCTACCGGTGATATGGGATGTTTGTTCCGGCTGACCCGGACCAGGGCCTCGTAGCCGACCAGTTTCTGGTGGGTAGGGCTTAGTATCGGTTGGTAAACAGATCTGAAATCATGGCTGTGGATAATTCCGGGTTCGGGTTTTCCCCGGGCGCCGGTATGGCTGCGACGGGAAAGTCGGACTACGCTGCTCATGGTCAGGAACCCTGCATAACTGATTCTGTTAAAGCCATCCTGGCCAGGAATGAAAATGATTGAACAGGGATTATCAGCGAATTTCATGCCAAAACGTGCCAGATGACTGATAACATTGGTATTAATCTGTTCTTTGTTGCCAGTCTCACAGACATGCAGCACAATTTCAGTGCGTATTCGGCATGGGTTGCCGGCACAACGCACCAAAACAGGATGATTCATGGCTAAACACAGTCAGTTCCGTTTGCTGGGGCAACGACGGTTCCTGCCGTTTTACCTCACCCAGTTTTCCGGAGCGTTCAATGACAATCTCTACAAGAATGCACTCTTGTTGCTGGTAACCTTCAATGCCGGTGGTTTGATGGGGCTTTCCGTGAATGTTGTGGTCAATCTGGCTGCCTTCCTGTTTATTCTTCCGTTCTTTCTGTTTTCCGGTATTGCCGGCCAGCTGGCGGATCACTTTGAAAAATCCCGCATTATCCGCAACGTGAAGCTGGCTGAGATTGTGATTATGGGGCTGGCTGCGATCGGTCTCTGGTTCGGCTGGTATGAGTTGTTGCTCTTGTTGCTGTTCCTGATGGGCGTTCAATCTACCTTCTTCGGGCCGGTGAAGTACGCCATCCTGCCGCAGGTACTGGCGGATGATGAGCTGGTCGGTGGTAACGGTCTGGTGGGCATGGGAACCTTTGTAGCGATTCTTCTGGGTACTATTGCTGCGGGCCTGCTCATGGGCTTTGAGACGGCTGCGAAACTCACAGCCGTCGCGGTTCTGGTCATGGCGGTGCTCGGTTACCTGGCGGCCCGTCAGGTGCCCGTAACCGGAAATCACGGCGCAGATATTGCCATCCGGTTTCGTCCGGTTAAGGAAACCAGGAACCTGATGACACTTGCCGCTGAGCGCCGGCCGGTAATGCTGGCCGTGCTGGCGATCTCATGGTTCTGGTTTCTGGGCGCCGCTTATCTGACCCAGTTCCCCAACTTTGCCCGTATTAACCTGTTGGGGGATGAGACCGTAGTCACGCTCTTGTTGGCGATGTTTACAATTGGTATCTCCATAGGCTCCATGCTGTGTGAACGGCTGACCAAGCATCATATTTCCCTGGTGCCCGTTCCTTGGGGAGCGTTGGGTCTGAGCCTGTTGGGTATAGATCTGTTCTTTGCCGTTCCTGATTCTCCGGTTTCCTCCACCTGGTGGACCCTCGTGACCGACCCGGTCTACCTGCGGGTATTGCTGGACCTGATGGGTATCGGTATCTGCGGGGGGCTGTTTATCGTACCGCTCTATGCCTTCATTCAGCACGAAACCCCGCGCGACAAGCGGGCACGTATCATTGCCGCTCTCAACGTGATCAATGCCTTGTTCATGGTCGTCAGTGCCCTGACCGGGATTCTGGTTCTTGGTGTCCTTGAGGTAAGCATTCCGGGCTTTTTCCTGCTGCTGTCGATGCTCAATGCCGTGGTATTGCTGGTGGTGTGGCGTTTGCGGCGTTCGGAAACGGTGAAACCTGTGGATAATTGATTGAATAACGTATGGATAATGTCTGAGTGAATAAATTAAAAGTATTTAAAAACATATAGTTAATGGTAAGTTTCAAGTGCTTAAGCAGTAGTGCAGAATGTGGATAACTTTATTGAAAACTTTTCTGAGAAGGTGATGCCAAGCTTATGAAAAGCAGATAATTTCGGTTTTCTACACACCTTGAGACGAGCATTTTTCACTATTTTGTCCCGGAGTTTGGATTGTGCGGATTTTAACCCGGAGTAGCTCTGGTTAAAATTTGCACATCCTGACTGCAATTTCCCGGGTGAAACGTTATACTCCCCGCCCTGTTTTTATCCCCCGAATTCCGAGGTGAACTGTGGATTTTCCAACCCGTTTCGATGTCATTGTCATTGGTGGTGGCCATGCCGGCACCGAAGCCGCGCTCGCGGCGGCGCGTATGGGTTCGCAAACGCTGCTGCTGACCCATAACATCGAAACTCTCGGCCAGATGTCCTGTAACCCGGCCATCGGGGGTATTGGCAAAAGTCATCTGGTGAAAGAAATTGACGCTCTTGGTGGGGCCATGGCGCATGCAACCGACCTGGCTGGTATCCAGTTCCGCGTGCTCAACAGTCGTAAAGGCCCGGCAGTGCGCGCCACCCGGGCCCAGGCTGACCGGGTTCTTTACAAGGCGGCGATTCGCCACACTCTCGAAAACCAGCCCAACCTGACGCTGTTTCAGCAGGCTGCAGACGATCTGATTGTGGAAAACGATCAGGTTACCGGCGTTGTGTCCCAGACCGGCATCCGTTTCAATGCAAAAACCGTGGTACTGACGACCGGCACTTTCCTTGGTGGCGTTATCCATATTGGCATGCAACACCACGCCGGTGGCCGTGCCGGAGACGCGCCTGCCAATGCGCTGGCTCAACGATTGCGGGAGCTACCATTTAACGTGGGGCGCCTGAAAACCGGAACACCGCCGCGTATTGATGCCCGCAGCGTCGATTTCTCGGTGATGCAGGAACAGTGGGGCGATGATCCGACGCCTGTGATGTCCTTTACCGGCAGCCGTGATCAGCACCCCGAGCAGGTCTGCTGCTACGTAACCCGCACCAACGAGCAGACCCACGATATAATCCGCAGTGGCTTTGACCGCTCGCCCATGTTTGCCGGCAACATTGAAGGCATTGGGCCGCGCTACTGCCCGTCTATTGAAGACAAGGTCAACCGTTTTTCCGACAAGGACTCCCACCAGATCTTTGTGGAACCCGAAGGCCTGACTACCCATGAGCTTTACCCGAACGGGATTTCTACCAGCCTGCCGTTTGATATCCAGCTTGCGGCCGTGCGCACGATTCAGGGTTTTGAAAACGCCCATATCACTCGCCCCGGCTACGCCATCGAATACGACTTCCTGAACCCGCAGGATCTGCGCCACACCCTGGAAACCAAGTTCATTCAGGGACTTTATTTTGCCGGCCAGATCAACGGTACCACCGGCTATGAAGAAGCCGGCGCCCAGGGTTTGCTGGCGGGCATCAACGCTGCCCTGCGCGCGCAGGAGAAGAGCGAATGGTATCCGCGCCGGGATGAGGCCTACCTCGGAGTGCTGGTGGACGATCTGATCACCATGGGTACCAGCGAGCCGTACCGCATGTTTACCAGCCGCGCCGAGTACCGTCTTATCCTGCGTGAAGATAATGCCGATCTGCGCCTGACCGAGACTGGCCGCAAATTAGGCCTGGTGGATGACGAGCGCTGGCAGAAGTTCCATGAGAAGCGTGATGCCATTACCAGCGAGCGTAACCGCCTGAAATCCACCCGCATTCATCCGTCAACCGATGCAGGTGATCGCGCCAACGGTTTTCTCAAGCAGCCCATGACCCGGGATCACACATTGGCGGAGCTGCTTCGTCGCCCGGAGGTTGTGTACAGCAATATTGCTGAGATCGGTGCCGCGCAAGCGGATGATCCTGTCGTTGCTGAGCAGGTCGAGATCGAGATCAAGTACGAAGGCTACATTTCGCGCCAAAGCGATGAAATCGAGCGCCTGCGCCGGAATGAAAACACCGCGTTGCCGATAGATCTGGATTACGATGTGATTGGCGGCCTGTCCAACGAGATCAAGCAGAAGCTCAAAGCGGTACGCCCGGAGACGGTTGCCCAGGCATCGCGGATTCAGGGAGTTACACCGGCTGCGATCTCGCAGATCCTGGTGAACCTGAAGAAGCGCGAGCTTCTGCGCAAACAGAGCGCCTGAGCCTGGTGTCCCAAACACTCTGGCAGCGCCAGCTCCGGGAAGGGCTGGCTGAGATGCAACTTTCCCTCAGTGACGACCAGCAGCAACAGCTGCTGGTGTTTCTGGCTCTGCTTAACAAGTGGAACAAGGCTTATAACCTCACGGCCGTGCGCAACGAGGGGGAGATGGTCTCGCGGCAGTTGCTCGACAGCCTTAGTATTCTGCCCTGGGTAACCACGGAACATCTGCTCGATGTTGGTGCCGGCGGAGGGTTACCGGGAGTTCCCCTGGCTATAGTTCTGCCTGAAACGCGTTTCACGCTACTGGACAGCAACGGCAAGAAAACCCGCTTCCTGAACCAATGCGTGCTGGAGCTTGGCCTGAAAAACGTGGAAGTGATCCATGGTCGTGCCGAAGACTGCAAGCCGGAGCAACCGTTCCGCCAGATCAGTAGCCGGGCGTTTACCGCGCTGGACAATCTGGTGGCCTGGTGTGGCGGGCTGCTGGCAAATGAGGGCAGGTTCCTTGCCATGAAAGGTCAGTATCCGGATGATGAGGTAGCTGCCCTTCCTGCCGGCTGGCAGGTATCATCCAGTCATTCCCTGAAAGTTCCCGGTGCCGGTGGAGAGAGACACCTGCTGGTTGTGACCCGGGCAAAAGAATCCCAGTAACCCCGCAACAAGGAGGCGAGACATGGCGCGCGTGATTGCAGTGACCAATCAGAAGGGCGGTGTGGGCAAAACCACCACCTGCGTCAACCTTGCAGCCTCGCTGGCCGCCACCAAGCGCCGGGTTCTGCTGGTGGATATGGATCCCCAGGGTAACGCCACCATGGGCAGCGGTGTGGATAAAAGCGGGCTGGAACTTTCCGGTTACGACCTGCTCACCAAGCGTGCCTCAGCCGTGGAAGTCATCATTCCTGCGGAAGCTTCAGGTTTCGATATCATGCCTTCGAACGGCGATCTGACCGCTGCGGAAGTGGCGCTGATGAACGAGATTGGCCGGGAGCACCGATTAAGACTCGCGCTCAATAGTGTTCGTGACAACTACGACTACGTACTGATCGACTGCCCACCCTCACTCAGCTTGCTAACCGTGAATGCGCTCTCGGCGGCCGACTCGGTGCTTATCCCGATGCAATGTGAGTACTATGCTCTGGAAGGCCTGGCGGCATTGATGAATACGGTTGAACAGATCAAGGAAACGGTCAATCCGAATCTGGAGATTGAGGGCATTCTAAGAACCATGTACGACCCCCGGAACAGCCTGACGCTGGATGTGTCCAGCCAGCTTAACGAGTATTTCGGGGATAAAGTCTATCGCGCAGTTATTCCGCGCAATGTGCGTCTGGCCGAAGCGCCCAGTTACGGGCTGCCAGCCCTGAAATACGACCGGGCGTCAAAGGGCGCCATTGCTTACCTGGCGTTGGCCGGGGAAATGGTGCGTCGCCACGGGGCAAAAAAGACATCGGCTCAGGTTGCGGTGTAACATACCGGCTCGTCTCTTTTATACGATGCACAACGACTATCAACGGGAAGAATGACTGATACCATGGCGGCGAAGAAACGAGGATTGGGTGAGCGCGGGCTGGGAGCCTTACTGGCCGGGTCCAGGGTTAACCTGGATCAGGAACCGAAAGACCACGACGGTGAGTTGCGACAGGTTCCCATCGATCTGATCCAACGCGGCCGCTTTCAGCCACGCCGCGACATGGACCCTGCAGCCCTGCAGGAACTGGCGGATTCTATCCGTCAGCAGGGCGTGATGCAGCCAGTTGTGGTGCGCCCCATTGCGGAGGGTCGGTTTGAACTGATCGCTGGTGAACGCCGTTGGCGCGCCACCCAGATGGCGGAACTGGA